>NZ_CP053435.1:0-676500 GCF_013127955.1 Spirosoma taeanense
GCGCATTAACGGATTCATGGCTATTAACTGGTTTTGTTAAGAATTTAAGTTTAATTGTACTTATCCTTACTCAAAACCTATACCAGCTCTTATCAGACGGCTTATATCAGACATTTTGACATTATTTATCCTTATCCATAAAAAATATCTGTCAAAACGTGTCAGTCGAATATAGTTTAGACTGCAAAATTTACAGCATTGCCCTTACGTAATCTGACACCTTATTTATAACAAGGTGCCCACTTGTGTTAAAGAATTTGCAGGGATTTATTTGGCGTCCAGTAACTCAAGCGCTTTTTCAGCGGCTGACTGTTCGGCTTTCTTTTTAGAGTAGCCACTACCGGTGGCGAAGGCCTCGTCGTCAATCAGAACCTGCGCTATGAACTCCCGGAAGTGACTATTGCCTTTTTCGGACAGAATTTCGAAGCGCACTTCTTTACCCGATCGCTGCGCCCATTCAATCAGACGGCTCTTAAAATTGACGTTGTTCTGCACTACGGACTCAATATCGTAATGCGCAAGGAGCTCTTTCAAAATGAACCGGCGCGTAAACCGGAATCCTTTGTCTAAGTAGACCGCGCCAACCAGCGCTTCGAGGGCATCACCGTACATCGATGTACGGGCGGGCAGACTGCGCGTCCGGCTGCCATCATACTCGATAAGCTGGTCTAAGCCAATCTTGCGGGCAATGCCGTTGAGCGTTTCGCGGTTTACGATCCTGGATCGGATTTCGGTGAGAAAGCCTTCGTCCTTATAAGGATACTTTTTAAACAGAAACTCTGCGATGACCATACCCAGCACCGAATCTCCCAGATATTCCAGTCGTTCGTTAGATTCCCGAAACCCCTCAATAGCGGTTGCTTTTGAGGCCGACGTGTGCCGTAAGGCCAGTTGATACAGACCAATGTTAGACGGGCGCTCGCCAATGATGTGGGCAATTGACCGACGCAGATTCTTCCGGGGATCAGATTTAGCCGACCGGAACCAATCAAAGGGATTAAAAAGACTACGAGGCAGCGCGAGCTCCACGACTCAGCTTAGTTTACGGAAAATGACGATGGCATTATGCCCTCCGAAACCAAATGCATTGCTCATCACGGTCTTCAATGGACGGGCTTGGGCCGTCAGGGGCGTCAAGTTGAAGCGTGAATCAATCTCTTCATCAGTGTTGAAAAGATTGATAGTCGGTGGAACAACCTGGTTCTCCAGAGCCAGAACACTAGCAATAGCTTCTACGGCTCCGGCCGCACCCAATAAGTGCCCAGTCATCGACTTAGTCGAGCTAATGTTTATCTGGAACGAATGATCACCAAACAATTGATAAATCGCTTTCAGTTCCTGTGGATCACCAACGGGCGTTGATGTGCCGTGGGTATTAATGTAATCAATATCGGTTGGAGCAATACCGGCATCATCGAGCGCATCTTTCATGGCCAGATACGCGCCCAGACCCTCGGGGTGTGGGGCGGTAATGTGGTAAGCATCCGACGACATTCCGCCACCAATCAGTTCGGCGTAGATTTTAGCGCCCCGCGCCTGCGCATGTTCGTATTCTTCCAGAATCAGTGATCCGGCACCTTCGCCCAGCACAAACCCATCGCGGTCCTTATCGTAGGGACGGGAAGCGGTCTGGGGCGAATCGTTACGTTCCGACAGCGCCCGGTTAGCATTAAAACCGCCAATTCCGGCGCGGGTCACGGCCGCTTCTGAACCCCCAACAACGCACATCGTCATCCGGCCCAACCGGATATAGTTAAACGCGTCGATAATGCCGTTGTTGGTCGAAGCGCAGGCCGAGACGGTTACGTAGTTGGGCCCCCGAAACCCGTAGCGCATGGAAATCTGACCCGACGCGCTGTCGGCGATCATGCGAACAATAAAAAACGGATTGATGCGGGGAGTACCGTCGCCCTTAGCGTAATCGATCATTTCGTCCTCGAAAGATTTCAGACCACCAATGCCTGATCCCCAGATGACGCCGACTTTATTACGATCAATTTTTTCAAGGTCAAGCCCCGAGTCCCGGATAGCTTCATCGGTGGCAATGAGCGCATAATGGGTAAATGTGTCCATTTTGCGGGCTTCCTGCCGGGGAATGAACTGTGTAACGTCAAGCCCTTTTACTTCGCAGGCAAATTGCGTGCGAAATTTCGAAGCGTCGAACTTCGTGATCGGGCCGGCACCGCTTACGCCGGCTGATAAGTTGTTCCAGAAGGTCGGTACATCATTACCAATCGGCGTAAGTGCGCCTAAACCCGTTACGACTACTCGTTTTAACGTCATACAGATGGACTGCAGGGTAATAAGAAGAGGAAAGCAATCAAGCTAACCTCTGAAAATGGTTTGCCGGCGCTACAACGTAAAAGCGAAGGCTGGCAGGTGGTTGGCCGATTAAAGACAATTAATTGGTAGCGTTCTTCTCTAAGTAATCAATTGCTTGACCAACCGTACCAATGTTCTCGGCCTGATCATCCGGAATTGAGATATTGAACTCTTTCTCAAATTCCATAATCAACTCAACTGTATCGAGCGAGTCCGCGCCCAGGTCATTCGTGAAGCTTGCCTCTGGAGTTACTTCTGACTCTTCTACGCCCAGTTTTTCGACGATGATATTCTTGACCTTTTGTGCAATTTCTGACATTTTAGTAGTCCGTTGGGGTTAAAAAACTGCGCAAAGAAACAGATTTACCTTTGGATTGTCAAACAATTTTTTGAGCCGGCTACCGTTACGCTAAAGCCCATTCCAGTTGCCAAGTATCTGTTTATCAATTAACTAAGGTAAACTCCTTCCAGGTATGCCCAACCAGCATTTAATATAAAACGTTAGTTAGTGGGTACCTTACGTATAGATTAGCTCTGTAAACAGACTTAAGCTCACTGACGAACCGACCGGCTGTACTACTCGTATTATTCCGTTTCTACTGTTGCGGTCTTTACGTTATCCAGATTAAAATGAAGGCCCCGGTTGTCGCGCCGGGACATGGCGGCTTTGATCACTAAATAAGCGATTTCGATCATGTTCCGTAATTCGCAGATCCGTACGGATACCTTCGATTGCCGGTAAAGCTCTTCGTGCTCCAGGTATAATAGTTCGAGCCGGTCCATGGCTCGCTTCAACCGTCGGTTCGAGCGTACGATGCCCACGTAATTGGACATGATCGCTTCCAGTTCGCGCTGGATTTCCGTTACCAGAATCAGTTCTTCAGGATGAGTTGTACCCGCGTCGTTCCAGTCGGGAATTGAATCGGGAATAACCGATTGCCCCAGGTTTTCGACCGTTTTCAGATACGCCCGGTGCCCGAAAACCACGGCTTCGAGCAGGGAGTTGCTCGCCAACCGGTTGGCACCGTGCAGACCCGTACAGGCGCACTCCCCAACGGCGTATAGAAAATGGATGTTGGTCTGCCCAAACTCATTAACGCGCACTCCTCCGCACATGTAATGCTGGGCCGGAACCACCGGAATAAAGTCTTTCCGCAGGTCTAGTCCAAGATGATCGCGGCAATAAGCGGTGATGTTCGGAAAATGCTCGACAAATCGGTCGTAATCGCAGTGCGTTACGTCGATAAATACGTGCGGATCGCCGGTTTTCTTCATCTCGGAGTCGATAGCTCGGGCGACGATATCGCGCGGAGCCAGCGAAAGGCGCGCATCATAGTTTTCCATGAATGTTTCACCACTCATATTTTTGAGCACGCCCCCAAAGCCCCGGACGGCTTCGGAGATCAGGAAGTTTGGCTTTTTTCCCGGCTCATAAAGTGCCGTCGGATGGAACTGGATGAATTCCATATCCTTGCAGATGCCTTTTGCGCGGTAAGCCATTGCAATGCCGTCGCCCGTGGCAATGCTGGGGTTGGTTGTGTTCTGATAAACGTTGCCAATGCCGCCCGTTGCCAGCAGCGTGGTTTTAGCCAGAAACTTCTCAACCTGGCCCGTCTGGGTGTTCAGAACGTAGGCGCCGTAACACTGATTGTTGTTATCATAGCGGTGAACTGTCTCGCCGAGGTGGTGGCGCGTAATGAGTTCAACGGCATAGAAATGCGTAAAAATTTCGATGGACTTCAGCGAATGGGCTTTTTCGAGCAGGGCCCGCTCAATCTCTGCCCCGGTTATATCCTTGAAGTGCAGAATCCGGTAGTCGGAATGGCCGCCTTCTTTGGCCAGATCGTAGTCGTCACCGCCATGCTCTTTATCGAAGCGCGTGCCATAATCAATCAGCTCATGGATGCGCTGGGGAGCTTCCCGCACGACAATCTCAACAATGTGTCGATCGCTGAGAAAGTCGCCGGCGACCATCGTATCCTCAATGTGTTTTTCGAACGAATCGTCTTCCGACCACACGGCCGCTATACCGCCCTGTGCGTACTTTGTGTTGGTTTCGTCGGCCTGGACCTTCGTAATGACACCGATACGGACGGCCTGATCCTGGTTTTCGAAATGCATCGCCAGCTTGGTGGCATAACTCAGGCCCGCGATGCCGGAGCCGATCACAAGAAAATCAAATTGGTGAGGCATTCTTATTAAAATTGAGCCGAGTCAGTGAGCGCTCCCTTCGTCAACGACCCTGCAGGCTAAATTAACGTTATACGAAATAGATCAGGCGGAAACGCAGCGCTGTGAAAGTACCAACTCCCGACAAACGCCTTTTGCTTACTTACCGGAGGGGCCGCTTAGTTCCAGCATTCGGGCTACCGACTCGTAAGCTTTTAGCCGAACGTCCTCCGGCACAATGATCTCCGGCTGCTCGTATAGCATGCAGTTGTATAGCTTTTCGAGCGTGTTCATCTTCATGTATGGACACTCCGAACAGGCGCAGGTATTATTCTGGCTGGCCGGTGCCGGAATGATCTTCTTATGCGGCACTGCCTGACGCATTTTGTGCAAAATTCCCGCTTCTGTTCCGACGATAAACGTTTGCTCCGGGCTATCAACTACGTACTTCAGCAGAGCCGTCGTTGAGCCGATGTAGTCTGCCTGACTAAGAATATGTTCCTGGCATTCGGGGTGGGCAATAAACCTGGCATCCGGATATTCATCACGGAGCTTATTCAGTTTTTCGAGCGAAATGTCGATGTGGACAATGCAGGCACCGTCCCACAAGACCATGTCGCGCCCTGTTTTCTTCGAAACGAATCGGCCCAGGTTAGCATCCGGCGCAAAAATTATCTTCTGATCCTTCGGCAGGCTTTCAACGATCTTCAGGGCATTGGACGACGTTACGATGATATCGGATAACGCCTTGATTTCAGCCGAGCAGTTGATGTACGATAACACTACGTGGTCGGGGTACTGCGCCTTAAAGGCTGCGAACTTATCGGCCGGGGCCGAATCGGCCAGCGAACAGCCCGCATTGAGGTCAGGTATGACAACTTTTTTCTGGGGCGAAAGGATTTTAGCCGTTTCACCCATAAAATGCACCCCGCAGAATACAATCATGTCGGCCGGGGTGGCGGCAGCCTGCTGGCTCAGACCTAGGCTATCGCCAATGTAGTCAGCGAGGTCCTGAATAGCGCCGTCTACGTAATAGTGGGCCAGTATTACGGCATTCTTCTCTTCTTTGAGCCGTTTGATTTCGGCCACTAAATCTATATCATCGGCAACGGGCTGGTTAACGTAACCTACGCGCTGCACTTCTTCGAGTAAAGCTTCCATTTGTTGTACAATAGGCGGTTTATCTCTTAAACACTAAAGGGTCGTTAAATGTCACAGACTCCTAGCCGCCGGGCGAATTTGGTAAAATGGTTTGTGCTTTCAAACATGGTCGGCCATTTGACGGATTTAATGTAATAAAGTGCGTTTATGACAACTGATTTTCTGAAACTCCGTCTCATGCGCATTCGGATAGAGACCCCTGACGCCAAGAGCTACTTTCTGGAGCCACTGAATGGCCAACCTGTCGTATATCGCGCTGGCCAGTTCCTTACGCTCATCCTACAGCATAACGGCCATGAGGTGCGCCGGTCCTATTCGCTTAGCTCGGCGCCTTACGAACCGTTACGTCTGACCGTCAAGCGCGTTCAGAACGGAGAAATATCCCGTTACCTGCTCGATACGCTCCGCGTTGGCGATGTGCTGACGAGCCTGCCTCCGGCGGGTCGGTTTACGGTCGGTGACGACGATACCGGCGATCTGGTGTTGCTGGGCGCGGGCAGTGGAATTACACCGCTGTTTGGGATTCTTAAGCAGGTTCTGCAAACGCAGCCGGGCCGACGAGTTACGTTGCTGTACAGTAGTCCTAATGAGAGAAACATCATTTTTCGGCAGGAGCTGGATGCCTGGCAACAGCACTTTCCGGACAAATTCCGGCTATTATACTTATTGAGCAACCCATCGGAAGACTGGTCGAGCCTGCGCGGACGGCTCAACAACGTTATGCTTGAGCGGTTGCTGCCCCAGTTGATGGGCTCCTCGGTGCGGGAATCGTTACGCTTTTACGTATGTGGCCCCGGCGACTACATGCGGATGGTTCAGTTTACGCTCATTTTTAGCGGCATTCGGCCGGAGCAGATCCGACGCGAAAATTTTGTTGTCGAACCGGTGGTGCTGGCTCCTCCACCTGCGTTGGCCATTGACCGAACGGTGCTGTTACGGTCGCAAAATCGGGAGGTTGAAATTCAGGTGCCCGCCTATAAGTCGATTTTGCAGGCGGCACTGGACGAGGGTGTCTATTTGCCATATAGCTGCCGGGGTGGGCGGTGTTCAACCTGCATAGCCCGCTGCACCGCCGGAAAAATCCACATGACCATTAACGATGTTCTGACCGAACGTGATCTGGCCGAAGGCTGGGTGCTGACCTGCACTGGGTATCCGGAAAGTGATGAAGTTGTGATTGAAATCTAAATGGCGGCTATCGTCACAGAAAGTCTATAAACCGCCATTCGCCTAAAGTTTTGTTTTCAGGTACGCAATCAGCACATCCAGACCCTTCTGATAATGCAGATTATTCGGAATAACCACGTCAGCTTCGGCTTTGTGCGGTTTTACGTAGTCCCGATAAGCCGGGCGGACATGGTTTTCCCACTGGTAATTAATCATATCGATGGACAGGCCACGTTCGTTCTGGTCGCGGATAATACGCCGGTCGAGTTTCACCTTGTTTTTGGCAGCTATGAATACTTTCAGGTCTAATTGTGCCGCTACGTCGGGAAAATGAAAGACAAACAGGCCTTCAACAATGATAATGGGCGTTGGCTGGTAACGTAACGTTCTAGCCACGGCATTCGGATTGTTGAAGGTATATTCCGGTGTTTCTACGATCTGACCCGTATGGAGCTGATGCAGATGTTCGGCAAAACGCTCATGGTCAATGGTCTGGGGGAGGTCAAAATTATGGATTCCGTTCTCGTCACGGGGAATAAAGTCCAGTCCTCTGTAGTAGTTATCCTGCGAAATGAGACAAATCTGCTCATGGGTAAAGGCATTCAGAACGCCTTTGAGAAACGATGTTTTGCCCGAAGCGCTGCCGCCGGTAATGCCGACGATAAACGGTTTGTTGATCATGAGGCAAAAATACAGAGAAAAGCCGCAGGCAATCTTACTTTCGTTTGGCTGTTACAACGCAAACCACCGGATTAATACACCCCCAAGAGCTGCTCCGATTAATGGGCCAACAATTGGAACCCAGGCATATTCCCAGTCCGACGACCCTTTTTTGTCCACAGGAAGCACGGCATGCGCCAGCCGGGGGCCGAGGTCGCGAACGGGGTTAATGGCATACCCGGTCTGCCCACCCAGCGAGAGCCCAATACTCCAGACCAGAATCCCAACTAAATAAGGACCAACACCAATGGCCAGTTCACCGAGGTTTTTGGACGAAATGCCGGCCAGCCCCAGAATAAGCACTAAGGTTGCCAGGGCTTCGCTTACCAGATTTGGGCCAGTAGAACGTATGGCAGGAGCAGTGGCGAAACAGGCCAGCTTCTCGTCCGGATCGGGTGTAGCCGCCCAATGGGGCAGGTACTGCAGCCAGACCAGCACGGCTCCCAGAAACGCGCCGATAAGCTGCGCCGTTACGTAGGGAACAACGTGACTGTAATCATTGGTGGCGATAGCGAACGCTACGGTCACTGCCGGATTCAGGTGCGCGTCAACGCTCCCGAACGCTTTGGCCACAAAGACGCCGAAGGTTACGGCAAAGGCCCAGCCCGCCGTAATGACAATCCAGCCTGCCGAATGACCTTTCGTTTGCCGGAGCACCACATTGGCGACTACGCCATTGCCCAGCAGTAATAAAACAATCGTACCGATTAGTTCACCAAGAAAAGGAGAGGTTTGCATAAAGAAAGATAAGCGGGTCAGAAACAGAAAAACGCCTGAGTAATTTGTTATGCGCTCCTCTTTTACGTCATCCCGCCTTCGGGGTTTAGGAATAGTTTGTGCGAATTAAGTCATATTTTTGGCACGTACACAACCTCAGCTTACTCAGCTATGAAAAGCATCATTTTTGAACAGACCGGCAAACCTGCGGATGTACTGAAACTCGCCGACGTTCCCGTCCCCGAACCAGGCCCAAATGAAGTTCGCGTGAAAGTCATCGCCAGCCCAATCAATCCGTCGGATATTATGTTTGTCCAGAACCTATACGGTATCCGGCCGCAGTTACCATCGGGCATAGGGTTCGAAGGGGTAGGGAGGGTTGATGCCCTGGGTGAGGGTGTTCAGATGCGCACGGGAATGCGGGTGAGCTTTACCAGCGTAGGTACCTGGTCGGAATACGCGATTGCGCACCAGAGAGGCCTGATTCCAGTTCCCGATGCCATATCTGATGACGTAGCGGCCCAGCTGTTTGTAAATCCGTTTACGGCTTATGCGATGGTGCAGGATTCGGGCGTACCGGAAGGAGGCTGGCTGATGCTGACCGCGGCTGGCTCGGCTTTCAGCAAGGTAGTGATCCAACTGTGCAGGATGCGCGGTATCAAGACCATTGGTACCGTTCGGCGCGACGACCTGAACGACGAGTTGAAAAATCTCGGCCTGACTGAAGTGGTCAACACCGAAAACGAAAACTTGCCTGCCCGCATCAAACAGATTACGGACGGCAACGGCGTGGCCTGTGTGCTGGATGCCGTTGGCGGACATACCGCAACCGAAGCTATTAAGTGTCTGGCTAAAGGCGGGCGTATGCTGCTTTACGGGTTACTCAGCTTGCAGGACCCGACTATCAACGCGGGATTGCTGATTTTCCGCGAGTTGACAGTCAAAGGGTTCTGGCTCACCGACTGGATGCGCCGGGTCGACAGTCACACCCGGCAGGATGTAGCGCAAAACGTTATTCGCCTGCTATCTTCGGGTCAGATACAGTTACCCGTTGAGGCAACCTATTCACTCGAACAGATCGCTGAAGCCGTCGACCATGCGCACCGCCCCGGCCGCTGGGGAAAAGTGCTCGTTAAAATCTGACGGCTGGTCAGGGCTCAGGTCAACGTAATACCTTTTTCCTAACTTTCTCTTTCGATTAAAGCGGCCTTCGCTATCTTTGAAAACAATATCCGACAAAACCGGCTCGTTTGTGGGTAAAGACCCTAACTATACCGGTTGCCGGTCAAACTCATCCACTTACCCGATTCGTTCGTATGCTCCTGCTTCAGGTACCGGCCACTGACACCACGGCCGCATCGCTGTCGGCCACCTCGGCGGCTGCTCAACCCCAAAGTCTGCAACTGTTTGATCTGGTAGCCAAAGGCGGTTGGGTGATGGTGCCCATTGCGTTTTTGTTCTTCTCTGCTCTCTACCTGATTTTCGAGCGGTTTTTTGTTATCCGTTCGCAGACCCGTGCTGATGCCAATTTCATCGACAACATTCGGGATATGGTGGCACAGGGGAATATTAAGTCGGCCGAGTCATTTGCGAAAAACCAGCGCACCGCTATGGGACGTGTATTCGAAAAGGCTATTGGCCGGATCGGGTCGCCCATCAAAGACATTGAAAGTACAGTCGAAACGGTTGGGCAGATCGAGTTATCCCGGCTGGAACGGAACATGGGTTATCTCGGCATCATCGCCGGTATTGCGCCCATGCTGGGGTTCATCGGAACCATCTCCGGGATTATCCGGATTTTTTACGACATCTCGCTGTCCGATAATATCAGCGTCGGCATCATTGCCGGTGGTTTGTACGAAAAAATGATTACGTCCGGTGCCGGTCTGATTGTTGGGGTAATCGCCTACACGGGTTACCACTTGCTGAATATGATGATCGAACGCTTTACGCTGGCGCTCGAAATGAATGCGTTTGAGTTCATCGAAGTACTTCAGAAACCAACCGCCGAGCCCGCACGGATGCGCTAAACCGCTGTCAATTAGTGCCATTACCGTCAGCACGGGTCAGTCAGGCCTCGACCGTCAATGACAATAAATGGCACGTAATGACGATCATGACCTTTCTATGAAGCTCCGAAGAAAAAGCAAGTTTGCCGCCGAAGTCGCGACTTCCTCGCTGAACGACATCATGTTCTTTTTGCTGTTGTTCTTCCTGATTATCTCGACGGTGGCTAACCCGAATGTTATCAAGCTCATGTTGCCAAAGGCGGCATCGTCGCAGCAATTGAGCAAAAAGCAGGTGACGCTCTCGGTGGATGAAAACAAGCAATATTTCATCGACAAAAAGCCCGTTGATCCAACGAATCTGGAAACCGAACTTAAAACCATTATGGCGGGTATTGCCGAGCCAACCGTTGTGGTGCGTTTTGACAAGACGCTGACTGTTCAGGATTTAGTGGATGTACTCCAGACCGGAGCAAAACTTAATATCAAGATGGTTATGGCTACGTCAAAGTAGCCTGAAATGCTGGGATAGACTTTTATTTCTGAGCCGCAGCGAAAACGCTGCGGCTTTTTCTTTTAATCAAATCCAGGCGGTTTTGAGTTTACTGGACAAAAACTAAACTCATGACCGCTGATTATACCGAAGCCGCCGTTTGCCATGTCGACGACCTCGTTGACGGTGAGTTGAAAACTGTTTCCATTGGTGATACAGAAGTGTTATTGGCGCGCGCTGAAGGACAGTATTACGCCCTACACCCAAAGTGTACGCATTACCAGGGGCCTTTAGTAAAAGGGCTGCTTCATGGAAACCGGCTTATCTGTCCCTGGCACAACGCCTGTTTTGATGTCCGCACGGGTTATCGATTAGAAGCACCGGCGTTGAATGGTCTTCCTACCCACGAGGTACGGATTGAACACGATCAGGTGTTCGTCCGGCTGACGACGGATAAAGAAAGTCTGGAAAACCCTTTGGCGACACCCGATGAGAGTAATGAAGAGATGTACGTCATCATTGGCAGTGGGGGAGCCGCTGCGTTTGCGGCCGAAGGTTTGCGAGAAGGCGGCTTTACGGGTCGAATCATAATGGTTACCGAAAGTCAGGAAGGGCCGTATGACCGGCCCAACTGCTCCAAAAACTTTTTGCAGGGTAACGCGCCTGATGAGTGGATGCCCCTGCGTGGGCAGCAGTTCTATAAGGATTACGGTATTACTATTCGTACCGGACAGCGAGTCGTGGCGCTCGATGCCGGGATGAAACAACTCAAATTAGCCTCCGGCGAAACGATCTCTTATGACAAGGCTCTGGTCTGCCCCGGTGGAGTGCCGAATCGATTTCCTGTACCGGGCGTTGACCTCGATGGCATTTACACGCTCCGTACCCTGAACGACAGCCGGATGCTTCGTACTCTGGGGCAACAGGGTAAGCGAGTCGTTATTATCGGCAGCTCCTTTATTGGCCTGGAAGGAGCTATGAGTTTACGTAAACTTGGTAGCGAGGTTGATGTGGTGGGTAGAGAAAAAACGCCGTTTGAAGCAATCTTAGGCGAAAAAATTGGCCGGTTAATACAGCACTGGCACGAGCAGGATGGGATTCGGTTTCATCTCGGCCGGACTGTACAGCGGTTCGAAGGCGAAGGCACTGTCCGTGAAGTCGTACTCGATAACGGCGAACGGCTCCCGGCTGATTTTGTCCTGCTGGGGCTTGGCGTTACGCCTAAAACCGATTTCTTTAACGGCGTTTCGCTCGAAAAAGATGGTGGCGTTTGTACCGACCAATACTTAAACGTTACCGATAATCTATACGCAGCCGGCGACATCGTCCATTACCCCGTTGCCGATGGCTTGCAGCGGATCGAACACTGGAAGGTAGCGGGACAACAGGGGCATATTGCCGGTTTGAATATGGCGGGCAAAGAAATACCGTATCAGGACGTTCCCTTTTTCTGGACGAACCAGCAGGGTAAGCGGATTAATTACGTCGGTCACGCTGACCAGTTTAATGAAATCATTTATGATGGAAACCCGGAAACCGACGAGTCCTTCCTGGCTTTTTACGTTCAAAACGGGCATATCAAAGCGGTTGCGGGCCTGAAACGGGATCAGGATGTTATTGCCATCCGGGAGATAATGCAGGAAGGGCGGATGCCCTCGGCTGAAACGATCCGGAACGGGATTGTGTGGACAGACGAGTTGAAAAAAGCCTGATTTTACCGAAACTATTTACCTTTGTGACCTGACCGTGTGAAATCCCGGTTTGGTTATGATGCACCAACTTGTACTCAAAAAGCCGCTAGCTTTTTTCGACCTCGAAACAACCGGTATCAACGTTACAAAAGATCGGGTTATCGACATCTGCATTATTAAGGCGCTGCCCGGTGGCGAAGTTGTTCGCAAAACCCAGCGCGTGAATCCGGGTATGCCCATTCCGCTGGAGTCGAGCATGATACACGGCATTTATGACGAAGATGTGGTCGATGCACCCCCCTTCAAAGCCATTGCCCGAACGCTGGCTCAGTTTATGGAAGGCTGTGATCTGGCCGGGTTCAACTGCAACCGCTTCGACGTACCGCTTCTGGTTGAAGAGTTTCTTCGGGCCAATGTTGACTTTGACATAAAAAACCGGCGGCTGGTCGATGCCCAGCGGATCTTTCACCTAATGGAACCGCGTAATCTGTCGGCAGCGTATAAATTCTACTGCAATAAAGATCTTATTGGGGCTCATGGGGCCGAGGCCGACACGATTGCTACCCTTGAAGTGCTGAATGCCCAGGTACAGCGTTATATGGGTATGGTGGCCAAGACCGACAGCGGGCAGGACGTCGTTTTTGAAAATGACATGGACATGCTCCATAGCCTGACGGCCAATAAGAACGTAGACCTTGCCGGGCGCATGATTATTAATGACAAAGGCGAAGAAGTGTTCAACTTTGGTAAACACAAAGGCTTACCTGTTTTGGATGTGCTCAAAAAAGAACCATCGTTTTATGACTGGATGCTGAAAGGGGAGTTTCCGCTCGATACGAAACGGCGGCTGACCGAAATCCGGCTACGTATGTTCAGCAATGGCAACGGGCGGAAGTAATGCATAGATTAACCCAATGGATATGAAAGAACAGTAGATGGTCGCGCTTTTCTCTATTATAAGCTTGCGGTACCCACTTCAGGACTAAGTTTACACATTACACCAATCGCAAATAATCGCTACCTTTGCGGCACTTTCTATTAACCGGCAAGCCATGCAACCCACGCAGGACGTCCTCATTCCGGAAGTCATTCAGCAAATACCCCTCACGTATTATCTGATTCTCAGCACCGCGCTGTTCGTCATTGGCATCATCGGCGTCCTGACCCGGCGCAACGCCATCATCATCTTCATGTCCATCGAGTTGATGCTTAATGCGGTCAACTTACTTCTGATTGCTTTTTCGTCCTATCGCTCCGATTCAGCCGGTCAGGTGTTCGTCTTTTTCATCATGGCCGTAGCCGCTGCGGAGGTCTCGGTCGGGCTGGCCATTATCGTGATGATTTACCGCAACACCCGATCGATTGATGTGGGGCTGCTTAATAAACTAAAGTGGTAAACTGAGTTTGCGATAGAATGAGGGCTCATAGGCATCTGGCCAGATCAGCCAAATCGCGAACTGAAAACGTAAACCGAAAACTGTTTTCATGCAACCAGAATTACTCTGTGCGTTAATTCCGCTTTTTCCGCTGATTGGTTTCCTGATCAACGGCATCGGCTTTCGGCACATGCCGAAAGGAGCGGCTGGTGCCATTGCCACGGTGGCCGTCCTGGCGTCGTTTTTAACCTCCGCCTTCCTCTTTGGTGCGTTTATTGGGCAGGCTAATCTCAACAACAATACCGGCCCGATCGTCGCTACGCTCTTCGATTGGATCAGCGTAGGGGATCTGCATATCAACTTCTCGTTTCAGATTGATCAGTTGAGCCTGCTGATGCTGCTGGTTGTAACGGGTGTCGGGTCGTTGATTCACCTCTACAGCATTGGCTACATGAAGCATGATGAAGGGTTTGGCAAGTTCATGGCTTTCCTGAACCTGTTCATATTCTTTATGCTCCTGCTGGTAATGGGTTCCAACTACGTCATCATGTTTATCGGCTGGGAAGGTGTCGGGCTATGCTCGTATCTGCTCATCGGTTTCTGGAACACCAATACCAGTTATAACAATGCCGCCCGCAAAGCCTTCGTCATGAACCGCATTGGCGATCTGGGTTTTCTGCTCGGTATCTTCACCATCATTAATACGTTCGGCACAGTTGAGTACGTAGACGTTTTCAAGCAGGCTACCAGCCTGCCGATAGGTGATACGACGGTGCTGCTCATTACGTTGCTTCTGTTCGTTGGGGCAATGGGTAAGTCGGCGCAGATTCCGCTCTATACGTGGCTGCCCGACGCGATGGCCGGTCCTACGCCTGTATCGGCCCTGATTCACGCGGCCACGATGGTAACGGCGGGTATTTATATGGTCGTTCGCTCGAACGTCCTCTACACGCTGGCCCCGCTTTCGCTCGAGATTATGGGCGGTATTGCCATCGCAACGGCCCTGCTGGCGGCTTCGATCGGCCTGTTACAGAATGACATTAAGAAAGTACTGGCATACTCGACGGTTTCTCAACTGGGGTATATGTTCCTGGGGTTGAGCGCGACGGCGTACACGGCAGGGATGTTCCACGTTATTACGCACGCGTTCTTCAAAGCCCTGCTGTTTCTCGGCGCGGGTAGCGTTATTCACGCTATGTCCGACGAGCAGGACATCCGTAAAATGGGAGGTCTGCGGAAAGCGTTACCTGTTACGTTCGTTACGTTCCTGATCGGTACTATAGCAATCTCGGGCTTGCCGCCGTTTGCGGGCTTCTTCTCGAAAGACGAAATTCTGGCGCACGTTTTTGAACATAGCAAAGTGCTGTGGGCATTGGGCGTTCTAGGCTCCGGGCTGACCTCTTTTTATATGTTCCGGCTCCTCTTCCTGACGTTCTTCGGCGAATTCCGGGGTACCGAGGAGCAACAGCACCACCTGCACGAATCGCCCGCTACGATGACTGCTCCCTTAGTAGTACTGGCAATCCTGTCGGCCGTTGGCGGTGTGCTGAACCTGCCGGGTTCGGGCTGGCTAGGGGACTTTATGGCGCCCTTGTTTGAAGGTTCGCGTCAGGTGAACCCCGAAGCCTTTGCCGAGTCAACCATTGAGCACAGCACGGAATATACCCTGATGGCTGTTTCGGCCGGGGTTGCGTTGCTGTCGCTTATTCTGGCCTACGTCATGTACATCAATCGCCGGGCGGTTCCCGCGCCTGATTCAGCCGAACGGTCGTTGCCAGAACAGGTTGTTTACAACAAGTACTACGTTGACGAACTCTACGAAACGATCATTGTGCGGCCGGTTCGTGGGCTGGGGGATGTCTTCTATAGCTTTGGTGAGTTTGCTATTGATGGCGTTGTCAATGGTACGGCCTGGCTTGTCCGTAAAAGTTCGGCACAGTTGCGGCTGCTGCAAAACGGTTCCATTGGATTCTATGTCTTCGCCATGGTGCTGAGTATCGCGGCCATTTTTGCCTTACGTTTCTTTATTCGTTTCTGACCTACCGGCATCTGAATTGACTGTATGCTTACTCTCGCATTAATACTTTTTCCGGTCATTGCGGCCACGCTGCTTCTGGTTACGTCGGGTGATACGACCAAACGGTTAGCTTTCGGCGCTGCGTTGGCAGAACTGGCGCTGGCTGTTTACGTCTTCAATACTTTCATTCCGAATGCCGAATCCCAGTTTGGATTTGATTATCCCTGGATTGGTTCTTTGGGTATTCGATTTAGTAGCGGTATCGATGGAGTTAGTGTGCTGCTAGTATTACTAACGGGGCTGGTCGTGCCGTTCATTATTCTGTCCACGTTCGAGCGCAACTACGAACGGCCCGGTGCGTTCTATGCCCTCATGCTGTATATGCAGGCTGCTCTGATGGGCGTCTTCACGGCGCGCGACGGGTTTTTGTTCTATCTGTTCTTCGAGGCCGCGCTGATACCGATCTACTTCCTGGCGGCTATGTGGGGCGGTGAGAATCGAGTGCCGGTTACGTTCAAATTCTTTGTCTATACCATCTTTGGAAGTCTGTTCATGCTGCTTGCGCTGGTGTATCTGTATTACCAGACACCCGCTACGGTAACGGCAGCCCACTCGTCGGCGATCGCTGATTTTTACAAATTGAAGCTGACGCCAGAGGCACAGGGCTGGGTATTCTGGGCATTTTTCATTGCGTTTGCCATCAAAATGCCGATTTTTCCCTTCCACACTTGGCAGCCCGATACCTACGTTGAATCGCCAACGCCCGCAACCATGCTGTTGGCTGGGATTATGCTCAAGATGGGCGTTTATGGTCTGATTCGGTTTATTCTGCCGATTGTGCCGTTGGGTGTTGAGACCTGGGGACAACTCGCCATTATCCTGTCGGTCATCGGGATTATCTACGGATCAATTATCGCTATCCGGCAACGCGACATGAAGCGGCTGATCGCTTACTCGTCATTTTCGCACGTTGGTCTGATGGCGGCCGGGGTGTTTTCCCAGACCGAAACCGGAATGCAGGGCGCGCTTGTGCAGATGCTGGCGCACGGGATTAACGTTGTGGGGATGTTCTTCGTAGCCGATATAATTTTCTCTCGTACCAATACGCGGCAACTGGATCAGCTGGGTGGCATTACACGCACAACGCCCAAGCTGACCGTATACTTTATGATTATGCTGCTGGGCAGCGTTGCCCTGCCGCTTACGAACGGGTTCATCGGTGAGTTTCTGCTGCTCCATGGCGTCTTTACGTACAACAACTACCTGGGACTAGCTGCTGGGTTCACTATTATTTTCGGCGCCGTATATATGCTGCGGATGTTCCAGAAGAGCATGTTCGGGCCTAGCTCGTCGCGCACTGAATCGTTCGCCGATCTGACCAGTTCCGAAAGTTGGGTGTTCGTACCCCTGGTGGTAATGGTGTTCTGGATGGGTGTTTACCCGCAAACGTTCTTAAAAGTAACTGAACCTGCCGTTGCTAACCTGATGAAGTACGTGGGTACGACGGCCGTATCTCTGAAATAAAATTTGATGGTTTGCCTGCTCAGCCGCTGCTGAACAGCCGAACGACAAAGCAACCAACCCAAACAAGCATGCTTCCCATCGTTCTGTTATCGATTTTTGGCATTGTGCTATTGTTTCTTGGCTTTTTAAAGTCGAAGGCAATACTCTTGCCGGCTACGCTGCTATTCCTGCTCGTCACGCTGGCGGTCAATTTTCTCGATTGGAATAAGACGTACCTGTATTTCAATGATATGCTGCGTACCAATAACCTCTCGATGGTTTTTACGGCCATCATTCTGGGGTCAGCCTTTATGGTCGTAGCCTTATCAAACAGCTTTATTGAAGATGAAGCCGCACAACCCGCCGAATACTACGGAATCATGCTGTTCTCACTGGTGGGCGCGGTTATGATGGTAAGCTTCGAAAATCTGGTTATGCTGTTCGTTGGTGTTGAGGTGCTGTCGGTTGCCATGTATGTGTTGACAGGCAGTGATAAGCGTAATCTGCGATCCAACGAAGCCGCGCTGAAGTATTTTCTGATGGGTTCATTTACCACCGGCATTATGTTGTTTGGCATGGCTCTGCTTTTCGGGGCAACGGGCTCGTTTACAATCGCTGGAATTGGCGCGTATGCTGCAAATCCACAAATGGGGCTGTCTCTGCTATTATACGTTGGCTTGCTGATGCTGTTAATCGGATTGCTGTTTAAAGTTTCGGCCGCTCCGTTCCATTTCTGGACCCCTGATGTTTACGACGGCGCACCAACCATTTTTACAGCTTTCATGTCGACGGTGGTCAAAACAGCCGGTTTTGCTGCTCTTTTCCGCCTGCTATCTGTCTCATTCGGTGGCGTTTACACGTTCTGGTGGACCATTCTAGCCATCATTACAGCCATTACGCTCGTAGCGGGCAATATCACGGCGGTTTATCAGAACAGCTTCAAGCGAATGATGGCTTACTCCAGCATTTCGCACGCGGGGTATCTGCTGATTGGTCTGGCGGCTTTGGGTACACAAACGAAACAGGCCATTGTCTTTTATTCACTAGCCTATTCAGTCGCTACCATCTCGGCGTTTGGGGTTCTTTTGCTGGTTGCTCAGCAGCGGAGCACACAAACCTTATCGAGCGAGGGTGCATCGACCGAAAGTTTTGACGCATTTAATGGATTGGCACGTCAAAATCCCTTACTAGGCTTTGCTATGGCGGTATCCATGCTGTCGCTGGCGGGAATTCCGCTTACGGCCGGGTTCTGGGGCAAGTTTTATATGTTTTCAACTGCCGTTGAGCGCGGACAAATCTGGTTGCTGGTTGTCGCCGTGCTGATGTCGGCCGTTGGTATCTATTACTATTTCCGGGTAATTATCGCTATGTATTTTCGGGATGGTGCCATTGAGCCGATTCGGGTTGCGCCATTCTACCGTTACGTACTACTGGCAGCTACGATTCTAACGCTTGGCCTGGGTATTGCTCCTGGTCTGTTACAGGGACTTTTTTAATCCAATCAATCTGGCTTGTCCCGTACCATCAGTAATACGTTCTGATTTCGGTCAGGATTGGTGCGAAAATGTATTTTTGGCCTTTCAAACAACCTTTTAATAGATAAGATTGTCATCTCTTCTAAGGTAAAGCCGTGAACGTGAGCAGTATAAACCAGCCTAAATATAAGGAATACAAGGACTTTTTCTCGTTCTTCCTGACGGCTTTGCTGGGTGCGTCCATTAATTTTATTAGCCGAATTTTTTACCGGGAAAGCTTCGGCTTCGATTTTGATACCAGCGTGTTCTGTGGGTATCTCACAGCCACTGTTCTGACTTTCATTCCTAATAAGCGGTATGCTTTCTCGGCTGGTAAGACAGGTAACACCGGCCGCGAAATCATTAAATACCTGGTAATTGCATTAGTCGCTCTGCTCGTACAGGTTTATGTAGCTGAGTTTACACTCGAATGGGTTGCTAACCCGTTCTTCCCGTTCTTATCGAAGATCTGGCGCGAAACCGGGTCGCATATTATTGGAATGGGTATGAGTTTTCTGGCTAACTACTTTGGCCATAAGCTGCTTACTTTCCGCAGTACAGGAATGTATGATAAAATCCGCTCTCGCTCTCCAAAGCAGGGCGAAAAGCAGCTTTAAAATTATACAAATCAAATTAGGTATTCATCACCGATTTATTCTATTGGTTAATGTACTTTTCGAAGGTAAGCTGGCTTAAATGTTAATCTAACAGCCTCATTATTGCATTATTGAGAAAAAAGGTATATTTGTGCCGAAAACCTTAAATACCACTTGAAGGAAAATGAAAAAAGTATTCGCCTTATTGTTCGTTGGTAGCATGCTGACGTTCGCTGCTTGTCAAAGCAAACCTAAAACGGAAGAAGCAGGTGTTGATTCGACAGCTACGATGTCGACCGATACCACGACGATGACCACCGATTCAGCTTCGACCATGATGACTGATTCGGCTTCGACGATGGCTGCCGACAGCGCGAAATAAGCCTTGCTTTTCGTCAAGATGTTTAAAAAAAGCCTTATTTTTATAAGGCTTTTTTTAATTGACATTGGCAGACGCATTTACTACTTCCCTTCCTCCGGCAGCGGCTGCCTATTGCCGACAGCTCTGGCAACATTACAACTTTGTTTTTCGGGTAGTCAGACCTCGCCGGACACGTCTGGGAGACTTCCAGGCATTTCCTAATGGGGAAACGCAGATTACCATTAATGCGGATTTAAACCCGTATGCGTTCCTGATTACGTATGTGCATGAAGTGGCGCACGCGGAGGTAAACCGAGCGTATAAGCGCCGAGTTGCACCGCATGGAAAAGCCTGGCAGATAGCTTTTCAGCGACTGATGCAGCCGTTGTTGACCGAAGCCGTTTTTCCAGCTCCGATTCTTACCCCACTACGTCAATATATGACCCGGCCAGCCGCAACGACCTATGCGCATCCTGCCCTCATGGCCGCATTACGGCAGATTGATGCAGATAAGGCACAGGGTGAGAATGCGAATCGGGTGCTGCTACGGGATGTACTGGAAGGCAAAACGTTCCAATTTGCCAAAAAGACCTTTATGCGAGGTACGCTACGTCGAACCCGTGTCGTTTGTAAGGAAATATCGTCGGGGAAGTCATACGCAATTCTGGCTCATGCATGGGTGGAAACACAATAAATTACTACTAGCCAGCCAACGGTATGATAAAGTATTCGGCTGGCTGGCAGTCATTGGGCTGCTGCTGGAGTTGCTGATTCACGGTTATCCGGCAACCGCTCAGTCGGTTCTGCGCGAGGGCGTATGGGTCCGGATTGGCGTAACAGAATCGGGTGTATATCGACTCGACCAGACTACGTTAGCCCGGCTTAATCCGGCGTTTGCAACCGCCAACCCGCGATTGTTAAGGCTTTATGGTGACGGAGGTGCCCCTTTACCGCAAGCTAATAAATTACCTCGGCCGACCGATTTGACTGAAAATGCCGTTCAGATAACCGGTGAAGTTGACGGCCGCTTCGACGCGGGTGATGCTATTCTGTTTTTTGGGCAAAGTCCACGCGTCATTCGTTATGATTCCATTGCCCAACGCTTCACTCACCGCATTAATCCTTACGCCGATACAACCTTTTATTTTCTAACCATTGACTCAACCTCCGGTAAACGGCTTAAAGACCGGACTGTAGGGGCGCCTACGGAGACAGTTGTTCGTACAACGTTTGACGACTACCAGTTTCACGAGCAGGATCTGTTAAAAATTCCGGCTCTTCGTACGGGTCGGGAATGGTTGGGCGAGTATTTGACGATCGATACAACTAAAACCATCGCTTTCAGCGTCCCCGGATTGGTGACTAATTCGCCGGTTCGGTTAGCGGCTTCAGTCGTTGCCGGAGCGCTGGTACCAACCCAGTTCCGATTTAGAGTCAATAATCAGGCTGCTGGTAATATAGCTATACCAAGCATATCTGGGTACGAGTACGATTACCAGGGGATTGCCCGGATGGACACATTTTTAGTAAAGCCAACTACAGCCGAAACTTCGTTACAGGTATCCATGACGTTCCAGAAAAACGGGCAATTATCGGCCCAGGGATACCTGAATTTTGTTGGGATACAGACCCAACGCGAACTTCGACAATACGATCAGCCTACCTGGGTGCGACGGCTACCCGCTGGGGCCTATTCAGTACGACAGGCAACCAATGCGTTGCGAGTCTGGGACGTAACGAACCCCCTGATACCGGTTAACCAGGCTTATACACTGGCAGCAACAGCCGAAGCTCGTTGGTCCGCTTCGCATCTGGGCGATTACTTTTTATTTACGGATAACCAGGTTCGGACCCCATCATCGCTGGCGGTGATCGCTAATCAGAATCTACGCGGACAGGCTGCTCCTAATCTCTTAATTATAACGCCCGCTGCCTGGCGCGATCAGGCTGAACGTCTGGCCGCTTTCCGCCGTAGCCATGATGGACTAACCGCCCTGGTCGTAACGACGCAGCAGGTCTACAACGAGTTTGCTTCTGGTCAGTCCGACCCGACCGCCATTCGGGATGCCGTGCGGTATTTTTATCAGAAGCTATCTGGTCAACTGCGCTATGTGCTCTTATTTGGCGACGCGACATTTGATTATCGCAACATCGCGCAGTTGGTAAATCCTGCTCAATTAGCGAACACAGTACCGGTTTATGAAAGCCGCGAGTCTCTGCACCCGGTCCTTAGCTATTCGTCGGACGATTATTATGGTTTCATGGATGAAGACGAGGGCAACTGGGAAGAGAATACAGCCGGAGACCACCGTATGGATGTCGGCGTAGGCCGATTGCCCGTTAAATCACTTGACGAAGCTCATACGGTAGTTGATAAACTCATCCGATATAGTTCAGATTTTTCTGTGATGGGAGATTGGCAAACAAGGATTATGCTCGTTGCAGATGACGGCGACTACAATATTCATCAGCAGGACGTTAATCAGCTGGCCAATGGTATTGAGATGGTATCACCTGCTTACCGCTCGGAGCGAGTCTACATCGATGCCTATCCGCAGGAAGCAACTTCTAATGGTCAGAAAGCTCCCATTGTCAATCAATTGATTAACCGGGCGGTTGCCGATGGACGTCTGATCATTAATTACAGCGGCCACGGGGGCGTGTCGGGCCTAGCCGATGAGCAGATTGTTACCTTACAGGATATTTTGTCCTGGAATAATCGGCGTCTGCCGCTGTTCGTGACGGCTACCTGCCAGTTCGGGCGTTATGATGATCCGAGTGCCAACTCTGGTGCCGAAATTGCCCTGCTGAGTCGGTTAGGCGGAGCCATTGGCTTACTGACGACCACCCGGCCTGTTTATGCTAACACAAACCTGCTTATTAACAAAGCATTTTATAATGCTGTCTTTACACCGGTTAATGGCCAGCTGCCCCGTTTAGGCGACGTAATGCAGGCTACGAAAAACAACAGCCTGAGCGGGCCTCTTAATCGGAATTTTGCGCTATTGGGTGATCCATCCATGAGACTGGCCTATCCGCAGGCAAACGTAGTGCTTACAAAAGTGAATAACCAGGCCGTTACCGCAAACCGGCTCGATACCTTAAAAGCCCTGCAGGCCGTTGAGTTAGTCGGCGAGATTCAACAAAATCAGCAGCGCTTAGCCAACTTTTCGGGCAAAATTCAGGTCACCCTGTATGATAAGGCTACTGTACAGACCACGTTAGGCACGGAAAGTGCTAAAATGAATTACCAAGCGTATACCAGTACGCTGTTTACAGGACAAGTACCGGTGCAGAACGGTCAGTTTACGGTTCGCTTTGTGATGCCGAAGGATATTGATTACGCCGTCGGTCGGGCTAAGCTTTATGCATATGCTATCAGGGCAGACAGTCTGCTGGAAGCTATTGGAAGTTATGATAGCCTGCGGGTAGGAGGGAGCATAACAACTGATAGCCTTGATACGCAGCCGCCTGTCGTACAGCTCTCCGTTGAGGGAGGTGTAGTAAGTGGTGAGGTTGTGCGGGTAGCCGGTCCTGCTATTACGTTACGTATTAACCTACGCGATAACCAGGGCATAAACGTGGCGCGTTCGGGGTTAGGACATGAATTAACGGCGCAACTTGGCGGACAAACGCCGGTCATCCTGAATGACTTGTATGTGTCAACGGGTAACGATGGGCGTCAGGGCGAGGCTCTGTACACCTTCCAGGACGTTGCGCCAGGGCAGTATACCGTTCGGGTGAAAGCCTGGGATATTAACAATAATTCAACAGAGGGGGCGTTGACCTTAATAGTTTCCGAAAAGCCTGAACTAAGTCTACGGACCACGAAAGTCACGCCGAACCCGGTAACATCCCAGGCCATTATCACGGCTGAACATAATCGCACCGGCGAACCGCTTGACTGGACACTACGTATTTTTGACCTCAACGGCCGATTGTTCAATCAGCAGACGGGGCAATGCAGCGACTGCCCGGCCGAACTGGAAATTGGTACGTGGAACGGTCAGTCAGAAGCTGGTCAGGCGGCTCCAAATGGGGTGTATTTATTTCGGATACAGGTACGTTCGGCTGCCGACGGCTCAATGGCCGATAGCAGCGGTCGACTAATGTTACTCAAGTGAATGACGGGTTAAAGCAATCCGTTTTATTTTCTAATCCAACGAATCATCGTAATTTTGACCGTTCAGGACTGTCCCTCTCACCACAATCAGTCGCTGTTGTTGACCAACACACTTTGTATGAAGCGCAATTTTTCCCGTGTTCTTCTGGGCGTTTGTAGTTTTATTCCCCTCTTTGCCACTGCGCAATCTTCGCAAATAACCACACTCAGCGGACAGACACTGGGCATTCCCACAGCGGCAGTTCCTTTCCTGAACTTTACGCCTGATGCTCGCTCAGGGGCTCTGGGTGAAGCTGGCGTTGCCCTGGGCGACCCAGATGCCAATGCTATTTTCTGGAATCCGTCAAAGCTGGTATTTGCCAGGCAGGACAAAGGCGCATCCATCTCCTACACGCCCTGGCTCCGCGAACTGATTGGCGATATGTATTACACCTACTTGACCGGGTATTCCAAAGTTGGGAAGAACTCGGTAATTGGCGGTTCGCTGACGTACTTTGATCTGGGTACGGTCAATTTCACCACGGCAACCGGTGTTGCCGCCGGAACGTTCAATTCACGAGAGTACGCCGTTACGGCTTCGTTCGTACAGCGGCTGTCGCAGAATTTTTCGCTGGGTGTTGACCTGAAATACCTGAATTCCAACTTGGCTTCGGGCGCTGTTAATGTGGGTCTGAAACCCGGGGCGACGGCAGCCGCCGACATCAGTGCCTTTTACCGGAATGAAGTTCGCGACAACGCAACCGGCAAAGGTCTCGGCTGGGCATTCGGCGGGATGCTCTCGAACCTTGGGGGACGTATCAACTACGGCGGTAACGAGCGATACTATATTCCAACCAATCTGCGTTTAGGAACCAGCTTAACGTACTACGCCGATCAGTATAACAAGTTCAACTTTGTTGTAGACGTCAACAAACTAATGGTGCCGACGCCCCCTTCAACCACCCTTGTTAATGGACAAACGGTCATTACGGCCGGTAAAGACCCGAACCGGAATTACTTCAGCGCCGTGTTTGGCTCCTTTACCGATGCGCCGGGTGGTTTCAGCGAAGAACTAAAAGAGTTTACCATCTCAACCGGGGCCGAATATTGGTACAATGATCAGTTTGCTGTACGGGCTGGCTATTTTGGCGAATCCAATACAAAAGGTGGCCGGAAATATTTCACGAGCGGTATTGGTCTGCGGTTGCAGCAGCGGTTTGGCGTTGACTTCTCTTATCTGCTGCCGGTGAAGCAGGGGAACCCCTTAGCGAATACATTCCGCGTATCGTTGATTCTTAATTTTAGCGGCAACGGGGGCATTGGCGCTGAAGACGATGAACCTGTTTCAGAGGATCTGAACTAGCAGGCTGCAAAACAGTTTTACTAAACAAGCCTATTACCAAAATGGCATTTCGAACCGGGATGCCATTTTCTTTTTATAGCATGACGCCAATGTTACTTGACAGAACCCAGTTTCCCGACTTTCAGGTCATTCAGGAAGTACGACTTCCGGCCGTTCAATCACATAGCCTGGACAATGGCATTCCCCTTCATTTAATTGCCGTTCCCCAGCAACCCGTTCTGCGGATCGAGTGTGTCTTTGAGGCCGGGACCTGGTATGAGCAGCGGCCAGGAACATCATTCTTTGCCATAAAAATGCTGGCCGAAGGCACTCCCGGCAGAACATCGGCGAAAATCAGCGAATATTTCGATCGATACGGTGCATTTCTGGAGTTAAATAGTGGCCCCGACCGGGCCAGCGTGGTCGTTTACTGTCTCACTAAGTTCCTGCCGAACGTCTTGCCGCTTCTGCGCGAACTCCTGACCGAACCAACTTTTCCGGAGAAGGAGCTTGAGGATCTGCGCAACATTACACTGCAGAACCTGCGTGTCAACTACGAAAAGAATGCCTACCTGGCTGGAGTTTTGTTTCGGGCAAAGCTGTTTGGAGAGGATCATCCGTACGGACGCAGTCAACGACCGGACGTAATCGAGCAGGTTACCCGCGAAGAAATAATTGATTTTTACAGCAACGTCATTCGGGGCCGGTCGTTCCAGATCCTGCTGGCGGGTCATGCCTCCGAAAATGAGGTGTTGCTCATAAACCGGGAACTTGGTCAGCTGCCAATCCGGTCGGATCATTTATTGTCGTTTGCAGGAAGCGCTGTTATCAACGAAGGGCTATCCGTTCTGGCCGAGAAAGCTGATAGTATCCAGTCATCCATCCGGTTGGGAAGACGGTTGTTTACCCGGGCGCATCCCGATTTCTTCAATATGCTCGTGACAAATGAAGTATTAGGCGGTTATTTCGGCTCGCGATTGATGAAAAACATTCGGGAGGAAAAAGGATTTACGTACGGTATTTCGTCTAATATGCCTTCGTTTCAGCGCGATGGTTATTTTCTGATTGGTACAGACGTAAATAAAGAAAATACGCAGCAAACGCTGGACGAAATCCGCAAAGAAATCCGTGTCCTGCAAACTGAACCTGTGCCTACCGATGAACTGGAAACGGTGAAAAACTTTATGGCGGGCGAATTTGCGGGGTCGCTCAATACACCATTTGAAATCGCGGATCGCTACAAAGTTATTCTGTTGGATAAAATGCCTGTTAACTTTCTGACTACATATATTGAACGGTTACGAGCGGTAACAGCTGAGGATATCATGGCAACCGCAACCCACTATCTGGTTGAGAGCAGCTTACAGGAAGTAGTCGTTGGTGGCAAGTAGGGCTATTTTGAATTTATTGAATAGCCAAGTTGTTTGGTGGAGTAGAATAGTTGATTAAATGGAACTGGTTTCGTAACTTTGAGGTCACACTGCAGTGCTTCAACTGAGTAGCTGACGCTATTCGCCTTCTTTTGTAATCTTCTAACCTATCTTCGTTTAGTTAATGAACGTATTGCTGATTTGTGCCACGACAGTGCTGGCGTATTTGCTGGGTTCTATTCCTACGGCGGTTTGGTACGGACAAGGGTTTTTTGGCATTGACATACGTCAGTATGGCAGTGGCAATGCTGGCGCCACCAACACATTCCGGGTTTTGGGTAAACGCGCTGGTACGATTGTTATGCTGGTAGATGTACTGAAGGGCTACACAGCCGCTATTATGTCTACTTTGCTGTGGTATTTTGACGTAATTACGATCAACGAAATTCTGACGTTTAAGATAGTGTTTGGGTTGGTAGCCGTTATCGGACACCTTTACCCATTGTTTGCCAAGTTCAAGGGTGGTAAAGGCGTGGCTACGTTGCTCGGAATGGTTCTGGCAACGCATCCTGAAATGGCTGCTGTCTGCATCGGTATCTTTCTGCTGGTTGTTATAGCGTCCCAGTATGTTTCCTTAGGTTCTATTCTGGCTGCACTGGCCTTCCCGGTGCTGTTGCTGCTGCAGGTTTTTGGGCAGCAGGAAAGCCCATTGCTCATCGTTTTCGGCTTTATTATGTTTCTGCTGGTTGTTCTAACACATCAGAAGAACATCAGCCGGTTGCTCCGTGGAGAAGAAAGTCGCACAGTATTGATCCGACTGCGTAAGAAGCGCGGAGAATAAGAAACCGACTTCCTGGTCATTAGACGCCCCGTCGTTGCGCGAAAAGTGCGTAACTTCGGGGCGAACTCTTATAAGATCAAGTGCAGGATAGATACGTTGGCGGTTATTCTCATCCTGTAGTTTATTCCCAGATTACGCTATGACCACTTACCTCGAAGCCAACAAACAACGGTTTTTAGACGAGTTGCTTGAACTGTTACGGATTCCATCGGTGTCGGCCGATTCTAAATTTAAAGGGGATGTCCGGCGGGCCGCTGAATTTGTCCGGGAGAAATTAACGGCAGCCGGTCTTGATAAAGCCCAATTGTATGAAACACCGGGCCATCCAGTTGTTTACGCCGAAAAAATTGTAGACCCTGCCCGGCCGACAGTTCTGGTGTATGGCCATTACGATGTTCAGCCCGCCGATCCGTACGAGTTGTGGCAGTCACCCCCGTTTGAGCCAACCATTCGCAATGAGCGTATTTATGCGCGTGGCGCCTGCGACGACAAGGGGCAATTCTATATGCATATCAAAGCAATAGAAGCAATGGTGGCAACAGACGGTCTGCCCTGCAACGTAAAGGTCATGATCGAGGGCGAAGAAGAAGTAGGTTCTGATCACTTGGGGACATTTGTCGCCGAGCATCGCGATATGCTTAAGGCCGATGTCATCCTGATTTCGGACACCAGCATTATTTCGAATGAAACCCCATCTCTAGAAACTGGCCTACGGGGCTTATCATACGTGGAGGTTGAAGTAACTGGCCCTAATCGGGATCTCCATTCAGGCGTTTACGGCGGGGGCGTTGCCAATCCGATTAATGTTCTGTGCGAAATGATCGCTTCGCTTCATGATGAAAACGGGCGGATCACTATTCCTGGCTTTTACGATAATGTAGCCGATCTGAGCGAGGCCGAACGCAACGAGCTGGCCAAAGCTCCCTTTGATCTGGACGAGTACAAAAAAGACCTTGGCATCAATGACGTGATGGGCGAAGCGGGCTATTCAACCAACGAACGAACCTCCATTCGCCCGACGCTGGACGTCAACGGTATCTGGGGCGGATATACGGGCGAGGGTGCCAAGACCGTATTGCCCTCCAAAGCATCGGCTAAAATCAGCATGCGGCTGGTGCCCAATCAGACACCTGAGGAGATTACCGATCTATTTACAAAACACTTCAGGGCTATTGCGCCGGCGGGCGTAACTGTTAAGGTAATGCCTCATCACGGTGGTTTGCCTTACGTAACACCAACGGATTCAGTGGAGTTTGAAGCGGCCAGTAAAGCATTTGAAGATGCGTGGGGGAAGAAACCTATTCCAACCCGGGGCGGTGGCAGCATCCCTATTGTCGCTTTATTTGAGCGCGAGTTGGGTATTAAGTCAATTTTGATGGGCTTTGGTCTCGACAGCGACGCGCTGCATTCACCGAACGAAAGCTATGGCTTGTTCAACTTCTATAAAGGAATCGAAACAATTCCGTACTTCTATAAAAACTACGCTGCACTTAAACAGTAATCCTAGTCTGCCCAGCGCCGATTGAAAATACCGGCGCTGGTGCTAACCTGCTCCTGCTCCATGAAGAAAACGCTGTTGACTCTCCTGCTGAGTTATCAGGTGAGTATATTAGCTTTTGGGCAACAACCAGCTACGCCACCTAAAACTACTGCTCCGGCTGCCCGTACCTTAACGCCAGCCGAACAAAAGCAAAAAGAAAGAATTGAGCGGGAAGTTCAGCGCGAACGCCAGATTCGGGCTGAATGGGCGCAGAAGCAACGCGAATACGAAGCGAAACAGGCCGAAAAAGAACGGCAACGGCAGGCCCGGAAAGCCGAAAAAGAACGGGCGCAGACAGACCGTGATGCGGCTAAGTCTCAACCCGCCGTTACGTCGCCCGAGCCCGCTCCGGCATCTGTTGACGCGCCTGTTGCACCAAGTGCTGAATCGACCCGCCAAAATCGAAGAGAGAAACGTAAAAAGGAGACAGTCGCCGAACCTGCACCTCAACCGGATGCTCCGGCTAACCAGCCGACCGCTGCACCGGCAGCCGTAGAAGCACCTAAAAGCCGCGTCAGAGCTAGCCGTCCTGCTCGTCAGAAGCCGTCTGTGACGCCATCGGCTGATTCGGCCGCGGCTCCGGTTCTGGTGAGTGAACCTTCCGTTATCCAGCCTCGTCGGGAGTTTTTGCCCAAAGGTCATTTGTTTGAGCCAATTCTGCTTGATCCGCTTGAAGCGCAGGCTTACGGTAGTTTTCTTCCGGTTTTTTACACTGATGGCGAAAAGTATCCAGGCAGTATTGTGCCGTTTGCCTTTGGATTCGCCAAGCCGTTTTATCGCCGGACCACCGAGCCGGGACACTCCGAAGAGTGGGTGCTGGATGTAGCCTCGTTTACGCAGTTTGAAGTGTATTATGACTACGTAAAAGACAAGCAACGGCGGCAGATTATGAATACGGACTATAAAGTCAGCATCGTATACAATGTGCGTCGGGGCCTGAATAACTATCGCTTCCGGGTTTATCACCTTTCGTCACACTTAGGGGATGATTACCTGTTCCGAAACCGGATTACGGCTCCATCGCCCAACTCGGTTAATTATGAGGTCGCCGATGCTACGTATAGCCGAATGGCAAACAACTGGCGTCTCTACGGTGGCTTAGGCATCGGCTTACGCCGATCTGAAGAACGAAAACGATTCAGTGCTCAGCTGGGCGCTTTTTATAAGAAACCGTCGCAGCGGGCCGCTCGGCTGGTTGGGGGCGTCGACATGAAATTCTGGCAGCAAACCAATTTCCGGCCGGGTATCCATGCGGGTATTGGCGTTGAAGTAGGTCGAACTACGAATAACCTGACATTTTTAGCAGAAGGGTATTCCGGTTTTCGTCCGTACAGCCAATTTGAAAAACAACAAACGTTCTGGTTAGGACTTGGCATGTATCTCAACCCGTTCTAAGCGGAACTTCAACAACCGACCGGATTCCCTTACCTTTGCGTTTTGCTTGACCCTATGGATTTATCTGCATTGACGGCCATCTCACCTATTGATGGCCGCTACCGGCGACAAGTAGATGCTTTGGCGCCTTATTTCTCGGAATTTGGGCTGATTCATTACCGCGTTCGCATTGAGATCGAATATTTTATTGCGCTTTGTGAGTGGCCAGTACCGCAACTGTCGGGCGTTGATTCGGAGCAGTTTCCTGCCCTGCGCGCGCTCTATGAAACCTTTTCGGAGGCCGATGCACAACGAATCAAAGACATCGAGAAAATGACGAATCACGACGTAAAGGCCGTTGAGTATTTCATCAAAGAAAAGCTGAAGGGATCGCCGGTTGAGCCGTTTCTGGAGTTTGTCCATTTTGGCCTGACTTCGCAGGATATTAACAACACAGCCATCCCGCTATTGCTGGAAGACGCGTTCAATACCGAGATTACGCCTTTATACCGGGAGGTATACGTGCGGTTGCAGGAGTTAGCCGAGCAATGGAAAGATGTGCCCATGCTGGCCCGCACGCACGGTCAGCCTGCTTCGCCAACCCGTCTGGGTAAAGAATTGTCGGTATTTGTCGAGCGGATTGAGAAACAGCTGCATATGCTAGCAGATATTCCTACCGCAGCCAAATTTGGTGGGGCAACCGGCAACTTCAATGCCCATGCTGTAGCGTATCCTAAGGAAGACTGGAAACAGTTCGCTGATAAATTTGTGGGTGGTCTGGGGATGGTGCGCAGTCAGTTCACGACCCAGATTGAGCATTATGATATGATGGCCGCGTCTCTGGATGCGTTTAAACGGCTCAATACGATCCTGATCGATCTGGACCGGGATATCTGGACGTACGTGTCTATGAATTATTTTAAACAGAAGCTCAAGGAAGGCGAGGTGGGCTCATCGGCTATGCCGCACAAGGTTAACCCCATTGATTTCGAAAACTCCGAAGGTAATCTTGGCATTGCCAACGCGCTGTTTGAACACCTTTCGGCCAAATTGCCTATTTCGCGCTTGCAACGCGATCTGACCGACTCAACGGTACTGCGGAATATCGGCGTGCCTTTTGCCCATTCGGTCATTGCACTGAAATCACTGCTGAAAGGGTTGAATAAGCTGGAACTGAACCAGGCAGCCATTAACGCCGATCTGGAAGATAACTGGGCCGTCGTGGCCGAGGGTATCCAAACGGTTCTTCGGCGGGAGGGCTACCCGCAGCCTTATGAAGCGCTGAAGGCGCTGACACGTACCAACCAGAAGATTACCGAACAGACTATTCAGCAGTTTATTGACGAGTTGAACGTGTCGGATGCTGTAAAAGGCGAACTACGAACCATTACGCCGTTCAGTTACACAGGCTTATAGCGATTTCCTAATCCCGAGTCTATAATTCGGGATTAGGAAGTTATCCGTTGGATAGTTCGGTTGCGCGAACCTGGGCGGCTTTAATGCCTGCTACCAATGTATCGGCTAGTGCTCCGTTTTCGAAGGCTCGAAGAGCTGCTTCGGTAGTTCCGCCCTTGGAGGCAACGGCCTTAATTAGATCATCCAGCGACTTATCGGCGGTATTGATGAGGTGATAGGAGCCAAGCATGGTTTGCTTAACCAGTAAAGCCGACACGGCATCGTCGAAACCCATCTGTTTGCCCGCTTCAATCATCGCCTTGACAACGTAGTAAAAATAGGCCGGTCCGCTGCCGCTGAGAGCCGTGACGGCATCGAGCATGCTTTCATCTTCCAGGAAAATAGACCGACCCGTCGCATTGATAAGGTTTTCGACCCGGCGCAGGCTGGTCATGTCAACCGCTTTGGCCGCCGTAAAGCCCGTAATACCCATGCCAAGCATAGCTGGCGTATTGGGCATGGCCCGAACCACCAGCGCGTGGCCTAACTTATCCTGAATCTGCGCCATCGGAATCCCCGCCATGATAGACAGGACAATCTGCGTTGGCTGAATAATCGCCCGGAGGGCCTCGTGAACGCTGTTGAAATCCTGCGGCTTAACCGAAAGAATAATCAGGTCTGTTTCGCCCACGCGCGGGCTAATGGTGTCGACAACTACGCCCGCTTTTTCACTTTTCAGAGCCTCCGACCGATCAGCGCTTTTCTCGATCAGCAATAAGTCGTCTTTTTTTACCAGATCATACTGTAAAAATGATTTGGCAAAAGCCATGCCCATGTTGCCGCAGCCGACGATAGCAATTTTCATAAGATAGCCAGTGAGGGAACTGGTCGTAAGTGGGTGAAACACAAAAGAGGTCAGACTGTAAAGCCTGACCTCACAAAACTAATGACTTAGCACCAACCTATTGCCCACCTTTCAGGACTTCTTCTAATTTTTGCTCTAAAGCGTCGCCCCGCAGGTTTTTAGCGATAATCTTACCGTCCTTATCAAGCAGGAACGTAGCCGGAATCGCCTGGACGCCATACTGTTGGGCTGCAGCCGACTGCCAGTATTTCAAATCAGAAACGTGCGTCCAGATCAGGTTATCATTACGAATGGCTTTTGTCCAGTTGTCCTTGCTTTGATCGAGCGAGACGCTGTAGATGGCGAAGCCTTTGTCTTTGTACTTGTTGTACATTCTGACCACGTTCGGATTTTCCATCCGGCAGGGGCCGCACCAGGACGCCCAGAAATCAAGCAGAACATACTTACCCCGTAACGAAGAAAGCGGTACCGCCTTACCCGTTGTGTCATTCAGGACAATCTCGGGAGCCTGCGAACCGACCATTACGCCCCTAATGCGCGCCACGCGGCCAATCAGCGATTTCGCATGGGGACTATTGGGATTTTCTTTCTCGAAACGTTGGGCAAGGGCCTCGTATATCGGAAAGTCGCTTTCAATATTGATGAAGTTCAATGCGAACAGCGATACCAGCGATGTGCCCATTTCGGGTAGCATTGCCTTTACCTTATTGACAATCTCCTGCTCGGCTACTGTGTATTCCTGCTCAATCTGCGCAATCTTTTTATTGTCCTTCTTTTCGGTCGCAGCCGCCATCTGTTTGTTCCAGTTAGCAACGCGAGTCTCCATACTATTGCGAAGAGCCATCAGCTTTTCGTAATACTCCATATTTTTGGAACCCGTAACAGTTGCCTGGCCTACCTGGCCGGTTTTAGCGTTCATACGGTATCCATCGGCCGTAACGTTCAGTGTTTCACCGCCCTCAACCAGCAGGGCTAATTTCTGGCCACCGCCTACGTTCAGAACGTAAACCTCACCACCGTTAGCCACCTCTCTGCTAAGGGTAAACGTATTGTTCGCGTCAATCTTCGTTGAATCAAGTTTGCGAGTTGGCTGCGCATTCGTTTCTAGGTATACATAGCTGCCGGGGGTTGCATTCTTGACCTTACCCGTCACGGTAAATGGTTTCGGCGTTTGTGCGCTGGCGGCTACGCCAAGCGTAAAGCAGCTTATTATGATCCAAAACAGATTTTTCATTTTGCTTGTAAATTCTTCGCTAACAATTCGTTGACTAACTTAGGGTCGGCCGAGCCTTTCGACTTCTTCATAACCTCACCCACGAACATTCCCATTAAATTCTTCTTGCCTTTCTGATACTGTGCGACCTTATCGGGCCAGGCTGCCAGCACCTCTTCTACCAACGTTTGCAGGGCGTCTGTATTGCGGTTTTGAACCAAACCATGTGTCAGTGCCAGTTTGGCAGGCTTAGCATCAGATTGGTTAACCAGTAAATTGAAAACTTGCTGTGCAGCAGTCTGACTAACGGTTCCGTCGTCGATCAGGGCGATTAAAGCCCCTAACTGATAAGCAGTCACGGGAAATTGTCGATCACGTAACGTTTTTTCATTTAGCTGACCTTTCACCGGCCCCATAATCCAGTTCGACGCGGCTTTGTAATTGGTAGTATAGGCGCAGACAGCCTCGTAATATTCAGCCAGCTCTTTGGCATCTGTGAGCAGGGTTGCATCGTAGTCGGGCAGGCCGTAGAAGGTTGTGAATTTTTCGTACAGGGCTGCTGGTAACATGGACATATTGGCCTGAATATCGGCCAGCCAGGCATCCGAAATGACCACTGGCGTTAGGTCAGGGTCCGGGAAATAGCGGTAATCGTTCATCGTTTCCTTCTCCCGCATGGCATAACTACGACCGGTTGCTGCGTCGAAGGTGCGTGTTTCCTGGGTAATCCTGCCGCCCGATTCGGTTAGCTCAACCTGTCGCCGAAACTCGCTGTCAACGGCCCGCATTACGTTACGGATTGAATTCAGATTTTTGACTTCCACCTTTGTCCCGAGGTAGGCCGCCCCTTTAGGCCGGATAGATACGTTTACATCGCAACGTAAAGAGCCTTCTTCCATATTCCCGTCGCAGATGTCGAGGTAGCGAACCAGACGACGGACTTCAGTTAAATACTGCCCGGCCTCATCAGCCGTGCGGATGCAGGGCTCGGTTACCATTTCGATAAGGGGCGTTCCGGCGCGGTTATAGTCTAGCTGCGTAGCCCACTCATCGCTGTCATGAATTGATTTTCCGGCGTCTTCTTCGAGGTGGATGTGGTGAAGCTGGATTGTTGTCTGGTACGACTGTCCGGTTTCGGGATGTTTAGCGGTAATAGAAACGCCCCCACCTACGCATATAGGCCCTTTATCCTGCGAAAGCTGATAGCCCTTGGGCAGATCCGGATAAAAGTAATTTTTGCGGGCGAAGACGTTATATCGGGTAATTTCGCTGTTGCAGGCCAATCCCATCCGAACGGCGAATTCGACCGCCTTGCGGTTTATCTTAGGTAAGGTCCCCGGGTGCCCAAGAGTGATGACACTAATATTGGTGTTGGGATCGGCACCAAACGCGTTGGCGTCGGCCGCGAAGATTTTGCTTTGCGTAAGCAGCTGGCAGTGTACTTCGAGTCCAACGACGGCTTCATACCGGGCCAGCACTTCCGGTGAAAGGGTTTCTTCGGCTACCATTGATAGAAACTAATAATTTACAGCAAAGATAGCGAAAAGCAGTCAAGGCATAGGCCGAATCAGGCCCGTTTGCCTAAAGCCTGGGGCGCCTGAAGACGAGCTAAAATCAAATAACGTTTAACCGATATTTTAAATAAGTCTGCGCCAGCAAAGCGATTTTCTGAGGATTCGGCACCCGAATACGTCCGCTCCTAATCTTGGACGCCGGGAGCTGCTTAATTTTATTAAACAGTGTTTGATAATACGTGTAAGCCAGATAAACACCCATGCGAGCGCCACGGGGCAGGTTCATGATGCCGATATAAGCCTCATCGAAATCCTGCTGAATGTCTTTTTCAATCAGTGTCTTCGCATCTCGCCCAAAGTCCTGCATATTCACGCCGGGAAAATAAGTCCGGCCCCGATCTACAAAATCGCTTTTTAGATCACGAAGAAAATTCACCTTCTGGAAAGCCGCACCAAGCTTGCGGGCTGGTTCACGCAGACGCTCAAAATCATCGCAGTCGCCTTCGCAAAACACACGCAAACACATCAGCCCCACAACCTCGGCAGAGCCATAAATATATTCATTATAACCGTCCGCATCGTAACCCTGGTTGTACAGGTCCATTTCCATACTCTTCAGAAAGGCCTCAATTAGGTTACGTTCGATATTATATTCCCGAACAACCAGCTGAAACGACTGAAGTACTGGATTCAAACTGATTCCCTCTTCAATTGCCTGATAAGTATCATGTTTAAAACGCGTCAGAAGGGTCTTTTTATCGTAATCATGGAACGTATCGACAATCTCATCAGCGTAGCGAACAAACCCATAGATGGCGTAAATGGGAAAGTGAAATTTACGGTCAAGCGTCTTAATGCCTAAGGTAAACGACGTACTGTAGTGCTCGGTTATTACCTTACTGCACTCCAGTGCGGTCTTGTTAAACAACGCCATCATAAGCTATAGAGGTTAGGTGCGGGACGTTTGCTTATTGATTTTTCAGGAATTCAAGGATGTTGCCTGACCAATATCCAAACGCAGACGACCGTAGGGTTAGATTGACAAATTAATGAAATTCTTTAGCAACCTCATCGGCGACAACCAGGCCTGATATGAGTGACGGCGGTACGCCCGGTCCCGGAACCGTCAGCTGACCCGTGTAAAACAGGTTGTTTACCCTTTTGTTCTTAAGCGATGGTTTTAAAAGTGCCGTTTGCTTTAGTGTATTTGCCAGTCCATAGGCATTCCCCCGGAACGCATTATAATCCGTTATAAAGTCGCGATGGGCGTAACTGCGTTTAAAAATGAGATGACTCCGAACATCTTCCCCTACGTAAGCCTCAAGCCGGTCCATGATCAACTGAAAATAGTGCTCTCGGGTAGCGTCGTCGTCAGTGAGACCGGGCGCGACCGGAATAAGCAGAAATAAGTTTTCACAGCCCTCAGGCGCAACACTTGGGTCCGTTTTAGAAGGGGCCGATGCGTAAAACAGCGGTTTGGTTGGCCAACGGGGCGTATCGTAAATTTCCTGTGCATGTCGCTTGAAGTCTTCGTCGAAGAACAGGTTGTGATGTTGCAAACGGGGTACATGCTTATTCACACCTAAATAAAACAGTAAAGACGAAGGAGCCATGACGCGCTTGTTCCAGTAATCATCATCGTAATTACGGTAGGCGCTGTCTACCAGATTTGTTTCGACATGATTATAATCGGCACCCGCTACTACCACATCCGTTTCGAAAATGCCCTGGTCGGTCATCACCCGCCTAGCAGAGTTTTTTGTGATATCGATCTTACGTACAGACTGATTCAACAGAATTTTAACGCCCTTTTTTTCGGCCAGTTGAACCATTGCCTTCACAATCTCGTGCATACCGCCCATAGGATACCAGGTCCCCATGGTCATCTCGGCATAGTTCATCAGGCTATACATGGCCGGCGTATTCTCGGGCGTTGCTCCCAGGAAGAGCACCGGGAATTCAACGATTTCCAGTAAGCGGGGATGTTTGAAAAACTTTCGGACGTGACTGGCAAACGATTGAAAGACATCTAACCGCGTAACATCATAAAGTAGCTTAAAACTTAAAAACTCCGTAACTGAGCGGCTGGGCTTCCAGACGAAGTTATTCATCCCAACATCATACTTATAGGCGGCCTGTCTTAAAAACTCCCGTAACCGCGGACCACTCCCCGGTTCGAGCTGTTCGAATAAAGCTTCTATATTTTCCAGCCCGGCTGGTAAGTTAACCGCTTCATCTGGTCCGAAAATGACTGAGTACGAAGGGTCTAACCGAACTAGGTTATAATAATCAGACGGTTTTTCACCAAAGCGGGCGAAATACGTCTCAAAGATGTCGGGCATCCAGTACCAGCTTGGCCCCATATCGAACGTAAACCCTTCTGCCTGAAACACGCGTGCCCGGCCGCCCGCGGTACTGTTTTTTTCGAGAATCGTAACATCATAGCCTTTGTCGGCAAGGCTGGTCGCAGCGGCTAGGCCGGCAAACCCGGCACCAATAACAAGAACGCGTTGGGGCATTTTCTGAAAGTAATGACCTGAGGCAGCTAAGGCTATTAAACGTATCGAACTAATAGCACGATGAACCTTACCTGATGTGGTCCTATTCCAGCAACTCGTTGTAACAAAAAAAAGTTGGACGGAAACCCATCCAACTTTTCGAACCTTCCTCTTTTTTAACCAAAAACTACTCAATCAATATGCTTTAGACGGAGAATCCGTCGAAAAGTCTCACTTACGCGTTATAATGTGCGTAAACTTTTAGCTGATCTTTTAATTCTTTCCGGGCAATGTGAATCCGGTTTTTAACAGTGCCAATAGGGATATCCAGTTTCGCAGCAATCTCATGGTATTTGAATCCCCGGAAGTGCATCATGAATGGAGTGCGATAGGTATCATCCAGAGCATTTACAGCCCGGTTAATGTCATCCTGCGCAAACGACGAGTAAGCCAGATTATCAGTGCTGCTCTCCGTCGAGTTGATATAATGCAGATTGTCAGTAGTGTCGATGAATGTATTCTTACGTACCATCCGCTGATAATTAGTGATGAACGTATTTTTCATAATTGTGTATAACCATGCCTTCAAATTTGTACCATCGGTGTATTTATCCCGGTTAGTAAAAGCTTTCAGCAACGTATCCTGTAATAAATCGTTAGCATCCTCAACGTCTTTCGTGAGCCGAAGCGCAAAAGGGCGCAACGATTTGGACACTTTTCCGATATGATGAGTGAATTCGAGCGCGGTCATGGTTGTCTAAGTTTTTCTTGTTGAATCAAATCTATACAGCAATTAGACAAAAAATTAACCAGTATTCCGCTTATCTCAATATTCAGCCGTTTATTCTGAATAATCACCTAATATACAGTCATTTATAATTTATGTAGGGTAGTGCCAAAAATTTTTGAAACATAACTTCCCCAATTGAGTTGTGGAATATTTCCCACATTATGTGGAATCTGAAGTGTAGAATTTGTGGAGGCTTAGCCGTTTTTGGTTAAACAAAACCTAGTTGCTTCTCTATGTTACATTAGCTTCGTAATGAAGCTAATGTAACATAGAGAAGCATTTTTAACGCTATGTGTGTGAATATCAAATAGTTATATAAAAATTATTGAATTTGCTCAATGCTTATACCAAACCTTCTCTTAACAGATCGTGCAGGTGTACAAAACCTTTCACCCTACGGTCTTCCACAACCAGTAACTGGGTAATATTTCGCTCCTGCATAAGTTGGAGGGCAGCAACAGCATAATCTTCAGGAGAAACGCATACCGGCGAGCACGTCATAACATCGCGGGCACATAGCAGCCAGAATGAATCATGCTCATAGGCCATGCGCCGGATATCGCCGTCGGTTACGATTCCGGCAAGCAGGCCACCTTCATCAACAACAGCGGTTGCGCCAAGCCGCTTGGCCGAAATTTCAAAGATCACTTCCCGAACAGACGTTTCCAGCGCTACCTGAGGACATTGATTGTGTGGAAAAATATCGGCCACTTTTAGGTAAAGTTTTTTGCCGAGCGAACCACCAGGATGATAACGGGCGAAGTCATGCCGGGTGAATCCCCGACTGTCCAGCAAACTAACGGCCAGCGCGTCACCAAGTGCGAGGGCAACCGTAGTGCTAGTTGTAGGTGCCAGATTCATAGGATCGGCTTCCCGCTCAACGTAAGCATGCAATACATAGTCGGCATGACGAGCCAGGTACGACTCCCGGTCACTGACGAGCGCTATTAATTTGACGCTGGTTCGCTTTAACAGCGGAAGTAAAACTTTTATCTCGGCCGTGTTTCCGCTTTTAGAAATGAGCAGGACGACGTCATTATCCTGAATCATGCCCAGGTCGCCATGAATAGCATCGGCTGCGTGCATAAACAGCGCGGGAGTACCAGTTGAATTGAGCGTAGCTACAATTTTCTGTCCAATCAGCGCGCTCTTGCCAACCCCCGTAACAACCAGCCGACCCGTTGAATAAAGGATTGTATCAACAATTTCGTTGAAGTCGTCATCCAGCAGATCAACCGCCCGACGGACAGCATCCGCTTCGGCAATCAAGACAGAGCGGGCAATGGTTTTGGGATTTTTTACTACTTTCAAGTTCACTTTTAACAATGAAGAATAGTTTGCTGCGTATATTCGCTAACTTTATAGAACAAAGATACGGCAAGCAAACAGAGTAAAGTAACTTTTGTACGATTTGTAGAATGATGCAGGTTGATCAGAAGGTCCATGTGACCCTCAAAGAGCGGCTAAAAGAAATATTCGGATTCAGTCAGTTCCGGGGCGATCAGGAAGCGATTATTCACAGCATTCTGGCGGGCCGTAATACGTTCGTTATTATGCCTACGGGCGCGGGTAAATCGTTGTGTTATCAACTGCCTGCTATTGTTAGTGAGGGCACTGCGATTGTTATTTCGCCCCTGATTGCGCTCATGAAGAATCAGGTTGATCAGTTAAATGCCTTTGGTATCAACGCGCAATTCCTGAATTCAACTCTTTCGAAGGCCGAAATGAATAAGGTTAAGAAAGATACACTCAGTGGTTCACTTAAGTTACTTTATATAGCGCCCGAGTCGCTTACGAAAGAAGAGAATTTGGATTTTTTGAAGAAAGCCAATATCTCATTCGTTGCCATTGACGAGGCTCACTGTATATCGGAATGGGGGCATGACTTCCGGCCGGAGTACCGTAAAATCCGGGGTATAGTAGATAACATTGGCGATTTACCCGTTATTGCGCTGACCGCCACCGCAACGCCCAAAGTTCAGCAGGACATTCAGAAAAACCTGCAGATGGAAGAGGCCGACCTGTATAAAACGTCGTTCAATCGCAAAAACCTTTACTACGAGATAAAGCCTAAAGTTGACGCCAAAAAGCAACTCATCAAATACATCAAGCAGAATAAAGGCAAGTCAGGTATCGTGTACTGCCTGAGCCGCAAGACAGTCGAAGAGATTGCGGAGTTGCTGAATGTTAATGATGTTAAGGCGCTGCCGTATCATGCCGGTTTGGACCCTCAAACCCGAATGAGCAACCAGGACGCGTTTCTGAATGAAGATGTCGACGTCATCTGCGCAACTATTGCTTTTGGAATGGGGATCGACAAGCCCGACGTCCGGTTTGTGATCCACTACGATGCGCCAAAGTCGCTGGAAGGCTATTACCAGGAAACGGGCCGCGCGGGGCGCGACGGACTGGAAGGCAACTGCGTCATGTTTTATAGCTATGACGACATTGTTAAACTGGAAAAGTTCAACAAGGATAAACCCGTTACCGAGCGCGATAATGCCAAACACCTGCTTACCGAAATGGTATCTTACGCCAACCTTGGCCTATGCCGCCGTCGTCAGTTGCTGGGTTATTTTGGGGAGTATCTGGATAAGGACTGCGGGTTTTGCGACAACTGCGTAAAGCCAACTGAAAAATTTAAGGCACAGCACGAAGTTGTTCTGGCCCTGCAGACGGTATTACAAACCGATCAGCGCTTTGATGTCAATCACCTGGCCGATGTGCTGACGGCAACGGGCAACCAGTACGTAACCAGCTATGAACACGACCGCCTGGCCGTTTACGGTAAAGGTCGCGAGTTTAACGAAGACTGTGGCTTTTGGTGCTCTCTGATCAAGCAGATCACGATCCTGGGATACCTCGAAAAAGATGTTGACAACTACGGTATTCTGAGACTGACGCAACGGGGTATGAACTACATCGAAGATCCATACCCTATTTCGCTTTCGAAGGATCACAATTACGATCAGCAGGAGGTTGATCAGAAAGAGGAGGAGGATAAGGATTCGGCACCCTCATCGGGCGGGGCGGCTTATGATGAAGAGTTGCTGGGTCTGTTGAAAGCGCTGCGAAAGAAAGTAGCGAAGGAAAAGAACCTGCCGCCTTACGTTATCTTCCAGGACCCCTCCCTGGAAGAAATGGCTACCACTTACCCGACTACCCGCGAAGAAATGGCGCAGATTAACGGCGTCGGTATGGGTAAGGTGCAGAAATTCGGGCGGCCATTTATTGACCTGATCACTAAATACGTCGAAGATAACGAGATTGAAACGGCTAAAGACGTTGTTATCAAGTCTACCGTTAATAAGTCGAAGGTTAAAATCTATATTATTCAGCAGATTGACCGGAAGGTTGATTTAGACGAAATCGCCGAGTCTAAATCGCTTACGATGGAAGATTTGATGGAAGAGATAGAACACATCTGCTACTCCGGTACGCGCCTGAACCTCGACTATTACATCAATCAGGTCATGGACGAAGATCGGCAGGATGAAATCTTCGACTATTTCATGCGGGCCGAAACTGATAATATTGCCGTTGCCATGCGGGAGTTCGGGGGCGACGATTTCACGGAGCAGGACCTGCGGTTGATGCGCATTAAATTCCTCTCGGAAGTAGCTAACTAAACAAGTTTTCAGTCTATAGCTTTCCATTTCAGTTGGGCCAGACCAAGGCCAACGATAACTGGAAGCTGAACGCTGGAAGCCGAAAACTTTAATGAATATTCTAATTCTGGGATCGGGTGGACGCGAACATGCTTTCGCATGGAAGATTTCGCAAAGCCCGTTGTGTAGTACAGTATTTGTTGCACCGGGCAATGCCGGAACGGCTTCAATAGCAACTAATCTGCCGATTGCCTATACGGACTTTGTGGCCATCGCAGAGGCCATCCGTATGCATCAGATTGAGTTGCTGATTGTAGGGCCAGAGGAGCCATTAGTAAAAGGAATCGTAGATTTTCTGCGGCAGCAGCCGGACCTCGCTTCTTTGCGGATTGTAGGGCCCGACGCGCAGGGAGCACAGCTGGAAGGGAGTAAAGATTTCTCCAAACAGTTTATGCTTCGTTACGGGATTCCAACCGCTGCTTCGAAAACGTTTACAATCACGACGCTTAAAGAAGGGTTAGCTTACCTGGCGAACCACCCGTTACCTGTGGTACTGAAGGCCGACGGATTAGCGGCCGGTAAAGGTGTGATCATCGCTGGAACTGCTGCTGAAGCGCAGCAAACCATGCGGGACATGCTCGACGGGCAGAAGTTTGGAGAAGCAGGAAGTAAAGTTGTTGTTGAGCAGTTTCTGCGGGGTATTGAGTTATCCGTTTTTGTCCTGACCGACGGCGTTAATTATAAAATCCTGCCCGAAGCGAAAGATTACAAACGTATCGGTGAAGATGACACCGGACCGAATACGGGTGGAATGGGGGCCGTTTCGCCCGTAGTGTTTGCCAACGAAACGTTCTTACGTAAAGTCGAAGACAAAGTTGTTAAGCCGACGCTGGCCGGTTTGCAGCAGGAAGGTATCCGTTATCAGGGGTTCATTTTTATCGGCCTGATGAAGGTGAACAACGAACCGTTTGTGATTGAATATAACGCCCGGATGGGTGATCCTGAAACGGAAGTCGTGCTGCCGCGCATCCAGACCGACTTTGCCGAGTTGATGGTTGCAACGGCCGACGGTGACTTAGACAAAATTACGGTGCAGGTGTCGCCCCAGACCGCCGTAACAACGGTTGTTGTATCGGGTGGTTATCCAGATGTTTATCAAAAGGGTAAAATCATTTCGGAACTCGAACGTTTGGATGATGTGATGGCGTTCCATGCTGGAACGCTGGTTCAGAACGGCGACGTACTGACCAACGGTGGGCGAGTGCTGGCACTTACGGCTCAGGCCAACTCGCTCGAAAATGCCGTTCGGAAGTCGCAGGAAGCGGCCCGAACCGTGCAGTTTGATGGAAAACAGTACCGAAAAGACATAGGGCTTGATCTGATTCGGTACTCAGATTAAGTGAGCGATTAGTTATAGAGTTCAGATAGAACGATTAACTAGCTAATTTTCGGCCTTATGACCGCTATGGCGGATTATTTTATAACTACATACATATGAGTTGCAAATCCTGTGCGACCGGTGGGTGCGGAACCCAACGCGGAGCAGCCGATGGTCAGAAAACGGCCACGGCAGGCTGCGGAAGCGGTGGGTGCAGCACCGGAGGTTGCAATAAATTGAATTCGTTTGACTGGCTAAGCGATATTGCGATGCCGGGTATGAAACGATATGACGTTGTTGAAGTAAAGTTTAAAGGTGGGCGCAAGGAATATTACCGGAACGTTCATCAGCTTGATCTGACAACAGGTGACTACGTAGTAGTTGAAATGCAGTCGGGCTTCCATCTGGGAGCTGTTTCGATGCAGGGTGAATTAGTGCGGCTTCAGATAAAGAAACGGGGCGTCAAGATTAATGACGATACGAAAGTTATTCATCGTATAGCCGCCCCAAAAGACCTTGAACGGCACGAACAGGCTGTTCTTCGCGATTTGCCGGCACTGTATCGTTCTCGGGAGATCGTTCGCGAGCTGAAGCTGAACATGAAGTTATCTGACGTTGAATTTCAGTCGGATAATACCAAGGCGACGTTTTATTACTCGTCGGAGGAGCGTGTTGATTTCCGGGAACTGATCAAAATGCTGGCCAGTGAGTTTAAGGTTCGGATTGAAATGCGGCAGATTAGCCTGCGGCAGGAAGCGGGTCGGCTGGGTGGAATCGGTTCCTGTGGGCGGGAGTTGTGCTGCTCTACGTGGTTGACTGACTTCAAGAATATTGCTACGTCGGCAGCCCGGTATCAGAACCTGTCGCTGAATCCAGCCAAGTTGTCGGGCCAGTGCGGACGTTTGAAATGCTGCCTGAACTATGAACTGGACACGTACATCGATGCGCTGCGCGACATCCCGACGATTGAAAAACCGCTCGAAACCCAGAAGGGCCGGGCGTGGCTGCAAAAGACGGATATCTTTCGAAAGCTAATGTGGTTTGGGTACGGTACCGAGAGTACCTGGCATCCGTTGCCCATTGAACGAGTCCTGGAAATTGTTGAGCTTAATAAAAAAGGCATCATTCCGGAGTCGTTTGATGTGCTAACGCCAATCGGTGAGAAAGAACCGGTTACAGCGGCTGCGCTCAATAGCGATCTACAAAAGCTGGATGCTAAGTATGCCACCCGGAGCGTGAAGAAGAAAAAGAAAAAAGCTAAAGGAACAGGTAACGCTGTACCGAAGCCTAATCCGAATGGAAAAACTCTTTAAAACAAACCCCGGCCAAATCTGGCCGGGGTTTGTTTTTGTTAACTCATTCGTTCTTTGGCCGAATGCCAGCTTTAGTCGTGATGATGACCATACCATTACGGGCATTCCTACCGTAAAGCTGCGCTGCTTTCAAGCCGTCTAATACGTTTACAGAAGCGATCTCCCGTTGTTTTAGCAGACATAATTGCTTAGCTGTTGCGGCTTTTCCATCAACGATATACATGGGCGAACCTTTCACCTTACTACGGAGCCAGACTGGGGCTGCTTTACCAACAGCCGGGCTTTGGGCAGGTAGCTTGCTAAAAGAAGTGTCCAGTCGCGTACCAGGCAGAATAATCGGAGCATGTGCCTGCCGCGATACTGTTTTTGCCGCCGAGCGAGGAGGCAGAGTTGTATCGGCCGATGCGTAATTCATCAAGCTCACATTAGCTGAATGTATAAGCGATACATTATCCGACGGACTGGTATAGGCGGAAACAAGGCCCAGAAGCGTTGATGTGAGGCAAAGGAGTAATCGGTGCAGATTGTTCATATCGTTAAGGTTAGTAACCAATCCTTAGATACAGAACGATCGTCTACGTTTAAACTGATATACACAACCGGTACCGTAAATTATTGTACGAACGTAGCTTTGGTCATTAAACGCTGGTATTAACGCCTTACTTCTTCTGTTCGATCATCGCCAGAATCTCTCTGAGTTCATCTGCCGATATCTTTTCATGCTGAGCAAAGTAGCTGACCAGGTTTTTGTACGAGTTGTCGAAATACTCGCTCACGACTTTTTTGAGCACGAACCGGTTCTGATAATCTTCCTTCGCTACTACAGCGTAGTACTCGTGCGTGTTTCCATACGCCCGGTGACCAACATACCCCTTTTCTTCCAGGTTGCGAACGATTGTAGAAACGGTGTTATAATGCAGGGGCGGATTTGTAAACTCAGGAACCATATCTTTTACGTAGCACGGTTCCATTTTCCACAGGACCTGCATCACTTCTTCTTCTTTGGCCGTTAACTTTTCCATAGGGCAAACCTAAACTATTTTTATCGTTTAGAAACGATTCCTGTCATTTTTGTCGTTTGAAAAGCCAACCAGCCGGTCGTAGCTTTGCAGACATTTCGGGTAAGTATGAAACAACTAGGATTGCTGATAAGTCTCGTTTTGCTGACCCTTGGCTGCGAAACAAACACGGTTTACAACGAATACACGGATATTGAGGACGGCAAATGGTATATCAAGAATGCGCCATCGTTCACCTTCGAGATAAAAGATGCGTCAGTGCCGTATAACATCTATTATAACCTGCGCAATAGTCTTTCGTATGGGTATTACAATCTGTATCTGACCCGTTACCTCCGCGATTCCAGCGGCCGGCAGCTCGAATCCCGATTGGACGAACTGATTCTGATGGACCCTAAAAGCGGTAAACCAAACGGCGAGGGATTGGGTGACCTGTTCGATCATAAGTTTCTGATGAAGCGAAACTATCGGTTTCCTAAACCGGGTAAATACACCATGGAAATTCGGCAGTATATGCGTCAGGACCCACTTTTAAACATCCTGAGCGTTGGTATCGCCGTTGAAAAAGCGGTGCCCGCCAATTAATTTGATTATTTACTCTGAATGCTGATCGACGTTCTTCAGAAAAATCGTCTTTTTTTTGCGCTATATGCTCTGGGCTTAGTCGTGGTTGGGTTTTTACAGCTATGTTATTCCCAGGAGATGCTGATGCAATGGGTTAATTTTCGCAATAGCTCCACCGCCGACGTTTTCTTTACCTATGCCACGTATCTCGGTGATGGTGCGTTTTTTGTTATCGTCTGTATTATTCTGCTGATTTATAACCGGCGCGTAGGCTTTATGGCCTTTGCCAGTTTTGGCCTATCCTCGCTGACCTCGCTCTTTCTGAAAACTATTGTGTTCCCTGAGCGCCTGCGGCCATTGAAATTTTTCGAGCACTCAACTTATCAATACCATATCATCAAAGGGCTGAATATTTACAGCTACAATAGCTTTCCTTCGGGTCACACAACGTCAGCTTTTGCCTTGTTCAGTTTGCTGGCATTTATTGATGAACGTAAAGGACGAGGCTGGTTTTTTGTTGTATTGGCTGTCCTGACGGGCTATTCACGGGTGTATCTGTTCCAGCATTTTGTGGAGGATGCTTACGTTGGTTCTCTGGTTGGTACAACTGCGTCGGTTCTTATCTACCTGTCCCTCAGGCGATGGGTATACCCGTCCGAAAACAAAGAATCGCGGTTATAGCCTATAAACTGGCCACAACCGCGACTTCTAAAACAACACTTCTACCGGAGCCGGTCTGAACCGCGCACCAGCTTTTCGTCACGCCGGATAAAACGATTCGCCAGCGCATTAAATACCAAGGCCGCTATAATTGCATAGAAGCCTAACAGGAAGCTGCCCTGGTCTGCAGAGTTCCCAAATTCCTTACCCGCGTATAATGTCCGGTACAGAATAATCCCCATGATTGCGGTTAGCATCAGCGCGTTTACAGCACACAGAGCCGTTTGTGTCAGACGGTTACGGTATTGAAAAATGGCATAAATAGATGACAGCGCCACCAGACCGATTAACAAGCCAAGATACCAGAGACTGGTAATAACAGTAGTCGAGCTCTGCTGAACAGGAACGCCCGCCTGTTGAGGAACCGTTTCCTGCTGACTGTATTGCAGGGCGGTCATATAAGCCATCTCAGACGGCTGCGATCCGGCTTTTTCCCAGAGAGGGTTTGCCAGAGCAACGCCCATAGCGACAACAATAAGAAACAAAAATATGGTTTGAACGCGTTGAATCATTAGTGAAAGCTGTGTTTTTGGTGCGCAAAAGTAGCCTAAAACCGATAAATTATGAAAGCAGATGTGCGACTGGTGGTAACTGCCGACGGGTCACATACCGCCGTTAATCAGGCACTGAGTAAAACGTATCATTCCATTCACGGCGCTTATCAGGAGTCGCAGCGGGTGTATATTGAACTGGGTTTGCTGGAAGCTTTCAAAAGATTCTCTGATTGCGATCTTCATATTTTTGAGATGGGCTTTGGCACTGGCCTGAACGCCTTATTAACTGCTCGCGAAGCCCAGACTCACCAACGGTCTGTTCGCTACACCGCTATTGATGCGTATCCTATGCCATTGGAAGACGCCCGGCAATTAAATTATGACCAGTTTTTGGGAACAAATTATCTGGAACAGCTCCATATGTCCGCCTGGAATCAGAGCATTTTAATTAATCCATTCTTTACGTTAATCAAGGTGGAAGAAACCATACAAACCTATTGGCCTAGAGAACGCTTTCACCTGATTTATTACGATGCCTTTGCGCCGACCGCTCAACCGGAGCTATGGGAACCAGAAATTTTTAAACAACTGGCCGACTGGCTGTATGAAGGTGGCATGCTAACGACCTATTGCTCCAGGAGTTACGTTCAGCGGAATATGCGAGCCGCCGGATTAACCGTTGAAAAGCATCCGGGTCCGCTCCATAAGCGGGATATCTTACGGGCTGTTAAGCCGGGTAGGCCGGGGAGTCTGGCTTCCCCTATTTTTTAATGATTTATCCTGGCCGATTGCGCTAATTTTATCCGCGTTGCTGCGTTATCTACAAAACAACCTTACGTATGAACCGTCTCCTTCTGTTCTTCGGAGCTTTTATGCTGGTCGCGATTTGTGCCTTCCGGACATCGCTTCCCCTCGATTCGGCAATTAAGCCCAGTGTTGAGCGTAAGCATATCAACTGGCTAACCGTTCAGGAAGCGTATATCCTGACGCAGAAAAAACCAAAGAAGTTTGTTGTAGATGTGTACACAGACTGGTGCGGGTGGTGTAAGGTGATGGATCGGGAAACTTTTTCAAAACCCGCCATTGTCGACTACGTAAACCAAAACTATTATGCTGTTCGGTTGAATGCCGAGCAACCGGGAGACATCACTCTAGGCAAACAGACGTTTAAGTACGTCAGCAGTGCCAACGGCCGGGGCGTTCAGGAATTGGCAGCAGCTCTGATGAAAAATCAGCTGAGTTACCCTACCACGGTATTCCTGGATGAAAAATTCCAGCTAATTCAGCCAATAGCCGGTTATCTGGAGCCGCGTACGTTTCACCAGATCATTACTTACTTCGCCAACGATTATCACCAGAAGGAACCATTCGACCAGTTCAAGGCGGGAACATACGTTAAAAACTACCAAGCCTCGCTGACGGCTGGAAAATAAAGGAAACTACATCCACGCGGGTGACAGTCTGCACTTTACGAACTAGATTTTTAACTCGTAAAGTGCAGACTGTCACCCGCGTTGGTTTGTTGTGTATTTTTGTAATCTTCATTAACCCCAATTTTTAAATTACATGAATCAACGACTGACTTTTCTGTCGGCGATAACCATTGCCTCCCTTTTAGTAGCTGCAACGCCCCCGAAGAAAGTGGTGAAGCCGGTTAAGGCCAAGCTGCCAGCGGATACCCGCAAGTTTATCGACCGGGAGAATATGGACCTGACGGTAAAACCCGGTGATAATTTTTATATGTACGCAAATGGCAACTGGCTGCGCCAAAATGCCATTCCGGCCTCGAAAACGTCATGGGGCAGCTTCAATGAATTGCGGGAAAAGAGTCTTGATGCAATGAAGTCGTTGCTCGAAGACGCTACTAAATCCACCACCAAAGGTCGGTTGTACCAAATGGTTGGCGACTATTACGTCAGCGGTATGGATAGCCTGACTATTGAGAAGCGCGGCTTCGATCCAATTAAACCTGATCTCGCCCGAATTGATAAGATCAATAACAAAACGGCTTTTCTGGACGAGCTGGCATACCAGCGGACCCAAAGTAACGGAATGCTGTTCGGTTTCTTCGTTGCGCAGGACCGTAAAAACGTGAGCAAATACCTGCCTCAGTTCAGCCAGGGAGGAACGACGCTGCCAGACCGGGATTATTACCTCAAAAACGACGCTCGCAGCCAGAAAATCCGCGACGCTTATCGTGATAATCTGACCAAAATGTTTGCGTTAATTGGCGAAGAGCCAACGCAGGCTTCTCAGGATGCAGACGTAATTCTGCGCGTTGAAACGGCTCTGGCCAAAGCGCAAATGCCACGGGTTGAACTACGGGATCCGTATAAAACCTACAATAAACTGACCGTTGCCGACTTCAGCAAGCAGACACCCAGTATCAGCTGGTCTGATCAGTTAACGAAGTACGGCGTCAAGACGCAGGATACGGTATTGGTTCAAAGCCCGATTTTCTTCCGTTCGCTCGATAGCCTGGTTGCCGCTACGCCTATTGAAGACTGGCGGACATACATGCGCTGGAATATTCTGAAAGGCGCGGCTCCGTACCTGAGCGATGCGTTTGTCAGGCAAAGCTTTGCCTTCTCAAAAATTCTGACTGGTCAGAAAGAGCAAACGCCCCGCTGGCAGCGTGTGAGCGGTTTGATTGATGGTTCTCTTGGTGACCTGCTCGGGCAACTCTATGTGCAGAGCTATTTCAAGCCCGAAGCCAAACAGCGGATGCTGACGCTGGTAGACAATCTGGAAGCTTCTTACAAAGAGCATATCAAAAACCTCGACTGGATGAGCGAGGAAACTAAGAAGCGGGCGTTAACCAAACTAACGTCGTTCAAGCGTAAAATCGGTTATCCCGACAAATGGAAGAATTACGAGGGTGTTTCGATTGCCCGGAATGATTTCTACGGAAATGTAAAGTCAGCCGGTAAGTGGCAATATAACTACATGATCAACCGTCTCGGTAAGCCTGTGGATCGGACCGAGTGGGGTATGACACCGCCAACGGTCAATGCGTACTATAACCCCGTTAATAACGAGATTGCTTTCCCAGCGGCTATTCTGCAGTTCCCTTTCTTCGATTTCGAAGCTGATGATGCAATCAACTATGGGGGCATTGGCGCTGTCATTGGTCATGAGATGACGCACGGCTTCGACGATTCGGGTCGTCAGTACGATGCCGATGGTACGCTCCGTGACTGGTGGACAAAGGCTGATGCCGACAACTTCAAAAAGCGTGCTGATCAGGTGAAAGAGCAGTTTTTTGGCTTTAAAGTGCTGGACTCCATCAAAGTAAATGGTCAGTTGACGCTTGGTGAAAACCTGGCGGATCTGGGCGGACTTGCCATTGCCTACGACGCGTTTAAGAAAACGGCGCAGGGAAAGGCAACTAGCAAAAAGGCCATGATCGATGGGTTCACGCCGGATCAACGTTTCTTCCTGTCGTGGGCACAGGTGTGGCGCATCAACGTTCTGCCCGAAACTCAGGCGCAATTGATTATGACCGATCCGCACGCACCGGGTCTGTATCGCTGCAATGGGCCGTTGTCGAATATTACTGCCTGGTATCAGGCATTTAATGTTCAGCCCGGCGATCAAATGTATAAAAAGCCCGAAGATCGAATCAAAGTCTGGTAACCGATCATAATTGACTGGATACACAAAACGCGCCCGGGTTAATGGGCGCGTTTTGTTTCAGGTATTAGTTTCAGTTGATGGCTGTCTTTTATAGTAAAGCTAACCTTTAACTGCCATGTACAGCGCCCGGATTACTATACAACTTCTGATAACCATTCTCATTTTTAACGCATCCTGCCAGAACAAGCCAAAGCAGGAGACCAACGAAGTCGCCGTCGCTGAACAGGTTGACAGTGCCGCTGCTTTGGCAAAACGACCCGGTCCCGATGCTCCCCGATCGGCTGCTGATCGCCTGGTTCGGGCGCTTTACTTTGAGCATCAGAAAAAGGAGAACCCTTTTCGGGAAACAAAGGACCGTTCACTAGTTGAGCAGTTTTTTACCAAATCTACGTCAGACCTTATCTGGGCTTATAAAAAACCGCTCAAAGCCAATCTGCTGTTTAAGGTGCGGGATGAAGCCGTAAAAAAGACTTGGGTAGAACCAGCGGCAGTGGGTGGTTCGCGGGCAATTGTTTATACAACGTTTGAGAACAACGGTAAGGCGCAGGAAATCAAGCTGGAAATGCAGCAGATTGCCGGTCGTTGGCGGATCAATGATATGGTTTATCCGGACGGGTCCCGACTAACGCAGCTGCTCCAATAACGGAGAAATTATCACTCACAGCTCTAATTATTTTTAAAATACTTGTTGACAACCCGATAAAACAGTGTAATTTTGCAACTCCAAACCGGAAACGGGGTGGAAATTGTTCTTTAACAGTGCTTTTGGGGAGTTTCCAGAGTGGCCAAATGGATCAGACTGTAAATCTGCTGGCGTACGCCTTCGGAGGTTCGAATCCTCCACTCCCCACCATTAAAAACAAGCGGAAGTAGCTCAATTGGTAGAGCGATAGCCTTCCAAGCTATAGGTTGCGGGTTCGAGACCCGTCTTCCGCTCAACGGAGAGTAGTAAATAGCTATCGTTGCCGAGGCTATTTATTACGAGCTAAAGACTGTTAAAAACAAGCCGTTATAGCTCAGCGGTAGAGCACTTCCTTGGTAAGGAAGAGGTCCGGGGTTCAAGTCCCCGTAACGGCTCAAGACTTCCTAGTGAAGTCTTTTTGCGTATTAAAGCCGCATCACGATTGTGTTGAGTAAATACAGTTTTGTGCGGCTTGACTGACGTTCAGCGAGTTCATACAAAAACAAACAACAGTTCACAATAGCGTTTTAAAAACATGGCAAAAGAGAATTTTGACCGCTCGAAACCGCACGTAAACATCGGTACGATTGGTCACGTTGACCACGGTAAAACGACGCTGACGGCTGCCATTACGAAAGTGCTGGCCGAAAAGGGTCTGGCCGCAATTCGGGACTTCTCCTCGATCGACAACGCTCCTGAAGAAAAAGAGCGCGGTATCACCATCAATACATCGCACGTTGAGTACGCTACGGCAAGCCGCCACTATGCGCACGTTGACTGCCCGGGTCACGCTGACTATGTGAAGAACATGGTAACGGGTGCTGCTCAAATGGACGGTGCCATCCTTGTGGTAGCTGCAACGGACGGTCCAATGCCTCAAACGCGTGAGCACATCCTGCTCGCTCGCCAGGTAGGTGTACCTCAGCTTGTTGTGTTCATGAACAAAGTGGACATGGTTGATGATCCGGAGCTGCTCGAACTCGTAGAAATGGAAATCCGTGAACTGTTGAGCTTCTATCAGTTCGACGGTGACAACATTCCGGTTATTCAGGGTTCGGCTCTGGGTGGTCTGAACGGCGATGCCAAATGGGTAAAAACCATCGAAGAGCTGATGGACGCCGTTGATAGCTTTATCCCACTGCCTCCGCGTCAGACGGATCTGCCGTTCCTGATGCCAGTAGAAGACGTGTTCTCGATCACGGGTCGGGGTACGGTTGCTACGGGCCGGATCGAGCGGGGCGTTATCAACTCGGGCGAGCCGGTTGAAATCCTCGGTATGGGTGCTGAAAACCTGAAGTCGGTTGTAACGGGTGTTGAAATGTTCCGGAAAATTCTGGACCGTGGTGAAGCCGGTGACAACGTAGGTCTGCTGCTGCGTGGTATTGAAAAAACCGATATCCGTCGTGGTATGGTTATTTGTAAGCCAGGCTCAGTAACCCCGCACATGAAATTCAAAGCTGAGGTATACGTTCTGTCGAAAGAAGAAGGTGGCCGTCATACACCGTTCTTTAACAAGTATCGTCCGCAGTTTTATTTCCGCACCACCGACGTAACGGGTGAGATCTCTCTGCCTGCTAACGTAGAAATGGTGATGCCCGGTGATAACATCACGATCGACGTAACGCTGATCAACAAGATCGCTATGGAAAAAGGTCTTCGTTTCGCTATCCGCGAAGGTGGCCGTACCGTAGGTGCTGGTCAGGTAACTGAGATTCTTGACTAAGCAAGTAATTCAGAAACAAGTGCATTTCTTAAAGAGGTGCACTTGTTTTTTGAAATTATTTTGTACTTTTGCAGTCCGTTTCGGAAGCACGCCGTAACGGACTTTTTTTAAACGGTAGCTCCGCTACGGGTGTAGTTCAAGGGTAGAATAGCGGTCTCCAAAACCGTTGATGGGAGTTCGAATCTCTCCACCCGTGCCAATCCCTTACTTACAATGGACAAGTTTATCTCGTTTCTGAAAGCCTCCTGGGAGGAAGTTCAGCACAACGTGACTTGGCCTAAATTTGGCGACCTCCAGTCTAGCTCCACGCTGGTGCTGGTAGCATCGCTGATTTTTGCGCTATTGGTCGGGTTAATTGATTTAGTGTTTGAGAACGGACTGAACTTGTTCTATCAGTCATTCTAGTAAAGGTCATTCATTCGTCGTTTAAAGTCATTCATTGCGAAACAGAATGTAGAAGCAATGGTAATGAATGACGATTTAATGACAACAAATGACAACTAATATGAGCGGCATACAGTGGTACGTCATTCGGGCGGTGTCAGGGCAGGAGAAGAAAATCAAATCTTACCTTGATAACGAGATTATCCGGCAAAAGTTGGAAGAGGTAGTCCCGCAGGTTCTTATTCCTTCCGAGAAGGTCTACGAGATGCGGAATGGTAAGAAGCGTGTGCGGGAGAAGTCATTTTTTCCAGGCTACATTATGATCTCGGCTGACTTGTCCAATAATCGTGCGCTCGACATGATTCTGAATATGCCTGGCGTATTGGGATTTTTGGGTAACTCACAGGTAGGAACAACAACCAAGGTTCCCGTTCCCCTTCGTCAATCAGAAGTAAACCGGATGTTAGGGCGGATGGAAGAAGAAACCCAGGAAGTGGCTACCCCAACAGTTGCTTATCTAAAGGGTGAGAATGTAAAAGTAGTTGACGGACCGTTTGGCGGATTTATTGGTACAGTCGAGGAAGTATTCGACGACCGGAAAAAGCTGAACGTCGTCGTGAAGATATTTGGCCGGAGCACTCCGGTAGAACTCAGTTACGCACAAGTAGAAAAAGAAAGTTAGTCTTTGATTAGCTTTCAATTGGCCGGGCGTTCTATGCTTCCCTCTGAGAACAAACGGTCAAAACAGGTTGGTTTGCGGTGTTTGGAGAACTAGGCGGTATGTGACGACCAAATGTAATGCACTCATTGTAAATCGTAAATCAGTTTCACAATGGCAAAAGAAGTAGGTGGCTACGTAAAGCTGCAAGTCAAAGGCGGGCAGGCTAACCCCTCACCTCCGATCGGTCCGGCACTGGGTTCCAAGGGTTTAAATATCATGGAATTCTGCAAGCAGTTCAACGGCCGGACGCAGGATAAAATGGGCATGGTGTTGCCAGTTTTGATTACGTATTACAAGGATAAGTCCTTTGATTTCGTCATCAAAACGCCACCAGCACCGATTCTGCTGATGGAAGCAGCTAAGCTGAAAGGCGGCTCTGCTCAACCTAACCGCAACAAAGTCGGCTCGGTAACGTGGGATCAGGTTCGGACAATCGCGGAAACGAAGATGCCGGATTTGAATGCTTTTACGGTTGAGTCGGCAATGAAGCAGGTGGCTGGTACAGCCCGCAGCATGGGTATCACGGTGACGGGCGCATCGCCTTTCGAGAACAAATAAGACTTGCCCGAGCAAAGACAGAGATGGCTAAGTTAACGAAAAAACAAAAGGAAGCCCTGTCGAAGTACGACGCTGCTAAGGAATATTCGCTGCAACAGGCAGCCGAAATTCTGAAGGAGATTTCGTACACGAAATTCGATGCTTCCGTGGATATTGATGTTCGGTTGGGCGTTGACCCGCGTAAAGCCGACCAGATGGTTCGTGGCGTTGCTACGTTGCCGCATGGTACGGGTAAGACGGTTCGCGTTCTGGTGCTTTGCACCCCGGACAAGGAGAACGAAGCGAAAGAGGCTGGCGCTGATTTCGTAGGTCTGGATGATTATATTCAGAAGATCGAACAAGGCTGGACGGACGTTGACGTGATTATCACGATGCCGAACGTTATGGCTAAAGTGGGTCGCCTGGGTAAAGTGCTGGGTCCGCGTGGTCTGATGCCAAATCCAAAATCAGGAACAGTAACTCCCGAAGTTGGTAAAGCCGTTCGTGAGGTGAAAGCCGGTAAAATCGACTTTAAAGTTGATAAGCAGGGCGCTATTCACACAAGTATTGGTAAAGTATCGTTTCCGCCGGAAAAACTGGCCGAAAACGCGCAGGAAATCATCGCTACGCTACTACGCCTGAAGCCTTCGTCGGCAAAAGGTACGTACGTAAAGACAATCAATATGTCGAGTACGATGAGTCCGGGAGTAACGATTGATAAAGGTACGGTAGCCGGAGTATAAGCCATGAAACGCGAGGAAAAAGGAGCAATTATAGAGGAGTTGACTGGTAAATTCCAGAGCATCCCCTTCTTCTACATCACGGAAGCCAATGGCATGACGGTTGCTGAAGTCAACACGTTACGTCGGATGTGTTTTGAGCGCGGTATCGAGTACAAAGTGGTGAAGAACAGCTTCATCAAAAAAGCACTCGAATCCATTGACGGTGACTTTACGCCGTTAAACGATACGGTTCTGCATGGTCAGTCAGCGATAATGTTTCACCCTGACAACCAGAAAGCACCGGCCCAACTGATTAAGGAATTTCGCAAAACGAATGACAAGCTGCAACTGAAAGGAGCCTCAATCTCCAGCAGCCTGTTCATCGGAGCCGATCAGCTTGATGCGCTTATCGCACTGAAGAGCCGTGAAGAACTCATTGGCGAAATCATTGGCCTGTTGCAATCGCCTGCTAAAAACGTCATTTCGGCGCTGCAGGGTGGCGGTAATAAACTGGCCGGTATCCTCAAGACGCTGTCGGAGCGCGAGGAAGCAGCCTAATTTCTCCGACGTTTATTTTTCAACATTGTATCACAATCAAATAAGAATACTAAAATGGCAGATTTGAAAGCGTTCGCTGAGCAGCTTGTAAGCCTGACGGTTAAAGAAGTTAACGAACTGGCTGCTATCCTGAAGGATGAGTATGGTATCGAGCCGGCAGCTGCCGCTCCTGTAATGGTAGCCGGTGGTGCTGCAAGTGGTGGCGATGCCGCTCCGGTCGCGGCTGAGAAAACGTCGTTCGACGTGATCCTGAAATCAGCCGGTGCTGCTAAACTGGCCGTTGTGAAGCTGGTGAAAGATCTGACCGGTCTGGGCCTGAAAGAAGCCAAAGAACTGGTTGACGGCGCACCGAAGCCAGTAAAAGAAGGAGTTGCTAAAGACGAAGCTGAATCGCTGCGTAAGCAACTCGAAGAAGCTGGTGCTGAAGTAGAAGTTAAGTAAGCATCTGCTGAATGCATATCGCTCCAAGCAGGGGAGGCCAGGTGAACCATCTGGTCTTTTCCTGTTTGGAGAATTTTTGTCTATGCCCTTGCAAAAGACAAACTTATTTCTATTGCTTTCTGTTGACTATTTACGCCCCTCGGGTTGGGTGACACCTGGGGTCTGAATAGCCGCTTAGTTCGGGTGCCGTCGCAAATCTTCGCAACGCGCTCATTGAGAATCGGTTACGCAACTAAACAGAGTACAATCTTGGCTACAAACGCGAAAATCAGTACGCGCAAAAATTTTGCGACGATTCAGCCAGTGATTGGGTATCCAGACTTCCTGGATATTCAAGTAAAATCCTTCAAAGATTTTTTCCAGCTTGATACGCCTTCCAACCAACGGTCGGAAGAAGGGTTGTTCAAGGTTTTTCAGGAAAATTTCCCTATCTCCGACTCCCGCGAAAATTTTAAGCTGGAGTTTATTGATTACTCCGTTGATCCACCGAAATATTCGGTCGACGAGTCGATTGATCGGGGTTTAACGTATTCGGTACCTCTGAAAGCCAAACTGCGGCTGTCGAACAATGATCCTGACAATGAGGATTTTGAGACAATCGAGCAGGAAGTTTTCCTGGGGAATATACCATACATGACCGAAAAAGGCTCGTTCGTCATTAACGGAGCTGAGCGGGTGATTGTTTCGCAGCTTCACCGTTCGCCGGGTGTGTTCTTCTCTATGAGCAAACATACAAACGGTACGAAGCTATACTCTGCCCGGATTATCCCATTCAAAGGGTCCTGGATTGAGTTTTCAACGGACGTCAACAACGTAATGTATGCTTACATTGACCGGAAGAAAAAGTTTCCGGTGACGACGTTGTTACGGGCGATTGGTTTTGGCTCCGATAAAGATATTCTTGACCTGTTTGGTTTGTCGGAAGAAGTACCGGCTACGCCTGCCAATTTAAAGAAAGCCATTGGCCGTCGTTTAGCCGCACGGGTACTGCGCACATGGACGGAAGACTTCGTAGATGAAGATACGGGCGAAGTAGTTTCAATCAGCCGGAACGAGGTGCTCTTGGAGCGTGACTCGGCCATTTCGGTTGATGATATTGACACGATTACAGAATCAGGTCAGAAGTCAGTCATCCTGCATAAGGAAGACATGAACATGGCTGATTACAATATTATTTATAACACGCTGCAGAAAGATAGCTCTAACTCTGAAAAAGAGGCAGTGGAGCAGATCTATCGGCAATTACGGAATGCGGACGCTCCTGATGAGCAAACAGCGCGTGATATCATTCAGAGCCTGTTCTTCTCAGATAAGCGTTATGATCTTGGCGACGTAGGCCGTTACCGGATCAATAAAAAACTGGGTCTTGACATCTCGTCAGACATGAAAGTATTAACCACAGAAGACATCGTGTCGATTGTGAAATACCTGATTGGTCTGATCAACTCGAAGGCTGTTGTCGATGATATTGACCACCTCAGCAACCGGCGCGTCCGGACTGTAGGTGAACAATTGTACGCTCAGTTCGGAGTTGGCCTGGCGCGAATGGCGCGGACAATTAAGGAGCGGATGAACGTGCGGGATAACGAGGACTTCAAACCCGTTGACCTTATTAACGCCCGTACGCTGTCGTCGGTTATCAACTCGTTCTTCGGAACGAATCAGCTGTCGCAGTTCATGGACCAGACGAACCCGCTGGCCGAAGTGACGCACAAGCGTCGTATGTCGGCGCTCGGACCGGGTGGACTGTCTCGCGAACGGGCTGGTTTCGAAGTTCGTGACGTACACTATACGCACTACGGTCGTCTGTGTACAATTGAAACGCCGGAAGGTCCGAACATTGGTCTGATTTCATCGCTATGCGTATACGCAAAAATTAACAGCATGGGCTTTATCGAAACACCCTACCGGGTTATTGAGAACGGTAAGGTGTCGATGGATAAACCGGTGATGTACCTGACCGCCGAAGAGGAAGACACGCATTATATCGCCCAGGCTAATGCTGGTATTGATAAGAAAGGCAACTTCCAGGTTGATCGCCTGAAAGCTCGTTTTGAAGGTGACTTCCCAATGGCTGAACCTGCGAACGTAACCTTCATGGATATTGCTCCGAATCAGATTGTATCGGTGGCGGCTTCCATGATTCCGTTCCTGGAGCATGACGATGCGAACCGAGCCCTAATGGGATCGAACATGCAACGTCAGGCTGTACCGCTGCTTCGGCCTGAAGCCCCCATTGTGGGCACAGGTCTGGAAGGTCGTGTAGCCGTTGATTCCCGTACGCTGGTAATTGCTGAAGCCGATGGAGTTATCGAGTTTGTTGATTCGACCAAGATTGTCGTTCGCTACGACCTCGATGATGATCAGATTGCCGTTACGTTCGATGAAGATCGGAAGACGTACAATCTGATTAAGTTCCGTCGGACGAACCAGGATACGTGCATCAACATTAAGCCGACTGTGCTGAAAGGCCAGAAAGTGAAAAAAGGAGATGTTCTCTGCGAAGGTTACGCCACGCAGGCTGGTGAGTTGGCGCTAGGCCGGAACATGAAGGTTGCCTTCATGCCCTGGCAGGGTTACAACTTTGAGGATGCCATCGTAATTTCGGAGCGGGTTGTTCGGGAAGATATCTTTACGTCGATCCATATCGAAGAGTTTGAGCTGGAGGTACGGGATACGAAACGGGGTGAAGAGGAACTGACCTCGGAGATTCCAAACGTAAGCGAAGAAACGGTTCGTAACCTTGACGAAAATGGTATCGTTCGCGTAGGTACGGAGGTAAAAGAAGGCGACATTCTGATCGGTAAGATTACGCCGAAAGGGGAAAGCGATCCGACGCCGGAAGAAAAGCTGCTCCGCGCCATCTTTGGCGACAAAGCCGGTGACGTGAAGGATGCCTCGAAGAAAGCGCCCCCGTCCCTGAAAGGCGTTGTTATCGACACCAAACTGTTTGCCCGTCCAGCTAAAGAAGACCGGGGCAAGCACAAGGATGAGGTGAAAGCCCTGATGAAGAAGTACGGCCGTGAACTGAACGACTTCCGGGCCCGGATGATCGACAAAATGGTGGCTTTGCTGGATGGCAAAACAAGCCAGGGCGTCAAGCACAAGTTTGGTGACGAGATTGTCAGCAAAGGGGTGAAGTTCAGCCGCAAGAATATTACGGATAATCTGTTCCCGGATAAAAATCCGTACCGTGACGAAAGTGGGTACGCTGTTCCGGAGGAAGCTAACCTGTTGATTGACCTCAATTTGGATGCTTGGACGGATGACGATAAGCTGAACCAGATGATTGTGCAGTTGATCAAAAACTATAACAATCGTCGGAGCGAAATTACCGGTCGTTTCAAACGGGAACGGTTTACGCTTGAAGTAGGAGACGAACTACCAGCCGGTATCGTAAAACTGGCTAAAGTCTATATCGCCAAGAAGCGTAAGCTGAAAGTAGGTGATAAAATGGCTGGTCGCCACGGAAACAAAGGGGTTGTTGCCCGGATTGTGCGCGACGAGGACATGCCGTTCCTCGAAGATGGAACGAAAGTAGATATCGTCCTGAACCCACTTGGCGTACCAAGCCGGATGAACCTGGGCCAGATTTACGAAACCGTATTGGCCTGGGCTGGTCAGAAACTGGATCGGAAGTATGCGACTCCAATTTTCGACGGCGCTACGGAACAGCAGGTTGCTGATGAACTAGCCGAAGCAGGTCTGCCATCGTTTGGCCGGACATATCTCTACAATGGTCTGACGGGTGAGCGGTTTGATCAGTCGGTAACGGTTGGTATCATTTACATGCTCAAACTCGGTCACCTGGTAGACGACAAGATGCACGCTCGTTCGATCGGGCCGTACTCGCTGATTACGCAGCAGCCGCTGGGTGGTAAAGCGCAGTTTGGTGGCCAGCGGTTTGGTGAGATGGAAGTTTGGGCGCTCGAAGCCTTTGGGGCATCCAACATTCTGCAGGAAATCCTGACCGTGAAATCCGATGACGTAGTCGGCCGTGCGAAAGCATATGAGGCTATCGTGAAAGGTGAAAACCTGCCGAAGCCGAACATTCCCGAGTCGTTCAACGTACTCGTACACGAGTTACGTGGTCTGGCACTTGAAATTACACTTGAATAAAGTTAGTCATTCGATGTCGTTAGGGGGCGTTGATTGTCATTAGTTGTTTTTACAATGCGTGATGATCAATGACCACTAAATGATAGTAATGACAAGATTTTAACCTATAATCTCCAACCAATGTCGTTCAAAAAGAACAAGAAACTCAACAGCGACTTTGCCAGCGTGACGATCAGTCTGGCGTCGCCGGAGTCTATTTTGGAGAGTTCCTACGGCGAAGTGACGCAGCCGGAGACGATTAACTACCGGACCTATAAGCCCGAGATGGGTGGCTTGTTCTGCGAGCGCATCTTTGGGCCAGTAAAGGACTGGGAATGTCACTGTGGTAAATACAAGCGTATTCGTTACAAAGGCATCATCTGCGACCGTTGTGGCGTAGAGGTGACAGAGAAGAAAGTACGCCGGGAGCGGATGGGCCACATTGAACTGGTGGTGCCGGTGGCGCATATCTGGTATTTCCGCTCATTGCCAAACAAGATTGGTTATTTGCTCGGTCTTTCGACCAAGAAACTCGACCAGGTTATCTACTACGAACGTTACGTAGTCGTGCAGCCGGGTGTCAAGGCCGAAGACGGTATTAACCAACTTGATTTCCTGACCGAGGACGAATACCTCGATATCATTGACAAGCTGCCAAGCACCAACCAGCATCTGGACGATAAGGACCCGAACAAGTTCATCGCGAAGATGGGGGCCGAAGCGCTGGAAATGCTGTTATCCCGTCTGCAGTTAGACGAGCTTTCTTATCAGCTGCGTCACGCGGCTGCTACCGATACATCGCAGCAGCGGAAAGCTGAAGCCCTCAAGCGGTTGAAAGTCGTCGAAGCGTTCCGGGAAGCGAATGGCCGCATCGAGAACCGGCCTGAGTGGATGGTCATTAAAATGGTACCGGTCATTCCACCCGAACTGCGTCCGCTCGTCCCTCTCGATGGTGGCCGGTTTGCTACCTCCGACCTGAACGATCTGTATCGCCGGGTAATTATTCGGAACAACCGCCTGAAGCGTCTGATTGAGATCAAAGCGCCCGAAGTTATTCTGCGGAATGAAAAGCGGATGCTGCAGGAAGCGGTTGACTCGCTGTTCGACAACTCGCGGAAGGTGAACGCCGTTCGTTCGGAAGGTAATCGGGCGCTGAAATCACTGTCCGACATGCTGAAAGGCAAGCAGGGCCGTTTCCGGCAAAACCTGCTGGGTAAGCGCGTTGACTACTCGGGTCGTTCGGTAATTGTCGTAGGACCAGAACTGAAGTTGCACGAATGTGGTCTGCCAAAGGATATGGCGGCTGAATTGTTTAAGCCGTTCGTCATCCGGAAGCTCATCGAGCGGGGTATCGTCAAGACAGTTAAGTCGGCTAAGAAAATCGTTGACCGGAAAGATCCCGTTATCTGGGACATACTGGAGAACGTGCTGAAGGGCCATCCTGTTCTGCTGAACCGGGCTCCAACGCTGCACCGCCTGGGTATTCAGGCATTCCAGCCGAAGCTGATCGAAGGTAAGGCTATTCAGTTGCATCCCCTCGTCTGTACGGCGTTCAACGCTGACTTTGACGGTGACCAGATGGCCGTTCACGTGCCGCTGGGTCAGGAGGCAATTCTGGAAGCATCGTTATTGATGCTGGCTTCGCACAACATTCTGAACCCTGCCAACGGGGCGCCGATTACGGTACCGTCGCAGGACATGGTGTTGGGTCTGTATTACGTAACGAAAGGCCGTAAGTCAACACCTGAGTACCCGATCACGGGTGAAGGAATGACGTTCTACGGTGCCGAAGAAGTCATCATTGGTATTAACGAAGGTAAAATTTCGAAGCATGCCAATATCAAGTGCCGGGTAAAAGTTCGGGATGAGAATGATCAGCTGGTTGATAAAATCATTGATACCGTAGCGGGTCGGTTATTATTTAACCAGGCGGTACCGGAAGAGGTTGGCTATATCAATGAACTGCTGACGAAGAAAAAGCTGCAGCAAATCATTGCCCTCATCTTCAAAATCTCGGGTGGTGCACGGACGGCTCAGTTCCTCGATGAGATTAAAGAGCTTGGTTTCCAGATGGCGTTCAAAGGCGGTCTATCGATCGGTCTGAGCGATGTCATGATTCCAGAAGCGAAGCAGGGCCTTGTTGAAGAAGCAAAAGCTGAGGTACAGAGCGTTTGGGACAACTACCTGATGGGTCTGATCACGGAGAACGAACGGTATAACCAGGTTATTGATATCTGGACGCGCGTTAACTCCCGACTGACCGAGACGCTGATGAAGCAGCTCGAAGCCGATCAGGGTGGTTTCAACTCGATCTATATGATGATGCACTCGGGCGCCCGTGGTTCCCGTGAGCAGATTCGTCAGCTGGGCGGTATGCGGGGACTGATGGCTAAGCCGCAGAAAAACCTGCAGGGCTCCGTTGGTGAGATTATTGAGAACCCGATTCTATCGAACTTTAAAGAAGGTCTCGACGTACTGGAGTACTTCATCTCGACGCACGGTGCCCGGAAAGGTTTGGCCGATACGGCTCTCAAAACGGCCGATGCTGGTTACCTGACCCGGCGTCTGCACGATGTAGCGCAGGATGTTATCATCAGCGAAGATGACTGCGGTACGTTACGTGGTCTTCAGGTCTCGGCCTTGAAAGACAACGAAGATATCGTAGAGCCGCTGTCGGAGCGGATTCTGGGCCGCACGACAGTGCACGATATTTTCGACCCGCTGAAAAAAGACGCGGATAATCGGCCATTGAAACTGGTAGGCGCTGGCGAATTGATTACTGAAGAGATTGCCGCGGCCATTGATGAAACGAGCATCGAAACGGTTGAAATCCGTTCAGTGCTTACGTGTGAATCCAGGCAGGGCGTTTGCGCTAAGTGCTACGGCCGTAACCTGGCTTCGGGCCGCATGGTCGACATCGGTGAAGCTGTTGGTGTAATTGCATCGCAGTCTATTGGTGAGCCTGGTACGCAGTTAACGCTCCGTACCTTCCACGTCGGTGGTACTGCTTCCAACATCGCAGTTGACGCTTCGATCAAAGCAAAATTCGACGGTCTGATCGAGTTTGAAGAGATGCGAACAGTTGAGTCGGAGGATTCGGAAGGAAACCCGCAAACGGTCGTAATGGGTCGTTCGGGTGAAGTTCGGATCGTAAACCCGAATGATCGGAACGTTGTTCTGATCAGCAACAACGTACCTTATGGTGCATTCCTGCGGGTGAAGGAAGGTGATATGGTGAAAAAGGGCGACGATATTTGCGCCTGGGATCCGTATAACGCTGTTATTCTGTCCGAGCTAACGGGTACGCTAAACTTCGACGCTATTGAAGACGGTATTACCTACCGCGAGGAGTTCGACGAACAGACGGGCTTCCAGGAGATGGTGATCATCGAAAGCCGCGATAAGGCGAAGAACCCGGCGATTATTGTACAGGGAACAACGACCTTGTCGCTGCACCTGCCGGATGCTGACGCAGGCGGGCAGTTGCAGAAGAGCTACAACTTGCCGGTTGGATCTCGTCTGGTCGTGAAAGAAGGGCAGCAGATTAAAGCTGGTCAGCCGCTGGCCAAGATTCCACGTAACGTTGGTAAAACTCGTGATATTACGGGTGGTCTGCCGCGCGTAACGGAATTGTTTGAAGCCCGGAACCCGTCAAACCCGGCCGTGGTGAGTGAAATTGATGGTGTTGTCACGTATGGCACGATCAAGCGCGGTAACCGTGAGATTTTCATCGAGTCGAAAGACGGCACGAAGAAAAAATATCTCGTACCGCTGTCGAAGTTCATCCTTGTACAGGATAACGACTTCGTACGGGCTGGCGCTCCGCTGTCTGACGGTGCTATCACACCAAGCGACATTCTGGCTATCAAAGGTCCGACGGCTGTTCAGGAATACCTGGTGAACGAGATTCAGGAAGTATACCGTCTGCAGGGGGTTAAGATTAACGATAAGCACATTGAAGCCATTGTTCGGCAGATGATGCAGAAAGTTGAGATTATCGACTCGGGCGATACCAACTTCCTTGAAGGACAGGTTGTTGATAAGTGGGCATTCCGCGAAGAAAACGACAAGGTCCTTGACGCCAAGGTTGTTATGGACGCCGGTGACTCGGTTAACTTCAAGCCTGGTATGATTGTGACGAGCCGCCAGCTACGTGACGAGAACTCCAGCCTGAAACGCCGTGACATGGCTTTAGTGACCGTACGTGACGCAATGGCTGCTGTTTCGCAGCCGACGCTGATGGGTATTACGCAGTCATCGCTCGGTACGGATAGCTTTATATCGGCAGCATCTTTCCAGGAAACAACGAAAGTTCTGAGTGAAGCTTCGATTCGCGGTAAGCGTGACATGCTTGACGGCTTGAAAGAGAACGTTATTGTAGGCCACCTGATTCCGGCTGGTACAGGCATTCGGCGTTACCAGAACGTGATTGTTGGTTCGAAAGAAGAACTCGAAACGATCACGGAATCGCGCGAACAATTTGCCCGGAGTAAGAAGCGGGCCGCGGTTTAAGGCTTGCTAACTGTTTATAAAAAATGGCCTGGTCAGAAATGATCAGGCCATTTTTTATTAAAAGAAGGCTGAGGACCTTTACAGGTTCAGTTACTATAGTTCAGCGAAGTGTTCTAAATCAGAACAAATCTGTGAGGTTATAGCTTATAAAAACTGAAATCAATCGCTCTTCAAAAAATATGCAACTTAACGCTGGCTGTGAGCTTTCGTTTGAAGCCCAGGGGCCAACACCTTTAATCCTGATGTTACGGCCGCGCTCGGGAGCCGGACAATGGATAATCCGCGAGGAATACCAGATCATTCCAGCGGTCAACGTAACCGAATTTACGGACATGTATGGCAATCTCTGTCAACGCGTTGTAGCCCCCGAAGGCCCTTTTTCTATTCACTTTTCGGCGACTGTACAAACGTCCGACCTCATTGATGTGTCGCCGGGGGCTCCCTATACGCCGGTAGAAGATCTGCCAGATGATGTATTGCACTATACGCTTCCCAGCCGTTACTGCCAGTCTGACCAGTTAGGCGATCTGGCGGCCGAGGTGACTAAGGACATGGAACCTGGATATGATCAGGTAGAAGCGATACGACGCTGGATTCATGAAAACGTAACCTACCAGTACGGCACCAGCGACGCCAGCACATCGGCGGTTGACACAGCCGACAAAAAGGTCGGCGTTTGCCGTGATTTTACCCATCTGGGTATTTCTCTCTGCCGTGCGCTGAATATCCCTGCCCGAATGGTGGTCGGGTATTTACACCAGCTCGACCCAATGGATCTGCATGCCTGGTTTGAGGCTTACGTAGATGGCCGCTGGTTTACGTTCGATGCAACGCAGGAGCAACCCCGCGGGAATCGAATCACAGTGGCTTACGGACGTGATGCTGCCGATGTGGCTTTCACAACACAGTTCGGTCCAATGTCTCTGAATGATATGAAAGTCTGGGTTGAAGCTGCGGAAGAACCAGCACCCGAAAAAAAGGAAACGGATGTTCCAACCCTTTCGTCAACGGTCGGGTCTAATGATCAGGTTTAATCAGAACATTGGCTAATGACCTTACGACTCCTGCTCTGTGCTATGTTAGCTACTACCGCAGCCTGCCATCGGTATAGTGATGTCCGACCCAGCCCGCTGACGTTAGCTGACGAAGCTGCAGGAGTGTACCAGACAAATGTTTACCTGGATCCGGCTTATATAGCAATGCCGGCCAACAAACTTCCTGCCGTTGAGCTAAAAGCAGAGTCTGACAGTACAGTAACTTTGATGTATACAAAGCAGTATCCGAACAAAGTTGTGCAGCGTATTGCTCATATTGGCTTAAATAGCCAAATGGAAGTTATTCAGCTTACAGTTGCCGGTTTAAACATTGGTTCGCTGCAGAAAGACAGAGTTTTCACAAACTATGGAATGGAAAAAACAGGAAAGGTTTTGCGGCTTTCTGTTGCCAGTCCTCTGCAAGAAAATCTTGGTTTTACTGGATATAGAACCACCAATTGAGTAGAGCAAGAAAAGCGCGGCACCGTTGGGTGTCGCGCTTTTTTTATGTGGTTAAACCAGTTTACCGAACTGCAAATTCGCCAGTACCGATCTTAAAGCCTTCCGAATACAGTTCAACTGTATACTTTCCGGGCTTATAAGGAATACCACGAGTATACAGCAGTTCAACATTCTGGCCATTGCTCGTATAATTGACCGTTTGCTTGGTCGTGTAAATGGTCTCATTACCATCGACCGTAAAGGTTCCCGAACCATTAGCCATATCAGAAACTACCGCGCCCTGAGGGTCCAGTACCCGTACATATACGTCCTTGGGCTCCTCTTTGGTTAATGGGTTATCCAGCAGCGTATAGACCAGTTTGATTTTGTCCAGTCGGCGAGCTTTATAAGCGTCATCTTCTTTTACCTTGCCTTTCGAGTTTACAGCCAGGACCTTAATATTCTGAGCTTTTAAAGCAGCTGCGCGGGTTACCTTAGTAGAAAGATCCTGATTTTGAGAAACCACGGTCGACACGGAATCGGCCAGACGCTGCCGCTCAGTTTTTAAGCCTGTGTTCTCTTCATCGAGAACTTTGACATTTGTCGCCAGTGTTACGTTCTCACGCTGCAGGTTGGCAATCAACGTATCTTTTTCAATAAGGAAAGCTTCATACTGCTTAATCTTGGCTTCGTATTTAGCCAGCGATACCCGGTTGCCGCGACGCAGCGATGCTTTATCCTGTTCTAACTGTGCCTTTACTTTTTCCAGCTCCGTAATATCGCCACCTAGCTTCTGTACTTCAGCAATTTTAGCATCAAGCGCCGTTGAAATTGAATCAAGTTTTACACGTGTGGTTGAAAGTTCTTCCACCCGCTCAGAAATGGTCACTTCCTGGTTCTCGGATACCTTTTTCTGGTCAAAATACAGATAACTCGACACCCCGGCCAGACCTGTCATAATGATTAGGGCCGCCAACAGAGCACCGTTTGTTTTTGACTTTTGCGGACTGTTCTCCATAGTAATTTTCAGTTTAACGATTGAACATGCACAAACTTTAAAAAAGCCGCTTTCGCGGTTGTGTAGAGGTTGTTACATCTGATAAAATTAAGTTGGTTAAGAATGTTCAGGACCAGTGAACAAGCCCGTTTTTAGACCGGGCATAATTCCGAAACGAATCAGCCTGGCTATGTATTGCCCTGAACAACCGCCTACCGTTTAAAAAAGTTTCCCGCCAATTGGCTGATATATAATAGTATAGACTATTGGGTGTGGCTCAATAGGGTAAAGATATGTTTATACTTTACGTGAAAACCATTGCTTCTGGTCTACAAAATAGACCGAACAGGCGCGTAACATCTGAGCGTACGAAGCGTTTCTCAAAGAAAATAAAAACGGATGCCAGAACTTCCTGAGGTCGAAATCCGACGTCAATACCTCGAAACATCTTCGCTCTATCAAGCTATTGAGCATATTAAAGTTGAGGATAAAAAATTATTAACAACTGATTATGCTACGCTGAGCAGTACACTTATTGGCCGTTCGTTTACCGGAACACGACGAATCGGTAAAAATCTGTTTGTTTTCACCGACCAGCCGGACGTAATTGTGCATATGCACTTTGGAATGACGGGCGATCTGGAGTATTATCATTCCTCCGTCGATCGACCGCGTTTTGCCCGAATTGTATTTGAGTTCAGTAATGGCTTTAACCTGGGGTTTCTGTGCCCGCGTAAATTCGAGCGGGTTGGTTTAGTAGATAATGTCGAAGCGTTTCTCCAGCGAAAGAAAATTGGAAAAGATGGGCTGGACATTTCACTCGATCAACTAACGGAGCGTGTCCGAAGTAAAAAGTCGCAGATCAAACCTGTTCTTCTCGATCAGAGCGTAGTTGCCGGTTTGGGCAACTGGATCGTTGATGAGGTGTTGTTTCAGGCCTACGTTCATCCTGAGCAACGCGCCAACACGCTCAATAATGAACAGATGCTGCGGCTTCACGAAGCAATTCGGCTTGTGCTCGAAACTGCCATCCGCTACGAAGCCACCTATCGCGACTTTCCGAATAGTTTTCTCATCCATGTGCGCGAATGGGACGATTCGCCCTACGACGATGTGGAAGCGCACAAGTACTGTCCCCGTTGCCAGACCCGAATTGAGCGCTCGGTAGTGGGTGGACGCACCACCTTTTTTTGCCCTAACGAGCAGGTTATAGTCTAATTCCGGTCTATAGATCCTTTATATTACCAAAACCAATTACGTCCCGGTACACAGGATTATCGCGCAACTCGGTAGCACGCATCAATTTGTCCATACCGAATTTCGTTTTTACGTCGTATAGCGTTTGCCGGAGCTTATCCTTACGCCGGTCGTTGCCGAATAGGCTCAGTGGAACCAGTTCAGCCAGAATAAACCGGAAAACCACCACCGACATAGAGCGTAGATGTTGGTTCAGCACAGGCTCACAGTGATGAGTTTCCTGAAACTTATCCAGGCGCTGGCGGATAATCTGGTAGAGTTCCGGTCCGTCCTGTTTGGGCTCTGGCAGCCGGACCTCGTAGTTATACGTCTTGCCGGAATTATAACGGCACGAAAACGACATTTCCTGACAAAAAACACCCTGGCGCACCATCCGCCGTTCGAGCGTTAAACATAGTGATTGCAAAAGTTCATCCAGACGCTCAGCGGAGTGCCGCTGCTCGGAAGAAATAGTGCGCATAGCCGACATGCTTTTATAAGTATCCTTTGAATCTAAGTCGACCTCGCCACCAAAGTTTAACCGAAGATGCCAGTGCCAGCCAATGATGCTTTTACAGACCGCCCGTAAGTGCTCAGGAGAAGCGTAACGAAGTTCGAGCGGAGTATGAATACCGCCGGCTTCAAGCCTGACGGCCATACGCTGGCCAATGCCGGGCAAGTCGGTCAGACAAAGTGAACCCAGAACCTCATCAATCGTTTCAGGGGTAATTATTGTCAGACCGTCGGGTTTTCGGATGTCCGATGCCAGCTTCGCCAGAAACGCATTGGGGGCTATGCCAATTGAACAGCGCATGTAATCACCGACGTCGTTTCGAATAGCGGCTTTAATGTCCAGGGCCACCTGCTGCATATCCTTATAGACATACTGGTAGTTAGTCAGGTTAACAACGGCCTCATCAATACTCTTTGGCACGACCTCATCCGAAAATTTCCGGAGCACCTTAATGACTTTGACATGGAACTCCCGGTAGCGGCCCGGATGAGTTTCAATAGGCACTAAGTCCGGACAAATTACGATGGCTTCATCCAATCGCATACCGGTTTTCACCCCCCGAACTTTCGCTTCAATGGATGGTGCAATCACGCAGCCTTGTCGACCTGTATAGACACACACACCTACTGGGCGGCCCCGCAGCCAGTAATTAACCTGCTGTTCGCAGGAAGCAAAGAAGCTGTTCATATCGACAAACAGTACCGTTGGAAGAGTATGAGTAGAAAGTCGATTACGATTCATTACACTATTGAATAAAAAGCCGTTGGTATACGCATGTTCAATGAGTATTTATTGTAGTTTTGACCTAATACAAATGCAATATATTTTAGTTGTATTATAATTGCTAACTATCCATACTACAAGAATGGAAAAATGTTCGGAAAAAATTAACGACACCATGAGCATACAGGATCGTCTGAAGCAGGTTTTTGATGCGTTAGGCATTACGATCTATCAGATCGCCAAAGAGTTAGGGGAGAACCCGTCGAAGTTTTACAATATTCTCAACGGTCGTGCAAAACCATCGTACGACACGATTATGAGTTTGCTGGCGTGTTACCCACAAATCAGTGCCGATTACCTGATTCGGGGAACGCTACCGGTGCTGAACTCGCCCGAAGCCAACGCTATAATAACAAGCACCGAAGATGACACGTTGGAAATACCATTTGTGCCGGTACGTTTCTACGCGACGTTTGTAGAAAGTTATGCTGATGGTAATGGCATGCGGGATGCGGAGCCATTCCGGGTACGTAAGTCGATAGTAAAGGGCCACAAACAGGCGGTTGTGCTGGAAATTTCGGGGAATAGCATGAGCCCGCAATTGGCACATGGGGCCAAAGTTCTGGCCGTACCGGTTAATGAGAGTGACTGGGAATACCAGTCGGGGGGAGTTTATGCGGTCATGTATCGCGATTATTTTGTAGTTAAACGCATTCGTGACAACGAATTGCTTACCCGTAAGTACCTAACGCTCCATTCGGATAACCCTAACGGCGGAAACGTAACAGTTCCTCTACAAGACATTCGGGGCCTCTGGAAAATTGTTATGATTGTAGAGGCTCCAGTCGAATAGAGACAGTTTACTCCTAAAAAGACGGCTTATGATTCTACAAGCCGTCTTTTTAGGAGTAAACCTCATTATATGGCTACGAGCTTGTTGGTATGCGTTACTTCTTACTATTACGTCCACCGCTCCTGAAAGACAACCCTACGTTGCCGATGAATCGACTATTTATAGGGTACGAGTTTGTTTTCTAACTGGGTTTCAGTAATTTTGCGTCCTGATTTATAAAGGTGCCGTTTTGGCGAACTCATCGGCCCCTTCCCGCTGTTTTAGAATTACATAACTTTCCGTATAACAAGCTAATGGCTCGCGATTTAAATTTCACGAGAAACATCGGTATCGCTGCCCACATTGATGCGGGTAAAACGACCACAACCGAACGCATTCTCTATTACGCCGGGGTAAGCCACAAGATTGGTGAAGTTCACGACGGTGCTGCTACCATGGACTGGATGGAGCAGGAGCAGGAGCGAGGGATTACGATCACCTCGGCCGCTACGACTGTTGACTGGACCTACCGGGATCAAAAGTATCACATCAACATCATCGACACGCCGGGCCACGTTGACTTCACTGTAGAGGTGAACCGTTCGCTGCGCGTACTTGATGGTCTGGTGTTCCTGTTCAGCGCCGTTGATGGTGTCGAACCTCAGTCAGAAACTAACTGGCGTCTGGCTAACAACTACAACGTAGCTCGCCTGGGCTTCGTAAATAAGATGGACCGTTCGGGCGCCGACTTCCTGAACGTATGCCGTCAGGTAAAAGAGATGCTCGGTTCGTATGCTGTGCCTCTTCAGTTGCCAATCGGTGAAGAAGATAACTTTAAAGGTGTAGTTGACTTGGTTAACTTCCGGGGTATCGTCTGGAATGAGACCGACAAAGGCATGACCTTTACAGAGGTGCCTATCCCGGACGATATGATCGACGAAGCTACCGAGTGGCGCGAGAAACTGCTCGAAGCTGTTGCTGAATTCGACGATAGCCTGATGGAGAAGTATTTCGATGATCCAAACTCGATCACCGAAGACGAAATTCTGGCGGCTTTGCGTAAAGCAACGATTGCGATGAAGATCGTTCCGATGCTTTGCGGATCGTCTTTCAAGAACAAAGGTGTTCAAACCATGCTCGATTACGTAATGGCCCTGCTGCCATCGCCGATGGACAAGGAGAACATCAAAGGTACTAATCCCAACACGGGTGAAGAAATCTCGCGTAAGCCGTCGTCAAGTGAGCCGTTCTCGGCCCTGGCATTTAAGATTGCTACCGACCCGTACGTAGGCCGTCTGTGCTTCGTTCGTTCGTACTCGGGCGTACTGGAGTCGGGTTCGTATATCCTGAACAATCGTTCGGGTAATAAGGAGCGGATTTCGCGGATTTTCCAGATGCACGCGAACAAGCAAAACCAGATCGAGCGTCTGGAGGCTGGCGACATCGGTGCCGTTGTTGGTTTCAAAGACATCAAAACCGGTGATACCCTGTCTGATGAAAAGAACCCGATTGTTCTGGAATCAATGGTATTCCCGGATCCGGTTATTGGTTACGCCATTGAGCCGAAGAAATCAGCCGACCAGGACAACTTCTCGAAAGCCATTGGTAAACTAATCGAAGAAGATCCAACCCTGAAGGTTGAATCGAACGAAGAAACTGGCCAGACCATTATTCGTGGTATGGGTGAGCTTCACCTTGAAATTATCATTGATCGGATGCGTCGTGAATTCAAAGTGGAAGTAAACCAGGGCGCCCCGCAAGTAGCATACAAAGAGAAGCTGACCAAGAGCACTGAGCACCGCGAGGTTTACAAGAAGCAGACGGGTGGCCGCGGTAAATTCGCCGACATCGTGTTTGAACTTGGACCCCGTGATGACGACAAGACCGAAGGTCTGCAGTTTGACAATGCTATTGTTGGTGGTGTGATTCCTCGCGAATTCATTCCAGCCGTACAAAAAGGCTTTGAAGAATCGCTGAAAAACGGTCCGCTGGCTGGCTTCCCGCTGGAAGGCATGAAAGTTCGTTTGTTCCACGGTTCGTACCACGACGTTGACTCCGATTCGCTCTCATTCGAAATGGCAGCACGTCTTGGCTTCCGTGAAGCGGCTCGTCAGGCTGGCCCGAAACTGCTCGAACCAATCATGGCTGTTGAAGTTCTTACACCTGAAGAATACACCGGTCCGATTACGGGTGACTTAAACCGGCGTCGGGGTGTAATGAAAGGTATGGATACCAAAGCTGGTTCACAGGTGATCAAGGCCGACGTGCCTCTATCGGAACTGTTCGGTTACGTAACGGATCTGCGTACAATGTCGTCGGGTCGCGCTACGGCCAACCTGACATTCTCGCACTACGAGTTCGTGCCGCAGAACATAGCCGATACGGTTGTTGCTAAAGAAAAAGGAACGGTGAAGGCCTAAGCCTTTCAGATATTGGGCAGTCGGTCAACATTGGCCTGCTGCCCATTTTTTGTGCTGTCGGAGTAAATGGTTCTTTCGGCAGTACTGATTTTAAACATCTAACGAACCACAACACAATGAGCCAAAAAATTCGCATTAAGCTGAAGTCATTCGACCACATGCTGGTTGATAAATCAGCTGAGAAAATCGTGAAAGCGGTTAAGTCGACAGGTGCTGTCGTTAGCGGTCCAATCCCTCTGCCGACCGACAAAGAAATCTATACGGTACTGCGGTCGCCCCACGTCAATAAAAAGGCGCGGGAGCAGTTCCAGCTCTGCACGTACAAGCGTCTGGTAGATATCTATAGCAGCAGCGCGAAAACGGTTGACGCTCTGATGAAGCTTGAATTGCCAAGCGGTGTTGACGTAGAGATTAAAGTTTAAGTTAGTATTTATGCGATTTTTACGAAAAGTTTGGGCAATGCCCAAACTTTTCGTATTTTTGCACTCCCAAACTCGGAGTACGAATCACAACATACGAGGGTGAAGGTCCGCCACTGGTGGAAACCACATCTGACTTTTTGCAAACAAGCCTTATTAGTTGAGGTATTGTATGCCATGAAAGGTCAGGTGCAGCGCGCCCGGCCTTTTTTTATATTGTTCTAGGCCCTGATTGCTAAGCAGATACTAGGATTCATTTAATTATCTGCTTACCTTTGCGGCCCGATTCAGAAGGTCTGAGTTCGGGAGAGTACCTAAATTTTACCTGCTTACTTTAAACAAACACAAATGTCTGGTTTAATTGGCAAGAAAATCGGGATGACCAGCGTGTACAATGCGGACGGGCAGGCTCTGGCATGTACAGTAATTGAAACGGGTCCCTGTGTCGTAACTCACGTTCGTAGCGTCGATAAAGACGGCTACGCGGCTGTGCAGCTGGGTTTCGGCGAGAAAAAAGAAAAGCACACCAACAAGCCGGAGTTAGGCCACTTCAAGAAAGCTGGTACTACGCCTAAGCGTAAACTTGTCGAGTTCAAAGAATTCGAAAAAGAGTTTAACCTTGGCGAAACGCTCACGGTAGCCGATGTATTCGCCGAAGAAGATTTCGTCGATGTTGTCGGAACGGCCAAAGGGCGCGGTTTCCAGGGCGTTGTGAAGCGCCATGGATTTGGCGGGGTTGGCGGTCAAACGCACGGCCAGCACAACCGGGGGCGTCACCCAGGTTCGATTGGTGCCTGTTCGTTCCCTTCGCGGGTGTTCAAAGGCCTGCGCATGGCAGGACGTATGGGCGGTAACCGCGTAAAGGTTCAGAACCTGCGCGTATTGCGTGTCATGCCTGAGCAGAACCTGCTCGTTGTTAGTGGTTCGATTCCAGGAGCCAAAAATTCATACGTTATTATTGAGAAATAGGCCATGGAAGTAATCGTATATAACAGCAAAGGCGAGGATACTGGCAAGAAGGTAACGTTGCCGGAAGAGGTTTTCGGTATTGAGCCGAACCAACACGCGATTTATCTCGACGTGAAACAATACCTGGCTAATCAACGCCAGGGAACGCACAAAGCGAAAGAGCGGGCTGAAAATGCTCACTCGACCCGCAAACTGAAGAAGCAGAAAGGAACAGGCGGTGCCCGCGCCGGTAGTGCCAAGTCACCAGTGTTTGTTGGTGGTGGTACCATTTTTGGACCGCGTCCCCGCGACTATAGCTTCAAACTGAACAAAAAAGTAAAAGCTCTGGCTCGTCAGTCAGCTTATGCCGTAAAAGCAAAGGCTAACAACATTTCGGTTATCGACAATATCACGCTCGAGGCACCCCGCACGAAGGATTATATTCAGTTCCTGAACGATCTGAACGTAGCAGGTCGTAAAACGCTGCTGATCCTGCCGGACGTGAACACGAACGTCATCCTGTCGAGTCGGAACGTGCAAAAGGCAAAAGTAACGACGGCTTCGCAGGTCAATACCTATGACCTGATGAATGCTGACCAACTGCTGATTAGCGAAGAAGCTTTGTCAACCATCCAAACGCTGTTCGACAAGTAAAAATCATGAACGTACTGAAACGACCAATCGTCACTGAAAAGATGACGGGCCTGAACAAGCAGGGGAAGTATGCTTTTGAGGTCGAACTGAAAGCGAACAAACTCGAGATCATCAAAGCCGTCGAGAAAATGTATGGCGTTAATGTCGAGTCTGTACAAACGATGCGGTCGCTGGGCAAAAAGCGCAGCAAAAACATCAATGGACGTGTTGTAACGGGTAAGACCCCTACTACCAAGAAAGCAATCGTTACGGTTGGAGAAGGCGAAGTAATTGATATTTACGCTGATCTGTAAACCGAGCGTTGCTCTACCAATCAATCAGTCATGGGAGTTAAAAAAATGAGACCAGTTACGCCAGGAACACGCTTTCGTGTGGCTCCTGATTTTGCGGAACTGACAGCATCCAAGCCGGAAAAGAGCCTGCTGGAGCCCCTGAAGAGAACCGGTGGCCGGAATAATGAAGGTCACCGCACTATGCGCTACATTGGTGGAGGTCACAAGCGGCACTACCGCATTATTGACTTCAAGCGCGATAAAGTCGGCCAGCCTGCCGAAGTTTTGACTGTAGAATACGATCCTAACCGTTCTGCCCGCATCTCGCTGGTGCAATATGCTGACGGTGAGAAACGCTACATCATTGCTCCACAAGGAATCACCGTAGGCCAGACGATCCAGTCAGGCGAAGGTGCAACACCTGACGTGGGTAACGCGTTGCCACTGGCACTGATGCCAATCGGTACCATCGTTCACAATATTGAGCTGACGCCCGGCAAAGGGGGGGCAATGGCCCGTTCGGCTGGTACGTACGCTCAGTTAGTCGGCCGTGAAGACAAGTATGCTATTCTGCGTCTGCCTTCTGGGGAGACCCGCCGGGTACTAAGCGCTGGTATGGCAACGGTTGGTTCGGTTTCGAACCCCGATCACATGAACGTTGTGGTTGGTAAAGCCGGTCGTAACCGCTGGTTAGGTATCCGCCCCCGCACACGGGCTGTTGTAATGAACCCCGTCGATCACCCGATGGGTGGTGGTGAAGGCCGGGCTTCCGGTGGTCACCCACGCTCGCGTAACGGCCAGTTCGCTAAAGGTCAGAAGACCCGTAAGAAGAACAAGGCATCGAACAGCATGATCATTAGCCGACGCAAAAAGTAACAGATAATAATGGCACGTTCACTTAAAAAAGGCCCATATATTGACTTCCGTCTGGACAATAAAGTTCAGGCGCAGAACGAATCGGGTAAGAAATCGGTCATCAAAACCTGGTCGCGTCGTTCGATGATTTCGCCAGATTTCGTAGGCCACACGTTCGCTGTGCATAACGGCAATAAGTTCATACCCGTTTACGTCACCGAAAACATGGTAGGCCATAAGCTCGGCGAATTCTCACCGACGCGCAACTTCCGGGGGCACACCGCAAAGAAAGACAAGGGCAAACGATAAACTAGTTTGGTGTCTGGGGAGTAAGCCTCAGATAACCAGCTTCAAACTCAAATGGAAGCAGTAGCAAGACTTAGAGATGTGCCCACGTCACCCCGTAAGATGCGGTTGATTGCCGACCTAATTCGCGGTCAGCGTGTTAGCCGGGCGTTGGGCCTATTGAAATACCAGCCACAGGCAGGTGCTGCAATTTTGCAGAAAGTGCTGTTGTCGGCGGTTGCCAACTGGCAGCAGAAAAACGAGGACGAGCGGATTGAAGACGCCGACCTTTACGTAAAAACAATCTTTGTGGATGGCGGTCCGATGCTGAAACGGCTTCGTCCGGCTCCTCAGGGTCGTGGTCACCGGATTCGGAAGCGGTCTAACCATATTACCATTGTAGTTGACAGCGCAGTTCAATCCGTATTGACGAAGGCAGAAGCAGAAACCCCAGAAAACGAACAATAAGAAATGGGACAAAAGATAAATCCAGTTGGCCTACGACTTGGCATTGTTCGGGGCTGGGAATCAAGCTGGTACGGCGGTAAAGAGTTTTCGGATAAACTCGTTGAAGACGAGAAAATCCGCAAATACATAGCTGCCCGTATTCCGAAAGGTGCAATCGCGCGGGTCGTTATTGAACGTACCCTGAAACGCGTCACCCTGACCATCCACACTGCCCGCCCGGGTATCGTGATTGGTAAAGGTGGTGGCGAGGTCGACAAGATCAAAGAAGAGCTGAAGAAGATCACGGGCAAAGATGTCCAGATCAACATCTTCGAAATCAAGCGCCCAGAAATTGATGCGAAACTTGTAGGTGAAGCCATCGCTCAGCAACTACAGGCTCGTATTTCGTTCCGTCGTGCTATGAAGCAGGCTATTCAGTCAGCAATGCGCGTAGGGGCACAGGGTATCAAAGTAAAAGTATCGGGTCGTCTGGGTGGTGCTGAAATTGCCCGTTCAGAGCAGTATAAAGAAGGTCGCGTACCCCTTCATACGCTTCGTGCCGATATTGATTACGCTATCTCGGAAGCACAGACTGTCTATGGTAAAATCGGCATTAAAGTGTGGATTTTCAAAGGCGAAGTTTACGGCAAACGGGATCTTTCTCCGGCAGCAATGATGAGCCAGGCACAAGCTGGCGAGCGGGCTGCGGGTGCTACCGACCGGGGCGACCGTCGTGGCCCACGTGGCGATCGTGAAGGAAACGACCGGAGCGGCCGTGGCCGTGGCGAGCGGGGCGGTAATGATCGCGGTGGCAACAACCGGGGCGGTGGCCAAGGTGGCAACCGGGGTGGTGGCAACAACCGGGGCGGTGGCCAGGGTGGCAACCGTGGCGGTGGAGCACCAAGACGATAATCTTAACGGCTAAAAGCCCGACATACAAACAAAGGCCATGTTACAGCCAAAAAGAACTAAATTCCGTAAGCAGCATAAAGGACGGATTCCCGGGATTGCATCACGTGGTCACGAAATCGCCTTCGGTACGTTTGGTATTAAATCGCTGGAACCGGGTCGGATCACCGCCCGCCAGATTGAAGCCGCTCGTATTTCTGTAACGCGGGCTATGAAACGCGAAGGCCAGGTCTGGATTCGCATTTTCCCCGACAAGCCGATTACCAAGAAGCCGGCAGAAGTTCGGATGGGTAAAGGTAAAGGTGCTCCCGAATACTGGGTCGCCGTAGTAAAACCCGGCACGATTATGTTCGAAGCAACGGGCGTCCCTCTCGAAACGGGTATGGAAGCTCTACGACTGGCAGCTCAAAAGTTGCCGGTTCGGACCAAGTTCGTGGTTCGGCGTGATTATCAGGAGCAAGGTGACGAATAAATCCCTAAGCGACGAACAAGATGAAAAAAGAAGATTTGAGAGGATTGTCGGTTGAGGACTTACGTACCGAAATCGGTGCGGAACGGGACCGCCTGCTGAAACTGAAGTTTGCCCATGCGGTATCTCCTATTGAGAATCCCATGCGCATTCGCGAGAGCCGCAAACGAATTGCTCGCTTGAATACGGAACTGACAGCTAAATCGCGGCAAGCCTAATAAGATACGACGATGGAAGAGCAACAAGCACCAGCACCGCAGGCGGAAGAGCAAACCCCGGCGGTCGCAGCAACACAACAGCCGCAGGCAGCCACTAAACAGTCGGCTCTGCAGCGGAACGCACGGAAGGAGCGCGTCGGCAAGGTGACCAGCAATAAAATGCAGAAGACGATCACAGTATCCATTGATCGTAAAGTAAAGCACCCCCTGTACGGCAAATTCCAGCATAAAACAAAGAAGCTGACAGTTCACGACGAAAATAACGAGTGCAACATTGGCGACACCGTTCGCGTAATGGAAACTCGGCCGTTGAGCAAGAACAAACGTTGGCGTTTAGTCGAAATCATCGAAAAAGCGAAGTAAGCCATGGTACAGCAAGAATCGAGATTAGGTGTAGCCGATAACAGTGGTGCTAAAGAGGTACTGGTTATTCGCGTCCTGGGCGGTACGGGCAAGCGGTACGCGTCGGTCGGTGACAAGATTGTCGTCACGGTAAAGCAGGCCCTATCGTCCAGTAGTATGAAAAAAGGAACGGTATCGAAAGCCGTTGTTGTTCGGACTAAGAAAGAAGTACGTCGGAAAGACGGTTCTTATATTCGTTTCGAGGACAACGCAGCTGTTCTGCTGAACAACAACGATGAGCCACGGGGTACCCGGATTTTTGGGCCAGTCGCCCGGGAATTGCGCGAGAAGCAGTTTATGAAAATCGTATCGTTAGCACCGGAAGTACTGTAAGCAATGGAAAAGAAAGTAACGCTGCCGAAACACAAGTTCCATATCAAGACGGGCGATACGGTCGTCGTGATTGGTGGAAACTCAAAAGGTCAGCGCGGGGTTGTGAAAGAAGTAATCGTGGAAAAAGATCGCGCCCGGGTAGAGGGTGTTGCCATGATCACAAAGCACATGAAGCCAACAGCTTCAAACCCGCAGGGTAGCCTGGAAAAAACGGAAGGTTCAATTCATATCAGCAATCTGAAATTAGTTGATCCTGCCACTGGCGAACCCACCCGCACGGGCCGTAAATTGAATGATAAGGGTAAGCTGCAACGGTATTCGAAAAAGACCGGCAACTTTATTCCTGACGTCCGTAAATAATAAAGGTCTAAGAAAATGGCAACGCCAAGACTGAAAGAAAAATATTTGAACGAGGTCGTGCCTCAGTTGAAAGACCGGTTTCAGTACAAGTCGGTTATGCAGGTACCGCGTCTGAGCAAGATTGTCATCAATAAAGGTATCGGTGCCGCCGTCGCTGATAAAAAGCTGGTTGATGTAGGCGTCGAAGAATTAACGACAATCACGGGTCAGAAAGCTATTCCGACGCTGTCGAAAAAGGCAGTGTCTAACTTCAAGCTTCGGGAGAAAATGCCGATTGGTGCGAAGGTGACTCTGCGCGGAGAACGGATGTATGAATTCCTTGACCGGCTGACAACGGTATCGCTGCCGCGGGTTCGGGACTTTAAAGGCGTTAATGACAAAGGGTTTGATGGTCGCGGCAACTACACATTTGGTGTGCAGGAGCAAATCATTTTCCCTGAGATCAGCATTGATAAAGTAGCGCGTATTTCGGGTATGGACATCACATTTGTAACGACTGCCCAGTCTGATAACGAGAGCTACGAACTGTTGAAAGCAATGGGAATGCCGTTTGCAAACACGGGCAAGAAATAATAACCGACATGGCAAAAGAATCAATTAAAGCACGGGAGCGGAAACGTGAAGCGCTTGTAGCCAAGTATGCTGCGAAGCGGGCTGCGCTGAAAGCCGCCGGCGATTATATCGGCCTCGATAAACTGCCTAAAAACGCATCACCCGTTCGCTTGCATAACCGTTGCAAGCTGACAGGCCGCCCACGGGGCTATATGCGTAAATTTGGTATCTCGCGGGTAACGTTCCGGGAGATGGCGTCAGCAGGTAAAATTCCAGGCGTAACAAAGGCAAGCTGGTAGTTTCCAGACCCTTTTTCATTTGTAATTCAGTTTCCGTAATTTTGCGAACTTTCTTGGAAACAGGGGTTTGCAAGTAACGCAACGCTAAGAATGAATACAGATCCAATAGCAGATTTTTTGACTCGCGTCAGAAACGCTATCCGGGCTAAGCACCGGGTTGTGGAGATCCCTGCTTCCAATATTAAGAAAGAGATTACCAAAGTGTTGTACGACAAAGGGTACATCCAGAACTATAAGTTCGACGATAGCACCCCGCAGGGCATCATTAAAATTGCTCTAAAGTATAACCCAACAACGAAGCAATCAGCCATCGTTGATCTGCAACGTATCAGTCGGCCTGGTCTGCGTCAGTACCGGGGTGCTGATCACCTGCCGCGTATTTACAACGGTCTGGGTGTTGCCATCATTTCTACCTCGAAAGGTGTAATGACGGACAAAGAAGCGAAGACACTGAACGTCGGTGGTGAGGTATTGTGCTACGTATATTAAACCGAACTGAACGATGTCACGCATAGGTAAGAAACCCATCACCCTGCCCAGCAACGTAACGTTGTCCGTCGACGACCAGAATGTTATTACGGTGAAAGGGCCAAAAGGCACCCTGACCCAGACGGTTGATCCGGATATTTTGGTAGCTGTTGAAGATGGTCAGATTCAGGTAACGCGTCCCACGGAGCAAAAGCGTCATAAAGCGCTGCATGGCCTTTACCGTTCGTTGGTTAACAACATGGTAATGGGCGTAAGCGAAGGCTTTAAACTTGATCTTGAGGTAATCGGGGTTGGTTATAAAGCGTCTGTTGCTAATAACATTCTTGAACTGCAGCTCGGCTACTCGCACAATGTGTACGTTGCCGTTCCGTCGGAAATTAAAGTAACAGCCGTTACTGAAAAAGGTCAGAATCCGAAAGTTTATCTGGAGGGGTCAGACAAACAGCTTCTTGGCGATGTAGCAGCTAAAATTCGTTCGCTACGTAAAGTTGAGCCGTATAAAGGCAAAGGTATCCGTTTTGTTGGTGAGCAGGTTCGCCGGAAAGCTGGTAAGTCTTCGTCTAAAAAATAAAGTCGTTGGAATGTCATTGACCGTCTTTAAGTGGTTTACTACTGATGACGGTCGATGGCCACAATGGCAGTCAATGACAATTTAAACGCCTATTTGGTCGGAATCAAATAACATGGCAACGAATAAACAAGAAAGAAGACAGCGGATTAAGTTTGGCATTCGGGCAAAAGTGTCTGGAACGGCCGAACGCCCTCGTCTGTCGGTATTTCGCTCAAACAAAGCGATCTACGCCCAGCTCATCGACGACGTAGCGGGTAATACACTGGCTGCTGCATCATCAGTTGAGATGAAGAGCGAATTAGAAGGCAACACGGTTGAAACGGCGAAAAAAGTCGGGCAGCGGTTAGCCGAGAAAGCTAAAGCCAAGAACATTGACTCTGTCGTGTTCGACCGTAATGGCTATCTGTACCACGGTAAAGTAAAAGCACTGGCCGATGCAGCCCGCGAGGGTGGCCTTAAGTTCTAAACAATGAACACGAACGCAGCAAGACCGACAAAATTTAACGAAGCCGACCTGAAAGAAAAGGTGGTGGCCATCAACCGCGTAGCGAAGGTGGTAAAAGGTGGTCGCCGGTTCAGTTTCTCGGCCATTGTCGTCGTCGGCGACGGTAACGGTGTCGTAGGATACGGACTTGGAAAAGCAAATGAAGTAACTGACGCTATTGCAAAAGGAGTAGAAGACGCCAAGAAAAACCTGGTGCAGATTCCGCTGCTGAAGCGCACGGTTCCCCACGAAATGGAAGGTAAATTCAGCGGTGGCTTTGTTCTGCTGAAGCCAGCAGCTCCGGGTACGGGCCTAATTGCCGGTGGTGCTATGAGGGCCGTTCTTGAATCGGCTGGCATACACGATATCCTGGCGAAATCCAAGGGCTCATCGAACCCTCACAACGTAGTAAAAGCAACGCTTGATGCGTTACTGAAAATGCGTTTACCTCATCAGGTTGCTTTTCAGCGGCAGATCAGCGTAGCGAAAGTATTCAACGGTTAATTAACAGGAGCAACAGACATGGCACGAGTACGTATCACGCAGGTCAGAAGCACCATTGACCGTCCGCAAGTACAAAAGAATGCAATCAAGTCGTTAGGCTTGGGCAAAATCAACCGCAGTGTCGAGGTTGAATACACCGACGCAATGAAAGGTGCTATTGCAAAAGTGCAGCATTTAGTAAAGGTTGAAGAAATTTAAGTATCTTTGCGATTCTTTTGGCCTTCTGACCGCCGTAAAAAATATTTATGGCTGTTTTGAGGGGCCAAAAGAATCATCTTTTTAACTATACAGCAATGAATTTAAGCAACCTTAGACCGGCAAAAGGTTCCGTCAGAGAGCGCAAGCGAGTCGGACGCGGGCAAGGCTCTGGTATGGGCGGTACGTCCACCCGGGGTCACAAAGGAGCGCAGTCGCGTTCCGGTTACAGCCGCAAGACCCACTTTGAGGGTGGTCAGATGCCGCTGCAGCGTCGAGTACCGAAATTCGGTTTCAAGAACATCAACCGCGTCGAGTACAAACCTCTCAACTTGGATTCTATCCAGGCTTTAGTTGATGAAACGAAAGCTACGGTGGTAGATATGGACTTTATGCTCCAGCATGGCCTGGTCAGCAAGAAAGACCTTGTAAAAGTTTTGAGTCGGGGTGAATTAACGTCTGCCGTTGAAATTCACGCCCATGCTTTCTCAACCAGTGCGAAAGAAGCCATTGAGAAAGCCGGTGGTAAGGCAATTGTGCCTACCCGGGAAGCGAAAGAGGAATCAGCGAACTAATCGTGTGAGCGCGGCATTAGCCGACCTACTTGTATGAACCGACTCATCACCACGTTTAAAAATATTTTTGCAATTGACGAGTTGCGGAGTCGAATCCTCAACACGCTGTTGTTTATTACGGCGTTTCGTCTTGGTTCGGCTATTGTGCTACCGGGCGTTGATCCTAACAAGCTAAACCTGAATCCGCAGGGGCTGCTTGGTCTGTTAGACACCTTTCTGGGTGGTGCATTCAGCAAAGCGTCAATTTTTGCATTAGGCATCATGCCGTACATTTCGGCATCGATTGCTATTCAGCTGCTTACACTCGCTTTGCCTTACTTCCAGAAAATGCAGAAGGAAGGTGAGTCGGGTCGGAAACGGTTAAATCAGATCACGCGGGTACTTACCATTGGGGTAACAGCTGTACAGGCGATTACGTATATCCGTACGACAATTCCACAGGAGGCATTGCTAATTGATCGGGGCCTGTTTACGGTTTCTTCACTGTTTATCCTGACGTCGGGTACCATCTTTTGTATGTGGCTCGGCGAACGGATTACGGATAAAGGCATCGGTAATGGTATTTCCATGATCATTATGATCGGGATTGTATCACGGCTACCAGGCGCTATTTATGGTGAAGCTCTATCACGCGGTACATCACAGATTCTGGTTTTTGTTCTGGAGTTAGTAGCGCTCTATTTTGTAGTTATGGGTGCTGTTGTGCTGACGCAGGCGGTTCGTCGGATTCCGATTCAGTACGCAAAGCAGGTTATTGGTAATAAAGTAGTAGGCGGTCAACGGCAGTATCTGCCGCTCAAGTTAAACGCTGCTGGCGTAATGCCGATCATCTTCGCTCAGGCCCTGATGTTTATTCCGACGTATCTGGCAGGGCTTTTTGCTGAAAAAAGTGATTTTGCCGCTAGTGTTCAGAACGCTTTTCAAAGCTATACGACCTGGCAGTATAATCTGCTGTTTGCCCTGCTGATCATCGTTTTCACGTTCTTCTACACAGCTATATCTGTCAATCCAACGCAGATTGCTGATGATATGAAGCGGAGTGGCGGGTTTATCCCGGGCGTAAAACCTGGTATTCAGACCTCTGAATACATTGGAACGGTATTAGACCGCATTACCTTACCCGGTGCTATTATGTTGGCTATCGTAGCCATACTACCAGCCATCGCGAACCTCTTGGGAATGACCAGTGGCTTTGCTCAGTTCTTCGGCGGTACATCACTGCTGATTATGGTTGGGGTGGTGCTGGATACGTTGCAACAGGTAGAAAGCTATTTGCTAATGCGTCGGTACGAAGGATTAATGAAGTCTGGTCGCGTACAGGGTCGAACCAACGAAACGGTAGCAGCCTAAGTAAAATGGCCGGTTCGGATAAAAAAGATAAGATGATTTTTATCAGGAGCGATGAAGAAATCGCCCTGATAAAAATCAGCGCGCAGTTGCTTGGAAAAGCTCATGCCGAAGTAGCAAAGTTAATTCGGCCCGGGGTTATGACTAAGGAACTTGATATAGTAGCCGAAACGTTTATTAAAGATAATGGTGGCTACCCATCTTTCTTAGGTTTTAATAAATTTCCGGCTTCTCTCTGTATCTCTGTTAATGATGTAGTTGTTCACGGTTTTCCAAGCCGTTATGAGCTTCGTGATGGGGATATAATCTCGGTGGACTGCGGGGTAAAGTTAAACGGTTATCATAGTGATAGCGCTTACACTTACCCGGTCGGCGAAGTAGCGCCGGCTGTACGTCGGTTACTAGCCCGGACCAAAGAGTCAGTTTACATCGGCGCTGAGAAAGCTGTTGATGGCAACCGGGTTGGTGATATTGGTTATGCCATTCAGACTTATACCGAAAAGTTTGGCTATTCAGTAGTTCGGGAACTGGTAGGTCATGGCGTTGGTCAGGATCTGCATGAAGCGCCTGAAGTGCCTAATTACGGTAAGCGGGGACAGGGTCCCAAGTTGCGGGAGGGTATGGTGCTGGCGATTGAGCCGATGATCAACTTCGGTAAGAAAGGCATTACGCAAGACCGCGACGGCTGGACAATCCGAACAGTTGACCGTAAACCGTCAGCGCACTTCGAGCATACAGTAGCTGTGCGAAAAGGTAAGGCTGAGATTCTGACAACCTTTGAATACATTGAGGCAGTCACCGCGAACACGAGCCTGATGGTTGACACACAAGAACTGATGGCCGCATAAAGCGAACATGGCAAAGCAGAATTCTATAGAACAAGACGGTGTGATTTTGGAGGCATTATCGAATGCAATGTTTCGGGTCGAGTTGGCCAACAAGCATGAGGTTATTGCTCACATCTCTGGCAAAATGCGGATGAACTACATCAAAATTTTGCCCGGAGATCGCGTAAAGTTGGAGATGTCGCCTTATGATTTAAGTAAGGCGCGGATTGTGTATCGGTATAAATAAGTTCGTTTGCCTGTTCATTGGTGAATACAGTTTAATCGCAGTAAACCGTAAATAGGTAGTCAGACAACTAAACAAGATGAAGGTTAAAGCGTCGATTAAAAAGCGCAGCGAAGACTGCATTGTGATCCGTCGGAAAGGGAAACTGTACGTGATCAACAAAAAGAATCCCCGTTACAAACAAAGACAAGGCTAAGCATGGCACGTATTGCAGGTGTTGATATTCCGGACAAGAAGCGTGGTGAAATTGCGCTGACATACATCTACGGCATTGGTCGTAGCCGGGCTAAAAAAATTCTGACCGACGCTGGTATCAGTGTTGATAAGAAAGCCAGTGAATGGTCAGACGATGAAGCCAGCGCAGTGCGTAACGCTATCTCGAACGAATACAAGGTAGAAGGCCAATTGCGTTCGGAAGTTCAGTTAAGCATCAAGCGGTTAATGGACATCGGTTGCTACCGGGGTCTGCGTCACCGGAAAGGGTTGCCTGTTCGTGGACAGCATACCAAAAACAACTCCCGTACCCGGAAAGGTAAGCGGAAGACTGTGGCTAACAAGAAGAAAGTCACCAAGTAATTAGTTTGAAGTTCATAGCTGTTGTGAAACAGCTATGAACGTAAGGAACCAACAACAATGGCTCAAGCAAAACGCAAAGACAAAGCGAAAAAGCGGGTGGTAGTCGTTGAACCCGTCGGTCAGGTACACATCCGGGCTACGTTCAACAACATCATCATTTCGATCACGAACATGAACGGTCAGGTTATTTCCTGGGCGTCGGCTGGTAAGATGGGCTTCCGTGGCTCCAAGAAAAACACGCCGTACGCTGCACAGACTGCCGCTCAGAACTGTGCTGCCGTAGCCCACGATCTGGGTATGCGTAAAGCCGAGGTATTCGTGAAAGGTCCGGGATCAGGTCGTGAATCGGCTATCCGTACCATTCAGAACTCGGGCATCGAAGTGACTACGATCCGTGACATTACCCCGCTGCCGCACAATGGGTGCCGGCCGCCAAAGCGTCGTCGCGTATAATCTACGGATGGCATGAATAGGGCCAGGCGACATTTGGTTGTGTCTGTCCGATGTTTCACAATTATTCATTCATTGAAGAATGGCACGTTATATTGGGCCAAAAGCCAAAATTTCGCGCAAGTTCGGTGAGCCAATTCTTGGCCCCAGCAAAGCGCTTCAGAAAAAGAATTATGGACCGGGTATGCACGGTCGGGGCCGCAAGCGTAAGCAATCTGAATATGCGCTCCAACTGCTGGAAAAGCAGAAAGTAAAGTATACGTATGGCATTCTGGAACGCCAGTTCCGGGCCTTATTCCACCGGGCACAGGTTCGTGAAGGTATCACGGGTGAAAATCTGCTGAAGTTATGCGAAGCCCGGCTGGACAATACTGTTTACCGGTTAGGCATTGCTTCGTCGCGTCGAGCCGCCCGCCAGTTGGTGTCGCACAAGCACATTATTGTGGATGGCGAAGTCGTGAACATTCCTTCTTATTCACTGAAGCCAGGCCAGTTGATTGGCGTTCGTGAAAAGTCGAAGTCGCTCGAGGCAATTGCGTCAAGTCTGTCGGCCCGAAATACCAAGCGGTACAACTGGGTTGAATGGGACGGTCAGCAGATGACGGGTAAGTTTATCAGCTATCCTGAGCGCGACCAGATTCCTGAGAACTTCAACGAACAGGCCATCGTCGAATTGTATTCGAAGTAATCGAGCTGGCAGAACTCACCTGGGTTCTGCCGCCTTTACTATATATAGTTTGGCTGCCGTTTATCAGTTATTTGACGACGCAATAAGTAGCCAAATGATTTGTAAATGGATAACCAAACAGCATTTGAGTCTTCACGTCAAGGCAGAGAACTGCTGTAAAACAATACGAAACGTATGTCAATTTTAGCGTTCCAAATGCCCGACAAAGTCGTCGTGGAGAAAGCCGACGACTTTCACGGGGTATTTGAATTCAAACCCCTTGAAAAAGGATACGGTGTAACAATCGGTAATGCGCTTCGGCGAATACTGCTGTCATCGCTGGAAGGGTACGCCATCACAAGCGTGAAGTTCCCCGGTGTGTTACACGAGTTCTCATCCATCGAGGGCGTAGTTGAAGACGTGACGGAGATCATCCTGAATCTGAAAATGGTTCGGTTCAAGAAGATCAACGACATGGTTGATAACAAGATTACGGTCAACATTAAGAAACAGTCTGTTCTTAAGGCCGGAGATATATCTAAGTTCTCGCCGTCGTTCGAGGTGCTGAATCCTGAGCTGGAAATCTGCCACATCGATGATACGCGGGATCTGGAAATGGAGATTTTTGTGGAGAAAGGCCGGGGCTATGTTCCGGCTGATGAACCACGGGCGAACGAACTGCCTTTTGGACATATTCCGATCGACGCCATTTATACGCCGATTAAGAATGTGAAATATAGCGTAGAGAACACACGGGTTGAACAAAAGACCGACTATGAACGGCTGCTGCTGGATATCGAAACTGATGGTTCGATTCATCCGGAAGAAGCTCTGAAAGGAGCGGCCTACATTCTGATTCAGCACTTTATGCTGTTCTCTGATCAGACTATGACCTTCGAAACGGCTAAGCCGGAGGAGGAGAATGTTGTTGATGAGGAAGTACTGCATATGCGGAAACTTCTCAAAACATCACTGGCTGATCTTGACTTATCTGTTCGGGCTTACAACTGTTTGAAATCAGCTGACGTCCGGACCCTAGGGGACCTTGTTCGGCTGGAGATTTCAGATATGATGAAGTTCCGCAACTTTGGTAAGAAGTCGCTGACGGAGTTAGAGCAATTAGTTGCTGAAAAGAACCTGACGTTCGGTATGGACGTTGCAAAGTACAGATTAGACGAAGATTAGTCGCCATTCGACTGAGCGGGTCAGTTGGGAAATTCGCCTGCCGGTTTTGAATACATAAAACAATGAGACACGGTAAAAAAGATAACCACCTAAGCCGGACGCACACGCACCGCGAAGCGATGTTGCAGAACATGGCGTCGTCGCTCATCCTGCACAAGCGGATCGAAACGACAGTAGCGAAGGCGAAAGAGCTTCGTAAATTTGTGGAGCCAATCCTGACGCGGGCAAAAGACGACACCTTCCAGAATCGTCGGGTGGTGTTCCAGACACTGCACAATAAGGAGACGATGAAGGAACTGTTCGGAACAGTAGCCGATAAGATCGCTAACCGTCCGGGCGGGTACACGCGTATCATTAAGCTGGGCAATCGGCAGGGTGATAATGCAGAAACCTGTCTGATCGAACTTGTTGATTTCAATGAAGTGCTGCTGGCAGCCGCTGCTGAAAAAGCTACGGCTACGACCAAGACTCGTCGGAGCCGCCGGGGTAGTGGTGCGCGCCAAACGACTGGAGCCGCTGCGACTGAGGAAACTGTACCAGCAGCTGCTACGGCTGCTGAGGCACCAGAGGCTGAAACCGCAGTAGAAGAAGCACCGGAAGCTGCGGTAACCGAGACGCCTTCTGATGAAGCGCCTGCAACGCCTGAAGCATCTGCTGACGAAGAAACGAAGCAGAGCTAATGCTGAAGTTGTTTTTCATAAAAAATTGGGGTTAACCGTTAAGGGTTAGCCCTTTTTTTTAATCTTTTCCTTATAACGCATCCATGAAACATACGCAGCAACCCGAAGCCCTGCTGGTTTTACAGGACGGTTCGGTGTTCCGGGGTCTGGCGCTCGGCAAAAAAGGTACAGCCGGGGGTGAAATTTGCTTTAACACCGGCATGACCGGCTATCAGGAAATTTATACGGATCCGTCGTACTACGGACAGGTAATCATCAATACTACCTCGCACATTGGTAACTACGGTGTGCTGAACAACGCCGAGCAGGAGTCAAATGGAGTGAAAATTCGGGGGATGGTTTGCAATTTCTTCTCGAATATCCATTCACGGTATACGGCTGATGGCTCACTTCAGGATTATTTTGAACGGGCCAATATTGTCGGTATTCACGGAATTGATACTCGTCAACTGGTGCGCTACATTCGTTCGAAAGGCGTAATGAACTGCATTATTTCTTCGGAGATTCTTGATCCAGCAGCATTACTGGCCGAACTGCACAAGGTGCCCGATATGGAAGGGCTGGAGTTGTCTTCGGAAGTTTGTACTCAGGAAGCTTATGAGCAGGGTGATCCGGAAGCGAAGCTGCGGGTAGCTGTGCTGGATTTAGGCGTAAAACGGAGTATTCTGAGCAATTTCAATGAACGCGGAGTATTCTGTAAGGTCTTTCCTGCTAAAACGCCGTATGAAAATTTGGCTGCCTGGAAACCGAACGGCTATTTCATTGCTAACGGTCCCGGCGACCCGGCCGCTATGCCCTATGCTGTTGAGACGGTTAAGCAGGCCTTAGATGAAGATAAACCTCTGTTCGGTATTTGCCTGGGCCACCAGATATTATCGCTTGCCAGTGGCATCTCGACCTATAAAATGCACAACGGCCATCGGGGCCTAAACCACCCGGTTAAGAATTTGATTACGGGTCACTGCGAAGTAACTTCTCAGAATCACGGCTTTGCCGTAAAAGCGGAGGAGGTTATGGATCATGCTAATGTGGAATTGACGCACATTAACCTCAATGATAAAACAATTGAGGGTATCCGACGTAAGGATAAACCTGCTTTTTCGGTGCAGTACCACCCGGAATCGTCGCCCGGACCGCACGATTCACGGTATCTGTTCGATGAGTTTGTGAAGATGATGAAGGAATAAAGTAAATCAGCCTGGCAAGATAATCTTGCCAGGCTGATTTACTTTACGTCTGCGTGGATTATCTGATTACTTTGATCGTACGGCTTTCCGTCAATGTATGAATCCGTAATAGATAAACACCGGTTGACTGGCGGTTAAGCGGAATACGTACTTTTTGTTCTGCGTCGGCCTGTTCAACTGTCTGGCTGATAATGCTCCGACCATCTGCGGTTGTTAGGGCAATCGTCAACGGTTTACCTGCAACCCCACGAATGGTAGCTTCGAGCTGATCGCCTATGACTGGATTTGCACCCATGTCGATACGTAGACCACTATTCTCCGCGATAAGCCGTGCTCCGCCTGTAAGTTTCGTTACGGCGTCAACAGCCGCTAGGGCATCAACAAGTCCATAGCCGGTGGCCTCATCAAATCCCTTGTCATTGCCATTCCCATTGTATGGGTTATTCATATCCACCGCTGTCTTTTGCATGACTTTACGAAGCGTCAGCGGATCAGGGCGGGTACCTTTCCAGGCTTCGAGCATCAGGGCTGCGGCTGCAGCTGCATTTGGCGCAGCCGCCGACGTACCAAAAAAGTTTGGCAGTGCATCGGCATCGCCTGACCAATCCGCATAGAAGAAGGATGTATTACCACCATCAGGAGCCGTAAAGTCTGGTTTACGGGTGTCTTTGGGCGATTGATACCGGTTCCCATTGTCATCGAATAAAAGGGGAGTTCCGCCCAGCGATGAAAAAGGCTCGATGATGGGCGGGTTTACACCGTATGCGGGTGTTTGCGTGAAGCGAGCCGCTCCTACCGAGTTAGCCCCTTCGGCGTTTGAGTGGCCAACAATCGTTGAAGCTCCTAAGCCGGGATAGTCCCCTGAATTGACAAATAACTCTGTTCCATAACTAATATACTTGATCAGTTTAGGAGCTGGCCCGGTATATAAACCAATTAGCAAAAAGACAAGCTGGGGCTGATCCGTCTCATTAGCGTAATACACAACTTCGAGAGGCTGACGGTTGGCAATGTTATTATATAGAGATGCCGACAATATGTTGCCGTTTGCATCAACCAAGAGCATATCCAGGTCGGACTGGACGTTGCCACCGTATGGGTCAGACCATTGCAACCAATCATACACGTACGCGCCTGGTGGAACAAGCAACGGCTGGAAAGGCTGCTGAACGTTAAACTTGTGCATGGTATAATCACCTAAGCCCGGAACCGACACTTTGGGGCCTGGAAAGAATGCGTGTTCGTAGGAATAGTCACTACTATTACCCGCGGACGAAAAATAGTGGATTCCTGCATCGCGAACCTGATTGACAGCCTGCGCTACGATGCCGTTCTGAAAATAAGGCTCGTCGAGATAATATACGTCATCGACAATAATGTCGCATCCCGCGTTTTTCAGGCGAATGATGTTCTGAGCAAATTCAGCCTCACCGTTGAAGGCGCTGGCAAACGCTAACGTAGCCGCCGGAGCTGCATCATGAATTAACTCCATCATAGCACGCCCTTCGTCTATACCATCAGTACCGAAGTACTCTTCAATGATTTCAACCGGGGTTGTATACCCGTTTGGGTTACCGGGGCCCGGCAGTTCGTCGTTCGCTACACCGGCAGCCGCGCCACCCAGGTTATTGTAGCTGTCTGAGAGCACGCCAATCTTGAGGCCTCTCCCGGTAAAACCCCGTAATTGCCGCACTAAATTTGACCGTAGCGCCGTATCGCACTGGCCAATGACCGGCATAGCAGCCGCTGCCAGCAGAGTAGGTTGGGATGCTACTAGACTGCGTAAACCAGTTAGTTGTCCGGCCGCCTTTAGCTGGCTAAGTGGCACATACGCCGAAACGGCCGTGTTGTATACGCCCGTCACATCAGCACCTAAGCTGCGTAGCTGATCCGCCACAAGATCAGCGTTTCCTTCGGCCGTAGCGGTCACTAACACTTTATTATCGCGAATTCGCAGAAGGCTTTTGCCATCTTTCTTGAATCGATCCGGCGACGCACCATCCGCTAACTGTTGTAGAATGCGATCCAGCTTAAGAGACCTGCTAACCGGTAATGTGCTGTTGTTTCCCAGACGCAAGTTTGTGATTGAGGGAGGCTGGATAGCCATATCTATCCTACGCTGAGCCTGGACGGGAAGGACACCGCCCATAATTGACGTTACCGCTAGTACGGCTAGTGTTAGCTTGCTAAGCGTGTTTTTAAAAAAGGAAAGTTTTAACATATTAATTGGATTAGTTGAAGGTTGAACTACTTAGTATAAAAGCTATTAGAAAGTTAACAAAAGATAATTTTTTGTATAGATGAGCATTGATTAAGAAGCAAAAAATGATTTAGTGGGATAATGGCTGGGTTGGTTAGTCTCCGCATACAACTAAACCTGCCAGAAGTTCCGGCTCCACTCTCTTCGGAAAGGCCAGTGGCGGGATTGAAGCGCTATAGGTAAGTATGCATGCGCTTCCTTAATCGCCTGCTGATAATAGGCATCGTCGTCGGTCAGAACGAGCCCGTCATAGTGCGCATCCGTTTTAATGGTCAGATCAGCAAAAGGTAATTCTGGCATCCAATCAGGATACTGGGCCGCTAACCGATCTTTCAACAAAAGTCCAATGCCTGATTTATTAGTTAGCCTGGGTCTGGGCCGAAAACGTTCCTGGGCGACGTCGAGGGCATAATTCAGGTAAGATTTGAGCAGTTTAGGCCCTTTATTGGCCATATCGCCAACGGTCAATTGGTCGGGCCATAAACTCGTGACGACGTAAACCCGCTCCCGGGCCCGCGTGACCGCTACGTTCAGTCGGTTTTCGCCCCCACGGGCGTTCAGGCTTCCAAACTGCATCGTCAATCGACCGCGCTCATCTGGGGCGTAACCCACCGAAAAAATAATTACGTCGCGTTCATCGCCCTGTACGTTTTCAATGTTTTTGACAAAAAGCTCTTCCCTTATCTGATGGGTTGGGCCTACTTCAGGGGCGGTCTGCATCACGGCTGCCGATTCCAGCATTTCCTGAATCAATTGCTGCTGTGGATAATTGAAAGTGACAACGCCAAACGAACGACCGGGCAGTTCAGTCGCCAACTGATCGAGTAACCTGACAACGGTTTCAGCCTCGGTGGGGTTAGTATTGTGCTGCCAGGTGCCTTTAACATTTACATAACGAATGGCTGGCTCATGGCGATTGATATCATCAAAGTAGGGCAGGAGTTGAAGACGATTCTGATAAAAATGCTCGTTCGAGAACGTAATCAGATCGAGCGACCGGCTTCGATAATGCTCGGTCAATGAAACTTGTGGGAGCTGCTGGGCGGCCAGTTCGAGCAAGGACTCTACTTCAAGCGCAGCCGGAACCGGTTCTTCATCGCTTTCCGGTTCCTCCAGTTGTACTCGGTAAAGATCGCTGGGCCGCAGTTGCTGGTTATCGCCGGTCACCACGATTTGTCGTCCCCGAATGATAGCTGGAACGCCATTTTCCGCGAAGCACTGAGAGGCCTCGTCAAAAATAACCAAATCAAACAGGTCTTCACGTAGAGGAAACATTGCCGAAACCGACTCGGGCGATGCCAGCCAGCATGGAATTAACTTGAATACCTCATCGGCATACAATTCCATCAGCTTACGAACGGGCCAGATGTTCCTTTTCTTGGTTGTTTGATGCAGCAAATCGCGGTACGTAACGACGTTATTCAGGCGGTTAAGCGTCAGATTCCGATATGTTTGTTCCCGAAGTTTAACCAGTAGAATATCGCGGCTGAGCACTTGCTTATGTTGAAGGCTCTCCTGCAGCGTTTGCTCTATTTGCTGCATTTTCAAGGTAGAAACATTACGTAGTTCCGGGTAATGATGTTCAATATGACTTAACCAGGCTAAACGAAGCGTATTCTGAAAGGTAGCCGCCCAGATCGCGGGAGACGTATCGGCCAGTCGTTCAATTACTGTCTTTTCAACCGAAGAAAATTCTTCGCTAAGCCGGTCGGCTTCGACGAGCAGGTCAAAATCACGGCGGAGGGCTTGTCGAAGCGTTGTTACGTAAGATTCATTCTGCCAAATTTGGTCTAACTGCTCATCAAGCAGATACGTGCGAACCAGAACCCGTTGCGTTTCCGTCTCTTCGACGGTAGAAAGCAGACCAGAAACAGTTTCTGTAAAACTTGTCGAGGTCTGCCAGGCAGAAACTGGTAACTGCTGAAGAACGGGCAATCGGTTAAGCTGCTTTACAAAATGCACCGCTTGGCGAAGGTACTGGAGACTAGCAGGAATTGGCTGCAACGTAAGCCCAGCCAATAGCGATTGAATCGATGAAAGGATTGTTTCGAGCTCAATTCGGTTGGCTACGCGAATTGCCAGCGTTTGAATGTCGCTTTTGCTAAGCGTTAACCCATTAGCCGAGGCCATCTGCTGTAATTCAGTCTTATCGGGGCTGGTTAACAGCCACCAGTTCCAACGGAACCACGATGAGCGGGCTATTTGTGCATCGGTCAGTACGGCTTGAAATTCGGGAAGACGATCCGGGGAAGATGTAACCGCCGGACCGGGTTCGGCTAAAGCCTGCTGCCATCTCTGAAGTAATGAGTCAAACTGAGTCTCCTCAATCTGAAACGCAGGATGAGCAGGATTATGACGTAACTCATTGATAACAGGCCAAAATGTCACTGTTCCAGAAACCTCCAGTACGGTTAGTAACGTCGATAAATCCTGGATATGAGCCTGCCAGTTGGCTAGCTCGGTTACAGATAATGATTTACCGATCAGGATATGAGCTTGCCGGGCAAGTGTTTGCGTGGCCGCCTGCCATTGCGCAATGGCCTGATCCACTTTTATTACATCTAGGCTCGCCAGTCGGGCAAAGCTAACCCGGTCAGCCCAGGGATACGTAGAGCTGAGCCGTTCCCTGTAGGCCGCATAATTGTTTAACCGCCGGACAAAGTTATCCACATTGTTAATAGGGAATTGTGGATAAATATCATCTAGTGCGATTGTCGGGCTATTAGGTGTGCTAGTGAGGTAAAGTTCTTTAACCGATACACCACACAGACTCAGGTCAAATAACGCTTTTTTGAAAGCCTGTAGATTCGAAATGGCTTCATCAATCCGTTGGCTTTCAAGGTCAAAGTCCCGTTCGAGCAAAACAGCGTTTAGACCGTTGCTTTGCTGTCGGTAGTGCTCAATCTGTTCGACCTGACCGGCAATTTGTTGATACAATGCCCGACGGTCGTCCTGGACATCGTGGATGACCGCCATAAACGGGGCCATACCTACCTGCCGTAACCGTGCCTGAACCACGTCGAGCGCTGCCCGTTTCTGACAAACAAGCAAAACCCGTTTGCCACCCGCGGCTGCGTCGGCCATCAGGTTAGCAATAAGCTGCGACTTTCCCGTACCGGGTGGCCCCTGTACAACCAATGACATCCCTGACTTGACGGCTCGCAGAACCCTTTCCTGCGACGCATCCATGGGCAATGGCGTGTGGATAAACCGTTCCGGGATAGGTGAAGATTCGGTCGGCAGATTAGCGTCCGGTAACAAACTATTCTCCAGCCCTTCAGTTTGCCTATCCTGCGCCTGCTGAATTAAAACGTCGTAATCGGGTACCAGAAAGGAACCCGCCTGAGGGAATATGCCCAATACGGCCTCCGGAAATAATTTCAATTCACCGGTACGCTCAAGCTGAGACAGACTTTTAGCCGTTTGTTTGTCGAAAAACTGGAGTCTATCCGTGAATAAGTTCTGGTTGAAATTGATTTCAAGCAGGCTGGTTTTCAGCCATTCGTACAATTGGGTGCGAAAACTGAGTGGGTCGCGGTCGAAGTCGTCTATGGGTTTCTCTACAAGTTCATCCGGGAGTTTTACCTGATTGAACTGACCATAGGCCAAGACCAAAGTTGGGTTCAGAAAAGCCAGTTCCTCGCTTCGACGTGTCAGTTTCCAGAATTTGCCCTGCTGCTCAATCTGAACTGGAAAGAATAACAATGGCCCGTGAACGACTGTACTGTCGAGAAATTTTCCCCGTACGAACGGCCAGCCTACATATAAGTCTTCGGTTCCTCGCTCGTCGGTAATGAAGCGGGCCGTGCGGGCAATGCGCCGGAGCTTGCGACTAACCTCGTTGCTGCGTTCCTGCCGGGTGTCAATTACTTCACAAAGGGCAATAGAGGCCCGTCGGCTAATCAAATCCGCAATTACAGAAAACGAAGGTTTGTTGAGCAGGAAATCTGTTTCGTGCAGGTCCAGAAACTGCCCGGCGGGTAGGCTTGTCAACAACAGCGATCGGTTGCGGCTGCTGAGGTTAGTGAGACGACGGCGAAAGGTTTTGAGGACTGAAGGCTGAACCGGAAATTTCACAGGACGACGATCTACAGGATTTAGGCACGTAAAAAAGCAAAATCCTGCGAATCATCTATACTTTGCCGACATCCTCTTTCTGTCGTTCGGGATCAGGGCTTTTTTCCGGAATCAGCCACGAAGCGAGAATGCTGACGGACAGAATCATAACGATGACGTATAAGGAGTACACGGGTTTAAATCCGACGCCTTCCAGCCAGTGTTCGGCCAGCATTTTGGCTCCGATGAAGGTGAGCAGTGCAGCCAGCCCAATCTTCAGGAAACGGAACTGACTCATGATACTCGACAGGAAAAAGAACATGGACCGCAGACCCATAATGGCAAATACGTTCGAAAAGAACACAATGTAAGGGTCTTTAGTAATCGAAAAGATAGCCGGAATGGAGTCTACCGCGAACAGAATATCCGTAAAGGCTACCACAATCACGATGATGAACAGGGGCGTTACAAAGAGCTTGTGGTCAGATTTCCGCCGGACAAAGAAATTGTCGGTTACGTTACGATGGTACACATTCAGGTATTTGCTGGCGAACCGAACAACCGGGTGGCGGCTTGGCTCAATCTTTTCGTCGTCTTCCTTCTGAGCAAAGAGCTGGATGCCCGTATAAATGAGAAAGGCACCAAATAAGTACATGACCCACTCAAATCGCTGAATCAGGGCGGAGCCGACAAAGATGAAAACGAATCGGAGGACAATAGCACCCAGAATTCCCCAGACCAGAATTTTTTTGTAAAACCGTTCGCGAACGCCGAAGGAGCTGAAAATCAGAATAAAGACAAAAATATTGTCGGCGGATAACGAATACTCGACCAGATAGCCTGTAATATATTCCAGGGCCATGTTGTTCTGAAACAGCGTTAAGCTTGCCGCAAAATTACCGGGAATAAGCTCGACATGGTCGGCGTAACGTTCGCGAACCTCCTGAAGCCTGGCCATGTCCGATATGCCGTGGACGAGGTAGCCGAAATTTTTCAGGAAAAAATAAAAGGCAACAGATAACGCCACCCAGATGGCACTCCAGATAGCCGCTTCTTTAAACTCGACGACGTGACTTTTCCGTTTTGAAAAAGCGCCGAGGTCTAATGCCATGATAAACAGGACGAAAGCCGCAAACGCTAGAAAAAATATAGTTTCGTTGGATAGCATACGCAGTAAATCAGTAAGTCTTGATGCGCCCGTTTTAGAGAGCGTTCGGGGGCATTCTGCAAATCTACATTCAATCGTCCGAAGCAGTCGGTATCCTTCTGCAAATAATTGGCATAATGCTACCAACCCGTTAGTTTTGGCTTATGTTTAATGGCAAAAAAGTTATTGTAGTTATGCCGGCTTACCGGGCCGCCTTAACACTGGAGCGTACCTACCGTGAAATTCCGTTTGATTTGGTTGATGATGTTATATTAGTAGACGACGCTAGTCCCGACAATACCGTTGAAGTGGCTCAACAGCTGGGTATTCAGCATGTTATCCGGCACGACCGTAACAAAGGCTATGGTGGTAATCAGAAAACCTGCTACCATAAGGCGCTCGAATTGGGGGGAGACATTGTTGTAATGCTGCACCCGGATTACCAGTACACGCCTATGTTGCTGCCCGCTATGATTTCGATAATTGGCAATGGCCTGTATCCCGTCGTTTTTGCGTCGCGAATTCTAGGTAAAGGCGCTCTGAAAGGTGGCATGCCACTTTACAAATACGTTGCCAACCGGTTTTTAACGTTTGCCCAGAACCTAATGATGAATCAGAAATTATCGGAGTACCATACTGGCTACCGGGCATTTTCGGGCGAGGTACTGCGCAATCTGGACTTTACCCACAACTCTGATGATTTCATATTCGACAACGAGATGATCGCCCAGATTTTCTATAAGGGCTATGAAATTGCGGAGGTAACCTGCCCCACCAAATACTTTGAGGAAGCATCTTCCATCAATTTCCGCCGAAGTTCTATTTACGGTCTTGGCGTTCTGCGAACCTCACTGTTTTACATGCTCACAAAACTCGGCCTGATGCGCTGGAAGATTCTGACGTAACGTACTGTTCGACTAGTTCAGGCTCCGCTACCAGCGCTTCCAGCACCATTGATTCCAGCGTTAGGCCCGGTCCAAAAGCGCAGCTCAGAATGTTTGGTCGGTTAACGTCCAGTTCCGTTTCGCCCGAAGCCAGTTCTTTCCAGATTTCCTTCAGCACAAACAGAACCGTCGCCGACGACATATTACCGTACTGTCGCAGAATTTCATAGGCATGTCGGTCGTCTTCGGCTGTGATACCTAATTGCTCTTCAATAACTTCCAGAATACGCCGACCTCCCGGGTGCAGGGCGTACTGGCCAATGTCATCTAAGGTCAGGTTGCATTGGTTGAGCAGGCGCTCCATTAATTGGCCGATGCCCCGTTGAATGTGATTCGGCACTTCGGCCGTGAGCGTCATTTCGAAGCCGAAATCACTAACGTGCCAGGCCATCGCCGATTTTCCATCCGGCAGCAGATCACAATAGAACGAGCGCAGCCGGAACGACTGTTCGGGTCGGGGCCGGCCCTCAACCAGCACGGCTGCCGAGCCGTCGGCAAACAGCGCGTTCGACAGCAGGTAGTCTGTTTCAGTTTTTTTTTGAAAATGAATTGTACACAGCTCTACACATACGACCAGCACTTTGGCATCCGGCTCTGAGCGAACAATTGCATTGGCTGCTTTAAGACCGTTAAAAGCACCGTAACAACCCATGAAGTTAATGGCTAACCGCTGCGTGGTTGTTGGCAGGCCCAAAGCCTCAATGATTTCAATATCCGGTCCTGGCGCGTAAAGACCCGTACAACTGACCGTAATCAGATGCGTAATCGTCTGCGGATCAAAATCAGGATAACTTTGAAAACAGTCACGAATAGCCTGCAATGCCAGTGGAACGGCCTCCTGCCGGTAAAGCCCCATTCGTTGGCTCACCGTTGGAAAGGGCTCCAGGCCGGGGGTGTTGGCAAAAAAGGTGAATTCACCAAACGGGCGGACATAGTCAGCCATCACAGAATGGCGTTTTTCGATGCGTGTATAGCGATAAAGAGCCATAAGCCGCCGACGATCACGTTCATCGAACTGAAGTAAGTCGGCCATGAAAGTAGCTGCCCGTTCCTGGGAAGCCGAATATGCCGGTACAGCCGTGCCAATGGCATTGACGTAACCGCTGGATTGATGTTGCATTGAGTGGGTGTTTCGCCGAAACGGGCGATTGTTATGTAAAGACAAACGTTGGCTACAACCTATAACTCCAGGTTCTACCGAAAGTTATGTAATTTGACCGCGTGTTAGTCGGACTCATGACTCCTCGCACCATCTGGCTGCACCTGCGGGTGCCATTCTCATTTTTTCTGCTTCCCATCTTCTGGTTTGCCGTCAGTCAGTCGCCCAATCCTGACTGGGGACGGGCCCTTTCTGTATTACTCATTGTGCATCTGCTCTTATATCCAGCCAGTAATGCCTATAATAGTTACTTTGATAAAGATGAGGGCAGCATTGGTGGCCTGGAAACGCCACCTCCCGTCACCAAAGAACTGTACTGGACATCCTGGGCACTTGATCTTGTAGCCTTACTATTAGGGGCGTTTGTGAACTGGCCGTTTGTCGTCTATCTGCTCGTGTATGGATTTATTACTAAAGCCTACAGCCACGACCGAATTCGCCTGAAAAGATATCCAGTCTTTAGCTGGTTGCTCATTAGTGGGTTGCAGGGCGGCATAACGTATGTGATGACCTACGCATCCATTAATAATTTGCCTCTTTCCGCCGTAGCTCAGCCCCAATTGCTATTCGGAGGTTTTCTGGGCATGTTGAACCTGATGGCTTTATACCCGGTTACGCAGGTTTATCAGCATGAAGAGGATGCCCGCCGGGGTGATCAGACTATCAGTATGATGCTGGGCGTTCGGGGAACGTTCACGTGTGCTATTATCATGTTCACCTTGTCGATGGTGGCGTTTTATATCTATTTTGAAGGTAGCTACTATTTTGTTTTATACGTGCTGTTTCTATTACCCGCCATGGCACTCTTTCTACGTTGGTTCTGGCAGGTCTGTCAGGATAGTCGTCTGGCTGATTATCGTTCAACGATGCGGATGATGTGGACGGCCGGTATTTGTCAGAACAGTTTTTTTCTATTGCTGGCCGTTTTAATGCACTCGTAATCAGTTTTCAGCGATTTTTGGCGGACGAAAATTGAAATTTTTTGAGACCGGCGCTTGACAAACGCCGAAAACGCCCTAAATTTGCATCCACAATTCGCCGACAAAGGTGGGTTGACAATGCGAAAGTAGCTCAGCTGGTAGAGCGCGACCTTGCCAAGGTCGAGGTCGCGGGTTCGAACCCCGTCTTTCGCTCTACGAAGAAGGCACCGAACAGCGGTGCTTTTTTCGTAAATGCCGGGATGGTGGAATTGGTAGACACGCCGGACTTAGTTCTTTGATATTCTCGGTTTTATGCGGTAATTGAAACGATTTGTTTCGATTTTATGGCGCGTTACATATTCGATTCTTCCTTTGAAAAGAGGTTGATTGATGTTTGTGTAGAATCCAATAGCATGGCTAAAGCGGCATTAACGCTTGGCATGAATTATAAGACACTTTGTTTTCATGCGAAACGGCTTGGATGCTTCAAGGTTAATCAATCTGGTAAGGGGGTTAAAAAGTCTGCTAAACTGCCGGTTTCTATGGCAGCGATTTTTAGTGGAAGTCATCCTACTTATCAGCCTCACAAGATCAAGAAAAGATTACTTAAGGAAGGATTTAAGCATTATGCTTGTGAATTATGTGGCCTTTCGGAATGGATGTCGAAACCCATTCCTTTAGAATTGCATCATAAAAACGGAATCAAATCAGACAATTCCTTAGCAAATCTTGAGCTGTTGTGCCCTAATTGTCACGCACTCACAGATAATTACCGGGCAAAGAATATTAAAAAGTTGAGTGCGCGAATGGAAACGTTTGCAGTAGAACCGCTTAAATTCGGGGAAACCTTATCAAGTGATTGATTGGCAATCCCGAGCCAAGCCTGTCAATGAATATCGTTGACATGGAAGGTGTAGAGACTTAACAGGCGGCACCCTAACGTTAAGCCGAGGGTGAAGAGAAAGTCCAGACCACAAATCTTTGCATACGGCAAAGAGCAGCGAAAGCTGTAGTTGGTACGAAAATCCTGTGGGCCACAAGCCCGTGCGGGTTCGACTCCCGCTCCTGGTACGTAGAATGCCTAACTAGTTGACCCTGTCCTGGTTAGGCATTTTTTTTGACTAGTACAGACATTATCTAGATGCTTTGTTTCATTGCCTTGCCGGTGCTCTATGGTCTTGATTAGGTGCCGAAGTAGCTAAAGCAGTATCTAATCCAGCAGTTTGTTAAAGTAGGCGAAAGCCGTTTTTATCTGATCGTTCCGGGGGGCATAACCTTTCTGGCGTTATTGCTTATACACGGCCCATGGACCGAAACGCCAGCCTCGTTTAAGCCATTCGGTCGCATGTTTCTGCTATTCGGGATTTTCTTTGGTTATGGATGGCTGCTTCACCTCAGAAGCTATTTGCTAATGTGCATGATGGTTCGTCTCTGGCTTAATGTAGGGTTAGGCTATGGATTTGCCATTGCCTATTTGCTCGTTCTCTTCCATCCCGAGGTGTTTTCGTCTCCGGCGGTTTACTTTGTCACCGCAATGGTCATGTCGGTCGGCTGCATGTGGACATTCATTGCTGGACTGATTGAGCTGGGTATTCGCTATAATACGCCTACTACCTTCAATACAGTACTGGCTCAGGCATCGTACTGGATATATATGGTACACTTGCCGCTGACAATCTGGATACCCTATGCTTTAGTAGATTGAATAGGGCCGGTATTTGTTAAGTTTGGCGTTACACTAAGCATGACAGTGCTGCTTACGTTAGGTTCTTATCTGGTATTTGTTCGAAGTACGTTCATCGGTCGTTTTCTCAATGGCCGAACGTATCCTTCCCCGTTTCGAAATCCTGAGCCAGTGAATGTTCCTCTCGCTTAAGGCGATAAGAATGTGATTACTCCCGAAGCAAAAATTCCGCTCACAGTCAGCGGAATTTTTGCTTCGGGAGTATTAATCAGCGTCACTGTTTGTGGATTCGCCTTACCCGAACCGTTTGTGTTTGATCATCGCCTACGACCACAAAGAATGCACCTGCTGGCAGATCCGTTACGTCAACTGTTGCCGAATAACTTTTCCCCTCTCGCTGTAGCATTACCGTGCGTACCGTAAGGCCGCGCAGGTCCACAAACCGGGCCATGGGTAATTGCTGGCCTGAGTATGGAGCCGATAAGGAAATTGTCAATTGTCGTGTAGTGGGGTTGGGATAAACCGTCAGTAAGACATCATCCGGTTCCGGCTCGGCCGCCAAAATCGCCAGATACACTTCTTCTGAAATAGCTTCGCCACATCCATTAACGCTGCCTCGCACGGAGTATCGCCCTGTCTGTACAACGGTATAAGTGGGGTTAATGGCCCCCGCAATAGGCAATCCATTGAGCAACCATTGAACCCCCGATGTGGCGTTTGAGGTTAGCGTAAAGTTATTAACACTAATGAGCGGAGTGAGCGCTGTACGAACGGCCACTGGAACGGTTGCTGACAGCACAGGTAAACACGAGTTGGCAACCTGCACTGCATAACTACCCGATGTGCTGATGGACAGCGTACTGCTGGTTGCTCCACTGATGGTCTGCCCATCCCGGAACCACTGGTAGGACAGTCCAGTACCGGTGTTCGCCCGAAGCGTTAAGCTGCTGCCCTGGCAGACGCTGGTTGAGCCATCAGGCGTAATTGTAGCGGTAGCCGCTGTTCCAGCCGTTGGGGCAACGGCCGTACGTTGAGGGCCAGGACAGTCGAGTGACCGGACTTTAAGGTTGTAGAAATAATACCAGGCTGTCCTGAGCGTGTCGGTGGTCGTACCATTATTGAACAGTGACCCTTTTATTGACAGGACTGGCTGGCCCGTTTGTGTAGTCAGGCGGTAGGGAAAGCCTGTTACACCTGCGTTACTTCGGAAAATAGACGCTCCTTCGTCGTATTCAATCGTGATCTTATAGTCGCCAGCCTGAGGAATACGCAGGTTCAGGGCATAAACTGCGCCTGGATCATTGGGGTCATCCACTAGCTGACCGTTTGAGGTGGCTGTCAGACTCTGATTACGGGTCGGCGTTACATCCAGGGTCACGCTCGAGACGGCCGCATTATCATACTTCCGTACGGTAAACGTCAGCTTACCTGCGGTACCAATGTATAGCCGGGCACTCTCCAGTGTTAAAGGAACCAGCGTCGAAATGAGCGGAGCGGGACCAAAATTTCCGCTGTAGGAGCCTCCTCCAAAAACTTTTTTATCAACGGGGCCAACAGTGCCGGAGAACTCGTTCAGGACGGCGTAAAACTGACCTGTGGCGGGGAGGCTTCGCAGGGCAATCTGGTTGCCAGCTGCGAGCAGGTTGCCACCTGTTGGCGCATCATACCAAAAAGCGGTACCGCCCCCCGTGTTACGCAGTGAAATAGCCGTATCGCTGCCGCAACGAGTGGCTGAAAACAGCCCATTGGTTGGTGCCCCGGCTGTTGTACGAATTTCCGTCAAGGTGTTATTTGTACCGTTCTGGTCGCTGCCGAGGTTTGTCGTTATTGTAAACCGGTACGTTTGTCCGGCGGCCAGATTTATGCCCGTCGGTGTGTTTAGCGTCAATTGGCTTTCTCGAAAAGCCAGCAGCGTCGCTACGGTTCCGGTGAGGCTGGCTACTTCGGTATTGCTGACATCAGTCACTCGGACCGTTACGGGCACATTGTGCTGGTCGGCAGTACCATAGTTACGCAGCCGGACGGCTACCGTTATGGCGCTGCCCGTCTGCCCGCAGAAGTTGGCTTCGGGCGAAACAAGCGCCAGCGCGCCAACATCATTGGCTGTTTGGACCGCCTTTAGCAGAAAGTCCTGTGTTTGGCCAGTACTCACGCAGGCTGATACGTTGCCTGCGTTGGCGGCTTCCGTCAGAACGATACGAAGCGGAATCAACTGGCCGTTGCTGATGGAGGCTGGAACGGTTACGGCGCTTATAAACGGGGTCGGGTTTGCCAGCAGATTAGATGTAGTAACCGTTTCGTTGGCATCGTCGAAGTCGCCGTCCAGATTCCAGTCGGCAAACGCTTTAAGGTAAGCTGACTTCCAGGTGCCGCAGGTGGCTGGCGTGATCGTCAGCGGAATCTGTTGCCCAACCTGAATGGTTGTTACGGTTTGCGTAAAGTCGACGTAGGCCGTTGAACAGTCGGCGGGCCCCGGCTGATCAATGCCGCCAAACTGCACTCGGCTGATTTTAACGCCCCCCGTCGATGTTGCAGCCGATGAGCAGTAAGCTTTTCCGCCAATGCCGCTTATTAGCAACCCGTAATCCTGACTATTGCCACTCAACGTACCCTTGTGGGAAATGCTTAGGGTGTATGTCCGGCCCGGTACGGGGTTGTCAATGACGATTTGCTCAACGTTGTCGCGGATATTATCGCCCCGCGTGGCCGGATTAGCTGGATTGTTAGGGTCAAGAATCCAGGGCAACGTGGTCCGGGAGCCGTCGCTGACGCGGATGTCGAGGTCGTTTACAAGTTTAGGTGTCCGGTCGTTGAGCGTTGTCGCAGAAGGAACAGAAGCCGTAGCGGCCGGGTCAGTCCAGCAGATCGTAACAATGAGCGGTCCACGTCCTGAGGCTATCACTGGCAGGGTATACTTGTCGCCCTGATTGAGGGTGCGCTCGTCTAACAGGTGGCTCTGATCCGTATTCAGAATGACCCGCCCGGCTTTTTCATCGTTCAGAATACCCCAGCCATTCCGGTAATCCGGGCCGGGAGCGTTGCCCGCTTCGTCGGCCGTATGCAGGACCAGGCCTTTGAGTGTTGCGGAACGCAAATACCGGCCATTGTTACGCTGTGCAAACAGTTCTTGTAGCAACAGTACTGATCCCGCCACGTTGGGCGATGCCATGGATGTACCGCTGAGGGTAGCGTAAGCGTTGGCATTATCCGAACTGGTTGATAAGACATTGACGCCTACCCCTACAATATCGGGTTTGATGCGCCCATCGTCGGTGGGTCCCCAACTGCTGAAGTCGGCCAGATTGACATCGGATGGTTGATTGTACCCGCTGGATAGATTACTCACCGCGCCCACCGACAGAATATTTTTTGCCGTACCATACGTACTGATCTGGTCGTAGCCATCCTGGTTGTTGCGGGTCGCCGAACTATATACCCGCCGGTTAATTACGTAATGTAGTTGGCCGGGGCCGGGGCCATTCTCGCCGTGGTTATTCCCGGCTGATTTGACGATAAGATAATACGGGGCATTATGCGCAATGTCATCCCAGCTGCGGGCGTCGCTGTTGTAGAAGCCGAACTTATAATCTTCCGTTGCACTGACGGTGGTGTCGCCCCACCATTCCCATTTGACGGTTCCGGCGCGGCTATCGTTATAAACCCAGCCCGACTGCGCGCCGTAGGAATGGTTGGATACGAGCAAATTTGACGCGGCCGCCCCCATCTCAGCATCGTCGTTGGTAAAGTCGTAGGCCCGCAGATTTGTGCCGAAGGCCATGCCCTTTACCTGAGTGTTTACCCCGGCTGCCATTAAAATACCGGCTACATGCGTAGCATGAAGATCGAGTGTGCTTGAGTTATCTACTTGCGTTACCCGACTTCCTGCGTTGCCATTACTGAACTCGACATGCGTATTGAATACCTTACCGCCGTCCCAGATGGCAAGTTTGTCTTTTAAGGTGCTGCCCGAAAGCGAGAGGCCAAGACTGCCGCCCGCGTAAAGGGCCGACGTATGGGTACTTTGAGCCGCACGGGTGGTGCTGTGCGTTACGTCGTAGAGTAGCTCCCCCCGATTGTTGATGCCCCTAAGTTTCAATACGTTTCCATCGGGCCGGCGCTCACTGATCGGACGGTTCTGTCGAAGCGCTTCGGTAAGTGCCTGCTGGTAATTTTCGCTGCGATACTGCTGAATTGTTTGTAAAAGAGCCCCCTGTCGCGCCTGTTGCTGAGCGCTGTACTGAGGTAGTGGCTGGGCCGTTAGTTGGTTAGCTGCCAGCAAAATAGCCAGGCTGAACAGATACTGTAAATGTCGTTGCATGGAAGCAAAATCGGGCGGAGAAGGCCAGTAACGAAGGTACTTATTTAGTACGAGAAATGGAGGAGTTCCGTTGCGGGGAGGCCTGACAATCGGCACCTTTAAATCCGTTTTTAATCATAGGAGTAGCTGTTGGTTATTCGGGACGCATTTCTACAATAAAAGAGCTTCTTTACCGCTGATGGATTAAACCCTCGTCCGGCCTGGTTGTCAGACCCGTAAAGCTAAACAACTATGAATTTCTATGCCGAACCGCATTTCCGGGATGTAAGTCGGGTTCGTTATCTCCTGAACCGGGCTGCGTTTGGAGGAACTCCATCCGAATTAGCTAACCTAAGTCGACAACCGCTGCGGAAAGTTGTTCGTCAACTGCTGAACACGAATGCAGCAGTAACTAATCTGCAGGTAGTAGAACCGGAGGAGAACGTTTCTAAACGCCGGTTGAAGGGGATGATGCGCGCCGGGCAACTCGACCGGCAGGTGCTAAAGGAGCAAATTCGGCAGAACGCCGAACGGGTGCGTGACCTCAATCTGCAATGGCTCGACCGTATGGCCAGTGGCACCGGCGCATTACGTGAAAAGATGGCTTTGTTCTGGCATGGTCATTTTGCCTGTCGGACTATGGGCAAGAATCCGCTTTTTATGCAACAGTACGCCAATACGCTGCGGCAGCACGCTCTGGGTCGTTTCGGCGATCTGTTGATGGCGGTTTCCCAAGAGCCGGCCATGCTGCAGTTTCTGAATAACCAGCAGAATCGTAAGAATGCACCAAACGAGAATTTCGCCCGTGAGGTGATGGAACTGTTTACGCTCGGTCGCGGCAATTATTCCGAGCAGGATATTAAGGAAGCGGCCCGGGCGTTTACGGGCTGGCAGTTTACGCCCGAAGGCCAGTTCGTATTTCATGAGCGCGTACACGACGAAGGCGAAAAAACGATTTTTAGTAAAACCGGTGCCTTCAAAGGCGAAGATGTAATCGCCATGCTGCTTGAAAACTCGCAGACGGCGCGGTTTATCACCCGGAAAATTTACCGCTTTTTCGTCAATGAAACCGAAGACACGAAACGGATGGATGAACTGGCTGGGCTCTTTTATAAAAGCGGCTACAACATCGGCGAACTGATGGAGCATATCCTGACGGCCGACTGGTTTTACGATCCTAAAAACGTCGGTGCTCATATCAAATCGCCGGTCGAGCTGCTGGCCGGGATGCGCCATACGCTGGGCGTAACGTTCGATCAGCCGCAACCGCAGATTTTTGTGCAGCGCACCTTAGGCCAGGTTCTGTTTTACCCGCCGAACGTGGCGGGTTGGCCAGGGGGCAAAAACTGGATTGATTCGTCGAGTCTGCTGTTTCGGATGCAGTTGCCGGGCTATGTCCTGAAAGCCGCCGACGTGCTGGTGCGACCCAAAGAGGACGGTGACGTCAATACCGAGTCGCTGGCTCGTAAAGGCGGCCAGAATTTTCGTACGACGGTCAACTGGACCGATTTTGAAGCTTCGTTTGCCAAAACGCCGGAGGCTGATCTGCCCGATGCGCTGGCCGTTACGTTGCTTCCATTCCCGCTCCGGCCCGATCAGCGAACACTTATCGAAACTCAGGTAAAAACCGCTCAGACTCGTTCTGAACGGGTTCGGACTATAACAACGGCTCTGATGAGCCTGCCGGAATATCAACTGACTTAATCTTTGTTCAGCCTTACGTATGAACCGCAGAGACTTTCTTAAAAACTCCGCCCTCACAACGGCCGGGACAATGCTGATCCCGCACTTTCTGAAGGCTTACGAAACCTTAGCGATGGGCCAGCTGATGGCGCCGTCGGGTAAAATTCTGGTAGTTGTCCAGCTTTCAGGCGGCAACGACGGGCTGAATACGGTTATCCCATACCGGAATGATATTTATTATCGTGAACGGCCGACTATCGCGATTCAGCCGGATAACGTTTTGCCGTTGACGGATGAAATTGGCCTGCACCCGGCTATGGGGCCGCTTCGGGCGCTCTATGACGAGGGCCTGCTGACGGTTATCAACAATGTGGGCTATCCAAACCCGGACCGATCACACTTCCGGTCGATGGACATCTGGCACACGGCCAGCGACTCGAATCAGTACCTGCAAACGGGCTGGGTAGGGCGGTATCTGGATGCGTCCTGTGCCGGAAAAGAGCAGCAGCCGTTCCGAACGATTGAAGTCGATGATACGCTTAGTCTGGCCCTGAAAGGCGAAGAATTGAACGGACTGGCTGTGCTGGACGCGAAAAAGCTGTATAACCAAACCCGAAGCGGGCTGGTGACGGGACTACGTAAAACATCGGTTCAGCCGGATCATGACCATGCCCCGCATGAATCGGTTGCGTACCTCTATAAGACGCTGGCCGAAACCGTTTCGTCGGCGGAGTACGTGTATGATAAAGCCAAACAGGCTACCGGTGGCATTAAAAGCAGTCCGACAACTTATCCGAACCATGAACTGGGCCACCGGCTTCGAACGGTGGCGCAGCTGATTCAGTCGGGTGTTGGAACAAGCGTGTATTACGTGTCGATCAGCGGATTTGATACGCACATCAACCAGCCGGGTCAGCAACAGCGGCTATTGGGGCAGTATGCAGAAGCCGTTGGCGCGTTCATGACCGACCTGAAAACGGCCGGTCGGCAGAACGACGTCCTGTTGATGACCTTCTCCGAGTTTGGTCGGCGCGTCAGGCAGAACGCCAGCAACGGCACGGACCACGGTACAGCCAACAACGTATTTCTAATTGGTGGTGGGTTACCATCGCGCCGGGTGTTGAACGAAGCGCCAAATCTAACCAGCCTGACTGATGGCGATCTGCTGTATTCTGTTGACTTTCGGCAAATCTATGCTACGCTACTTCGTGACTATCTGGGTGCCGACGACGTAGCAATTCTGGGTCGCAGGTTTGAGCCATTGAAGTTTGTATAACGAACGTACAGCTACTATCGTGGCTATGCAGTCTATACCGACTGACTCGAATGAATAAGGAATTGGCTAATAGGAGGTATATAATAAATTTTACCCCGCAAACCGTCAACTTGTCGCCCAATCTACGTTATTTCGCAAACAGCCAATTTTTTAGTCTTCTGAATGGTAGGTATTATTATGGGCAGCCTCTCCGACCGCAAGGTCATGCAGGAGGCCGCCGACATCCTGACTGCGTTGGGCGTAACGTGGGAGATGGACATCGTTTCTGCGCACCGCACGCCCGAAAAAATGGTCGAGTATGCTAAGTCCGCCCGCGATCGCGGCCTGAAAGTTATCATCGCCGGCGCAGGCGGAGCGGCTCACCTGCCGGGTATGGTGGCTTCGCTGACTACCCTGCCCGTAATTGGTGTTCCGGTAAAATCCAGCAATTCCATTGATGGCTGGGATTCCATCCTGTCTATTCTGCAAATGCCCGCCGGTGTACCCGTGGCCACTATGGCGCTCGACGGGGCCCGCAACGCCGGGATTCTTGCCGCGCAGATCGTCGGTACATTTGACGTAACGGTCGCTCAGAACCTCGCCCGGTTTAAGGAAGAGTTGAAAGAAAAAGTGGCGGATATGAGCCGCCAGCTAACCACGCCCTAACTCCTGTACACCATGGAAGCGGAAAATCAAACCACAAACCCTCGCTCGGCCGGAAGTTCCAGCCTGCCCGCCCTCACGCTTATCGTGCTGGTTGGCCTGATTGCTGCTCTGCTCTACGTAGGTTACGAGTACGTCTCCGACGATACGAATGGTTATGATGAGTTAACGAATGTAGCACTCGATACAACCTCGCAGCAGCCGCTGGCCCAGGAAGATCCCGAAATGCTGATGGCTCCCCAGGAAGCCGATACGTCGTCGCAGCCTGCACCGGTTGATCTTTCGCAGGCAACTCCGCCAGCCGATGCGCCCGAAGCCAATCCGCTGGCCGAAGAAGTAGCCGCAGCGAACCGCGAAACTACCGAAGGAAAGCCGGCTCCCGCCGAAAAAACGGCAGCCGAAAAGACAGTGGAGAAGCCTAAGGAAATCAGAAAAGAAGAAAAATCAGTTGCTGAGAAGTCGAAAACTGAAAAGCCGAAGACCGAAGTCGCCGTTACGAAGCCCAAAATCAAACCGGGGGGGGTGTCGAGTTCTTATAAAGTTGGCGCCGGTGAAACCTTCTATGGCGTAGCGAACCGCTATAATATGAAACTTAGTACGCTGAAAGCGATGAATCCGGGCGTATCCGAAAGCGATATTAAAGCGGGCGTTACAACGCTAAAGGTAAAAGCAATGGCTGTGCACACAGTCGGACCGGGCGACGTATTGCGTGTGGTAGCTCAGAAATACGGTGTCAGCAAAGAAGCTCTGATGCGGGCCAATAAAAAGCAGAAAGACATTGCGACACGGGGCGAGAAATTGATAATTCCGTACCCTGAAAAGCAGTAAGCAACCCTTTATTTCTTTTCATACACCAGCCCAACTGTAAACCGAAGGTCGTTGTTTCTGCGGCCGGGCACCACCAGACTTTCATAGGCGTTCGCCAGGGTAGAGCGCAGACTGACTACGGACGTTAATTTCATCTGGAGACTCAGGCTGGCGTTCCACCGCACGTTGTGAGTACCAAGGGCAGGCTGATAAAAGGCTGTGTGCGTGATCGTCAGCCGATCTTTGTCAACGGTGTATTCACCAAACAATCGCGCCGAGTTTCGGAATATACTAATGTCGCGGAGTTCGACAAAATCTGTGTATTCGTGAAGCAGCACATTGGTAATGGAGATATAGGCGCGTTTACGGTTCACCAGTTTATACCCCGCTCCGCCTGCAATTGTCCAGCGTCGGTTAATCTGGCGCAGGTTACTCCGTTCAAAGGAACCAAAGCCCAGGTAATACAGCCTCTTTTCATGGCGGTAAGTGGTCCGGAAATCGCCGAACCATTCACGCTCAGCCAGCAGGCCGTTTTGTCGGCCATAGACAAACGAGGGTGAGGTTGATAGCTTAAAATAGTTGCTCAGCTCATAATCTACTGACCCGGCCAGTTGGAGCAGCGTGCGATTAATATTGCCACTTGTCAGTGTGCCATCGGCCGCAAAGCGGTAGCGAAACGTTGGTGTTACGGGTTCAGCCAATGCCGCTTTGGCCGCCACCTGACTACTATCCGTAGTGCTTGAATCGGTGGGGACACTGGTTTGCGTTGAGTCGGGCGTTGATGGTCGGAGCGGGTCAGGCTGTTCAACAATCTGAGCCGACAGATGGGTTGTAAAGAGAAAAAAGAAACTTACTAGTGAAAATAAGCGAACATTTTTCATAAACTGCTGAGCTGGTAAGGCCCGCAACATAGGAAAAAAGTCTAGATTTGGCCGACTACCGGTTAGTCTATTTATTCGATCGCGTTACCATAAGCCTCCATTCTGTATGACTCGCTGGGGAATTTTAGGACCGGGCCGCATTGCCCACAAATTTGCGCAGGATCTGCTCACGGTGCCTGGTGCTCAACTTTACGCGGTTGCGTCCTCAGACCAGCAACGGGCCGATGAGTTTGCGCAGCAATACGGTGCCACCCATGCTTTTGGAAGCTACGACGGTCTGCTGACACTCCCGGATCTGGATGTGGTGTATGTGGCAACCCCCCACGTCAAGCATCACGAAAATGCGTTGATGATGCTCAATGGTGGTGTTGCTGTGCTGGGAGAGAAACCCTTCGCAATGAATTCCGGGCAGGTTAGGGAAATGGTGGATACGGCGCGGGCGAAGCAGGTATTTCTAATGGAAGCTCTCTGGAGCCGTTTTATGCCAGGCATCGAGCAGGCGTTAAAATTAATCCAGTCGGGCGCTATTGGTAAGGTAGTTTCGGTCAAGGCCGACTTTGGCTTTAAGGCCCCATTCCTGCCGGAGAAACGCCTGTTCAACAAAGCCTTGGGCGGAGGTTCATTGCTCGACATTGGCATCTATCCGCTATTTTTATCTTACCTGATTTTAGGAAAGCCAACGGCTATCAAAGCGTTTGCAACCCTGGGCACAACGGGTGTCGATGAACAATGTGGCATGCTGCTATCGTATGCAAATGGGGAATTAGCCTTACTGGACAGCACCTTACTGGCGCAAACCGAAACGGCCGCTCTGATCTACGGCGAAGAGGGCCATATTCAGATTCATAGTCGGTTTCACGAGACGAAGGGATTAACGCTTACGGTGAATGATCAGGCGCCAACTACGTTTGAGTTTGATCGCAGCACGTTTGGCTATGATTATGAAGCGCGGCACGTAATGGACTGCTTGGCTGATGGATTAACAGAAAGCCCGCTCTGGTCGCTCGACGACAGTCTGAATCTTATGTCCCTGCTGGATGCCATAAGAGCCGAAGCCGGAATAGTGTATGAATAAGTCAGCATGCTGACCAGCAGAGACGGGTAGCTGTAGCGCCTGCTTACGTTCGAACGCGCTACGTCCTGTCATTTCTCCTTACCTTTGTGGCATGACTGATCGCTATGCCCAGCGCGGAGTTTCCGCCAGTAAAGAAGACGTTCATAACGCCATCGCCGAGCTCGACAAAGGCCTTTTTCCGAAAGCCTTCTGCAAGATTGTCCCCGACACCTTAGCCGGTGACCCGGATTTCTGCACCATAATGCATGCTGATGGAGCCGGAACTAAATCGTCGTTGGCTTATTTGTACTGGCGTGAAACCGGCGATCTGAGCGTCTGGCGGGGAATTGCGCAGGACGCCGTTGTGATGAACACCGACGATCTGATCTGCGTTGGCGCAACCGGCCCAATGCTGCTGTCTTCTACTATCGGGCGTAACAAAAATCTGATTCCGGGCGAGGTCATTGCCGAAATCATTAACGGCACCGAAGAAGTGCTGCAGATGCTACGGGATCACGGTATTGAGATTTACAGCACGGGTGGTGAAACTGCCGACGTTGGCGATCTTGTCCGGACTATCATTGTGGACAGCACTGTTATCGCCCGGATGCGACGCGATCAGGTTATTAGTAACGACCGGATTCAGGCGGGCGATGTTATTGTCGGACTGGCGTCGTTTGGGCAGGCAACCTACGAAACGCAGTACAACGGCGGCATGGGCAGTAATGGACTCACTTCGGCCCGCCATGATGTACTGGCGCACTACCTGGCCGACCGCTATCCCGAAAGCTTCGACCCCGCCATAGACCGTAATCTAATTTATAGCGGCTCACGACAGTTAACCGATGTGGTTGAACAAACTGGGCTGAACGTCGGTCAGCTTATTCTTTCGCCAACGCGCACCTATGCCCCCGTTGCAAAAACGCTGCTCGACGAGCTTCGGCCGTACATTCACGGAATGGTGCATTGTTCCGGTGGGGCACAGACCAAAGTGCTGCATTTTATTGATAATCTGCACGTAATAAAAAATAACCTGTTTCCAGTACCTCCTTTGTTTGAGATTATTCAGGCCGAGAGTAACACAAGCTGGCAGGAAATGTACAAAGTTTTCAATATGGGCCACCGGCTGGAAGTATATCTTTCTGAAGCGTACGCACAGCAGGTAATCGACGTAAGCCGCTCGTTCGGGATCGACGCGCAGGTAATTGGGCATGTCGAAGCCTATCAGGGAAAGAGAGTAACTATAGTTACTAAAATGGGTACATTTTTCTACTAATCCTTTGTAAATAAGCCAACTGTAAATACATTGCGGGCGTAACTTGTACCACACTTAAACATAGCCCGTTTGTGAAGAAAATCTACACGATTTGTCTTTGGCTCACCTTTATCTTCACTGCAAAAGCGCAGACAACCCACTTTCAACAAAATTTTTCAGCCGGAGGAACACCAGCCAGTTATACAGCCACTTCGCCCAACAATACGCAGTTTAACGCCCTGGCTGGTCTAAATCCGGTTATCACCAATAACGCTGTTCAATTCACAAGGCCTACGGACAGTGGGACCGGCTACATGCATCGTTCCGCTAATTTTGCTGGCCCGCCTACTTCACTACATGTTCAGTTCACCTTTGAGGTAGTATCGCACGACCCCGCGATAGCTGGAACAAGCGCTGTTATCTTTTATGTTGGCACTAACTTTAGTGCGTATCAAGGCCCTCAAAACCCAGATGTTGCTGATACGTATGCGCGGTTAGGCTTTAATTTACCCAACACTACATCGGGTCAGTTTCAGCTTAGAGCATCACCGCAGGGTGGCGGTAATGGCGGCACAAACAGCGCTGCCTTTTCAGGGCGGCAGACAATTACGTTCGCCATGAACAATACCGGAAGTAATAACTTCAACTATGTGTCGCCCACTGGATCATTGGAGGCATTGCCCAACGATACATACGATGTCTGGGTTGGCAATACAAAAGTTTTCAATGATTTACCCGTCCTGGTTCCCACCCAGCAGATTGCGAACTTTAAGTTTAGAATGAGTAACGGGGTTGGTGTCGTGCAGATTGGGAACATCCTTATGCGCGACATCGCTCAGGCCCTTCCTGTTGAACTGCTTTCATTTACGGCTAAACCTCAGGGCCAGCAGGTGCAGCTTGCCTGGGCCACTACCTCCGAGCGCAATGCCGATCGGTTTGAAGTGCAGCGCAGCCACGATCTAGGCGAGTTTCTGACTCTTGGCGAGGTCAGAGCCAAAGGCAATACCGATTTACGTCAGTACTACGGTCTGGTTGACGAGCGGCCGTTGGACCAGAGCAACTATTACCGGTTAAAACAGGTGGATCAGGACGGCACGGCGCATTACTCAAAAGTTGTGTCGGTCGTCATGGATAACCTGACTCCCGCTTTCGAAATACTGGGCAATCCGACCGATGGGCATAGCATTTATGCCGCCGTTCGGAATCTGGCCGGAGCGACGTATCGTCTGACTACTCTGGCCGGGCGCGACCTGTCCATGACTAACCAGATCCAAACCGACGGTTCGGTAGTTCTAACGCCTGCTCATCCACTTTCTTCTGGCATGTATCTGCTCGAAGCCAGCGCTGGCTCGAAGCGATTAGTACAGAAGGTAGTCATCCGTTAATAAGCTCAGCACTTGATTTCTTGTCCCAATACAGTAGCCCATACGGTATGGGTAGTCTTTTTATGAAATTCTTTTCTCTACTGTTAAGCTTACTGATTGCAAACAGCGCATTAGCTCAAACCTGTAACTGCACATACACTATTACAAAAACTGGCTCATACGACGGTACAGCCTTGAAAATTGGTCCCGGCGCTACCGTTTGTATTCAGGCGGGTAATTACGATTATCTACGGCTCAACAACTTCGTAGGTACGGCCGATAACCCAATCAAATTTGTGAATTGTGGCGGCTTGGTGGACGTAAACTATCCAACCGGCTCAACAACAGGTATTGCTTTTCAAGGCTGTCGCTACTTCCGAATCACGGGAACCGGCGATAGCAATTATTCATACGGTATCCGGATATCGAAGACTGGCCAGAGTATTTCCGGACTAAATATTACGACGTTAAGCACTGATTGCGAGGTCGATCACCTGGAAGTGTCGAACACGGGCTTTGCGGGAATCATGATCAAAACCGATCCAACCTGCGATCCGGCAACGCAGCGGGGAAACTTCACGATGTATAATGTGAAGGTGCACCATAACTACGTTCACGATACGATAGGCGAGGGCTTTTATATAGGAAACTCTTTCTGGAACAATGGGCACCCACGCACCTGCGAGGGCCAGAGCGTAAGGCTGCCTCCGCACGAAATAATTGGTTTGGAAATCAGCTACAACCGGTCAGAAAATACCGGCTGCGAGGGAATTCAGTATGCCTGTGCTCCTAACTCCAGGGTTCACCATAACACGGTAATTAATGCCGGAATTCAGCCCTTTGACCCGAATCAGGATAATGGCGTGCAGATTGGGGGCGGGGTAAGCGGCTGGTTTTACAACAACACCATTCAGAAGGCAGCAGGCGTAGGGCTGATTATCGTCGGTCACCTGGGCCCCAATTATGCGTACAATAATATCATCACCAATACGGGCGAAAACGGAATTTTCGTAGATGAGCGGACGGGGACATTAGCCAACGTAGACATCGTGTTAGCCAACAATACAGTAATCACGACTGCTAATGAAGGTATTCAGCTATACAACGAAACGCAGAATAACTACATCTTTAATTCGGTTATTCTGAATCCAGCCGACGGCAAGTTTATTTCGACGCTGAATAAAGATGTTCATTATACCGCCCAGAACAACTTCACTTCAATGAATATCGGAGACGCCAGGTTTGTGAACGCAACTGGTGGGGATTATCATCTGGCGGCTGGGTCTCCTCTGATCGATGCTGGGCAAAATATGAGCCGGTATGGTGTCACTACTGACTTATCCGACATAAGCCGTTTGTTAAGCAGTGCCTACGATGTTGGTGCCTATGAGTACGTAGCAACCAGCAGCACGCCCTTACCTGTCGAACTGCTTTCATTCACAGCTAAACCCCAGGGCCAGCAGGTACAGCTTGCCTGGGCCACTACCTCCGAGCGGGATGCCGATCGGTTTGAAGTGCAGCGCAGCCACGATCTAAGCGAGTTTGTGACCCTGGGTGAGGTTAAAGCTAAAGGCAATACCAGCCAGCGCCAGTATTATGGCCTGCTTGACGGACGCCCCCTGGATGGTGTTAACTATTATCGGCTACGGCAGGTGGATCAGGATGGTAAAACAGCGTATTCCAAAATAATATCAGCTGTCATAGATGAGTTAAGCCCCAGCCTTGAACTGCTGGGTAATCCAATCGACGGCAGACTAATCCAGGCCTCCGTCCGTAACCTGCCCGGTGCTAATTATCATCTATCAACACTTACCGGCCGTGAGCTAATGGTTAACAGCGACCTCCAGCCAGATGGTGTGCTGACACTAACGCCCGCACAGCCGTTACCTGCCGGCGTTTATCTTTTGTGGACCAATAACAGCGCCACACGGTTGGTACAAAAAATTGTTGTGTATTAACTCCTAACGCGAGTTGCAGGGTTAATACACAACAGAAATTAGTACAATAATCTACGCTTTGGCAATTCTTCTACAGTTGAAGTAGGACAACGGAATAGGATTTGAATTAATCCTTCCAGGTTAACCGTTATCTAATGGACATGTTATCCATTAGAGCTATGAAACAAACTGTGGGTATAGTAAGCCTGAGCCTTTTTATACTGTTTGCTTCCCGGACTGTACAGGCTCAATTAGCCAAAGGTTATACGCTTGGCGATGCCGTTGCTGATTTTCGTCTTAAAACGGTAGATGAACGAACTGTCTCACTAGCCGATTATCGGGATCACAAAGGAATAATTGTTGTCTTTACCAGTAATCACTGCCCGTTTTCTAACACCTATGAAGACCGGCTGCTGGCTCTTGACCGCAAATATGCTCCGCAGGGCTACCCGGTGCTGGCCATCATGCCCGCTGACTGGACTACTTACGAGGATGATTCCTTTGCAAATATGAAAGCTCGTGCTAGCGCAAAAGGGTATACGTACGCCTATGCCTTAGACGACACCCAGAGCGTAGCACGGGCATTTGGCGCAACCCGCACCCCGCAGTTGTATGTACTCAAACAAACCAAAGGGCAGTTCATTCTTGAGTACACCGGCACTATTGACGATAATCCGCAGGACAGCGCTGGGGTGCAACGGCATTATCTTGACGAAGCCGTAAGCAGTTTGTTAACTGGCAGACCTGTTCAATCGCCTATAACCAAACCAATCGGCTGCGCGATTAAGTGGAAAAATTAAGCGTATACCGCAAGACCACAAAAAGGCATTCTTGTCTTCTGGCACGGCGTTTGCCAAGCGGTTCTGTAAACAAACTACACAAGTACCGTTATGAGAAAGACAAGACTTATTCTTACCCAGATCAAGCATGTTGCTGGTACGGCAATGCTGGTCGCTTCACTGGCCCTTTTGCAGGCATGTAGCTCAGACAACAAAAATGAATCCCGGACAGAGGATGCTATGGAGCGCACCGGTGATGCCATGGAAGCTGATGCAAAAGATGCAACCGCCGAAACTCGTGAAGATCTGGATCGGGCGGGTGATAAAGTTGAGGCAAAAGCCGACGAAGTTGGCGACGATTTTGAGCGTGAGCGCAGAGAAGCTGTCGCCGACATGAGGGTCCAGAAAGACAAGTTAGACGCAAAAATTGATGAACTGCAGGCTGATATTAAGCGGCAGGGTGCTAAGGCCAAAGCTGAATCGAAACAACAGCTGGCCAAACTGGAAGATGAACGTAAAGAGTTAGGAAACGATATCGACAAGGCACAAAACGCTACGGCGGCTGCCTGGAAGGATATAAAAGCGGGCTTTAAGAAAGCTGGCCGAAACATCGGTAATGCTTTTGACCGGGCCGAAGATAAAGTAGATCCAGATGGGAAAGACGATTAAATGTCTTTCCTTTAGTGGTCTTAAAAACGCCGACTCACTGTTGTGGTCGGCGTTTTTATTGTGGAAAAGTGAGGAAAAGGTTCTACACGCTACGGGAGTTTGTGAAATTCTGTTCAGGAGAAATTGTACTAGGATAGCGTTTAGTATTAGAAGTGGCTACCTAAACAAGCTGTAGTCATCAGCGTTTATAAATAGTATGTTGCAGGTTGCTACGGTTACCCTTTTTCGCTACAAATTCCGCGGCCGGCTTCAGGCTTTCGCGAATATGGGGCGTTTTCTGATGAAGCCGTTTCGGGCTGATGGTTTACGATTCAGTAAACTTATGGGCAGTGGTATTGACTTTGGGCTTATCCCCGACTTTTCTACCTATGTTCACCTGGGTCTTTGGGAAACGGATGCTCATGCAACCGCCTTCTCACAAACGGACGTGTATCGGCATCTAAATCAGGGCACGGAGCAAACAGGTACTTTATATTTACAGCCCCGGCAATCTCACGGACTTTGGGACGGTCAGAATCCGTTTCAGGCTAACCCAGTATCGTCTTCTCTCCCGTCTGTTTCTCCCGTTGCCGTACTCACCCGCGCTACAATCCGACCCCGCGCTCTGGCCGACTTCTGGCGGCATGTACCACAGGCACGTCAGCGACTGCGCGATCAGAAAGATAATCTGCTGTTTGGGATTGGTGTCGGCGAGGTGCCGTTCATGCAACAATGTACAATCAGCGTCTGGCGCGACGCTACGGCCGTTGATCAGTATGCCTACCGGCAGAGCGGTCATAAGGAAATAGTCCGGCTGACCCGGCAGCGGCACTGGTATTCGGAAGAGCTGTTTGCCCGCTTTACGGTTTTACGGGCGACTGGAGCGCTATTTTCCAACGTCGAGAAACAACGGTTTTCAGCCGACGTATAATCTTGCCGGCCTATCTGCGAAAAAACCACGACTTTACTAAACCATCCGGACGCTTAACCCTTGTATTCCAGCGAGGAAAATTGTTATTTTGCGGGCTAAATTGTCTGTAAAAAGCGAAATGTCTGTCATTAACAAGATCAGAGAACGTTCAGGACTGGCTGTGGGTATTATTGCCGTCAGTCTGATTCTGTTCATTGTGGGAGGGGATTTGCTCGGCGGCCGTAGTATGCTGTTCGGCGGAAACCAACAGGAAGTCGGCGAAATCGCTGGCCAGTCCATTGATTATCAGGAGTTCAATGCCAAAGTAGATGAGCTTCGGGCGCAATACGAGCAGCAAACGGGTCGTGCACCAGCCGAGCAGGATATGGCTCAGCTTCGCGATCAGGCCTGGAATCAACTACTGTTTGAAATTGCCTACCAGGAACAATTTGATAAACTGGGTCTGAAAGTATCACCGGAAGAACTCGTGGACATGGTGCAGGGTAACAACATCAGCCCTGCCGTTCGGCAAGCTTTTACAAACCCTCAGACGGGCGTATTTGACAAAAGTGCAATCATCAACTACCTAAAAGGGTTAAAAAACCTGCCACCGCAACAGCAGGCGGCCTGGGCTAATTTCGAAAGAAACCTGCAGCAGGATCGGTTGCGCGAAAAGTACGAAGGGCTGATGCGTTTATCGGTGTTTGCAACAACCGCTGAAGCGCAGAAGGAATATCAGGCGCAGAATACAAAAGCCGACATCAAGCTTCTGTTCGTTCCTTATTACACGATCAATGACACGACCGTAAAGGTTACGGACGCACAGTTGCAGAGCTATCTGGACAAACATAAGGATGAATATCCGGGTGCCGATACACGCTCAATTCAATACGTTACGTTCTCGGTAGCTCCTTCCAAGGAAGATAGTGCCGCGCTTTATAACGAAATCAAAACGCTGGCTCGTGGTCTGGGCGCTGCTAAGAACGATTCTGCCTTTGCGCTGCAAAACAGCGACGTCCGCGTACCGCTCTATATGACGGCAGGCGAAATGCCTGAACAACTGCGGGCTTCTATTCCCACCTTTGCACCGGGTGGTATTTATGGCCCTTTCCGGGAAGGTAACACGTACTTTATCTATAAGTATGGTGGTACACGTAGAGACACCAGCTTTACGGCTCGGGCCAGTCATATTCTGATTCGGCCAACTGCGCAGACCGACTCGGCCAAAGCCGATGCCCGTCGCCGGGCGGAAAGCATTCTGAAGCAGATTCAGGGCGGAGCCAGCTTTGAAGCTCTGGCTCAATCGAACAGCGCTGATGGATCAGCGCAGAACGGTGGTGATCTGGGCTATTTTAAAAACAACGGGCAGATGGTCAAACCGTTTGAGTCGGCTGTATTTGAGGCAACGTCAGCCGGTTTGATTCCGCGGGTTATTGAAACCGATTTTGGATATCATATTATCAAGGTCACAGAACCCAAGACGAATCTGCTTTATCGCGTAGCAGCCATCGGTAAAGCCATTGCTCCAAGCCAGACGACCCGCGATGAAGCCCTCCGCAAAGCGGATCAGTTTGCTTCGCAGGTTCAGACGAAAGAAGAGTTTGACACCAAGGTAAAAGAAGATAAGTCGCTGGTTGTTGCTACGGCCGATCGTATCCCTGAGAGTGCCGCGAATATCAATGCGCTGGCTGACGCGCGCAGCATTGTTCGCTGGGCTTTTGACGATAAGACCGAAATTAACGACGTATCGGAGCCATTTGAAGTAGGTGATCAGTACGTTATCGCTGTTCTGACGAACAAGACGGAAAAGGACAACGTGAAAGTGGAAGATTTCCGTTCAGAATTAACCGCTAAGGTACGTAATGAACTGAAGGCCGAACAGATCATCAATAAACTGGGTAACTCCAGTGGCTCGCTGGAAAGCATTGCGCAGAAATATGGTGCAGGCGCGCTGGTTGAAGACGTACAGGATGTTAATCTGGCTAATGGATTTCTGCGCAGTGCCGGTGTTGATCCAGTTGCCCTGGGCCGCGCATTTGGGCAGAAGCCTGGTAAACGTTCGAAACCTATTATTGGTGATAGCGGTGTGCTGATTGTAGAAACGACGAAGCTTACGCCCGCGCCGACCGTTGCCGATTACGCGCTCTATAAGACCCAGATTCAACAGAATTCGGCTTCGCGTACCGGTTTTTATATCAATGAGGCTATCAAGGAAGCCGCTAAGGTAGAAGACCGCCGGTCTAAGTTCTACTAGAACCTGCAGGCACTTTATGAAAAACCCACATCTGATTTCCAGGTGTGGGTTTTTTCATGGCTTCAATCGACAATTGAGGTCATTTCACCTGCTCTTTGAGATAAGCGACCATTTTAGCTAGTGCCCGTGACCGATGGCTGATGGCGTTCTTTTCGACCATGCTCATCTCGGCAAACGTTCGGTCAGAGCCGTCGGGCAGGAAAACCGGATCATAACCAAACCCGCCGTTGCCACGCGGTTCTTCTAGAATTTGGCCTTCCACAATGCCTTCAAACTGGTGTTCGACACCGTGTAGCACCAACGTAAAGACAGTTACGAAACGGGCCCGTCGCGAGCCTGCGGAGGAAAGATTCGTTAATAATTTCTGGATGTTTCGGGCCGTATCGCGACTGCCGGAATAATGCGCTGAATTTACGCCTGGTTCACCGTTAAGTGCCTCTGCTTCCAAACCCGAATCGTCAGCAAAACACGACACGCCAAAATGCGTCCAGACGTAATCTGCTTTCTGGCGTGAGTTGCCCGAAATGGAATTTGTCGTTTCAGGTAGTTCGTCCGTGCAGCCGATGTCGCGCAGGGTTTTGAGGGTAAATAAATCGCCAAGCCAAGCAGCAACTTCATCCAGCTTATGTTGATTATTGGTAGCGAAGCAGAGTTCCATACGCATAAAAAAGCCGTTTGCAGATATAACTACAAACGGCCCCCGACTGGTACGATAAATTTATTCCACTTTAACGATTGTAATTTCAAACAGCAGCGGAGTATAGGGTAGAATCCGGTTGGTCCCACTTCCTGTACCTGTTACGCCATACCCTAAGCTCGAAGGAAAAATCAGCGTCGCTTTCTCACCGGCACGTAACGTAGCCAATCCATTCTCAAAGCCCGGTACTACCCGCTTTTCGCCAATTTTGACCTGAAAGGTGCCCGCTGTGCTGGCATCGAACGTAGTTCCGTTCAGACGCTTACCAGTATAGTTAAGCGTCACCGTTTTTCCAGTCGTGATAGCCATCGAATCGGCTGGCTGGCTCAATGTCTTAATAACGCGCAGGCCGTCGTCGGTTTTGGTAGTCACCGTAAGCTTGTTCGCACTGATATAATCTAGAATCCGCTGCTCTTCGGTACGCACGCTCACAATACGTAAATCGTAGCGTACCGGCGAATATTGGGGTAGCAGCAGCGTACCGATGCGGCCGCCGTCCAGATAAGCCGGAACCAGAACAGATCCTTCTTCGCCCTGACGTAATTTTAAAACGCCGGCATACTGGCCTAACGTAATTCCCGTAGTGTTGCTCTCTGCTAATATAACCGTAGCGGGATTACTGCCGGCTATATCCGAACTATCGACGATAACACCATCTAGTCGGCGGGTAATGTAATGGTACCGCACTTCGTCACCGGTTTGCGGAGCTTGACCAGTAGGTGCCGATTTTGTCTGAATAAAATATATGCCTTGCTCAGTCTTTGTCGCCGTCAGGTTATTCTGTTTAATATATTGATCAATTTCAGCTTCGTTCTCGCGTCGCTTACGGTCGGTCAGGTCTTCGCCCGGCTGTTGACACGACCCTAGTATAGCCGAAAAGGCCAGTAAACCATATATCCAGTTTAAACGGCTATTATTCACTTTCATAAATCTTGGAAACGCTTCTGAACGGGTCTAATTCAGCCCCGATTATATTTAGAACGTAAATCAACGACCTCTCTGTTCGTTGAGCTTCGTATTTGTTTATCCGGTCGGTTCTACAAAAAGTCCCGGAAGAACAAACTCTTCCGGGACTTTTTGTAGAACCGATGCATTTAATTTATTGACCCGGCTGGGGCATGCCCATTTGGCCAGCCTGGCCTTTCTGAATGTCTACCAGTTCGATATCGAACAGCAACACCGAATTGGGCGCGATACCCTGATTGCCGCGTGGGCCATAAGCCAGCGTTGAAGGAATAATCAGCGTCGCTTTTTCGCCTTTGTGCAGCTTCATTACGCCTTCTTCCCAACCCGGAATCACCTGACCAACACCAATCGGGAACTGAACTGGCTTGCCACCCGCCTGCGGATTCGATCGCGAGCTGTCGAATACTTTACCATTCAGCAGCTTACCCGTATAATGTACCTGCACAAGGTCGCCCCGCGATGGCGTTGGGCCACTACCCGGCTGTGTCACAACGTAATACACACCCGACTCAGTCTTCTGCGCTTTACCTGCCAGCCCGTTCTTAGCTACGTAATCCTGAATGATTTTCGCGTCAATGCCCTTCTGTTTCTCGTAGTCGGCCGCCTGTGCTTTCTTGTATTCTTCTTCCGACTGCACGTTCAGCACTTTTACGGCGATGCCGATGTCCGTACCTTTTTGAACACCCGGCGGTAGCGGCTGCATAGCCCGCGTGAACAGCGAATCGGCGCTTACGTAGAATGTTGCACTGTCACCTTTGCCGAGCATAGTCAAACCCTCTTCGTAGCTGCCTTTGAACGGCGGCACTTGTAACAACATCTGGAATGGCGCTCCCTCTTTATGCGTATCCCGCAGCACAGAGTCCTTATTGTTCATCAGCGTCAGGTGCAGCGTGATAATATCGCCGACTTTACCCTTACGTGTTCCTTCGGATTGTTCGTGAATCTGGTATTTCAGGCCGTTATCCGTTACCTGTACGCGGTTTTTACCGCAAGCCGCTACTACAGCGACGATCAGGGCGGCTTTCCCGAATTGTTTTAAAAACATGAGAAGTTACTTGTTTACTACTGAAAATTTAAATGATACAATCCGCCATAGCGGTTCACTCGTTACATTCTGGCATTACGGCAACTACTGATCAAACGACAAACTCCTGTTAAACTGTCTCCAGCAACTGTTGCTGATACTCCGGTAAAACCATCAGGAGTTTTTGTTCGGTTTCGGCCAGCGAAACCCTGGACCGCCCTCCGGCTGCGTTTCGGTGCCCCCCCCCGCCAAAATGCCTGCTGGCCAGCTCGCGTACGGAAAAATCGCCTACAGAGCGAAAGGAAATACGAATTTCCTCATTTCGGTCTATCAGAATAGCGGCCATCACCACGCCCTCCACGGCCAGCGCATAATTAACCATACCTTCTGTGTCGCCGGTTTTAGAGCGGTATTGTTTCAACTCACTATCTGTCAACGTGATGTAGGCAAATTTATATTCAGGCAGCACCTTTAATTTTTCGTTCAGGACGTAGCCCAGCAACCGAAACTTGTCGAGCGAAACGTTATCGAAAATGCGCCGGTGAATACTGCTTACGTCGATGTGAAGGTCAAGCAGTTCGGCCGCCATCCGGTGCACATTACCGGTGGTGTTGGAATGGCGAAACGAGCCCGTATCGGTCATCAGGCCAGAATACAAGCATTCGGCAATGGAGACGTCAATTAGACCTTTATCGCCTAATTGAACGATAAGCCGAAAAACCAGCTCAGCGGTAGCCGCAGCGGATGGGTCCCAAAACGCGATATCGGCAAACGATTCTGGCTCCAGATGATGGTCGATCAGAACTTTCCGGGCGCGGGATTGACGGACCATGGGGGCAAGGTCCCGGATGCGGTCCATACTGGAAAAATCAAGGCAAAAAATGACGTCTGCTTCTTCGATCAGTTGACTCACGTGTACCCGTATCTTCTCATCGAAGGCAATTACGTCGTCGTTACCCGGCATCCAGTGGAGATTCTGCGAGTAATCGGTTGGTGTTACAACGGTTACCCGATGCCCCTTCTTGCGGAGGTACCCCGCCAGCCCCAGCGACGATCCCATCGCATCGGCGTCGGGGTTCTGGTGGGTCGTAATCAGCACGGTTTGCGGTTGTCCGATAACCGCGCCAATCGCTTCAATGTCTTGCATATTCAAACAGCCAGAGCCGTAATCAAAGCTCAAAAGTACAAATAATTTGGATACCAGCGGGTAACACAAGGGTCGTGGCATTTCAGGCAAAACTACCTACCTTTGCCCCGCCTTATATAGGGCGAATAAAATTTGGATACAAATACTTAAAATGGCAACGAACCGAACGTTCACCATGATTAAGCCCGATGCCGTTGAGGCTGGGTACACTGGGGCAATTATTAAAATGATCGAGGAAGCGGGCTTCCGCATCGTGGCGATTAAAAAAACGCAGCTAACGTCTGAGCGGGCCGGTCAGTTTTACGCCGTTCATCGCGAACGGCCGTTCTATAACGACCTGCGGACTTATATGTCATCGGGTGCTATTGTCCCCATGATTCTCGAAAAAGAAAATGCGGTTGCCGATTTTCGTAAATTGATTGGCGCAACCAACCCGGCTCAGGCCGAAGAAGGCACCATCCGGAAGCTGTATGCCAGGTCGCTCGAAGCAAATGCTATTCACGGCTCCGACTCTGACGAAAACGCCGAGATTGAAGGGAATTTCTTCTTTTCGGCTACGGAACAATATTGATATATAAAACCGGATAAACGTACCGAGATAGGTAATCAACTATACTAGCGCGTTTATCCGGTTCTTTTCGTAGTATTTACAGAAATCGCGCAGGTCGCAACGCTCACACTTGGGCAAACGGGCCACGCAGATATAACGTCCGTGCAGAATAAGCCAGTGGTGAGCTTTAGGGACGTATTGTTTCGGAACGTGCGCCATCAGCGCCTTTTCAACAGCTAATGGTGTCGTCGCCGTAAGTGGAGCCAAGCCAAGCCGGTGCGACACCCGAAAGACATGCGTGTCAACCGCCATGGTTGGTTCATTATAAACTACCGATAGGATCACATGCGCCGTTTTGCGGCCTACACCGGGCAGTGTCTGTAGTTCTTCCACCGTTGCCGGAATCTCCCCCCCAAATCGTTCCATCACTGCCTTCGCCATACCAACCAGGTGCTTTGCCTTATTATTCGGATAAGACACACTGCGGATATACGAAAACACTTCTTCAACCGACGCAGCCGCCAATGACTCTGGTTCTGGAAAACGCGCAAACAGAGCTGGTGAGATCTGATTTATCCGTTTATCGGTACATTGGGCCGACAGAATAACGGCTGCCAACAGCTCAAATGGATTACTGAAATGGAGCTCGGTTTTGGGATCTGGATAGTGCTGAGTGAAGTACTCGATGAATCGGCGAAAACGCTCTTTTTTAAGCATAAAAAGTAAACTACATGGACTTCCAGAGCCGCTATAATTACCGGCTCTGGAAGTCCACGTTACATGAACAAAACCCAACTGCTGGTTACGGTTGTCGTAATCGAGCAGTTGGGTTTGCTGGATGGTTTTTAGAGTAATTCAGAATGTTCTGAATCGTACTTGCTCGTGGCTGGCGTTCAATTTTGTTCATCAAAGCCCGCAGTTCGAGGGCTTCGAGAAAGAACGTCATCAGTTCCGGCTCCGACATCAGGGCATCTTCAATGAGCAGATTTTCCTCGGGTGAGGTCTCCTCGTAGACATACCGGACTACATCATCTTGGGTAAATGTTTTTATCATAACTCGGCGAACGTTTGCTCAGTTGTTTGCGCAGATTAATCAACGCATAACGCATACGTCCCAAAGCCGTGTTGATGCTGACGCCGGTTGCATCGGCAATCTCCTGGAAACTCATTTCCTCGTAGTGCCGCATGATGAGCACCTGGCGCTGTTGTTCCGGCAACCGCTGAATCAATTCGCGCAAATGCTCGTGTGTTTCCTGGCGAATCTGCAGCGATTCAACAGAATCCTCCGCAAACTCAAGCGTATTAAACACACTGCTTCCGTCTTCAAACACCACACTGGGGTAGCGTTTATCTTTTCGGAAATAGTCAATTGCCAAGTTGTGAGCGATTCGGATGATCCAGGGCAGAAATTTTCCTTCCTCGTTATATTTACCCGACTTTAGCGTGTCCACGGCCTTTATGAACGTGTCCTGCATCAAATCTTCCGCCACATACTGGTCTTTTACTATCAGGTAGATGGTGGTGTAAATTTTCGATTTATGCCGTTGCACTAATTTAGCAAAGGCTTTTTCATTACCTCGGATATACAGGGAAATCAACTCACTGTCGTTTACCTGGGCTTTTTCCATTTTCAGTAAGACAATTAAGTAACGTAGAGCTGTTTCTCGATAGTATATGCAGGTTATGTTTTTTGTGAATTGAAAAAATGCAGGAATCAAAATAAAGCTTTTGCCTGTTCATTTGCAAATGTATAGTACAAAATATTTGCCAAATCGCAGATAATATTTAGAAAATTCGGACCATTCGCTCAGTTTTAAGAATAAACTATAAATATAGTCAGAAAGACTTATTTGAAGAAATAATTGTACTTACGGATGCTTCTACGCTATAGACCCTAAATTATTACCGATCGTTTAAGCCAAACGTAAAAAAAGTTTAGGAATTTATTTCCCGGCCTTTAAAAAATACGACTAAGAGGCCAAAGACTATTCCGGTTGAGTGAAGCGAAGTTTTTTGGGCTAAACTCTTGATAGTCTGGTTAAAGTGGGTACTTTTAACCTCCGAACAGACGGTTTATCCGTCAACTTGGCGACCTATGGGACGTTCAGTAATTTGGATTCTGCTGTTGATTGGTTATGGTCAGTGTCAGGCGCAAACGCGTCCGATCCTGCCTGAACTTGATTTTGATCGTCGGTCTGATGATCACTATATGGATAGCCTGCGGACGATCGGCCATCGCTATATCCGGTTCACGGAACGATTACCCCATACGCTGTCTAACGACACGCTCCGGCTCGAAGGCTTACGAAATCTGGCCGTTATATTCAAACAGTGGCGACACGAACGTAGCGATAGCAGCCTCTACTATGCTGACCGCCTGGTGCAGCAGGCGCGGCTACTGCATAACTCGCTGTATCAGGTCCGGGGGCTAATGCTGTCAGAATATTACTACCGCATCCTGAAAAATGACTTCCCGCGTGCTTTGCAGATTAACAAGCAGGCTTCTGTCTTATGCGCAGGTCTGCCCAGACGAAGTTCGCCCCTTTGGCAGGTAGAGATGAACATGGGTGAAATTTACACCTTGCTCAAAGACTACCCAAATGCTTTGAAAAGCTACCAGAAATCGTTGAGTCTATTACCGCACAATACGCTTGTCTCCAGGCAGAACCGCAAGCTGCTGATGGCGCAGGCAACGAGTCAGATTGGTGAGGTCTATGAAATTCAGGGCCAATTCGAGGCTGCTCAGGCTCAGTATCAGGAGAGCCGTCGGTTAACGCGGGAAACAACCTCGCAAACTAATATCGCCTACGCCGATGAGCGATTAGGCGACTTTTATACGAGCCGTCAGCAGCCACAACAGGCTATTGCTTATTTTGAAGAAGCACTGAGTGTCTGGACGCGGCTTCATAATGAGTTGGGGCAGGCATCAGTCTGGGCGCGTTTGGCAGAGTGTCATGTTCAGACAGGACAATACGGGGTAGCGATTACGTATGGCGAACGCTCATTGGCTGCGCTGGTCGGTACGAGCAATCTCCGGGTGCGTCAGATGGCTAATCTGGCTCTATACCATGCGTATCGGGCGTCGAATATGCCAGAAAAAGCCCTGGTTCAATTTGAACAGTATACGGTTCTGAAGGATACGCTGAATAGTCAGAAACGGGTAGAAGAAACCCTGGCCATGCAGAATGAATACACTATTCGGCAACTGCGTGATGAATCTGAGAAACAACACCTGATTCAACAGCGTCAACTTATGGATGTGCGTCGGCAGGCTGAGATAGCCCGATTGCGGGCCGCGGCCGAACGCGAACAGATTGCCGGTGAAAACCGTATGAATCAACTTCGGCAGCGGATTGAAACGGAACGCCTGCGCGCCGATTCAGAAAAAAATCGGCTGGAGCAGCGAGCCCGTATTGAAGCGCTCAGTTATGCTATTGAACAGGAGTCACTGATGCGGGTCGTTCTCGTTTGTGGCGTAGCAATGCTGCTGGTCTTCGTAGCGGTTTATTACCGTAAGAGCCGCCTGATTGCCCGGCAAAAGCAGGAGATTGAAGAGTTCAACCGCGGCCTAGAAGACAAAGTTGCGGTTCGCACGGCGGAGTTGAAACTAGCCAACGATCAATTACGGGCCAAAAATCGCGAAATTGAGGAAGCCCTCCTGCGTGGGCAGACGCTTGAACGTAAGCGGATGGCGGCCGATCTTCACGATAGTCTGGGTGGTTTACTAGCCGCAATTAAAACCAGTTTGTCGGCGCTGAATCCGGTACAGATGCCGGAGCGTGAGCAGCAGATTTACCGGAATCTGCAAAATATGACCAAAGAGGCTTTCGCTGAAATTCGCTATCTCTCGCATAACCTCCAGCCCGATGAACTGGAAAAACAGGGACTGTCGGAAGCGTTACTACGGTTGGTTAAAAAGCTGAACTTATCACAGCAGATTACCTTCCGGCTCGATCAGGCAGAACTCATTCGTCTGGATAAAACTACGGAGTTTAATCTCTATTCGATCTGCATTGAACTGTGTAGTAACATACTACGTCATTCAGAAGCTACTGAGGCCGACATTCTGTTCCGCCGGTTTGGCAGTGAACTGAATATGATTGTAAAAGACAACGGTTGTGGTATGGACCCCGCTGATGCTACAGGCATGGGACTTCGTAACATACAGGCTCGGATGGATACTATCCGGGGACGGTATGAGGTGCATTCGGGGGTTGGAGAAGGCACTACGTTTATCTTTATTTTACCCACCTCGTCTGATATGGCAACGGCCTGATAAGCAGTGCTTAGCCAATCACCTGCTTTTCGATGAGAAGAATAAACAGGTGAATAACCTTAATATGAATTTCCTGAATTCGGTCGGCGTAGCCAAAGTGTGGTACGCGAATCTCAACATCGGCCTGCCCGGCGAGTTTGCCGCCATCTTTGCCGGTCAGCAAAACCACCTTCATGCCTTTCGCCCGGGCAGCCGCTACGGCCTGAATGATATTAGCTGAATTGCCACTGGTGCTCAAGCCAAGCAGAATGTCGCCTTCGTTACCTAACCCTTCAATGAAGCGTGAAAAAACGAATTCATAGCCATAATCATTGCTGACGCAGGAAAGATGACTCACGTCAGAAATAGCAATGGCGGCTAAAGAACGACGATTATCGCGATACCGACCGGATAGCTCTTCGGCAAAATGCATAGCATCGCAGTGTGAACCTCCGTTACCGCAGGATATAATCTTGTGGCCATTTCGAAGCGCATTGGCCATAAGCCGGGCCGCCTGTTCAATAGCCGTCAGATGATCGGGATTGCTGAGAAAGGTATCTAAAACGGATTGAGCTTCGGTTAGCTCCTGACGGATAATATCGAGCATGAAGGGGCGATTTGTTGATAAGTCGGCTCGTAATCGGAAAGCCAATTGACCACAAACTTACGTATTACGTACCAACTCTGATCTGACCAGGTTAGAACACCCAGTTCCGGTAGGGCAGGTTCCAGCGCAGCGCAAAGCTGGCGACATTATCAATATAACTGTCGGGGCGATATTGACTGTCTTTGAATCGGTACAGAAAACGACCTTCCAGGAACACATTATGCCGGATCATATATGACGCGCGCAGGTCAGCGTAAGTAACCAGGGTTCGGCGGCCCTGCCCAATAAAATTCCCTTCGTCACGAACCCGGCTATCGTAATTAAGAAGAATATTTCCGCCGTAATTACGTCCCGGTGGGTCGGCGCCAAAACTCATCAGACCAAAAATGCCGTTGGCATACAGCCGCTTACGCTGATACCGAACAATGCCCAGCCCCTCAACAAAGTTAGCGCCCAGCGGGTGAGTCATGGGTTGGCTATAATGCGCATAATTGGCTTGCCCCGCCGTGACGAAGGGTGTAGTCAGGTGCGAGTACGTATACGGGCGGGCCAGGTTCAGTTCGGCCTGAACGTCGAGATTCGGTACGTCGAGTACATCGATGTATTTAACGCCTGCTTGAAACGCGAACTTATTGGTCCACGCGCCCTTGCCGCCGGTCAGATCTTTCAGCAGAAACTCGTCGAGCAGAAACTGGCTGTAGAACAGAAAATGCGTGAATAGAGTGGCTTTAAAATCAAGCCCGATCATAGCATTGTCTGCGCTGCCGCGGTACGACTCAACGAAGCGGTAAAAAATAATCGGGTTGAGGTAATTCAGGTCTAGCCGATCCCGACTGAATACTTCAGCTTCAAATACCCCCAGGTTAATCTGGGGCGTAATATTGACACTAAGGTGGTGCATAGCCGCGAACTTCTGCGTGAATAAACTACTGCCAACTTTTACGTCCTGGGTGTTCTGAAGTTCGGTAAACAGATTCGTGTACTGAATTTTCTTGCCGAGCCGGGTCGTCAGTTTCAGGAACAGGTAAGGGGCGCTGTTATCTGACAACAGTAGGGATCGGAACCCGTTACCAAAGAAGTTTCGATCATGGCCAAACTGCAGATTAATAATCTTCAGGATATTCAGCGTAAAATAACCCCGTGCGGTCAGGAAGTCTGTGCCATTCTGACGAAAAGGTTTGGCAAACCCTTCGCCGGGTGCGAAGCCAACACCAGAAATGGGACGGCGGTAGAGTTGAGCGTAATCGTTGACGTATTGAGGGTAAACCGCCTGATTGTCGGCAAAGAACGTATAAAAGCCCAGCTTTTTGCCAATGGTGCCGCGCACTTCCAGCCCCCGGGTATTAACAAAAGGATAATGGCTGGAAGAGGTATTCGCTTCCCCCTGGCCTGAAACCTGCTCGGCCCCAATTCCAAAATAGATAACCGGACTTACGTGCAGGTCAACGTCGGGTGTTTGCAGGCTATAGAAGTCAGCTTTTTTACGGTAAAAAACTTTCAGAAATGGCTTCTCGCTGTCGCCTGGGCCGGGGGCAGGCAGTAAGTGTTTGGTAAACGGATCAGGCCTGAGCGAGTCGGCTTTTGACGGTACCCATTCCCAGCTGTCGTCGCGCAGATAACTTAGGTTGAAATAGTCCGTATCCGAAAAATCGCGTCCGGGAGCGGCCAGCAGGCTATCAGTTAGCTGCACAACGCTTTGGCGGTTATAGGGTTTTACGGAACTATGGAAACCATCTGCCCAGCGGCCCTGTCGAATTTCCAGCCGATCAATGAGGTGGTAGTAATCCGCGTTGAGGGGAATAAATGGACTCTGTGACCAGGCTGAAAACGATACTACCAAAAAGCTGAAAACGTAAAAAAATCTGCGCATACAAGTCACCGGCTAACTCGCCCTGCTCCTTATTTCTTCTCTGAAAACCTTATCTGACCGACAAATTAGGGAATTGGTTTGGATATACACGAGCCCTCCGGCTAATTTAGGCGGCAATATCCCTGCGCTCTATGTTTGTTTTTGCTCAACAGCCTTCGCTGGCCAACCAGTTTGTGGCCGAACTTCGCGACGTTTCGGTGCAGAAAGACCGTCTGCGCTTCCGCCGGAATCTGGAACGGCTGGGCGAACTGATGGCTTATGAAATCTCGAAAACAATGCCATTTCATAATGTGGCTATCCAGACTCCATTGGGTATTGCCCATACGCAGCTGCTTCGGCAGCAGCCTGTTCTGGCTACGATTTTGCGGGCGGGATTACCGTTCCATCAGGGGTTCGCGAATTATTTCGATGGGGCGGAGAATGCGTTTGCCGGTGCTTACCGAGGATACGCTCCGGGCGAACACGATGAGTTTGAAATTGCGATGGACTATATCGTTGGGCCCGATCTAAGCGGTAAAACGCTTATACTTTGCGACCCCATGCTGGCCACGGGCCGTTCCCTCGAAAAAGTGTATCATGCCATGTTACGGTATGGCATTCCGGCCCAGACTCACATTGCCGCCGTGCTGGCCAGTCCGGAAGGTGTCCGGCATGTGCAGGAGCAGTTACCCCAGTGTCACCTGTGGCTGGGTGCCATTGACGACCATCTGAACGAACATTTTTATATTGTGCCGGGCCTTGGCGATGCCGGTGATCTGGCGTTTGGCGCCAAGGTATAGTTTATAAAAAAAGCCGTTAGTCAATCCTGCGATTAACTGACGGCTACATGCGTAAGGGTTTTTAACGAAGGTCCACAACCTCAACGCCGGGGTACTTTGTTTTATCAAAAGCAAAATACGAATCCGTTACATTCACGTTCGGCGTAAACTTCGTGATCGTGTAGGACGTACGTTTGCCGTCTTTGTTAACGATTACCCAGTTCCGGACAGATTTGTCGGCTTTATCGACTGAAATCTGAACCGTCGCGATCGGGCTCTTCTCGCGGTTTGGCGTCAATTCAATTACTTCCAGTGTCCGGCCGCCCTGCTTTTGTTCTTTCACAAACCGGTAGTCAAAGCCGCGTTTGTAAATGCTATAGATTTGCGCAGGATTCAGTTCGCTATTCGCGCTGGCATCGTAATCCTGTACATTCACTTCATTTGATTCCTTAATGTACGTAGACATCGTTTTGCCGTCGTTGAAAACTTCCTGCCCGCCTAACGTCAGTCGAAATTTATTGTCTTTTACGGTCAGATCGCCTTTATAAGACTCACTGGCACCTGCCCCGGCGCTGGCGTACGTAAAAGCCGCCTGATATGATTTCAGGGCTTTGTACTTTTTACTCATCGCGTCCAGAATGGTTTGTGCCCGCTTGTCTTTCTGAGCTAAGGCGGGTAGCGAAAGCACTACGGCCAGACTCAGCATCCATGCTACTTTTTTCATTTTTATAGGTGTTACTCGTAAATTTAGATGGTTGGAACAACTTGCAGCGCTTGCTGTCCTCTTGGCTTAGACCACAAATGAAGGTGAAAAGTTTAATCGTGATTCAACAGCTCTACGGTGGCCTGATTGGAAGGTTATTTATTCGCCTTTCAGTCGCTTCAGCATTTCTTCCAGGGTCTGCAAATCCGTAACCAGTACGTCGCGGGCCTTGCTGCCTTCAAACGCTCCCACAATCTTGGCCGCTTCTAACTGGTCAATCAGTCGGCCAGCCCGGTTATAGCCGAGTTTGAGTTTACGCTGAATGAGGGACGTACTGCCCTGCTGATGAATCACAATCAGGCGAGCCGCTTCATCGAACATGGGGTCGCGGTTGTCGAGATCAACGTCTTTTTCGTCACCTTGTCCACCGTCGTCACCCACAAATTCGGGAAGGGCATAGGCTTCTTCGTAACCTCGCTGATTGCCCACAAACTCACAGATTTCTTCAATCTCATTGGTATCCACAAACGGGCATTGCAGGCGAATAATGTCGGAATTGGACGACAGCAGCATATCCCCCATACCGACTAACTGTTCAGCTCCACCCGTATCCAGAATCGTCCGGGAGTCAATTTTAGAAGTTACTTTAAACGATAGACGGGCCGGGAAGTTGGCTTTAATCAGACCTGTAATGACGTTGACCGATGGTCGCTGCGTAGCCACAACCAGATGAATACCAATGGCCCGGGCCAGCTGTGCCAGTCGGGCAATGGGCTGTTCGACCTCTTTACCGGCGGTCATCATCAGATCGGCCAGCTCATCCACAATCAGCACAATGTAAGGCAGGAAGCGGTGCCCCTTATCGGGGTTGAGCCGTCGTTTAACGAACTTCGCGTTGTATTCCTTCAGGTTCCGACAACCCGCATCTTTAAGCAGATTGTAGCGGTTGTCCATCTCAATACAGAGCGAGTTGAGTGTGTTGACAACCTTCTTAGTATCGGTGATGATCGGCTCCTCCGAGTCAGGAAGCTTAGCCAGAAAGTGCCGCTCCAGTTTGTTAAAAAGGGTTAATTCAACCTTTTTTGGATCAACCAGGACCAGTTTGAGCTGCGACGGGTGCTTCTTGTAAATCAGTGAAGTCAGCAGGACATTCAGCCCGACGGACTTACCCTGCCCCGTAGCTCCGGCCATGAGCAGGTGCGGCATCTTTGCCAGGTCGGCCACGTAAATTTCGTTCGAGATGGTCTTGCCTAGCACCACTGGCAGGTCGAACTTACTATTGGTGAATACATCGCTGGTAATAACCGACCGCATGGAAACCATTTCGCGGTTCTTGTTCGGTACTTCGATGCCAATGGTACCCATACCCGGCATGGGCGCGATAATCCGAATACCGAGCGCCGACAAATTCAGCGCAATGTCGTCTTCAAGACTCTTGATTTTTGAAATACGGACTCCTTTGGCCGGTACGATTTCATACAGCGTTACGGTTGGCCCAATGGACGCCTGAATAGAGTCAATTTCGATACCGAAGTTGCGCAGGGTATTCTCAATTTTCTCTTTGTTCGCCGTCAGTTCATCGTCAGATACCTGCGCCTTACGGTTATTTTGATATTCGGTCAGAAGCTCGTTGGTCGGATATTGATACTGCGGCAGGTCGAGGGTAGGGTCATATAAACCATGCAGGGCTACCAGATCGTCTTCTTCAAACGGGTCAGGCTCAAACGTTGGTGCGGGCGTAGCGCTTAACTCGCCTGTTTCTTCCTGCAGTTCATCGACGATCGCATCCCGATTCTTAATGGTTAATGTAACGCCGGTGGCTTTGGCAATTACGTCCGGCAGAGGGGTTTCCGGGTAGCTGGTATCGGCCTGTAAGGTATCTATAGACGTAACGGCTGCTTCAGGTTCTGTAACGGGGAGGCTTGATTCATTCACAATCGGCAGACTGTCCAACGTATCGGTGTCCTCTTCATCCGGTTCTGCATCGCCGTCTTCGTAGGTTTGAAGGGTATCGTCGCTCTGACTGGTCAATGCAGAAGAGGGGCTGGTGGCAAAGGACGGAAGTTTCAGGTTACGTACATCATAGAAATAAACGACGAACATGAACAGGACGAACCCAATAAACGCCAGGTTTCCCCACCCAAACAGGCTATGTAAGGCGCTGTTCATTTCGTACCCAATGCCTCCGCACCAGAAGCTGGCCGTTTCGGCGGAGTCAGTTACCAGAACTATATAGCCCAGAAAAAGGCTGCTCCAGACTGCCAGAAATAACAGCCCTGTCGTGGCTCGCCTGAGCGGTAATAACTCATGCCCAAACGTAAGCTTATACCCAGCCAGGAACATGATAATCGGTAAGGCCAGAGCCCCCACGCCAAACCACCGAAATACAAACGCCTGGGCAATCAGCGCACCCGCCAAACCAAGCCAGTTGCGCGTTTCAGAACCTGTTTCGGCCAGCGGTTCGGAAAAGGCCGATCCAACGACACTCTGGTCTGCCGGACCGGTAATCAGGTAAGACGTAAACGCTACTAACAACCCAATTGCCAGCAGCATCAGCAAAACGCCAAAGGTCAGCGTAGAGCGCTGGTCCGTCAGCCACCGGTCAAGTGCGGCTGCCCAGTCAAACGAAGGGCGTTTGGGACGAGCCCTAGGGGTTGACGCGCCTTCGCGGGCTGGCCGGGGGGTATTCTGTCGAACGCGCTCCTGGGGCGGTTGGCGAAGTGTATTCTGACGGGGTGAAGTGGTTGGTTGTGCCATGCGTGGGTGAAGCTGTAAGCGGCAAGAGTAAATTTCCAAAATTTTAACGAAAAACCGCGGGGAAACGCATCGAATTCAGGAAAAGCGCGGGAACGGTTCGTTCGCGTTCACGAACGGTTGGCTGACCGGGTTTCTAATCCTGGTTGGGTAACTGATTCGGCCAGTAATGCCTGGTTTATTTGTATGGCGAGCCCCGGGCCTTCATAGATAAAACTGGTATACACCTGCACCAGACTCGCCCCCGCCAGAAGTTTCTCCTGAGCATCAGCAGCGGAAAAGATGCCCCCAACACCAATGATAGGGAAGGCTCCTCCCGATTGCTGATGCAGGTACCGGATTACTTCGGTTGCGCGCTCGCGCAAGGGCCGGCCGCTAACACCTCCGGCACCTATCTGTGCTACGGTTGCCGGGTCAGTCGCTAACCCATCGCGGTTAATGGTCGTATTCGTCGCGATGATACCGGCAATTCCTGTATCCGTAACGATGGCTATGATGTCGTCTAACTGACCGTTGGTTAAGTCGGGCGCAATTTTGAGGAGAATTGGTTTCGGATTTAATCGCCGATGGTTTTCGGTCTGTAGAGCTGTTAGTAGCCGAGTGAGTGGTTCCCGCTCCTGCAAATCCCGTAAGCCGGGCGTATTGGGTGAGCTGACGTTAACAACAAAATAATCGACTGCGTCAAACAGTTCCTGGAAACCAGTCAGGTAATCGCTCAGGGCATTTTCGTTGGGAGTATCTTTATTTTTTCCAATGTTACCGCCAACAATAACCCGGCGATTGCCCCTGTTACGCTTGAAATCACGCAGCCGTTCAGCGGCCGGGCCGACGCCTTTGTTATTAAAACCCATCCGGTTAATCAATCCACCATCAGCTTTCAGCCGAAACAGGCGGGGACGTGGGTTGCCGGGTTGTGGACGGGGCGTAACGGTGCCGATTTCCACGAAGCCAAATCCCAAATCACTTAGTTCGCTTACTAACTCGGCGTTTTTATCAAAACCTGCAGCCATGCCGACAGGATTCGGAAAGGTCAGACCGAAAACGGTGCGCTCTAAACGCGGATCGCTTAAAACGAAGAGTTTTCGGCTAATGGCTGATATCCCCGGTATGGCAAAGGCAAACTTGAGTAAAGAGGTAACCGTATGATGAATAGTTTCGGCGTCGAAACGAAATAGCAGCGGAAGAATAATGCGCTTATACATACCGCAAAGGTACGGCAAAGCAGCTTCGGGCGGGGAACTGAATGAACAGGATTTACTTTATCCGCCCGTACAAAAAATTATCCGAACAAATCCGAGGATAAGTAGCGATCGCCCCGGTCGCAGATAATGCATACGATTACGCCGGACTCTAACTCCTGAGCCAGTTTCAGTGCGGCCCAGACGGCCCCTCCGCTGCTCATGCCTGCAAAAACGCCTTCAACGTTAGCCAGGCGACGCGTTGTTTGAGTGGCGTCTTCGGCCGAAACTTCAATAACCCGATCAACGCGCTGGGGCTCAAAAATCCTGGGCAGATACTCTACCGGCCACTTCCGGATACCCGGAATTGATGAACCATCGGTAGGTTGGCAGCCAACTATCTGGATGTCGGAATTTTGCTCTTTCAGATACCGGGACGTTCCCATAATGGTACCCGTTGTACCCATTGACGAAACAAAATGGGTTATTTGACCAGTCGTATCCCGCCAGATTTCGGGGCCAGTCGTGCGGTAATGCGCCAGATAATTATCGGGGTTGGCAAACTGATTGAGCATCAGATAACCACCCTGCTGAACCTGGGCATCGGCATAATCCCGGGCTGCTTCGATGGTTTCGGTCAGAATTACTTTTGCGCCAAACGCTTCCATCGTAAGAACCCGTTCGTGCGTCGAGTTCTCGGGCATAACCAGTTCAATAGCCAGGTCATACAGACGGGCAACCATCGCCAGAGCAATACCCGTATTGCCACTGGTCGCTTCAATCAGTTTCATCCCCGGCTTTAGCTCACCCCGCGCTAAAGCACCCTGAATCATACTGACGGCTGCCCGGTCTTTAACGCTACCGCCAGGATTATTGCCTTCGAGTTTACCATAGAGGGTTACGTTGGGGTTTGTGTTCAGGCGGTTCAGTTCAACCAACGGCGTATTGCCAACTAAATCAAGCAGCGTTGCCATGCCAATGCGTCTGTAGAAATCGTATGTTGAGTTTAAGGTCAAACCGGCCTAATTAGTTCGCTCAGAAGCCAGATAATGACCGGACTTAAATCCTGATGGCGGTAAGGCTGGGAAGCCCATTTCTACCATTTAAAAAATTTATCATTGCCTAACTTATTGATAATGAATTTTATGTAAACTTGCTATGATGACGCATCAGGCCTGCGGCTAAGTCGTTGCTTTGGCGCCATGGGTATCCTTATTCACACCTTACTAGATAAAAATCATGAAAGCTGCTTTGTTAGCCAAGCCGCTGAGCTTTGCTCATGTTGAGCAAATCGCCCAACAATTTGACATGCCCGATCTGACGCTCCCGTTCTGGGGGTACCGCAAGAAAATGCCGATGCACAATATCGTTCGGCTTGAGGGAGAAGGAAATTACACCGTATTTCATTTTGCTGACGGCAGCCGATTAATGGTATCGCTGACGCTCAAGAAAATGGAGAGCCGCCTGTCGCCAAAGGTGTTTGTGCGTCTGCACAAAAAAAACATTATTAATCTGCTGTATCTGGAAGGCGTACACCCCGAAAACAGCTTTCCAGGCCGTCCTCAGCTCAGCGTAAGTCTCGTTAATGGCGACCGGGTAGAGGTGTCCCGCCGTAAGGCCAGTCGGTTCATCAAGCAGGTGAAAGGTTTCCAGCAGGAGGTCGTCCAGCAAAAAACCGAAGCTATTGCGAACGTACTGGCGGCTTAGCCGTTTAGTAGAAACCAAAACGTAACGGGGGACCAATCGTCGACGATTGGTCCCCCGTTACGTTTTTACCAAACATCTATTATCTATTTATTAACCTTAGCCATTTCTTCATCTCGCAGGGGCCGACGTAAAATCTTACCTACGTTGGATTTGGGTAATTCATTCCGGAATTCAATCAGTTTCGGAATCTTATAAGCCGTCAGATTTTCGCGGCAGAAAGCCTTTATTGTTTCGGCGGTCAGTTCCGGGTCCTTTTTGACCACAAAGATTTTTACAACTTCCGTAGATTTAGCGTCTGGAATACCAATGCAGGCTACCTCCAGAACACCAGGGCACTGAGTAACTACGTCTTCAATTTCATTGGGGTAAACGTTGAAGCCCGATACCAAAATCATGTCTTTTTTACGATCCACGATTTTGAAGAAACCATCTTCGTTCATCACACCAATGTCGCCGGTTTTGAACCAGTCGCCCAGCATAGCTTTCGCGGTTTCGTCGGGGCGATTATAATAGCCAACAAAGACCTGGGGCCCACGCGCTACAATTTCACCTGCTTCACCAATTGGAGCATCCGATCCGTCTTCGCGAATGATCTTCATCTCCGTACTGGGCCAGGGAAGCCCAATTGTTCCCACCCGTACGGTACCATCAACGGGATTTGACGATAATACCGGAGAGGTTTCGGTCAGGCCGTAACCTTCACAGGGGGTATTACCCGTAAGCTTAGCCCAACGTTCGGCTACAGAGGTTTGCAGAGCCATACCACCCGCCGAGGTAACTTTCAAATGATTGAAGTTAACCTCACCAATACGAGGATGATTCAAGAGACCATTATATAACGTGTTAACCCCCGTAAAGGCTGTAATGGGATATTTTTTCAGATCGCTAATAAATGCGTTCAGATCGCGCGGGTTTGTAATGAGCAGGTTCATTGACCCATTCTTCAGCGCGGCCAGCGCATTCGTTGTCAGGGCATATACATGGTAAAGAGGTAAAGCTGCTACAATCACCCCCTGGCCATCGGGAATATTGGCCGGGCGCATCCATACGTCCTGCCCTTCTACGTTAGCAATCAGATTCCGGTGAGATAGTACCGCCCCTTTCGAAACACCCGTCGTACCGCCTGTATATTGAATAAAGGCCAGATCGTTACTCTGAATGGATACGGGCTGGAACGAATGCTTACTGCCTCGATTTAACGCATCATTAAAGGAAATTGCTTTTGGAATAGTATAGGGAGGCACTAACTTCTTGCTATACTTTACTACCGCATTAACAATCTGCTTTTTGGGAAAGCCCAGCAAATCGCCGAGTTGGGTAACAATGACGTGACGGATATCGGTCTTTTCTAAGATCTTTTCAAGGTTACTGGCAAAGTTGGCCAGGATAACAATCGCCTTCGCACCGGAGTCCTTGAACTGATGCTGCATTTCGCGTGGCGTATATAGCGGATTTGTATTGACCACAACCAACCCTGCTCGCAGCGCCCCAAACATTGCCACTGGATACTGCAGCGTATTCGGCATCTGAATAGCAATATTATCGCCTTTTTTCAGTCCTAGCTCATTTTGCAAAAAGGCAGCAAACTGCTGCGATAAACGATCTACTTCGCCAAAGGTGATCTGTTCACCCATACAGGCGTAGGCGGGGCGGTCAGTAAAGCGCCTGAAGCCCTCCTCCATCAATGCAGCAAGTGAAGGATAAGCATCCGGATTTATTTCATATGGAACACCTTTTGGATAAAAACGCAGCCAAGGGTGTGTCTGATTTGTAGTTGGCGTTTCCATGTAACGGATTGTAGGTTTCGGAGTAAAAATAAAACGAAATCAGGAACGGTTTCGTTTACAGCCGGGAATTTACAACGTTGATCTAATAAATGCAGAAAAACCCGTCAATGACTTAACGGGTAAAACAAAGTTGTTCTTCACAAGTAAGTACCTAGTCCATGATTCTAGCTATTAAGTCTTTGTAAATGCCTGATAACCAGACTAAATACCTAGACTAACCTCCAATTAAACCAACTGGTAATCGCTTTCGATTTGTGATACTATTTTATACACCTATCTGCTATTAAAGACGCAAGCTAATATACGGCTACTCGATTTATTAGGCTATTGAGGCTTCTATTTGTATCCTGAGCAGGACTTGAGGTAACAGACTTACGTAAGGAACGTGCCCGAAGCAAACGAATTGACTTCTGTGATACATTAAAATAACAATTGGGGCCGGATCGATAATAGTCAAACTCTTCGCCAATCATGGCCGTAATCAGTTCACCGTTTGTTAGGGTATAGCCTAAAGCTTCGCTTAACCATTGAGTTAAACGATGACTGCTTGTATTAAGTTGGGTAGTTTTAATTTTAACCAACGATTCCCTGATTAACTGGCGGGCCTGATTAATTCTCTCCGTACGGAAATTATAATTTTGAGCAGTCCGAGCGCCAGCTTCAAACCCGTTTATGTCCAGGTCTGATGGTACAGACACACCGGCTACTCTTGCTCGAATAAAAGGCGTATTTGCCATATATTTATTAATTAAAATGTTCGGCAATTGTGAGTTGCTACAACGAGTAGTGTGAAGTTGGTAATTAGACTTTATTGGTTGGCATAAGTCACATTTATGGTATTTACTGTTAAAAGAAAGTAAATAAAAGTCTGAAATTGACCTGCTTATTCTTTCATTAAGAATTTGATTATGAGCAAGTTGGTTTATAGGTCTTTACCTTTATGCTCATCATAATAAACTATGTCAGTGCTACAGATTATGTAAATAATGTGATTGATTTTACCAAAATAGAATTGAGAAGCTGTTTAAATAATAGATTTGTATTCGTAATATTTACTAGCCAATAAATAAAGCGCCATATTTTTATTTAATTATAAATCAAAGCCTGTTAATAAGTATTATTATAGCTCACACCAGATTAAATAAGAATTTAATCTGGTGTTCAAAGGAAAAATTGTCAGCGGTTCATAGAGTTTATTAATTGTGGAAAGGCAGGATTTAACCTTATCTCACAAATAAGGGTTTACATGGCTAGTTTTACATAAGAATTTTATATACTTTGAAACACAGTTATATCTATATTCTATTATCGATAGATAGTATATACGTGTTTATAGAATTCACTATTTCCTAAATACTCTATTTTTTTGATTTTATTTATAATTTATATAACTTTTTAATTTTTCTTATTTTTAATGTAGTTAGTCCAAAGTTTAGATTAGTTATACTATTGGTAGTGAAGTAACAAAAAATATAGGATTAAATTGAATTTGTTTGCTATAAAATTGTATAAAACAAATAAAAGTAAGGTATATATGTTGCAATTATACTATTAAAGTTACATTGTGTTTGTGTAACAGATGATTAGACATTAACATATTTTAATATTTAATTTTTGTATATTTAATTTTTTGTCAAAGTTCAGCTTGAAACCTTAATTAGCTGTTTATCTGGTGATGTTGATTAAACGGCTATTATATAGGTTTAAATTAAACAATGATCCGAGTATTAGTTTCAAATGGCTTTTAAAATGCAAAAGTTTGAAATCTGTAATATCTGGGCAGCAAAGCTGTTCAGATACTTACCATTGGTAGGGGTAGCCTCTTTGTTATTTGCAGGTAATAGTTCATGCACTTCTTCTAAGCAATTAGCCTATTTTCAAAAAGGTGCGTCGGACAAAGACACGGTGGCAATAATGGTGCCATATGTATCAACCGTGCGGAAAGGGGATATTTTATCCATTCAGATCAGTAGTTTAAATCCCGAAGCTTCATCGTTTTTTAATCCGCCATCTGTTTCGACCGTAGGTTACTCAACACCAACGGTACAGGCAAACTCGTTACCGCAGGCTACGGGTTATCTGGTTTCTGATGCCGGTACTATACAACTACCCATACTTGGGGAACTAAACGTAGTTGGAAAGACAAACCGGCAGATCAGCGAGATGATAAAAGGCCGACTGGGGGGGTACTTGAAAGAGCCGACTGTGAATGTTCGAAATCTCAATTTTCGCGTGTCTGTTCTGGGGGAAGTGGCTCATCCAGCGGTTTATAATATCCCGAATGAACAACTCACATTGCCCGAAGCTCTGGGGCTGGCCGGTGACCTAACCATTTATGGTCGTCGTAATAATGTGCTGATTATTAGAGAGGAGGATAATAAGCGTATTTTCGCTCATGTTGACCTGACCCGACGGGATGCCTTTCGTTCACCGTATTACTCACTTCACTCTAATGATATTGTGTATGTTGAGCCGGGTAAATACCGGGTTACTAATGCGGATAGAACCTTTCTCTTCCTACCAACTATTGTGAGCGCATTGTCGGCAATAGCCATCTTAATTAATCGGTGGTAACCATAATACCCATAAGTACATCACGTCATACATATGATCCATAAAGCTACCGCTACGTATGTTCCTTACCAGGTAGTTGAATCAGACGGCTCAACGCTTTGGAATCTTTTTACGAAATGTATCAGGAACTGGCCTTGGTTTCTTATTTCCGTGACCCTAATGTTGGCAGGGGCTTATGTGTATTTAGCTTATAAACAGCCTGTCTACAAAATTCAGGCCAGTTTATTGGTTCAGGATGAAAAAAAGGGAAATGAACAGGGGGGGCTTCTGAAAGAAATGCAGGCCTTTGCGTCTAAGCAGGTAGTTGAAAACGAAATCGAAATCCTGCGTTCATTTACGCTGATGGAGCGGGTAGTAGAACGGCTTCGACTGGATGTAGCCTATTATCACGCCAGTACATTCGGCCATCGGGAGGTTTACGGAAACACCCCCATAGAACTGGTGATTGAAAAACCGAACGAAGAACTTTACAAAACGCTCCTGGAGGTTTCGTTTCCCAACACCCGAACTATAAAGCTCGACGGACAGATATATCCGCTGAATATAGCGGTGCAGACGCCATACGGAATTCTGCGATTCAAGAATGTAAGGGCCGTCAGCGACACAACCCAGCCCCTATTTATCTGGGCAATGAAGCGCGCGAGCGCCGTGAACGGTTACGTCAGAAGTCTCAAGGCAGAACCGACTAGTAAATCTTCCACGGTAATTGTTTTGAGCCTCGAAGATGCCGTTCCGGCAAAAGGGGAAGCCATTCTAAATCAGCTTATCAGTGAATACAATCAGGCCGCTGTTCAGGATAAAAATCTTATAGCAGCCAATACGCTCAACTTTATTGATGAGCGGCTGGCCATTCTCTCCGGCGAATTAGCTAACGCCGAGAGTGCTGTTGAAACGTATAAATCCAGAGAGGGCATAACTGATCTCAGTAGTCAGGCCCAGTCATTTTTACAGACGGTTCAACAAAATGATGCCTCGCTAAACCAGGTAAATGTTCAGTTGGCAGTTCTGAATGACCTTCAGGCCTACATTAATAAGCAGTCGGATCAGCCGGGCAGCGCACCAGCTACAGTGGGGTTGAATGATCCGGTTCTCTTGAGTCTGGTTGAGAAAGTGAATCAGCTGGAATTGCAGAAAGAACAACTGTCACGAACCACTTCGTCGCTGAATCCACTTCTGCAAACGCTGGACAGCCAGATTAAGAGCCTTAAAGATAACATTGCAGAAAATATTCAGACTATGCGGCAAATGCTGCTTAGTTCCAAGCAGCAATACACGGCTAAAAACAACCAGGTAGAGCATGTAATTCGGACAATTCCCCGGCAGGAGCGTTCTTTAATGAACGTAACACGGCAACAGGCCATCAAGAACAATCTGTATACATACCTGCTGCAAAAGCGGGAAGAAACGGCTGTATCCTACGCTTCTTCTATTTCGGATAGTCGGACAATTGATCGGGCGCAGAGTGGTGACGTGCCCGTCAAGCCTGTGAAACTGATGATTTACGGAATGTTCGGCTTGCTTGGGATGATAATCCCCTTTTCGGTTATTGCCGGACGCAGTTTACTCAGTAATCGGGTCTCTCAGCAGACTGATGTCGAAGAAACCACGCAGATACCTATTGCTGGCGAACTGATGCACAAAAAGCAGGCATCGTTCATTGTTGACTATAAGCAGCCATCCATAATCTCAGAGCAATTCCGTACCCTACGGGCCAGTATTCGACAGTTAGAAAATGAGCCGAGGAAAAGCCATGTGCTGCTTTTTACTTCCAGCATTAGTGGCGAAGGGAAATCGTTTGCCTCGCTGAATATTGGCGCAAGTCTGGCGCTGGTAGGTTTGCCCACGGTGATTCTGGAAATGGACCTTCGTCGGCCTACCTTACCGGGTGTTTATAACATGGACCAGTCGCCGGGTATCAGCGACTATCTGCTGGGCGAAGCTTCGTTTTTTCAAATACTAAAACAGGTGCCCGGCTACGAAAATTACTTCATGGTGCCAAGCGGAAGCTCAACGGCTAACCCTGCCGAATTGCTGAGCAGCTCCCGGCTGTCGCAGTTACTTAATGAACTGCGCGAGCACTTCACGTATATTCTGATTGATACGCCACCTGTTGGTATCGTATCAGACGCCCGCCTGATTGCGCCATTGGTTGATGCTACCTATTTCATGGTGCGTCCGGGCATCACGCCTAAAAACTACCTGAAACAGATTAACTCACTACGTAAAGAGAAACGGTTTCCGCAGCTCAGCATCATTATGAATGCCGTAGATGATGATCAAAATTATCAATACAGCAAGGCTTACTACGTTCAGGCCAAGTCTAAATCCATACTTCCTCGCAACTCGTAACAGATACCTAACCCGTTATTGACTGTTATAACCCACACGTTCCCATGTTAACTTCCATTGATATCGAATCGATTGAACTGGATATAGCGAAGGAAAGCCACCACGCTTATAAATTAATCAATAATCCGTGGAAACGACCTTTCGACCTGCTGCTTGCTACACTAGTTACGGTAGGCGTTCTCATCTGGATGATACCGCTGGTTGGCCTGTTGATCAAGGCCACATCACCGGGGCCTGTCTTCTTTGTTCAATGGAGAACGGGACGAAATGGCCGGCCTTTCCATTGCTATAAGTTCCGGACAATGCTGCATGATCATCAGAATATTACGTTTCGGCAGGCTGTGCATAACGATGCGCGAATAACGACCGTGGGACGGTGGCTCCGGAGAACCAATCTGGACGAAATGCCCCAGTTTCTGAATGTGCTGATTGGAAATATGAGCCTCGTTGGACCAAGGCCGCACGCTATTCAGCACGATGCCGAATTCTGGTTCCGCCTGCCCAATTACCATAAACGGTATGATGTTCTTCCGGGCATTACAGGGCTGGCCCAGGTTCGGGGAGCCCGCGGCCTTACGGATAATGCGCTTAAAATGAAGCATCGGTTACAGTATGATCTCTTTTACATCCGCAAGCATAGCCTTTGGCAGGATATAGTTATATGCTGGCAAACTGCTATCAAAATGTTTGGTGGTAATACAAACGGCTGGTAACCCGATGCCTATGACGAATTTTACGACACCTGTCTTACTCTTGCTTTTCAACCGACCCCAGTATACGCAGGAGGTACTGCAGGCGCTGGCACAGGTGCGTCCAAGAACGCTTTATGTGGCACTGGATGGACCAAGGCCTGGTATTGATCAGGATAAGGCTGGCATTGAAGCCTGTGTTAATTTGGTTAATCAGCTCGACTGGCCTTGTCAAATACATATTCTGAAGCGTGACGAGAACTTAGGTTGCGGACTCGCCGTAAGCCAGGCTATCGATTGGTTTTTTGCTAACGAAGCAATGGGCATCATTCTCGAAGATGACTGCGTGCCCGCGCCTGCCTTCTTTACGTACTGCCAGGAAATGCTGGCAAAATACAAGCATGATTCGCGGATTATGCACATTGCCGGCACGCGCTGGAATGAGGAATTTGCTATTGCAGAGCCTTACTTTTTTACCGCAATTGGCCACGTATGGGGGTGGGCCACCTGGCGACGGGCCTGGCAACGATATGATTACCACATGCACAACTGGCCAGCCCTGCAACAGACCAGCTTTATAAGAGAGGTTTTTCCTCGGCAAAAGCACGTTGCTTTCTGGGAAGCTATGTTCAATGAGGTGTATAATCAGTCAGCAAAACACACCTGGGATTATCAGTGGCAATACACTCTGTTTGTTAGCCGCGGATTAGCAGTTACCCCGCGGGAAAACCTGGTTCAGAATATTGGCGCAACAGGTGTGCATGATGATCAGTTTGAGCCGTGGCGGCATCGGCGATCGGTTAACCATTCTTTCCGGGTCAGTGGCTATCAGGTGCCGGTCAGGCTGCATCCGTACTTTGATGGCTATAATATGGATCATTACTTTCTGCGGAAAGATCCGATCTGGATACGGGCTATGCGCCGAGTTCAGCGGCTACCTGGGTTTAAACTGACTTTACCCTAAGCTTATACTTACTCATTACGTTGAAGGATTGCCTGTAGTCCAGACCAGACACTGTATGCTTGAGCGTCACGTCATAAAAGTTTTGCCGGTTTCGGAGCTATTCCTTTACATCATTGGCCTTCTCGTGGTTGGCCATTTATGTCTGAGCGAATGGGTGAATCCTAGTATTGGGTATCCTGTCGGAATGGCGTGTATCCTGTCTTTACTGCTTTGGTTGCTCATTAAAAACTACCATAGTGATTACATGCTGGTCATATTCGCCTGTAGTTATTTTTATTATGGAAACAACCACGGCGGTCTGTGGAATCTCTCAAATTGTGCCGCTTTAGGCTTATACGCCTTTGCCAGCCCCTGGTGGAAACGAAACACTAATCTGCCTTTACTCTCAAAAATTCTTCTCTGGGGGGTATTTATTCTTAATACACTTGGGCTGGTGCTAGTGGCCGATACCCCCCTGGCCGTTCGCGCAGAAGGGTTTATGCTTAGCCTTTCGTATGGCTTGCTGTACCTGTTCATTGTGCAGTTACCGGCGAATAAGGTGTTTTTTCAACGACTTCTTCTGGTAGTAGCCGCGCTGAGTGTGTGGAATATGATTATCGCTCTAAACCAGAAACTTATGCTGGTGTCGGTGTCCTCGCCTTTATTACCAGCAGGTTACGAAGAGAATCTGGAAAACAACGGCTGGGAGAATTATGAACATAAATCAGAGCGGTCAAATGGTTCGTTCAACGATTTTGAGCTATTCGCTGAATACTCGTCGCTGATTCTGGCGTTAGTATTGCCTTTGGTTATCAGGCAGATCAGTGAATATTTTATGGTGCACAAACGGGTTCTGATAGTAACCGCGCTTTGCTGCTTCCTGAGCATTATCGCAACGGCAACCCGTTCGTCAGCTCTGCTGACGGTGCCGCTTATGCTGTTCTATCTAGTCTATTACAGCCCCTACTTGGGCCGGCGCCCAGCCTTTCTGATGTATCTGGGGGCTTTTGTCCTGGTTATTATTCTCGCCGGGCCATACATAGGTCTGGACTTTATCATCGAGCGGTTAGTTGAAATTGATTTTGATCAACTCGGGTCGGGTTCCATGGCCAGCGCGGACGCTATGAACCGCGAAGTAACGCTCAAACTGGGCTTGAAGCGGTTAGGGGAGAGTGACTGGATACTGGGTTATGGCTACGGTGTGGCCGAGCATTACACGATGGCTCTGTTCGGTTTTGTTAATACGGAAACAAACGAGATTCGGGATTTTCACAACCTGTACTTAAGCTTGCCCGTCATGCTGGGGTGGGGGGGCGCCATCCTTTTTGTTGGGTGGATGCTCTACCATCCTGTCTATCTGTGGCAAACGCTCCGTCAAACCAGTGATCCCGATTTGCGGGCGCTGTATCTGGGCCTGCTGATGTTCTGGGGCGTATTTTTCGTCAATGAACTAAAAATCCAGGCGATCCGTGAGCCTAATTATTTTATGCTGATCTGGTGCTGGCTGGGCTTTACCATCTCGGCCTGCCAGCTGAATCGAAATGCCCAGATTCATCTGGTGGCTCATGAAGAATTAGAAGACACCGTCGTCAGCCTCGATTAACCTTTACGCATCTATAACCAGCGGAATATGGTACATCTCGTAGCACGAACCGGACAATTGGCTAACCAGCTGTTTCGTTTCGCACATCATATTGCTAATGCTATCGAATATGATTATTCGATAAAGCACCATGCCTTTGACTACAGTTCCTATTTCCCGGTTTTGAAAGGGATTCCTTTCATTCAGTTCCAGCCGTTGCCAGGGATAATCAACAAGGCTGTCGAGAAACTGCTGCCTATTCTAGATGATCACTCTATGTCAACCTGGCCTGGCTCAGCAGTTATGCTGCTTCATGAGCCGCTGGATTTTACATGCCGGGATAAACAGTTTATCGAATACGCCCAGCAAAAACGGATTGTGGCGACAAACTGGCTCTTTCGGGATTACGCCAATTTTCATAAACATGCCGATACGCTACGGGCCTATTTTGAGCCTGAGACCGGTGTACGTAAAAAGGTTGAAACATATCTGAGTACACTTAGGGCTTCACGAAGCATTCTGGTTGGCGTTCACATCCGCCGGGGGGACTACCGGCAGTGGCAGAATGGGAAGTATTGTTATCCGGATGCGGTATACGCTCAACTGATGCAGTCAATTGTGGACCTATATGGGCACGATCGAGTTGGATTTGTACTCTGCTCCAACGAACCCATCAACGAAGAAAACTTCCGGCAGTTTAACGTCGCAATTCCTCGAAACACATTTATTGAGGAGCTTACTCTTCTATCTGGCTGCGACCAGATTATAGGACCGCCAAGTTCCTTTTCGGGCTGGGCGTCTTTTGTCGGAAATACACCCCTGTATCACATTATCGACTACACCAAGCCACTTTCGGCCACCAGTTTTGAGGTGACAATGGGCTAACTGTCCGCGTCTAAACGATACTGTAGCTTGTATTCAATAACACGATTTATCATTCAGAGTCAACTATGATTTTTGTCGTTATTCCTGTTCACAATCGCAAACAGCTAACGCGTGCGTGTCTGCAGTGTCTGAAGAGCCAGACAGTTCGTAATTTTAAGGTCGTTGTTGTTGACGACGGCTCTACGGATGGAACGGACCTGATGATCCAGAATGAGTTTCCAGATGTCGTCAGGCTCACGGGCGACGGAAATTTGTGGTGGACAGAAGGAACGAACGTAGGGGTTCGGTACGCACTGGCGAATAAGGTTGCCGGCGAAGACAACTTTGTCCTAACCCTCAATGATGATACGGAAGTCCCGGATGATTACGTCGAAACGCTTCTGTCGAATTATTATCAGTATGCGCCCTGCCTGCTTGGCTCGGTCAGCGTCGATATAAAAAAGCACGACTCACTGCAGTTTGCCGGTACCCGAATGAACCTGCATTCGGCCTATGAGCAGGACCTGGCTTATTCCCGCTATCAAAACTCGTATGCCTATCTAAAACGGCAGACGCCCTTTATCGAATCGGATAGTCTTCCGGGGCGGGGGATTCTGATTCCGTTCGAGGTTTTCGATAAAGTTGGCTTGTTCGATTCCCGAAATTTCGTCCATTATATGGCCGATATTGAGTTTACCGTTCGCGCCCGACGGGCCGGCTACCGGCTGATTTTGCCGACTAATACCGTTGTCTTTGAACACGTCGATACGTCTGGTTTGAAAGTCCGGGCAGATCTGACTTTCAATAAATTCTGGCGTGGACTCTGGTCAAAATATTCGCCAATCAATCTGGGTATGCGCTACGCCTTTGCCATGCGGCACGCTCCAACCAAATGGCTTTATTTCAGCTTTGATGTTGGCCGAATTTTTATTGGTTATGCGCTTCGGCGGATGCGCGTCATGGAGTCGGCTTAACACAGGCGAAAACGAATCAACGTAAACACAAGAAAAGATATGATATCAGGAGCTACGCCGAAAACGCAGAGCGGCCTTCCTACAACGTCTGTAATCGGGTATCCTGTTTTTTCCGGAAAGCTGGAGCAGGTGCCCATTGGCAATAACACAATTCTGATTAACACAATGAGTCCTAATTCATACGGACTTGCGCAGAAAGACGCCTTCTTGGACGAAGCGCTTAAGAACAGTGATGTTCTCACACTCGATGGGATGGGCGTGGCAATGGGATCTATAATCTTGAATGGGAAAAATATCAAAAAGATCGCCGGTGCTGATACGTTCGATTATTTCACCAGCTATTTCAATCAGAAAGGTGGACGGTGCTTTTTTGTGGGGTCTACGGAGCAGACCCTGAGGAAAATAGTGAATCGGCTGGCTATTGATTACCCTGATCTGGAAGCCGACTATTATTCTCCACCTTATAAAGAGACGCTGGATTGGGAAGACTCATTGCCCATTATTGAAAAAATTAACGCCTTTCGGCCGGATGTTGTCTTCGTTGGAATGTCGGCTCCGAAACAGGAGAAATGGGCCTACCAATATAAAGCCCATCTGGATACAAAAGTGATTGCCACTATTGGCAACGTGTTCGACTGGTACGCCGGAAACAGCAAACGACCCGCAAAAATCTGGATTAAGCTCCGGCTCGAATGGTTTGTCCGAATCTTCCTAAGGCCCGAAATTTTTAAGCGCAACACTAAAAATCAACTCGTCTTTTTTAAAGACGTTCTGTTTTGTCTCATCAAATTAAAACATGTCTAAAATGAGTAAGCAACCGATTCGGACAGTTATTGTCGGATTAGGGAAAATGGGCCTGTCGCATCTGGCAATTCTGAATGCGCATCCGTCTTTCAATATTGTAGGAATCTGCGATACGTCGGGTATCGTTCTGGAAGCATTCAAACAGCATTCAGTATTTGAATGCTTTACGGATTACAGAAAAATGATCGACAGAGTAGCCCCCGAAGCGATCATCATTGCTACGCCAACCAAGTTTCATTACGAGATGGCTAAGTATGCGCTCGATAAAGGACTACATGTATTTTTAGAGAAGCCTTTTTCACTGCAGTTACACGAAGGCGAGGAACTGGTCCGAATGGCCGAAGCCAAGCAGGTAGTTACCCAGGTTGGTTATCATAACCGGTTTATTGGTGTGTTTCGGGAAGTCAAACGCCTGATTGATCAACAGGCCATTGGGGAGGTATACCATTTCGTAGCGGAATGTTACGGTCCAGTTGTGATTCGGCAAAAGGAAGGTACCTGGCGGTCGAACCCGACCGAAGGGGGCGGCTGCTTATTTGATTACGCGTCGCACATCATTGATCTATTGCAGTACGTGCTGGGGCCGGTCAGCAAACTGGATAGCGGCTCATTGAAAAAGATATATTCACTTCAGGTTGAAGATGCAGTATATGCAAGTCTGCAACTGACGTCGGGAGTATCGGGCCATCTATCGGTGAACTGGAGCGACGAAACCTACCGTAAAATCTCGCCCCAAATGACCATAATGGGCAAAGAGGGAAAGATAGTCGCTGATGCGCAGGAACTGAAAATTTACTTCAAAGGCAAGCCAAAGCTGGCTGAATACGAAAAAGGCTGGAACGTTAAATACGTTACGGACCTGACTCCGTCGGTTGGTTTTTATCTGCGGGGCGAAGAATACTCGGCTCAGATCGACTACTTCGCAGCCTGCATTCAGGAGCGAAATACGCGGGGAATCAGCACCTTCAGTACCGCCCTTAAAACAGATCGGGTACTTTCTTTACTAAAACAATATACAGCCTAACGTTTAGACTATGGAAAGAATCTTATTCGGCGATAACCAGTTTTTTGCCGTCAACCACCTTTCAGATGAAAAGTCAAGGGCACAGGCCGTTCGTTTCAAAGACGATCAGGCCATTATCAACGTCCTGGATACGGCTATTGACAGCGGTATCGAAACGTTTATGTGCACGACCCATGACCGGATCGCTAACATCTGTAATCACATCCGGCAGAATCCGGCCCGCTATGCAAACTTCCAGATCTATCCCTGCATGCCGTATGCGCATAAATATGCCAATGCAGTTACGGAACTGGGTATAATGGGCGCGCTTAAAGAATACATGCCAAGCTCCAATCTGTTCGGAACGCTGGCAAAGGGTGGGCTGGCTGTTGTCAAAAAGGATTTTGTCAGTATTATGGAAATCCTGGTTGACACCGAAATGAAAATGTTCAAGGGCATACGAACCGATGTCATTTTCATCCAGAACGTAGTGACCGATCTTATTTTGGGGCTGGGTATGTATGATTTCTTTCGGGCGTTTCACGATTACGTCAAAAAGAAATACAACGCTGAACCCGGTTTTATTACGATGAACCTGCCGCTGATGTATCAGGCGCTTGAGAAAGTAGGGATTGAAAACCCGATTATCTGCGCATCTATAAATAAGATCGGTTTCCGCATGTCGGGAGGCATTGACTTGTACGAGCGAACCCTGAAAGAAAACCAGATGCGGGCAATTGCCATGCAGGTGTTTGCAGCGGGGGCTATTCCACCAAAACCGGCCCTGGAATACGTATGCGGTCTGCCTAATATCGAGTCTGTTCTTTTTGGCGCTTCTTCCCGAAGCCACATTGAGCAGAACCGGGACCTGATCAATAAATTCTGGCCCGATCAGACCGAGGTCTTGATATAAAACAACGGGTAATAAGCGGATATAATACGTCATGATTGAGTTGCGCGAGGATTGCAAGCGTGGCTCCTGACTCGTGAAAGCTATGAAACGACTCACTGTCAAGCCGTATGGAGGCATTGCTAATCGCATCAGAACTATTGAGGCTGCCCATGCTTTTGCAACGTATCACTCGGCTGAACTGAGTATTCTATGGGAAAAGAACGAGCATCTGAACGCGTTTTTTCAGGCCTGCTTTGAGGTAATTCCCCACGTTAAGCTGTTAAATGTGGATATGGCCGGCAGCCGGTTTACGGATAAAATCAGGCGCAGGGTTCGTTCTATATTTAACAGAATCTGGGTTGCCAGTTCGCACAGCGTGCAAATTGGTGAGCGGGAGCTCCTGCCGCTTCTGGATAAAGAAACTGTTGATCTTGCCGAAATGCAGACGTATTTCGATCAGCTTGCTGCTACCCATGATGCACTTTATATAGAAAGCTGCTGGGCATTCTATCCGGCTCCCGATCGGGAGCCGGTTATTTCAATCCGGAAAGATATACAGGCCGTTGCAAAGTCGTACGTGAATGATAGCGCCCCATTTGTTGGCGTACATATTCGCAGAACAGACCATCAGGAAGCCATCAATCATTCTCCAATTGAGTTGTTTGTCGCAAAAATGAAAGAAACATGCCACAAGCAGCCGGACGTATGTTTCTATGTCGCAACTGATTCGGTAGAGGTGCTGAATGAGTTAACGTCGCATTTTGGCAGTAGAATAATTACCGGCGTAAGCAACAGAAGCCGGAATTCAGAACAGGGAATTAAAGATGCTCTGCTCGACCTGAGCTGCCTGAGCCGGACAAACCAGATCTGGGGTTCGTTTAACAGCACCTTCTCCGAACGGGCGGCTTTGTTGGGCAATGTGCAGTTAGAAATTCTAAGAATATGATGTTTGCCAAAGCGCAAAAATTGGTTTTATCAGACTTGCTGGCTAAATACATGGGCAGCTTCAAGTCAACTTTTGTCTATATGCTCGTGCCAGTCGTGAGCTTTAGTCTATCCATATACACATCACCAATTTTTGCCAGACATCTAAGTTCCGAAGAGTTTGCCTATATGGGCTTTTATGCATCGGTAGGTTCTCTGATCAACTGCTTCTATGGTCTTCTGTTCCAGACGTATTACATGTCTATTTACTTCAGACAGGAACCTAAAGAACTTAAAGCTACTCTGGCATCGCTGACCTTATTTTCTTTAGGCTGGAACTTTCTTTTTTTTCCGCTTTCACTAGTACTTCTGAACCAGGCAATGAGCCTCATTGGAGGAAGTATTCCCTTTTTTCCGTATGCAATTCTGGCTTTAGCAACGCAGGTTTTTGCCGTATATACCGGATTGCTTCAGGCTACCTACCGATTAGGCAAAAAACCTATCATGTATTTTGTCTTAGCCGCTGGTTACAGAGTTTTAACCATGGCTTTGTCAATTTATTTTGTTACGTCGGCGGATATGGGTCTAACCGGCCGGTTATTAGGAACGCTGGTTACGGAAGTAGTCTTCTTTGTTGTTGCTATTCGCTCAATAATGGATGGACAGGCGTTTGTTATACAAAAAGACATAATAAAACACGCAATCAGAACGGTTTTGCCTTTATTACCGGCCTCTTTTTTATATCTGCCCGTTTTAAATTTCGATAACCTGGTTCTGGAACGCTTGAATAATCCAACGGAAATGGGTTTTTATAATATCGGGAAAAATATTGCCAATTATTTGTATATGGCTTTGTTTCCGTTCTATCAAACTATGGAACCTGATATCTATAAATATGCTATTACTCAGAATTATAAAGTGTTAGGCCGCATTAGTTTGATGCTGGTGCTTATGGTTGTGGTATGCGTAATTGGCTTCTGGCTGGTATCACCCTATATTATCAATTATTTAACGGCGGGGCGATATAACAACGCGGTCAAATACGCCAATATTCACGCTGTTACCAGCGGGTTGATGATTCTGTTTTCAATTTCATCATCTGTGCTGAATGCCTTGCAGCAGAGCCGACAGCTATTAATTTCTAATATGGTGGCCTGTGCTGTGTGTGTGGCATCCTACATAGCAGGCGGTATATATTTTGACCAGTTGGGCGTGGCGTATGCTACTGCTATGACGTTTATGATCCTGATTATTCTGCAGGCTAGCTTCAGCTTCAAGAAGCTGAGCATGGTGTAGTGACGAAAGAGTAGTTATAAAGTCAACAAAATATACTCTATGAGTTAAGGCCTATAGCACACCGACAACCCCAAAGCCTATCTCTGATTCAGTGACCTCTATGTTAGCCCCGATTGTGTTGTTTGCTTACAAGCGTCCCCATGAGCTGCAACGCACCCTGCAGGCCCTGCAGGCCAACCACCTGGCCCCCTACAGCCAGCTCTACGTCTTTGTGGATGGACCCAGCCAGCCGGCCGATGTGGCCAAGGTTGAGCAGGTGCGCCAGCTGGTGGCGGGCATCGAGGGCTTTGCAGGGGTGGTTCGTGTGATACGGGAAGCGAATTTGGGCTGTGCTGCGTCGGTGATAGCGGGGGTAAGCGAGGTGCTGGCTCGTCACGATTCGGTAATTGTGGTGGAGGATGACATTGTGACGGCGCCCAACTTTCTGGACTTCATGAACCAGGCGCTTATTCAGTATGCCGCTAATGCGGATGTGTTTTCAGTAAGTGGCTATTCGCTGCCTTTTAAAACGCCCGCTGGCTATACCAGCGATGGATATTGCTTTCGCCGGCACTGTCCCTGGGGCTGGGGCATCTGGGCCGATCGCTGGCGGCAGGCTCAATGGGATGTGCCAGACTATAGAGAGTTTATGAGCGATCCGGAACAACGCCGGGCATTTAACCGGGGTGGCTATGATCTGGTTCGTATGCTGCGTCGGCAAATGGAGGGTGAGCTAGACGCCTGGGACATCCGATTAATTTATACGCAGTTTAAACTAGGCGTTTTTACTATATACCCGACCGTTTCTAAAGTAGAAAACATTGGCTTTTATTCGAATGACGGTACACATACGAATATCTATAATCGGTTTAAAACCCGTCTGGATACTGGTCAGCAACATCGCTTCAGCTTGCCAAAACAGATTGAGGAAAACGATGACTTTGGGCGCCAATTCCGTTGGCAATATAGCGTAGGCGTTCGTATCTGGAACCGGTTGAAAACAACGGTTGGTTTACGGTAAAAATTAGCGAAATACTTTGCAATAAGTGAATTAAACACCTTTACTAGTCTGGAAATTGACTGCCATAAGTAGAAGAAAACAATTATTGCAAAATAGACATGATTATAAATAACAATAAAAAATTTCACTCTTATATTAAAGATAAGTAACTAACTCTGTTAAAAAATATAAACACAGTAGATATAATTAACGCCTATAACATTTTAGCGATACGCTTCATCAACAAGTAGGTTATGGTGACCGGGCGCAACGTTGGCGTCTAAATAGTGCATATGAGCCCTATAATAAATAGATTGGCTTGAAACATTCCGGAGTCATACATTTAGTATGGCGTAGTTAGCTATGTCATTCAGCACTTACAAAGGCGAACAGAAAAAATGACTTTTAATGAAACAACCAGCGTAACGAGCGATTTGCGATTCATTCATCAATTGGTTGAGAAAGCCGTTCGTGAGCAATCGAATCATACCGCTGTTGTTTTTAAAAGTTCATCAATTACATACAAACAGTTAAATCAACGCGCAGATAGCCTCTGTCAGGTTATTTTACGTACCGCAGCCGACGCCCCCATCATAGCCGTTAGTACAACACGTTGTATAGAGATGGTCATCAGCGTGCTGGCTGTTCTAAAAGCAGGAAAAGCTTATCTACCCATCGATCCGGACTATCCAGAACTTCGGCTTCAGCAGATTCTAACTGAGGCTGAACTTACAGTCTGTCTAACCACAGAGCAGGATGCCGATACATTCAGGGCATTGGGTCTGAACGTTATCCTCGCGGAAAATGAATACGAATTTCCAGAAAGCTTACCCGCTACCCAGCAGGAACAAGCCTGCGTACTCTATACATCGGGGTCTACAGGTAAGCCTAAAGGGGTTTGCCTGAATCATGCAGGTTTAGTTAATCTACTACGCTGGCAACTGGCCCATTCAGTGGCTAGGCCGGGGCTGAACAGTCTGCAATTCAGCCATCTGAACTTTGATGCGTCGTTCCCGGAAATCTTTGTGCCATTGGTGAGTGGAGGAACGATTTATCTGATCGACGAGGCCAGCCGACTGGATGCGGCCCGTCTATTAGATTTCCTTGAAGAGCATACGATCAACCGGATTTTCCTGCCTTACGTGGCCCTGCAGTATCTGGCGGAGGCTGCCGATGCCGAAAAGCGTTATCCCGATCAGTTGTTTGAAGTGACAACGGGAGGAGAGCAGATCAAGATTACGCCACAGATTGCGCGTTTTTTTGCTGCCCTGCCTGATTGCACATTCATGAATGCGTATGGCCCAACCGAAGCCAGTGTATGGATAACTGAGAAAAAATTAAAAGGAGATGCGTTAAACTGGCCGCATTTGCCCCCGGTTGGGAAAGCCATTGGGAATACTGAGGTTTTTATCCTGAATGAAGAACTGCAACTCGTAGCTGATGAACAGGTTGGAGAACTGTGCATTGGCGGTGTCTGTCTGGCCACTGGTTATCTGAATCAGCCTGCTCTGACGGCTGAAAAATTCATTGACTGGAAACATCCGCAACGAGGTAACGTTCGCGTTTACCGAACAGGTGATTTGGCTCGTCGCTTACCAGATGGCGATCTTGAATTTTGCGGACGTCGGGATGATCAGATCAAGATTCGTGGTAATCGCGTGGAACTGGGCGAGATCGAGGTTGTCCTGATGCAGCAGCCCATCATTCAGCAGGCAGTGGTTGTCGCTCGTGAAGATACGCCCGGTCAGAAAATGCTGGCTGCCTACCTGGTTGCGAAGAAAGGCAAGATTGATACGGCAGCCCTCCGTAAAGCAATAGCGCAGCAATTACCTGATTATATGATTCCGGCCTATTTTACCGTGCTGGATGACTTGCCCAAAAGCATTAGCGGTAAGGTTGATCGAAAGGCACTGCCTAAGCCGAACTTTACCCGTCCTGAACTCGCTACGCTGTACCGTAAACCCAGTACTGCTACTGAGCAGGCCGTTGCCCGCATTTGGTGCGAACTATTGTATATTGATCGGATTGGGCTCGATGATAATTTCTTTGAACTGGGCGGTAATTCCTTGCTGGCTCAGAAAACAGTAGCCGCTCTGAAAAATCAGCTCGGCTTCGTCCTGCCCATCACCAAGCTGTATCAATACCCAAGTATAGCCGGGATTACGGCTTATTTAAACCCAGACAGCAAAAAGACTACGGTTCAGCCGGTACCGACTGAACAAAAAAGTAACGGAAGCGAGGTAGCCGTTATCGGCATGGCGGGTCGTTTTCCAGGAGCCACTAGCGTGGAGGCTCTCTGGGAACTGTTACGGGAAGGTCGAGAGACTATCCGATTCTTCTCGGACAGCGAGATAGATCCGTCCGTTCCCGATTGGGAGAAAAATGACCCTCAATATGTGAAGGCCAGGGGTATTCTTGATCAGGCCGATCAATTCGATCCTGCTTTTTTCGGGATTAACCCTAAGCTGGCCGAGCTAATGGACCCCCAGCAGCGAATCTTTCTGGAGATAGCCTGGGAAGCTCTGGAGCAAGCCGGCTATCTGCCGGCTCGGTTTTCGGGAAGTATTGGTGTATATGCGGGCTGCGGAACAAATACGTATTATCTGAATAACGTACGAAACTATCCGGAGCGAATAAATCAGGTGGGCGGCATACAGGTCTCCACGGCAAATGAGAAGGACTATATAGCCTCCCGCGTTGCTTACCATCTGGATTTAAAAGGACCCTCAGTTAGTGTTTACGCTGCCAGCGCCACATCCCTGCTGGCGATTGCGCAGGCAGTTGCCGGTATTCGGAACGGGGAGTGCAAACTGGCGCTGGCCGGTGGGGTTAGCGTAACGGCTCCTCAATTAAGTGGGCATGTGTATCAGGAGGGAGCTATGTTCAGTCCGGATGGCCACTGTCGGCCATTCGATGCCCGGGCGCAGGGAACCGTCTTTAGTGATGGAGCGGGTGTGGTACTACTGAAAAATCTGGAAGCTGCTCAGCGGGACGGCGATACTATTTATGCCGTTGTTAAAGGTATTGGTGTAACTAATGATGGGGAGGAAAAGGCAGCTTTACGGCTCCCAGTGCCGAAGGGCAGGCCAGGGCTATTCGGCGGGCGCTGGACGATGCGCAGATTGATCCGGCAACCCTGGGCTATATAGAAGCGCACGGAACGGCTACACCGCTGGGCGATCCTATCGAGATAGAGGGGCTAACGCTTGCGTTTGGCAACCAGCCGAAAAACCAGTATTGCGCCATTGGGTCGTTGAAGAGCAACATGGGCCACCTGACGGCTGCAGCCGGAGTTGCCGGATTTATTAAGGCAACTTTGGCCGTACATCACCGGCAGATTCCGGCATCTCTGCACTTTAACACTCCTAATTCGGCCATTGATCTGATGGCTAGTCCATTCTTTGTCAACACAAAATTAACCGAATGGCCATCCGACCAGCGCCGGGCGGGTATAAGCTCGTTCGGGGCGGGGGGCACAAACATACATATCGTTATCGAAGGAGTTACTAACGTAATTCCAGTCAATGATGTTAGCCGACCTCTTCAGCTTATCACCTGGTCGGCTAAATCTCTCTCCAGTCGGGAGGCCTATGCCTCGCTGCTGGCCGATCACCTGAGCCAACATAAAGATCAGTCGCTGGCTGATGTTGCCTTTACGTTGCAAACAACCCGGCCGGCCTTGCATCATCGGCGGTTTGCGGTGGCGGCTTCTGCAGGTGAATTAATTGAACACCTACGAAACGAGTCGACACCTGCGAATAGAGAGATGGGCGGGGCGCACTCGCTGACCGAACGGCCAGACGAAACGGTGTTTATGTTTCCCGGTCAGGGTGCCCAGTACCTGAATATGGGGCGCGGTTTATACGAAAACGAAGCCACTTATCGACAGGCAATTGACGAATGTGCTGCTCTCTTAAGCGCACATTTAGATACGGATATTCGGGAAGTTCTGTTTCCGGAGCAGCGTTCTTTAGTGGCGGAAGAACGCCTGAAAAATACTCGTTATACGCAGCCCGCGCTGTTTGTTACGGAGTACGCTATGGCTAAGCTCTGGATGAGCTGGGGTATTGAGCCGACTGTATTTTGTGGCCATAGCATTGGCGAATTTGTAGCCGCCCATCTGGCCGGGGTGTTTACGTTAGCCGATGCCCTCAAGCTGATTGCCGTTCGTGGTAAGCTGGTGAGTGATTTGCCGCGGGGCAGTATGCTGTCGGTTCGAATGAGAGCCGACGATGTGTACAGTATTATGCCTGAACCCTTGTCGCTGGCGGCCATCAATAGTCCAAGGCTATGCGTAGTGGCCGGCCATGATGAAGATATTGCTGCTTTTGCCCAGGTTCTGGACGATCAGAACATACCCAATCATGTTTTGGTAACCAGCCATGCGTTTCACTCGGCCATGATGGACCCCATTCTGGCTGATTTTGAAAAAACCGTTCAGTCCGTTACGCTGAGTCGCCCCGTAAAGCCAATTGTGTCGTCCGTTAGCGGAGCCTGGCTGACCGATGCCGAAGCGCTGAGCCCACAGTATTGGGCTACGCACCTGCGGGTAACCGTACGCTTTGCCGATGCACTGAACTTTATCATGAGTCAGACATCGCCGTTGCTTCTGGAAGTGGGTCCTGGATCGGTAACGACAACCCTAGCTCGTCAGCAGGCGGGTGCCCGGCCGATTCCGGTCCTGACCAGCATGGCCAATGCCAACGATTCCCGCCCGGATCATGTCGTGTTGATGAAAGCCCTGGGGCAACTCTGGCTACAGGGTATAGAACCCGACTGGCAGGCTATATACGCCAATGAGCAGAGAGTTCGGCTTAAATTGCCTACCTATGCGTTTGATCGACAGCGTTACTGGGTGGATCCGAAAACGAACAACTCACTGCCGTCAAGTGCAGACTTAGTTAATGAAGTACTCATACAACCTATCTCTGATCCCTATCAGCAGCCGACACCTATGCGCAAAGAAACGTTACTGATAAAAGTTAGGGAAATACTGGAAAACGCATCCGGTATTGAGATGGAGACGGTCAGCGCAGAGATGAGTTTCCTGGAAATTGGCCTCGATTCGCTACTGCTTACGCAGGTGGCACAGACATTAAAAAAAGAGTTTAGCCTGCCACTGACGTTCCGGCAGTTGAACGAAGACATAAAGACCCTGGATCGGCTGGCGGCTTATCTCGACGAACATCTTCCTGCCGAAAAGATAACCGTAATTACGCCCTCTGCACCGCCTGCTCAGGCGCCAGTCTTTACAATACCTGCCCGTACCGCTGGGTCTACAGCGGATGCGCAGCCCGGCACCGATACGGCTCTGAGCCTGATCGCCCAGCAACTGGCCTTGCTGGCTAAACAGGTTGCTTTACTGGAAGGTAACCGGCCAGTTCAGGTAACGGCTCAACCCGTAGCAACGCCGGTTAGTCAACCTGCACCGCCTAAAAACATTGCCGAGCCTGATATCAGTCCGGAAGAAGCGATCGAATTACGTAAGCCCTTCGGCGCTACGGCCCGTATTGAACGCCATAGCCTGGACTTGTCACCCGACCAGCAACTCTTTTTACGTCAGCTCACGCAGCGTTATAATCAGAAGACCAGAAACAGTAAGGCTTATACCCAGCAGCACCGCAGCCACATGGCCGATCCGCGTGTTGTGACGGGCTTCAAGCCGGTGACGAAGGAGCTTGTTTATCCGATTGTTGTCAACAAGTCGAAAGGAAGTCGACTGTGGGACATCGATGGAAACGAGTACCTCGACACGCTCAATGGGTTCGGCTCCAATATGTTTGGCCATCAGCCTGATTTTATCCAGGAAGCTTTACACCGACAGATTGATGCAGGCTACGAAGTTGGCCCGCAGCATGAGTTAGCCGGTGAAGTTTGTAAATTGATTCAGGAGTTTACCGGCTTTGACCGAATTGCGCTCTGCAACACCGGCTCCGAAGCCGTGCTGGGTGCTATGCGGATTGCCCGCACCATAACTGGACGCTCGCTCATCGTTGCTTTTTCGGGCTCTTACCACGGCATTGTTGATGAAGTGATTGTGCGGGGTACCAAAAAGCGCAAGACAGTTCCGGCCGCACCGGGAATTATGCCAGAGGTTGTGCAGAACATGCTGATTCTGGATTACGGCACTGAAGAAACGCTTCAGATCATTAAAGAACGGGCATCTGAGCTGGCCGCCGTTATTGTCGAACCAGTACAGAGCCGCCGGCCCGAATTCAGGCCAATCAGCTTTTTGCAGGAATTGAGGACCGTAACGGCTGAAGCGGGCACAGCCCTGGTTTTTGACGAGGTTATCACCGGTTTTCGAATGCATCCGGGCGGAGCGCAGGCCCTTTTTGGCATAAAAGCCGATCTGGCAACTTACGGTAAAGTTGTGGGCGGAGGTATGCCGATTGGCGTAATTGCCGGTAAAAAAGGGTTTATGGATGCGCTGGATGGCGGGCACTGGCAATATGGCGACGCATCTACGCCCGAGGTTGGCGTAACCTATTTTGCAGGTACGTTTGTCCGGCATCCGCTGGCGCTGGCCGCTGCCAAAGCGTCGCTGATTCACCTGAAAAAACAGGGGCCAGCGCTACAGCAACGGCTTACGTCGCTGACCGAACGGCTGGCCATGACGATAAACGCCGAGATGACCCGGCGCCAAATCCCGCTCACTGTAGTTCAGTTCGGATCGCTCTGGAAATTGAAATACACAGAGGAGATTCCGTATGGTGAAATTCTGTTTACGTTGTTGCGCGAAAAAGGCATTCACATCTGGGATGGTTTTCCCTGTTTCGTGACCGAAGCGTATACCGATGCTGACATAGATTGCATCATTAAGCTGCTCAGTGAAAGTATTGATGAACTGATGCAGGGTGGGTTTATGATTAACCGGCCGGGCGCTGCTGCCGGAACCCTAACTGACTCGTTCCCGATGTATGCTGAACCGCCGGTGCCAGGAGCCAGACTCGGCCGGGACAAGCAGGGCAATCCGGGCTGGTTCATCGTAAACCCTGACCAGCCGGGCAATTATTTACAAGTAGACCTGTAATGCCTTTGGAAGCTACTTCTCTCTACACCGTAACGACTATTGACTTCGACCCTTTTGCGGGGCCGGAACTTCTTTACGTAGCGCCATCCACCGAACCGCAGCGCGAAGTCTGGACTGCCTGCCAACTGGGGGGCGACGATGCAAACCGGGCGTATAACGAATCAATTTCGCTTCGGTTTACGGGTGCGCTGGATGCTCACAAAATGGAGGAAGCTCTCCGGGCCTTACTCAATCGGCACGAAGCCCTACGTTCGGCATTCAGCGCTGACGGGAAGCAGCTTTGTATTTTTAAAGAAATTCCGCTTGACTTACGGCTTCTGGATTTTTCTGCAGATACGCCTGAGGTGGCCAGCGAACAGGTAGCGGCTTATGTCAACGAAGATGCGCTGTTTCGGTTCGATCTGCTCCGGGGACCTTTGTTTAAGGCGGGTTTGCTGAAAGTGTCTACCCAGACGCATTACCTCGTCCTGACGGCCCATCATATTATTTGTGATGGCTGGTCGATGGGCGTGATCATGCAGGATTTAGGAAAACTGTATTCGGATTACGTTCAGAATCGTGTGAGTACTCTGGCCTCTGCCCCCACATTCAGACAATATGCCGAGGAACAGCGCCGACTGGTAGCCGACAAGACCCATAAACAGACCGAGGCCTACTGGGTAGATCAATACAAAGCGAATGTGCCGGTCGTTGATTTACCCACCGATTTTAACCGGCCTGCTTTACGTACCTATACAAGTGATCGGCTGGATTATACTCTCGATCGGTCCCTGGTGACCCAATTGAAAACCCTGGGCGTACAGGCTGGGTGCAGTTTCGTAACAACGCTGCTGTCGGCTTTTATGGTGTTTCTGCATCGGCTGACGAATCAGGAGGATCTCATTGTTGGTCTACCCGCGGCCGGGCAGTCCGACACGGGACATTACCGGTTAGTTGGGCACTGCGTAAATCTATTGCCAATTCAGAGCCGCTTTCTGGGCAGTCGTTCCTTTGCCGAGTTTTTGAACGTGCATAAGAATACGATCTATGACGCCTATGAGCATCAGCAGCTAACGTTTGGCAGCTTGCTCAAAGCGTTAAAGATTCCCCGCGATGCGAGCCGGGTACCGCTGGTGCCGGTCGTGTTTAATATTGATATGGGCGTCAGCGATGGAGTACATTTCGCTGGACTCGATTTTCAGTTAATTAGTAACCCCAGAGCGTTCGAAAATTTTGAACTGTTTCTGAACGCCACCGGGTCCGAGAAAGACCTTACGCTGGAGTGGTCCTACAATACGCAGTTATTCAAAGCCACTACCATTGATCGGTTTATGACCGGGTTCGAGGAGTTGCTCAGAGAGATCGTGGCTGCGCCATCGTTACCCTTGAATCATTTGGCAACGAGTTGGCAAAGCCTGCCCGATGCCATAGAGCCTGCCGATTTAGTCACGAGTACTGCCCACAGGACCATTATTGATTTGTTTGAGGAGCAGGTCCGAAAAACGCCGGAGAATATAGCCGTTTCCGACAATAGTCAACGGATTACCTACCGGGAACTGAATACGAAAGCGAATCAACTGGCTCATTACCTCCGGAAACGGGGAGTACGGGAAGAAACCCTGGTTCCCATGTGCATTAGCCGTTCGCTGGAAATGATCATCGGGATACTGGGGATTCTGAAAGCAGGCGGGGCCTACGTGCCCATTGATCCGGATTACCCCGAAGAACGAATCCAGTTCATGCTGGCTGACACCGCGAGTGGGCTTATCATTACCGACACCATCGGAGCAGCCCGATTAACGAGCCTGGAGAAAGACGTAGATATAGTTCGTCTCGACAGCGACTGGTCAGCCATACAGCTTGAGCCTACCGAAGCACCACTTATTGCCGTGACGGCCCGTACGCTGGCCTATGTAATCTACACGTCCGGCTCAACCGGCCGCCCAAAGGGCGTATTGAGCGAGCATACAAACGTTGTTAGCCTGTTCGAAGCCAGTGCCCACATATTTAATTTTAGTGCGACTGATGTCTGGACAATGTTTCATTCCTATTGCTTCGATTTTTCGGTTTGGGAAATGTACGGGGCTTTGTTCTACGGTGGCCGGGTGGTCATTGTACCGTCTTTAGTCGCCAAAGACGCCCGCTTATTCGGCAAGCTATTAAAAGACGAAGGTGTAACCGTATTAAGTCAAACGCCTTCCCACTTTTACATGCTGTCTGACTATTTGCTGGGTAAGCTGGAAACGCTACCGTTGCGATACGTCATCCTCGGGGGCGAAGCGCTGAATCCGGGCAAATTAAGGCCCTGGAAGAAGGTATATGAGAACTGCCAGCTGATCAATATATACGGCCCCACGGAAACGACCATTTATGTAACGTGTCAGGAAATGGACTGGCCGCAGATTCAAAGCAATAGAAGCGTTATTGGAAAGCCAATTCCCAATCTGGCCGCTTACGTGTTAGATGGGCAACAGCAGAAACTGCCGGTTGGGGTTATGGGCGAATTGTATATTGCCGGTGCCGGGCTGGCGAGGGGGTATCTGAACCGGCCGGAATTGACGGCAGAGCGGTTTATCGACAACCCCTTTAGCAATCAACCCGGCTCGAAGCTATATCGTACAGGTGACCTGGCTAAATGGTTGCCCGACGGAACATTGGAGTATCTGGGTCGAATTGACGAGCAGGTCAAGATACGCGGATACCGGATCGAACTGGGCGAAATCGAAAGTGTTCTCCTGCAATGCCCGGGTGTTCGACATAGCGTAGTCGTAGCAAAAGAGCGGGTTGGCGGAGACAAGCGGCTGGTCGCTTATGTCGTGACGGAGGGTGACTTCAATAAACCGGAAATCATTCGATTCCTGCAGTCGAAATTGCCGGAGTATATGATTCCTCAGTTGATTATGCCCCTGCCCGCTATACCCTTGACCAGTAATGGAAAGGTAGACAAAAAGCAGCTGCCTAATCCCGATATGACGGAGTCGGTAGATAATGATTTTGCGGCACCTGCCAATGCGACCGAAGCACTGTTAGTCAGGATATGGAGCGACTTATTGCAGGTGGAAACCGTGAGTACTACCGCTAACTTTTTTGAGTTAGGAGGCCACTCCCTGATCGCTATTCGATTTGTGACCCTTCTGGAAAAAGAAACTGGAAAGCAACTGCCCATTTCCACCTTGTTTGAGTACCCAACCATTCAAAAAGTTGCGCTGCTCATTGATCAGAAAAGAAAGGTAAAGTCGTGGAAGTCGCTGGTGGCAATAAAAGCTTCCGGCCAGAAAATACCTATTTATATCGTTCACGGAGGTGGCTTAAATGTGCTGAATTTTAGCAGCATGGTTAGTCATCTGGACCCGGAGCAGCCGGTTTACGGATTCCAGGCATTGGGCCTGGACGGGATAGACAAGCCCTTGGAGGACATGCAGGCGATTGCCTCGTTTTACGTAAATGAACTACTGGAGCAAAACCCCGAAGGGCCATATGTGCTGGCTGGTTACTCATTTGGAGGGTACATTGCTGTAGAAATGGCTCGGCTTCTGAAGGAGATGAGCAAACCCGTTAAGATGCTTGCCCTTTTCGATACCGAAGCCGAGATGTCATCCTTCCAGCGGCTACTGGTTGAAACGCCACGACGTAAAGTCATCAAGCAATTCTGGAAATTGTTTTGGCTGACCCGGTCATTGGTGAATGAGCCCGTAAAAACGATTGATTATCAGATCCGGCATGCTAAACGCCAGCTTAATAACATAAAAGCCAGCCTCGACTCTGCAAATAAGCAGAGCGAATCGGAAGGGGCCCTGCAGTTGATTGACCAGATTAATTACAAACATGAGCAGGCGCTGGGTCGATATGTACTGAAGCCGTATGAGGGTGGCGTCCATGTATTTAAAGCAACGAACAGGCCCTATTTCTATGGAGATTACCAGGACTTAGGCTGGAAAAGGTATGCTCTGGGTGGCGTATCAGTTTTTGATGTCCCCGGTACTCATTTATCCATGTTCACACCGCCTTACGATCAGGAATTCGCCCGGGTTCTGCAGAATGCGCTCGACACCTGTTCTGGATAACCCCAAATGGATAGGCTAAAAGGCGTATGGCCTTCTCGTTGATTACATGCAGCACCCGGCCGACGGTAGTATGGAAGGATTTGCCCGATAGCCTAGCCTTGCGCCCGGCTGAAATCGTTCTGGTGCGAATCCCGATTTCTGATCTGGAATCGGTGGTCTCAAACCTGTTTTCGCTGTTACAACCCGATGAACTGATACGTGCCAGTCGGTTCCTTCAGGAAAAGGATAGACTACGTTTTGGCATAACCCGGGCTATAACCCGGCTGCTGTTAAGCAGGATTGTTAATCAGCGTCCCTCCCAGATCCAATTTATTACGTCTGGAGCTTACACAAAACCAAGGCTTGGTAATTCTTCTGATGTGCGGTTCAACGTATCCCATTCGGGCAACTGGGCCGTGATTGCCATTGCCAGGGACAGTGAAGTAGGGGTAGACGTGGAGCAGATAAAGCCAGAACTTGCTTTTCAGGACATTGTACCAGAGACCTTCAGTACCGCAGAAAGACACTGGATTGAAACTACAAGTAATGCCCGGGAGCGCTTTTTTGTACTGTGGACGCGAAAAGAGGCTTTGTTAAAGGCTATGGGCATTGGTATTCACGAAGCGATTCCGTTACTACCGGTTCTGGATGGCAGCCACCGGACCGAAAGTGCCTTATCGGGTCTGCACGGCGACTGGCGGGTAGAAAGTTTTACGCTGGCTGTCAATTATCCCGCAACCGTAGCCTATACTTTAGTGCCCGCCCTGCCACAACTTCATTTTTTTCAGATTGATAGCCGTAATCTGCGTCAGTTAATGATTAATAATGACCTCTGAAAAATTACCGTAGTCCAGCGTAAGTCTTCAACCGATTCCACGCCCGAACTGGCAAGCTATAACGTTGTCTGAATTGACGGGCGAACAGGGCATTCTCCTGAATCTGTTCGGGTAAGGTAAACAGGCGCTGCCTGCCAGCATCCAGTGGGGTTTTATACCGATTAAAGACATTGGTGTTGGTGCCATCTGCGGAGTAAAAACCAATATTCTCAACCTTCGATACGGTCGGGTACAAGGTAGTGGCGCCTTGCCTGAACAGATGAAAGCAAAGCCGGATATCCCAGGCGTCCAGTTCACCTTCCATAGTTCTCCGTAGCATTCGCACCAGGTCATCTCCACTCTGGCTGAACGCCCTCCGCTGAGCGGCATCATTCATAAATGCATGGAAATCCTGAACGGCCCAGTCAATGGTTTGCCAGCGGTCGGCCCAGATGCCCCAGCCCCACGCGCAGTGCCGGCCAAAAAAATACCCATCTGCTTTGTAATCAGTCGGTTTTCTAAACGGGAAGGTATATCCACCAATTGAGTACACGTTTTTCTGAGCGGCATACTGAATAAGCGCCTGGTTCATGAAGTCCAGAAAGTTGGGCGCCGTCACAATGTCATCCTCCACCACTATCACCGAATCGTGACGAGCCAGCACCTCGCTTACCCCCGCTATCACCGACGCAGCACAGCCCAGATTCGCTTCCCGTATCACACGAACCACCCCCGCAAAGCCCTCGATGCCCGCCACCAGCTGGCGCACCTGCTCAACCTTGGCCACATCGGTCGGCTGGCTGGGCCCATCCACAAAGACGTAGAGCTGGCTGTAGGGGGCCAGGTGGTTGGCCTGCAGGGCCTGCAGGGTGCGTTGCAGCTCATGGGGACGCTTGTAAGCAAACAACACAATCGGGGCTAATGCAGTCAGGGGCATAGTTCAGTCAGGCAGGTTTATTGTTCAGGGTAATGTCCAGAACATTAGTCAGATTTTCCTCAAACAGCGCCAGGCGAAATCGGGTATCAAACTTTTTACGGCCAGCCGCCCGAAAAGCGTTGAGGAGTGCTTTATTCTGAGACAATAAGATGATTTTGTCGCAATAGCAGCCAATGTTAGCCGGGTCAATTATGAATCCATCCACTTTATGATCAATCATATCAGCTATGGCGCCTTCTGACGAAGCAATTGGGATGACGCCAAATTTAAAGGCTTCCTGAATGACTAATGGTGTGGTTTCCCGCTTATAGAACGTGGGGAAAATAAGTAAGTCGGCGTTCCGAAGACATTCGTCCCGGTCTTCGTCATATTTGGGACCGACTATGCTGACGTAATGCTGGAGTTGATATTGTTGAATTAAGGCCGTCAACTGCCTGATTGAAACATCAGCCTCTTTGCCTACAATGACCGCGGTGAAATCGAAATGACGATCAGCCAGCGCCTTACAGATATTAATGAACACCAGGACGCCTTTTTCAACCAGTAGATTCGACATAAACAACAGTCGCGGTTTAAACTGCTGCGTGGTTACGTCGGGGCGGCTGAAACTTGTTCCGGGCGTGCCGCTGCTGACCACAAATTTTGGCGTGGCGTATCCTTCGAACTCCGATAATAAATAAGCGGAGGTAACAACTAGGCTGGATTTGGATAACATCTGTGAAGCCAGAAACCGGTTGAAGCTGTTTTTCTGCGCTGTCACAGCTATTCCTTTTTCGTGCAGCATAACGATTCGCTTCTTGATAAACAGGCTGGCTATGAGCCAGATAATAGCTGATTTATAAAAAGCTCCACCATCCGTGCTTATTGTCATGAAGACCCCTTTAAAATTATTGGATGAGCAGCGAGCTACTACTTTCAGGCAGAGGTTGATAATCTTCCAGGTCTTTCCTAAGCTAAAACGTTGTACATCAGTTAAGTCTTTTGCCGTAATGGTATTAATGAAATCTGTATTGAATCGCTGATTTATCAGCGAACTATTTTTTATATAGCCGTTAATTAGGGAGGCCCCATGAACAGGAGGGGCTAATTGCGTTAAAAACAAGACTTTAGACGCGCTCTTCATTTTACCTTTCGGCTTTATTCGTATAGGCTAAGACGATACAAAGTGTCTTGCTGGCTCAGATTGTAAAAAATTAAGTAGTTGTTCGCTAAGGTTCGTCGTAGGCGGAATAAATACAGGATTTTATCAAGCAACTCTTAACTGCAGACTGCTTAATCGGGTTGTCAGGCGTATGAATGAGCAGCCATTACGGCATCATAAATTTTCAGGGTATTTTGTAAAATCTGTTTAGCATCATGCCGCTGCAGAGCAACCAAACGGGCCATATCCGCTATTGAACGGGCCAGCGCCGGATTATTCCATAAGGTCAGAACAGCATCGGCAATTGACTTAACATCGAGCGAGGTTAACAGGCCTGTACTGCCAGAGGTAATCAGCGAACTGACGCCACCGACGTCTGAGGCAACCACTGGCAAACCGGCAAGCTGAGCTTCGCAGATGCTGTTCGGACTATTGTCAATGTAGGAAGGATGAACCAGACAGAAGGCCTCTTCGTAAGTGGCTCTTAAGTCACTGCTGTTCAGTTGGCCCCGATGTTCCACTCGATCCAGGTTAATATTCGTTAAGCTATATGAGCGAATCAATGCGCTTAGCTGAATTTTATTCCCGGCACCGGTAATAATCAGCCGGAAATTACCCTGCTGGCTCAGCCGGTCAAACACCTGCAGCAGTTCACGAATACCTTTAATTGGGTTAAGGCCGCCCACGAACAGCAGGGCAGTAGCCTGATTGGGTCTGGGGTTTAACGGCTCGTAGAATTCATGACGAATCGGCTCCCAGTTCTGGTGAACAACAGCACCCGGGCATAACCGTAACGTATGTTCAGTATCCCAGTGCGTTCGGCAGATAAAGTGATTGATATGGGGGAGAAACTTCTTTTCGTAATAAGCCGCCACCCGCCAGGAGGCATGCCGATAGTCAATTTTCCGGGGAAGATAGTTGAGGTATTCTGTCACAATTCCCTGAACCGACAATACCGTCGGGAGTTTGGTATAAGCGCCCATAACCTGGTACTGCTGTTCAGAACCATGAATATGAAGCACATCAAAACCGTCTTCAACTTCTGCCAGATACGCCCGCATTCGCTTAATACGCTGACTGTAGCCCATCAGTAAGTCTACTTTATCGTCTGGCACTTTCAGATAGACAAACGTGACACCATTCAGCCTTATGGTTTCATCCTGGCTAATATCCGAATGGTAACTAACAACGGTCAGGCTAATATCCGGTAGGGAAGCCAGTTGGTTTGCCAGCATGGTCATCCAGGGTACCGGATGCCCCTGAAGAAATTTATAATGAGGATAAGCTCCTATCCAGAGAACGTTCATACTGTGAAATAAACAGACAACCTTGCCTTAAGATGAGTAACTCTACTATACTGACGTATCGAAATAGCTTCAGTTACAGTTTATTATTTAGTTTTTAGAACGATCACCCGCGAATGACACGTGTAACGTGGGCGTTTGCACACGAACCTTACCTGTAATTTCGGAGATTTAACCCGAATCATTTTCTTGATACATAAGAGGTAAGGTTACTTAAATAAACGACTTACCTAACTATCATACTAATCAAATATGTAATTAGAAAATGTTCTGCCAGAGTATCAATACATGATGCTCTATTCTTATAAATAATTGTAGCTAATAAACTACCCCTTAGTATATTTCATTAATCATCGAGAGAAAAAAGGGGGTACGATATGTGATTATTATTATATAAAATTAGATTATGTATTTAGTGGTATTAAGATTAAATTTTTTTAATATAAGATTAAACAATATTCAGTAATTGAGCTATATAAAAATAAGTCAACTTAATATAAATTAAAGGCAACATGCTGATTCTTTATATGTTATCATCAATATTTACGTTAATGATATTAAACTAATAACTCGTTTATTAAATGTTACTTACACTTTCATTATATATAGTTTATTTATATTTATATATTTTTGCAATCGTGACAGTTATTAGGCCTGTATTCTCCAGAGTGACGAGCTAATTCTGAAGCCCTACTTTTTTTAAGGTTGTTTCTAATTCCTGCAGTCGAATTTGTAGATTAGTAATGATCGTCTGTTCACCAATACCATAATTGTCTGTAGCTTTCAGATTGATATCAGAAGTCAGAGGAGCTGGCTTTTGGATTGGTGCAGCCCCAAAAAAGCTAAGCTGTTGTGTAAGTGCTCCCTGCTGCGCTTTAATTTTTATGCCCGCCAGGTCAACCGTAAGGTCTGAGGAGACCGGATCAATGAAAAAATTGATTGTCGAAACATACTGCGAGTTATCAACCAGATTCCAGCCGACTGGTGCGTAAAATCGATTGAGGTGCACCTGTGATCGGGTGCCTGTATTACTCTGAAGGGTATTATGTACTTTCACCAGGCCGTTACCATTTACTGGAGCGGCAGCGCCTGTCAGGTCAAATACGTTATTGGAAATGTCCCAGTCAAAGCCATAGATAATAATACCGCTGTCATATCTTAAGTCGCTCAGTTGAAACACATTGTTCCGGATCTGCGCTTTTCGGATGGGCGTTACCAGCGCGCAGACTGCGGCTCCGGTCAGACCAAAAAAACTGTTATCACTGATATCTGGGTAGGACGCATAATCAGTGAATACAGTAGGAGGAAATTCACCATGCTTACCAACTATTTCGACCCCCCGGATGAGTTTGGGAGCGAGCGTTCCATTAGCTCTACGGGCCTCTACGTAACCCAGATTTCCGGTGAACTTAACCGCGTTATTATACAATTGAGCCAGTGCCAGGGCTTCGCCCGAATCATCAAACGTATCGGACCCAATCTCTTCTGACGTTTTCTTTAGTGAAATGACCAACCGGTTGTTCGAAACGGTTCCCCGGTTCATGCCTAGTTCCAGAGGAATGCGTTCGATCGTAGCGACCAGGTTTCCCGAGACATCCGTAAAATCGCCGGTAACTGAAATGCCGAAGCCGTAATTGCGATTCGGATACAAGACAATGTTATCACTAATCTGACTTTTATTGTTGGCGCCGAAACTCATCATTTCGATTCCCATCCAGGTGCGGGCAATAAAATTGTCTTTTATCTGATAAGCAGACGCTTCCTGATCGGCCGGATTATTAAACTGCCAGGCAAAAATGCCATCTCCTGAACAATCGGTAATAAAATTTCCCTGAATGAGTAATTTTTTAGTGGTCTGGTTCAAGTGTATACCGTGGAAAAGCTCATCCGAATCTTTTTTGATGACCAGAGCGCCTGGTTGCCCAATCCGATGAATACGACAGTTAGTTATAGTGACTTCCTCGTTGAAATGGGTCTCCTTTGGGCCGCTGCCGCCCAGCATAATACCGTGTCCCCAGAAATCAATAATTTTCAGCCGATTGAGGGTGATAGCCGTAGCGTGATTCGGGAACGAATTCAGTCGAATTCCTGCCTCCAGTTCTTTGGCAATCCCGGTGATGCTAAAGTCTTCCAAAGTTAAATTGCTGCATCCAACCCCTTCAAATAGCGATTTTCCCGAAAAATCATTGCCGAACGTAAATATAGTCTTGTCCATACCCGCTCCCTTCAGGGTCAATCCACTGGCAAGCGTCGCGGTTGTTTTGAACAAAAACTGGCCGGCCGGTATAATAAGCGGGAGTTTGTAAAGCACCGCAGCCTGTTTCGCAGTCGTAAAGGCTGCGGTATTATCGGTCTTGCCATCGCCCTTAAGTCCGAACCAGCTGGCATCCATACCGCGTAAACCGGCCATCTGGCGTTTATAACGTTTGTTGGTAATCGTTACGATCGTCATTACACCGTCATGGGGAGTTGTCAGATCCGACGGGTCGTACGTAAAGATTCCTTGTTTGTTGCTATCCGTAATATAGACAGCTGGTAACGACGTAGCAGACAACCGCAGGCGCCCGGCCGAAAACAGGGTCATGGGCGGATTACTCACTTCAATAGTAGTGTCCGTCGACACTTTATTGCTAACCGTCTGTGTAACACGCCTGGAGGCAGCGGCTTTTTGCGGTTCTGAAGATTGTTGCCTGAAAAAGATATTCTCAGGCGTAAAGCGAGAGCCTGATTGTTCCGGCTTGTTATAGAAAAAAACCTGGATGCTCAAGTTGAGACTCTGCAGCTTTGTTTCCTGAAGAAGAAAAAGGCCAGGGAGATTTATGAGCAGGAAGGCAAAAACAGGCAGCGCTTTCATAGAGGGTCAGGCAAGTCGGATTATACCCAAATATAATCACCATACCTGACCAATTCATAGAGCGGTCAGTCTTCAGCTGCTTCTGAAAATCTTGAGAGCTTCTGGCTCGCTTGCTGCAATTTTCTTAAACAAGGATAGGGTGATAATCTGGCAGACCGGGTTATTTTGCCTGAAGCAAACGATTCTCAAGAGCCGCCTGTCGTTGTTTGAGTTGCTTCAGATCGCGCTGTTGCTGGCTGGTAATGGCTGATAACTGCTTATTCCGTTGGTTCAGCAGTTTATTGGCTTTTTCCAGCTGAATTAGGTAAAGCGTTATTTCTTCAATCTTTTTCAGAAGTAATGCATTCATTTGTGCTATGTCGATACCGTCTTGCACAACTTTTCCAGCCGTTGGTACGTCAGGCAGGTGCTTATGAGTTTTTACATATCGTTCAACTTCGCCCAGGGTCTTAAGTCGAAACCCTTCCTCAAAGACATAGTCCGACCAATCTGCCGTGCTTTTAATGGCTACTTTCAGCTTTTCGGTCATAATTCCATCCTGCACAAATAACCGATAGCCGGGGGGCGTTCTGGTTATGTTATTGCCAAGAATCAGGCCTTGTGAACGTATATTCCGAAGATAGTTGTTGGAAAGCATCCAGTACTGCGACACCGAATCGGGTTGCTTTGTTTTCTCCAGGCTTCCCAGTACAATATCGCCCGAGGCATTAACCGTCAGAAATCGGTCAGTTACTACAACGGGACTACTGGCAGCCGTAAGGTTGCTGACCCGTATGCCAGCGGTATTAGGCAGGCCGCCAAGGATATGCAGGCGGTTCTGTGGATTGCTCGATCCAATACCAACATTAACAGAACCGTTGCCCAGCACCATTGCGTTACTGGCACTAACAACGGCATGAGCGCCGATTGCGGTTGCATTCTCGATACCCACAAAGTTGGCATCGGCGTGATAGCCCAGGAACGTGTTCGTTGAGCCGGCTGCGTTTCCTCTGCCGGACTCAAAGCCAATGGCGGTATTGTTGGAGCCGTTTACACTTACGCCATTCCCGGCGTTATTGCCGATATAGACATTATTTTCTCCTGTCCTGGTTTGATTGCCCGCATTACGTCCCCGAAAAAAATTGCTAGAGGTGCCTGACTGCGATGATTCGCGGGGGTGGTCCGTCATCGATACTGGTGCGGTTTGGAAATCATTTGCCGACCGTTGCTTGCGAGACGCTGGCTTTTTACTGACTGCTTTGACGTTTGGGGAGGCAGGCTTACTTTTTTTCGGACCAGGCTGTTTAGTGCCTGATGGCTTATTGTTGTAAGATGTAGATGATAACTGGGAGGAAGGCTGTTTGGGTAAAGTTAACCCATCTGGTTGGGCTGTCAGCGCCTGAGCCAAAAGCAGCAGTGGCAGGATTAAGTAAATAAAGTAGTATTGTGAATAGCAATACATAATTGTTAAAGTATTAACCAGGTTTTGGCGGCATACCAGCTGGCAAATAGCTAAGCCCTTATAGGGATAAATATAATATCGGATTACATACGATATCTCTACTGCCTGAGAATAGTAGAATGAACTTTTGGTAAAGGGCTTTACCTATTCATTTCGGCGGGGCATTAGTTGCTCTGCCAGGGCCAGGGCTGCGGTTAAGTGATCAATCACCTGCTGTTTATAGGCGCTTTGAACATTAGCCACGGTAAAATCTTTCTTGTGTAGTTTAATAAACCAATGGCTTTCGGGCAAATACTGGATGATTGGGGGAGCCAGATGAACCGTTACAAATTTGTCAAGGCTGCTACTGGCAACGTGAGTTACAAAGGGAAGCCTCTGAACGGCCGCTATTTCGCGTAGAAGTTGGGGCGCTGCCATAAAAAGTTATACGTAGAGCACGCAATCTACCTGAAGAAATGAATCTGGATAATGGAAATAATTAAGCGGTTCCAGAGAAGAATAAAGGACTTATAATAAGTGAGTATGAAACCAGAGAGAACGTACCACGTATAATGGTAATCTAGTTATAAACAACCGGAGGGCTGGGAAGGCTCTGATTATTTTAGAAACTCATTCTAAACAGGGAGACCCCATCATGTTGCAAGCCTTTTGTTAGGTAGACAGCTTCGGTTAAAAAATTGACAATCAAACTTTTATAGGCTTCGAGAACATTCTGAACAGAGAAATCATTTTCAATGAAGTTGATTGCTCTCCGCTCTTCGGGTAAGTAATTACACAGTTCAGGTACCAGGCTAACAGCAACTAAGTTCTCTTTCTGATACCAACTGACGCTGTACACAAACGAGAGGTTTGTTACAGTATCAATTTCTTGTTCAAGCCGTAAATCATCCATGGCAAAACTGAGGCTAAAATTTCATATATCACAATTATTATGCCATACTGTAGGGTTTACAATATCGTGAATTGGTTTTGCATATACCAATAAATTGTTACGAAAATAAAATTAAATATACTTAGCGAAAGGATAAGGAAGCCATACGTTTAGATATAGACTATAAAAACTAAGTAACTATGTATTGGTAAAACGAAGTAGTGGAGGTAAACGTATAAAACTGTTGGAGCGCCGTTTAACCAGAGCTAAATAAAAAGGCTAACCTATAGATGGTTAGCCTTCATTTAATCTGTGTGCTCCCGAAGGGATTCGAACCCCTATCGATGGTACCGGAAACCATAATTCTATCCATTGAACTACGGGAGCCTTTCCGTTTGGGAGTGCAAATATAGTGGCTTTTGACGCTATACCGCAACCCCTTTTGAAAATTTAGCTTATAATAACCTCAGTGTTTCATAATCACCGACCAGCTGTAAGTACAGCAGATGCGCCATTATACCGTGAATATTGTGAACCAGACGGTGTGCTTCGGGTAGCGTGGCAACGTAAAGCTTAGTGTGCTCATTTTCGTCGTCAGCGCCCGTTTTGCGCCCGTTAAGTGTCTGAATCTCGGCTAGCGGCATCCGTCGTTCCAGATAGAAGAAGTGCAGCGCTTCGTCGCTTGTGGCTGTAGCTGAAAACAAAGGTCTGTCGAACAGCGGCTTTAATTCATCTGGCTTTACGTCTAACTGCGTTTCCTCATTTAACTCGCGGGCCGCTACGTCAATCGGCTGATCGTCGTCATCGTCGATCATACCGGCCGGATGTTCGTGCAGTTCTGAGCCGTCGCAGATGCGTCGCTGCCTGACTAGCAAGATGTGCCGGTCGTCTGTTTCGTCATCAATCAGGACAACCAGAACCGAAACCGCGTCGCCTTTGAGGAAACAGATCGGATTTAGTTTGGTGCCTTCGGGTGCCTCGGCGTCTATGTTCAGCAGGGCATACAAAACGCCACCATCCTTGTGCCGTCGCTGAACGTGCAGCTCTTCGATCTTATTGACCGTAATTCCGTTTTGGGTTAATGCTTTGCGCCAGGCTTTGTATTTGCCTGCGTCATCCAGTGATACCTGTTTTTTCATTAGGGTTGAGTCGCTTCGGCTGTTCAACTCATGGGCATACGGTAGAGTTTAGCAATCTGAGGCAATGCCGTGGGCCGAAGTGTTCGACTAAAGCAGCTTCATCGTTTCGTAATCACCAACGTGCTGCAGATACAGAAAATGAATCAGGAGTCCGTTTACGTTATTAACCAGCTTATGCGCTTCGGGCAGCGACGTTACGACCGTTGTGATGCGTTCAAACTCCGACTGGTTGCCCATGTCTTTGTGATGAAACGCCAGGATGTCGGTCCGGGGCAGTTCTCGTTCGATAAAGTAAAAATGCATGGCCTCGTCGCTGGTGCCGGTACTTGGAAACCACAGGCGGGGGTTCAGTTTAGTTAGCTCATTTGCCCGGGCATCCAAACCAATTTCTTCGCCCAGTTCACGGGCTGCTACCTCATCGGGGGCATCATCAGCATCGACCATGCCCGCCGGATGCTCGTACGTATGCGAGCCATCCGAAATACGGCGTTGGCGGACCAGCACTACAAACTTTTCCTTTGTGTCTTTGTCGATTAAGCATACCAGTACCGAAACCGCATGGCCTTTCAGAAAAAGGGCGGGTGGAATTTTGTCACCCTCAGGCGTATCGGCATCCACTTCGAGCATGGCAAACAGCACTTCGCCATTGTGCCGCCGACGGATATAAAAATCGGTGACCTTGTTGATTTTCAGTCCGTTCATTTCGGCCTGGGTTTTCCAGAAACGAAACTTTGGGGCATCTTCCAGAGATTCTTTGTACTTGCTCATGTTGGTAGTTAGAGTTATGAACGGCTACTTCTGCGACAGACCCTGCGCGTCGGGGCCAACGTAGCGCTCAAAAAACTCGTAAATACGCAGCAGCCGGTCGATGCGCTGGCGAACGTTGCCTGTTCGGCTCAATTCGTGCGTAGCGCCGGGCATCCGGACGTATTCAACCGGTCGGCCAAGAATCTTCAGACTTTTATAGAGCATTTCGCTTTGAATGATACCCGTTCGTAGGTCATTCTCGCCATGTTTGATGAGCAGTGGTGTCCGGATGTTCTGCACAAACGTATAGGGTGAGTTGGCATCCAGTACCTTAGCATCAGCCTCCCAGGGATAGGCAAAATAATTAGGAATAAGCCGCCAGGCATTGCCTTCGCCCAAGAAAGTCGTCAGATCATAAACGCCCCGTTGCGCAAAAGCTGCTTTGAATCGGTTATCATGGCCAACAATCCAGGCCGTCAGATAACCGGCATAGGAGCCGCCCGTGATGACCTGCCGGGCGGTATCAACCCAGGATTCTCTGGCAGCGTCGGTAGCTGCGGCCAGAACATCTTCGGCGGGGCCGGTACCCCAATCCTTGATGTTAGCCCGCTGGAAATTGAGACCGTAACCGCCCGATCCGCGCGGGTTGGCATAGACGACGCCGTAGCCCTGCGCACACATGTACTGAAACTCGTGCCACATGGAGGCTTCACCCGGTCCCCACATGGCCGTCGGGCCGCCGTGCATATTGAGCAGAAGAGGATATTTTTTGCCCGCTTCTACTACGGCTGGTTTCATGATCCAGTAGTCGACGGTCTGGCCGAGCGAGTTCGTATAGGTGCGCTTCTGGGGGAAACTAAGCTGCTTCTGCACTACCCAGTCGTTGTGATTGCTCAGTTTGGTCTGCGCCTTAGCGGTCGCATCGGCCAGATAAAGCTCGGAAGGATTCGCTACTTCGGTTTTAGCCAGAACCAGGCGATTACCTGCTACATCGAAATACGTAATGCCGCTTTCGAAATCGGTTAACTGCGTAACCTGCCGCGTAATTGGATCGAGCCGATAGAGAGGAGTACCGCCGTTCGCAGAAGCGGTAAAGTAGAGCGTATTACCCGAAACGGGTTTTTTCCCCTTAGTGGGTAACGCCGAAGTGGCCCAGGCCAGACTGCCGGCTGCCCGGTCGAACGTAACGAGTTCAACGCCGGATGCTTTAGCACCGGTTAACGTTGCTATGCCAAGCTGCGGAAAATTAACACCTACCGAGGGCGTTACCAGGAACGCCAGTTGTTTGCCATCGGGCGAGATTTCGGGCGACGAGTAGCTTTTTCCCGCTTCGGCCAGAACCGTCGTCCGTATACCTGAGCCATCAGCCGAGATGAACACAATCGCGTTGTCCTGCTCCCGATCGGGGTGGCGGAGCGAATCCCGGTCCGTAACGGCCAGTAAACCCTGTCCGTTTGGAAGCCAGTTGCCCCCTTGTACAGAAGCAAAGCCACGGGTGAGGGGTTTGGCTATAGCACCATCGCGCACTTCGATCAGAAACAAATGCGTAAAGGACAGGTCGGGCTCGGTTGTGGCTTCGCTCTGAAAGTTGAGCCGGTTGATGACCTTAGCTTTCTTGTCTTCTACGTCTTTAGTCAGATACGCCCTGATTTCTGCCAATGTGCCATCAGGGTTGGATTTCACCCGGGCATCCGCTTTTATAAAATTATTATTGGCAAAGCCTGGCTTTTCGAGCGACCATACCGGCGTCTTCCTGCCTGGGTTCAGGAGTGTATCGTTCAGCATTTCGGTCATGGAAACCGTAGCTGTAAACGCAATACGCTTGCCATCGGGCGACCATTGCGGGGCTGAAGCGCCATACGGGCTGTTCGTTAATTGGTAGGCCTCTCCGCCGTCCAGGGGCATCACGAAAATCTGACTCTTACCTTTTACCGACCTCGTAAAGGCCAGAGTCTGGCCATCGGGAGACCAGACGGCCTGCCGGGCCGACTCGCTGCCGTGGGTGAGCGCTTTGCTGTCGCCGGGTTTCAGGCTCGTGAGATAGATGTGGGTTTTATAGTCGTACTCGTCGGATTTCTGATCAGTATTTGGCTCGATGGTCGTCAGCATATAGACGGCTCGCTGCCCATCGGGCGACAGTTCAATGCCGCTAATCTGTTTGATACGCGTCAGGTCCGTTACCAGAACCTTCGATTTGGTCTGTGCACAGACAACCTGCGCCGTAACGGCAATCAGCAGAAAGACTCGTTTTAGCATAATTGATTAAGATAACAGGGGTAGATACCGCTCCCGAATGATGTTGACGTGATGAATAGGATGCCCAACCAGCACAAAGCCGAGCGCCAGGACGGAAATTGTCCGGTTGTAACAGGTGCCGCTGCGTAGCAGCATTTCCCGGTCAAAGCTTTTGAATAAGGCGATGCTCGACTGCCTGACAAGGGCGTACTCTGCGTATAGATCCGCGAGAGTTCGCCGGGTGGCCTGAGCGTTCGCACCCAGCAGTTCTTCGTCATAACCGGGCAGGGTGGTTTGGTCGTTGCGGGCGAAACGTAAGGCCCGGTAGGTCATGATTCGCTCATTATCAATGATGTGCTGTAGAATGTCCCTAACTGTCCACTTGCCGGGGGCGTAACGGAGATCGCCCAGAGCCTCCAGTGTTTCAGCGGGCATTAACTGGTCAAATGAAGCGGTCTGGTTGAGCGCATCAACGACATTCAGGTCTTCGGCCAGATTAATGTATCGGTCAAAGAACTCCGGCATTACAGGGATTTCCGACTTCTTCATAAGGGGGTTCATTCAACCTGTAATATTAACCACAGCGGTCCCAACAATCCAGTATCCGTATCGATTTATCCGAATTGTTAAAGCCTTTGCTGGCAGATGTCATTTTCTTCGACTCGTTGCGCGGGCCGGATTACCAGATACGGCGCCTGTCAGCTCGGTAACAAGCCGGTCGGCTTTGTAGATATAGCGCATGGCAGCAATTATCCCGGCCGTGTGAACCGAAATACTGCGGTTGGCTTCCGGTACGAAGATAAACTCGCCAGGCAGGCTTTCAATGTTACCATCGAAGATCAGCCCGACCGCTTCCCGATTCTGATTAATGATTGGACTTCCTGAATTGCCGCCGATAATGTCATTGGTTGAAATAAAGCACATGGGCTGTTTGAGCAGCGCCAACGGCGGGTTTTTCCAGCGAGCCGGTAGATTCCAGGGGGCCTTGTCGTTGAAGGAGTAGTTGCGGTCATACAAACCGGCAAAGGTTGTGAAGATAGGCGCTTTCGTGCCGTTATAATCGTAGCTTTTCACAATGCCGTCGTTGATACGTAACGAAAAGGTCGCATCGGGTGGAACGGCTGTGCCATACACCTGATAGAGCATTCGGCCCAACTGCCCGTGCAGCACTTCCTGCCGCTGACTTAGCTGCTGAGCCTGTTGGGCGGCCGCGCGGTAACGGGGCAAACCAATAAGCGCCAGAGTCAGCAGCGGGTCGCCTGATGAACTGATCGAGCCCGGCCTAGTTGCCAGATCGCTCACAAAAGCGGGATCGGTGAGTTTAGTGTTTTTAATAAGAAAGGCCGCTGCTTCCTGCGGAGTTCGGGTAGTCCCATTGGGGCCGCTCAGGGCCGCTTTTACATAGGGATCATTACTGCCAAGACCGGCCTGGGCTTCGGCTAAATGCGCAGCTAAAAAACTTTCCTCCAGCGTGCTATTGGCCAGATTAGGCGTTATCAGCAGCGACCGCGCCCGTTCGGCATCCTGCGGGCGCGAAACGGCAAGTTCGCTATACTGCATTAAAACATTGGCAAACGTCAGTAACTCGCCCACTGTGCGTTCGCCCGGAGCGAGGTAACTGGCATCCCGGAAGAGGTTGCGTAACTGGCCTATATTAGCCGCCAGTTCGTCCCAGGTCCGGAGTTGTTCGGCCGGTAACTTACTGGTAGCCGCACTGGCTCTAAACTGCCGCTCGAAGGCTGCCTTACGTGCCATCAGATACGGATCACGCAAGCCGGCCAACTGACCGTCGTAAGCTTTCAGGCTGTTTTCCAGACTAAGAATTTCGTTCAGAACGCTGTCATTCTTTGCCGTAGCATTATAGGCCCGTAACGCATCGGCCCGGTTGCGCAGTAACTGAATGGTGGTGGGTATCTGCAGATCACGGTCAAATTCGAGTTCAGCAACCGTTTTGAGCCGTTCGGTCTTGCCCGGATTGCCGATTACAAAAACCGGTTCGCCACTGCGTACCTCGCTGGTGTTGAATTTGAAATAATGGGTAGTTTGCAGGGGTTTCCCATTGTCGTACACCCGAAAAAACGAACAGTCCAGAGCGTAACGCGGATACGTAAAGTTATCGTAATCACCCCCGAAGAAACCCAGTTGCAGTTCGGGCATAAACACTAGCCGCACGTCGGTATACCGCTTAAACCCGTAGAGCGCATACCGACCGCCGTTATAGAACGTAATAGTTTGCAGCTCCAGCCCCTGCCAGCCGGTTTTGGCGCTGTAGTCCTGCTTTATGGCCGAAAACTCGGACTCACGGGCTTCGAGCTGATTTGCTTCTGATCCGGCCCGGTTCATGGCATCCTGTACCCGTTTCGTGATGTCCTCCAGCTTAATCAACTGATCCACGAATAGGCCGTCAACCTTACGTTCGTCGGCTAGTGTTCTGGCGAAAAAGCCGTTCGCATACAAATCCTCTCCTTTTCGGGCAACCGCCGTTCCGGATTCGCGGGCGCAGTGGTGGTTGGTCATGACCAACCCATTCGCCGACACAAAGGAGGCCGAACAGTAATCCGCAAAGCGTAACGACGCCAGCCGGGCCTCGTCAAACCACTTATCGTCGGGTGTAAACTGATAGGTCTTTTGAAAATAGGCTTTGGGTGGATTATCAAATGTCCACATCTTGCCCATATCAAACGGGCCGGCTTTTACCGTGTCGGGATTAAACGTCAGTGATAGCTGAGTTGACTGAGCCAGCATTGGTCCGGACAGGCTGGCAGCCAAAAGGCCCGTCAGAATTGCTGGACGAATAATCTTAATAGACATGCAGAAATATAACTAAACCGGAATAGAAGCGTGTTGCCAGAGGCAGATTGGTTGAAAACGGAGCGGCCCGCAATTGGCCTGTCAACAACCAATTGCGAGCCGCTGTAAACATAGTGAATCAGGCGACTTCGTTTTTGAGCATAATTTCATTCGCGACCTTATCATCTTTTCGGATGAAGGGCCGGATGATGAGTCGCGTACCACGCTGATAGGTAAACAACCGGTACATCCAGTTGCTAAAGACGATCAGCTTGCTCCGGAAGCCGACCAGATACCAGATGTGAACGAATAGCCATGCCATCCAGGCAATAAAGCCGCCCAGGTGAATGTTGCCCGGCAGATCAGCCACGGCCCGGCTTCGGCCAACAATGGCCAGCGAGCCTTTATCGAAATACTCGAACGGTTCGGTCGGCTCGTTTTTCAACATCCGGCGCAGGTTCTTAGCCAGGTGATTGCCCTGCTGGATGGCGGGCTGCGCCACGCCGGGGTGACCTTTGGGCCACTTCTCTGTTTTCATGAAGGCAATATCGCCAATGGCGAAGACGTCCGTCAGGCCCTGCACGCGGTTGATGGGGTCCACCAGAATCCGGCCCCGCTCAAGGGATTCGGCCGGGATACCGTCAATGAGGGCACCCGTTACGCCCGCGCCCCATACGAGCGTCTGCGTTTTGATCTGTTCCCCGCCTTTAAACGTCACTGTTTCGCCATCGTAGGAGTCAACCAGCGTATTGAGTTTAACAATAACCCCCAGGTCTTCCAGATACCGCTGGGCTTTCTGGCCGGCTTCGTCCGACATGGGTGGGAGGACCTTGCTCAAGCCTTCGACCACGTAAATGTTCATCTGGCTAAAATCGAGCCCAGGATAGTCGGCCGGGAGAACGTGCTTGCGCATCTCAGCCAGCGAACCGGCCATCTCAACGCCCGTCGGTCCGGCTCCCGCAATAACAAAGTTAAGCAGGCTCTGGCGCTCGGCGGGGTCGCGGGTAATGCTGGCCTGCTCAAAGCACTGCAGAAGCTGGCTCCGGATGTTTAAGGCCTCGGGTATGGTCTTGAGGGGGAACGCATATTTCTGAATCTGCTCATTGCCAAAAAAGTTGGATTTCGAGCCGCTGGCAATGACCAGATAATCGTAGCGCAGATCACCGATCAGCGTCGTGACAGTTTTGGTAGCCGGATCGATTTTGTTGACCCGCACCATCCGGAAATGAAAATCCTTGTGGTCATCGAACATTTTCCGGAACGGCTCGGCAATTGAATCGGCTTCCAGGCCAGCCGTGGCTACCTGATACAGTAGCGGCCAAAATCCGTTGTAGTTCTGCCGGTCGAACAGGACAACCTGTACGTCGGTATCGCGCAGACTCTTGGCCAGGTTCATGCCACCGAAGCCACCGCCGATAATGACAACGCGCGGCTTGGTTGTATCGGGTATATTCAGGGAAAGTTTGTCGTATTGCAGCATGTTGATCGGACGTTTGTGGCGTAGCGCTATCCTGTTTGTATTACCTTGTAATCAGCGCTTTTGTTTGGCAGGGCTGCCAAAAATGAGCAAGCCGTAGGGCCTGACGCATCTCTGTATACGAATCTTTCATTAAAGGATGTTAATGAATTAACGGATGGTTAATTCCGTTCCAACCCTTGCGGCAGTATTACGCTCTCCTTAAGCAACAGCAACGTAGCTCATGCGATTACTTCTATGTAGTTTTTTCTGTAACCTATTATTCGCGAGTAGTGTATGGGCGCAGGTTGCACCCAGCCGAACTGCCCGGCCGCGTACTGGTGAAGGCCAGGCTAATCAATCGGCTGCAACCGTGAGTGGATACGTACGCGAAACGGGCAGTCTGGAGGCTCTTATCGGTGTCAATGTGTATCTGCCCGGTACGTCAACGGGAACCACCACCAACACCTACGGATTTTATTCCATTACGTTACCCGCGCAGGATAGCCTGCGGCTGGCCTTTTCGTTCGTTGGCTACGAAACTGTTACGCAGACAGTGGCTTTACAGAGAAACGCGACGCTGGACATCTCACTAACGCCGGGTCGGGTACTGTCGGAAGTAGAGGTCAAAGCCGGTCGAACAGACGAGAAAGTGAGCGAAAGTCCGCAGATGAGCCAGATTGACGTTCCCGTGGCTCAAATTAAAAAAATTCCCGCTTTTCTGGGCGAAAAAGACGTACTGAAGGTGCTGCAGCTGATGCCGGGCGTGCAGAAAGGCTCGGAAGGGCAGACGGGTATTTACGTTCGGGGGGGCGGCCCCGATCAGAATCTGATCATTCTGGACGACGCCATTGTGTATAATGCTAACCATTTGTTCGGGTTCTTTTCAACTTTCAACGGCGATGCGCTCAAGAGCGTCGAGCTGACCAAAGGCGGTTTTCCGGCGCGATTTGGTGGGCGGCTGTCATCGGTGATTGAGCTGAATATGAAGGATGGTAACCGGGAAAAGCTGCACGGCGAGGGCGGTATCGGTCTCATCGCGTCGCGGCTGATGCTCGAAGGGCCGCTGGCCAAAAACAAGAAAGGGTCGTTTCTGGTATCGGGCCGCCGGACGTATCTGGACGTGATTGCGGCTCCGCTTATTCGCGCCAGTACGGATGGCGAAACAAATGCAGGCTATTATTTCTATGATCTGAACGCCAAGGCGAACTATGACTTCGGCCCTAAAAACAAGATATATTTAAGTGGATACTTCGGACGTGATCGCTTTTACGCCCGCGACGCCGGTGAGGGCACGGACGTAGGACTTAGCTGGGGTAACGCTACTGCCACCCTGCGTTGGAATCACCTCTTTAACCAGAAACTTTTCTCAAACCTGTCCTTAATCTTCAGCGACTACAAGTTTCAGATTTCCTCCGACGAGAAGAACAGCCAGGGGCAGGACAGTTTCTCACTGCGTTATAACTCCGGCATCCGCGATTTCTCGCTTAAGTTTGATCTGGATTTTTACCCCAGCCCACAACATTCCCTGCGGTTGGGCGTCCAGAGTCTCTACCACCGGTTTACGCCCAGCGCTGTTGTCCTGAAGAACGCGACTATCAATCAGTTTAACCTGCAGGTAGAAAACATCGACGTCGTTGAATCGGGTGTCTACGTTGAAGATACCTGGCGACCGTCCGAGCGCTGGCGCATTAATGGTGGGCTGCGGCTGAGTTATTTTCAGCAGAAAGCTATTGGGTATCTGCGGCCCGAGCCACGGCTATCGGCGGCTTTTACGCTCAGACCCGACCTGTCCGTAAAGGCTTCGTATGCGCTCATGAATCAGTACGTGCATCTGCTCTCGAATACCGGCATTGGTCTGCCCACCGATCTGTGGGTGCCGACTACCGACCGCATTCGACCTCAGCAGTCGCAGCAGATTGCCGTTGGGATTGCCAAAGATTTTCCGGATCAGGGACTGTCGCTGACGGTTGAGGGGTACTATAAAACCATGGCCAACATCATTAATTACAAAGAAGGCGCTAGTTTTCTACTCATTGGTGATCCAACCTCCGCGCAGGGTGTTCGCTGGGAAGATAACGTAACCTCGGGTCGGGGCTGGTCGTACGGGGTGGAGTTTCTGCTGCAGAAAAAAGTAGGTCGGTTTTCGGGCTGGACGGGCTATACCCTATCCTGGACGCAGTGGCAGCTCCCGGAACTCAACGGTGGCCGACCGTTTTATCCCCGCTACGATCGTCGGCACGACATCTCGGTCGTTGGTATTTATGAACTAAGCAAGCGGATTACGTTGTCGGCAACCTGGGTTTACGGCACCGGCCAGGCCCTGACGGTTCCGGTTGGCCGTTACGACGCTTATCAGCCGGGAAGTGGGTTCGTGTATGGTTCTAACAGTTCCCTCATTCAAAGCCTGTTTCAGAACAGTCGAACCGTGGAGGATTATGGTCTGCAAAAGAATAGTTTCCGGGCTGAGGCTTACTACCGATTCGATGTAGGAGTTCAATTCCATAAACAGAAGAAACGTCATGAGCGAACCTGGGAGTTCAGTCTGTACAATGCCTATAATCGCCGGAACCCGTTCTTCTACCAGCTTGAGTCGGTTAGCCAGGGAGCAAACTTACCGCAGCGAACCGGCTTGTTTCGTTACTCGGTCTTTCCTGTCGTTCCAGCGTTGAGCTATAACTTTAAATTCTGATGCGACACCTTCTGACAAACTGTTTTCCTGTACTCGTGCTGCTCAGTCTGCCTGCCTGGCTAGCTGGCTGCGACAGTCTACGTCAGGAAGTCGACCCGAGCCGGCTGAATCGGGAAGCGTCCAGGCTGGTTGTAACAAGTTTTCTGTCTCCGCAGGATACGGTGCTGGCGGTGAAAATTAGCCGTTCACAGCCCGTTCTGGGCGAAGAAGCCAGTTATGGAACCAGCGGGAATAGTGTGCCCGATGCTACGGTAACCCTGTCGGATGGAACCAAGGTTGTAGCCCTGACCTATAACGCCAGGCAGGCGTATTATCGCGCTGATATAGGTCAGTTACCGATTCGGGCCGGGCGGACGTATACGCTCCTTGTTCAAACGCCCGATGGCGAACGTGCAGAGAGTAGCTGCACCATACCCGGCCCGGTGGCCCTGATGAGTATCGTCTATGATTCACTAACCGAGAATCGGTTTGGCCAGCAGTCCAGGCGGTACTTTGCCCGCGGCCTCTGGGTGGATCCGGCTGGTCAGGCTAATTATTATCAGGTAACGGGCAAGTATGAATTTCTGGTTAAAGGGCCCAATCTGCTAATTCCCCGACAGATGGGTTTGCTTTCGTTTAACGATGAAGGAAACAGCTTAAAAACTGATCAGTCTGTAGATGGAAAGGAGATGGTATCTAACCGGGCTTTCATGCGGGGCGTGTATTACAGCAATACCGGGCAGGTTGCGAATAGTAACAATCAGTTTCAGATTACGAGCATCACCATGAACCTGCTTAGCACGGACCAGGCTTATTACCGGTATCAGGATGCCGTTAGCCGACAGGCAGAAGTATCGGGCAATCCGTTTGCCGAACCAGTTCCTGTCCCTAGTAATATCCGGGGTGGGTTAGGCTGTTTTGCTGGCTATAACCGGTCTACGCTTATTCTACAGTTGAAGTAATCCCTATAAATGAGCAGAGAGGAGCCTGACCAGGCTCCTCTCTGTACTCTGTACGTCCTTACAGGTTTTGTTAAACCGTCTGACTATTCATTATCTCAGTTTGTTTCCGAATGGATTCCATGTGAACGATCTTGTAGATCTCTTCCACCAGTTCGGGGTACAGACCCAGACGCTGACCCATTTCGGTGCGTGTCTTCAGGATCTCTTTCCAGCGATCAGGCTGGAATAGCGTTACGTTGTTGTCCCGCTTGTACTCCGCCAGCCGCTCCACGAGCGCCATGCGGGCCGCGAGCATTTCAACAATCTGCCGGTCAACGTTATCAATGTTGCGCCGAGTCTGGTCCATCACGCTCTGAAACTCCAGATTCTGCGATTCAACCTGCCGGATCTGCAGGTGATCGAGCATGTCGCCAAAGGCTGCGGGCGTCAGCTGCTGCGCGGCATCGCTCCAGGCCTTATCCGGATCAATGTGCGACTCAACGATCAAACCGTCGTAGTTCAGGTTCATCGCCATCTGCGCCAGTTCATTCAGGTACGCACGCTTGCCTGCCATGTGGCTGGGGTCGCCAATGATGGGTAATTGCGGGAAGATCGACTTGAGTTCGATCGCCATCTGCCACATCGGAACGTTCCGATACTTACTGGCTTCGCCTGTGGCAAAGCCCCGGTGAATAGCACCCAGCTTCTTGATACCGGCTCCGGCGATCCGCTCGAACGCACCTACCCACAGCGCCAGATCCGGGTTAACCGGATTCTTGACGAGTACGGGTACGTCAACACCCCGTAGGGCGTCGGCAATTTCCTGCACATTAAACGGGTTAACCGTCGTGCGGGCACCTACCCACAGGATGTCAACACCATATTTAAGAGCCAGTTCAATGTGTTCCGGGGTGGCAACTTCAACCGCAAATGGCAAACCCGTTTCGGCTTTGGCGCGCTGTAGCCACGGCAGGGCGGCTTCGCCCATACCCTCAAAACTACCCGGCCGGGTACGGGGCTTCCAAACCCCAGCCCGGATAACATGAACGGCCCCCAGAGCTTTCAGCTGGCGGGCGGTTTCGACTAACTGATCTTCGGTCTCGGCGCTGCACGGACCAGCGATGATCAGGGGCTTGCCGTTGGTCTCAATCCACGATCCAAGCGGCTCTACGGCTAATTCTACCTTCATAACAAACGCGTAATACGACTACTCTATGGGGAACTTTTCAATGCTATTTTTGGTATATTTGCAGAGGGAATCGGCTGTCTGTCAAGCTGGTTCCTTCATCTGTCTAACGACAGTTTTCAGTTTATCGAACAAGTCGCGCCGGTGAGTTTAACCGATTGACCGAAATTTCGTTATATATTTCGGTCGTGTTAACCGACACGCACCTAACGCTATGGAAGTAGCACCGTCAGAACGGAGCACTGATATGTCGAACCGAAGTAATGTAATGCCGGAGACCGTTGAACGGTTCGATGGCTCATTCCAGGCAGGACCGCGAACGGCCAATTCTAAGCCTGTCTCTTTCGAGGACACTTCGATTGCTTTTTCGGCCCAGTCGGATTTCAAACTCAGAAAAACTTACTGGTTGTTTGCGTTGATGAATCGGGGATGGCTGGTAAATTTAGGGACTTTTTTTATAAAGATTGCCCTACGCCTGCATCTTCCAATTAAATTCCTCATCAAAAACACGATTTTCGAGCAATTTTGCGGGGGCGAGAGCATCCGGGACTCCGAAAATACAATCCAGTTTCTGCATAACGCCCACGTCGGAACCATCCTTGATTATTCAGTTGAAGGCGAGGAGAACGAAAAAAGTTTCGATGAAACGACGCTTGAAATTCTTCGCACCATAGAGCGGGCCAGCGAATCAGCCGATATTCCTTTTTCTGTATTTAAAGTTACGGGTTTAGCTTCAACTGAACTGCTTGAAGCTGTGCAGGTTGGTGACTCGCTGAATAAAGAGCAGAAGGCGCAGTTTGACCGGGTGCTGAAGCGCGTTGATACGCTTTGTCGCCGGGCGCACGAACGGAATGTACGCATCTTTATTGATGCCGAAGAAAGCTGGATTCAGGATACAATCGATACACTGGCCTATGAAATGATGGACCGCTATAATCATGAACGGCCTGTCGTCTATAATACCTACCAGATGTATCGCTGGGAAAGTCTGGACCACCTCCGGCGCGACGTTGAGGAAGCGCGCGCAAAAGGCTATTATCTGGGTGCGAAGCTGGTGCGTGGGGCCTATCTGGAAAAAGAGCGCATCCGGTCGCATGAAGAAGAGTATCAGGACCCCATTCAGGCAACGAAAGAAGATACCGACCGCGATTTCAATGCGGCTATCGATTACTGTCTGGAGAGTCGGGACATTGTTTCGTTCTGTCTGGGCACTCACAACGAGTATAGCTGCCAGTACTGTATTCAGCGAATGGAACAGCTGGGAATTGACCCCGGCGATCCGCATATCTATTTTGCGCAATTGCTGGGTATGAGCGACAACATTTCGTATAACCTGGCTAATGCGGGTTATAATGTAGCTAAGTACGTGCCTTACGGCCCCGTTGAAGCGGTGATGCCGTATCTGTTCCGGCGGGCAGAAGAGAATAAGTCTATAGCCGGGCAGAGTAGCCGGGAGTTTAACCTGATTAGTAATGAGTTGAAACGCCGGAAAGGGTGTCACAAGTAACTACCCCGACTGAAGCGTTATCTGACTCTTTATAAGTGACTGAATGAACGGCCCAACCAGAAGCGGCTCGACGCTTCGATTGGGCCAACCTTTTTTATGATTCGTAAAAACCCTATTAAGTTTTTTCTGCTGGCGCTAATCCTGATTGCGCTCGATCAGGGCGTAAAACTGGCTGTGCATTTCTACATGGCTCCTGGCTTTGCCGGGCAAGTCAAACTAATTGGCGACTGGCTGAAGCTGCATTACGTACTAAACCCTGGTATGGCCTTCGGAATGCAGCTGGGTTACGAATATGGGAAGCTGTTACTAAGTGTCTTCCGGCTGTTTGCTATGGTGGGCATTGGCTACTATCTGGTGCATTTAGCTCACCGTGGCGCTCCCAACGGATTGTTATGGGCCATGTCTATGATTCTGGCCGGAGCCGTGGGTAACGTAATTGACAGTACGTTTTATGGCGTCTTCCTGAATAATGCGCCTTACGGCTCGCCAACGCCCTGGTTTCATGGGCAGGTGATCGACATGATCTTTGTAGACGTCTGGGAAGGGTTCATTCCAGATTGGATGCCGGTCTGGGGCGGGCAGTATTATTCAACGCCAATCTTTAACATCGCCGATTCATGCATCTTCATTGGCGTTTGTTTGATTCTGTTATTTCAGCGCCAATTCTTTGGTGGACATACTCTAGAGGATGGTTTGTTGCCTATTTCGGGCCCTGATGCTACACAGGCTGAGGTATTACCGATGTCGGAACTGGTTACTAACGAACAGCCCCGAAATCAGTCCAATGAGCCGACGGATTCGCTTTCAGCCGATGATGAGCCACAAACTAACTCCGAATCGGTCATAACAGAGGAACCCAAACGTAGCGAATAAAAGCTTATTGTTTCTAAACGCAACGAAGGCATGGCTACTTAGCCATGCCTTCGTTGCGTTTAGAAGGAAAACGGTTGTCTACTGGGTTTCTTCCAACGGAATAAAATCTTTAAAGGTTCGTTTAATCGCCTTATCCGTGGCTTCTTTCTTGCTCTGCCAATTCGCATCGAGTTCCAGCGCTACCAGTCCGCTCAAGCTCATTGCACTCCGGAAATCATCCAGTTTTTTGACGAATTCCTTACTGCGCCGGGTTGACTTTAAGGCAAATTCGCGGGCAAATACGTCGCCTTTATTCTGCAACTCGCTCTTCTTACCCATAACATAATTGTACCGATCCAGTAAATCCTTCATGGACTTACCGATGACCTCGGTTGCTTCGAGCGTACCTAAAGTGGCTACTGCTGTTCCGCCCACAGCCGTTACGTACTTGCTGTTATTCCCATTCAGTACCGGCGAAACGCCCGTTGCAGCGCCGAGCGAAGCATTCACGACCGACCGATTCCGTTTGCCACCTTTAGCCCGGCGGTAATCATGCTTTAACTGCTCTTCCTTTTCACTCAGCTGTTCCACCAGTCCCCAGGCCTGCACGAGCGCCTGGCGGTATTGAGTGTAGTAGTACCGATCTTTCTCTGCTTCGTTTACGGTATTGACCACTGTAAACGTAATCCGGCGTTCCTCGCGGTTCTGCGATTTGTCGAGCACGTAGAAGGTGATGTGTACGTCCAGCGAATCATAGGGATCTTTCACAAAGTCATAGCTCGGTTGCCAGATAAATTCGTATTGGTTTTCGGTATTCTTAACGAGAGCATTTTTAGGGACCTGCAGGTTATCGGATAAGAAGCCAAACGTCGAAACATCATCCTCGCCGTTGGGGTCGGAAAGGTAAAACTTCAGGTTCATTGTGGCGTTTTCGCGCACTTTATAATGCGTTTCTTTCGGGATGACAGCAATATCGGGTGGCAGGTCCATCTGCGTCACCTCAATCTTTAAACGGCCTTTAGTACGATTTTTAGCGGGCTGGTCTTCTACCCAGAATTCGATGTACTGCGGACTTTGTTTTAGACGGTTAAACTGATTCAGCGAGAGCGTCCAGGTGAGTTCGCCCTGTGAAGTCAATTTGCTGCCTTCGGGCATCTGATCCGAGATGGGAATTATGGCAATCGGATCGCCATCGTCATCACGAACTAGCTGGGGGTCCAGTTTGTACGTATTCTGCGAGCGATAGCGGACGTAAAAGGGACGCAGCTCGCCCACCGTTGGTGGGCGATTCACGTGGAGTACCTTAAATTCAATCGTCTGAGTAGTCGTCTGGCCATGACGGTTGCGCACTTCAAAACTCACCGGATAGAGTTTTGCCGTCTGAATCCGGTCGGCCAGATCGAAGCCGGGCGTCCAGCTGAAATGGCCCAGCGAGTCCAGTTGCATACCATCCTGCTTGTCTGAGCCGAAGGCATACGTCAGCGTGTCATTAGGAGAAGCCCCCACCACTTTTAAATCAAAACGAACGGTTCCTCCCTCCGGCACCACATTCCAGTCTGTATGGGTAGGAAATTGAAATTGGAGAGATTTTGATTCCTGCGCGTAGCTGTTAACAATCGAAACGATCATCAGTACCCACGCTATTTTACCGGCAGTTCGGTTCATAAGCAAATGCAAAGGGGGGTCTGTTTTGAAGAACGTAAAAGTAAGAGGAACATTTTGTCTGACTTCATTTTCAAGCTTATTCTAAAACTTTTCTTAGCTAAACGAGAGAAATAGTGGCTTAAAATTGGCTTTTTCTTAGAAAAAGCTTAACAAAAAAGTCGCCCCGGGAAGAGGAGCGACTTTAGTACTTGAGTACTTAATTTACTTTAGTTTTTTTTTGGGGCGGCTGCCGATCCGGAACCTGCGTTGGCAGGCTTATTCGCGGCCGGAGCATTGGTAGCCGACTTTGCCGGGTCAATACCCAGTTTCTTCAGCACCAGTTCGGTAATGTTATTCTCTTCGGGAGCATACAACAGAATGGGAATCGTGTTCGCGCCGGCATCCAGGTTGAAAATGTACGTGTACGCGTTTTCTTTCGCTACAGCGTCAATGTTCTTTTGAATTTTCTGCACGACTGGATTAACCAGCTGCTGGTACTTCGTCTGGAGCGACTGTTCTGCTGTCCGGCCGAACTCCTGAATCCGACCCTGCAGACCCTGCAGTTCCGTTTCACGGTCTTTCCGAATCACGTCCGACATCTGCGCTGCGCCTTTTTCATACGCTGCATACTTGTCTTCCAGCTCTTTCTGCATCCGCTTCAACTCGTTCTCCGACTGGGTCCGCTGAATGGTCAGTTGGTTCTGAATATCTTTAGCTTCGGGCGTTTGTGCCAGAATATAGTCAATATTCGTATAGCCCAACTTAACCGGGAGCGATGCAGTTGTCGTAGCCGGTGCTGCGGTTGGAGCTTGTGCCTGAGCGCTCAGACCACCCATCAGAAGGGCTGTTGCGAACGCCATGACGATTGTTTTGTTCATTTCGATTTACTTGTTTGTATTACTTCGGTTTTGTGGTTGTGCTATTGTCGGCGTTACCCATTACTGAATTCTGGGTAACACCATTAACGGCCGTGGGCTTATTGGCTTTCGAGGCCGTGGCCGTATCCAGTCCTAATTCCTCCATCACGTAGTCCGTATAATCGTGACGAGGGTTGGTGTAAAGCATAACAAAATCAGAAGCCTTATCGAACATAAAGTCCAGTTTTTTCTGACTTGACACTTTTTCGATGGCCCGGTTCACCAACTCCATCGGTGCTTTCATGAGTTCTTTCTTTTTCTGAAAAAGCAGGCCCTCATAGCCAAACACCTTGTTGTTATACTCCCGGGCTTCGCGTTCCTTCTCACTAAGCACCCGTTGCCGGTCGCGCTTCATGTCTTCAGTCAGCAGAATCTCTTCCGCCTGGTATGCCTTCTGTAGTTTCTCGATCTCGACGTATTTGTCCTGGATATCTTTTGACCATTTATCTGCAAACTTGTCAATCTCGCCTAAGGCTTTCTGGTACTCCGGCATCTTGCTGAATATGAACTCGGTGTCCACGTATCCGAACTTCTGCGCCTGCGCCGGAATTGTCAGCCAAACGGCGCACAAAAGTACGAAAAAAAGAGCCTTTTTCATTTTAGCCGGTTATTTTTTACGAGAACTGGTTGATTGTCAATCAGAGTCGTCGGCTGTTTAAACATAGACAACTCTTGTAACAAAAGGTTTAAGTGTTCCTGCAATACCTACCAGTGCTTATCATTTAACGCTGAGCAGGGCCGGAATCTTATCTGAACTGCTGGCCGATTGTGAAGTGGAACTGACCCGACGCTTTATCTTTTATCCCCGGAATTTTGTCGAAACCGTAACCATAGTCAATACCGATCAGACCAAAAGCCGGCATGAAGATACGGGCCCCGATACCAATCGACCGTTTCAGATCAAAGGGGTTGTACTGCTTATAGCTTCCCCAGTTATTACCGGCTTCGAGGAAGGCCAGCCCGAAGATCGTTGCGGACGGGTTGAGCGATATCGGATAGCGCAGTTCGGCTACAAATTTGTTGTAAACGACTCCGCCCTGGCTGCGGGCATTGCTCGTAGCCACCCGGTCATAATCGGCCGTGTAAACGCTCCGGTCATCATAGCCACGTAAACCAATGATGTCCTGGGCCAGTGCAAATTGACCCTGACCGGCCAGACCCGATCCTCCCAGCACGAACCGCTCAAACGGACCAATGTCGGTGCGTCGGTTGTAGCTGCCCAGGAAGCCCATGTGCGCACGGGTGCTCAAAACCAGTTTGCCGAAAATGGTCTGGAACCAGCTGGCGTCGAACATCCATTTGTGGTACTCAACCAGCTTATACTTTTCTTCCGGCTTTACGGACTCCGTAGTAGTACGGAAGGCCGAGTAAGGCGGTGTGAACGAACCACTCAGACTAAACGACGAACCCGAGCGAGGGAACTGCGGATTGTCAATGCTGTTCCGGGCAATCGTCGTATTGAACGTAAGGTTGTTCGAAATACCGTCCTTATAGCCGATATAAAACAAATCGAGGTTGTTCAGATCATAACGCTGGAACGAAATAGAATGGCTCAGGGTGAAGAAATCATCGGGCACTTTCAGCTGGCGGCCCAGCCCCACCGTAAACGCCGTGTTCAGATAGGAGCCCGTCGGCTTACGACCTTTCAGACTCTGGTAGATACTATACGGGTTAGCGGGATCGTAGAACGTCTGATATACCGTATGGCTGGCGCTAACCGACAGAGCGTTAGGCTTGCGGCCACCCAGCCACGGTTCAGTGAACGAGAGCGAATACACCTGATACTGACTGCCGTTGGCCTGGAAACGTAACTGCACGCGCTGACCATCGCCAGCCGGCAGCGGCCGCCACGCGCTAAAGTTCGGAATATTGCGGGCCGAGAAGTTATTGAACGTGAGACCAAGTGTACCGACAAAGCCGACGTAACCGCCCCAACCGCCCGATAATTCAATCTGGTCGGATGGTTTTTCCTCAACCGTATATTCAATATCAACCGTACCGTCGTTCTGCGGAACGGGGTTAATCCCGATTTTCTCCGGGTCAAAATACCCCAGCGTCGCCAGCTCGCGCTGGGTCCGGATCAGGTTCGTTTTAGAGAACTTCTGGCCCGGCAGGGTCCGGATAGAGCGCATCACCACGTGGTCGCTCGTCTTGGTGTTTCCGTTCAGGACAACCCGGTTAATGGTTGCCTGTTTACCCTCAAAAATGCGAATTTCCAGATCAATGGAATCACCATCAATGGCTTTCTCAACGGGCTGCGCGCTGTAGTACAGGTAGCCGTCGTCCATGTAGAGCGAACTTAGGTCCTGGCCGGGATTGCCGTTTAGTTTCTTCTCTAGATCTTCCGGGTTATAAACATCACCCTTAGCTACGCCAAGTACCTCGCGCAGCCGGTCGGCGGTGTACAGGTAGTTGCCGGCGAACTCTACGTTACGATAGTAGTACTTGCGTCCCTCGTTCAGCGTAATATTAAGATTGATTGTATTATCGCTGTTATGGATAACCGTATCGCTCTCAATGGCGGCATCCCGATAGCCCATTTTATTATAATAGGCAATAAGCTTCTGCTTGTCTTCCTCGTATTTTTTGGGAACAAACTTCGAAGGCGAGAATATACGGCCGAAGCGCTTTTCCTTCGTGCTCTTCATCTTCAGCCGAACGGCCGACTCATCTACTTCTGTGCGGCCGTCGAATGTAATCTTTGCAATCTTTACCTTCTGACCTTTGTCGACCAGAACGCGCATCGTGGCATTGTTGCGGGTGCTGTCGGGTATGGTTGTGATTTTAACCTTGGTGTTGAGGAAGCCTTTATCCACAAAAAACTTCCGCACGGCCATCTGCGTATTTTTCGTGATCGTATTGGTTACGATCTTACCCAGATTCAGCTTCACTTTATCCTTAAGCTGATCCTGTTCACCTTTCTTAACGCCTACGAATGTAACCCGGTAGAGCCGGGGGCGCTCCTGCACCCGAAACATCAGCGACACTTTATTATCGGCTGCGTTGGTCGCAAACAGTTCAACGTTGTCCAGCAGGCCGGATTCCATTAGTTTGCGGACTGATGAGCCGACAGCTTCGCCCGGAATACGGATTTTGTCGCCTACTTTCAGACCCGCCAGCGACACCAGCGAGTTCGGGTCCAGATAGCGGGTACCGGTTACGGTCAGAGCGCTGATTTCGTACTCTTTCGGGTTAGCGTAATTGAGCAGTTCGTCGGTGCTGGCTGGAGTCTCAGTGCCCCGGCCGACGCCCACTCGCACCTGCGCCCGAACCGTGGCCGGGTAGAGACTGATGAGCAGCAAAGCGGCTCCAATAATGACTTTTATACGGTGTTCCAAGTTTGTGGTACCTAATGTTGGCTAATTGTGTGGATTCTGTTGGCGGGCTTTTGGTTGGTATGCCAATCGTTTATTTCTGCTGGTGCCCCGTCCTGCCTGAATCCACTTATTTGATCAACTGCTCGCTGGTTTTACCAAATCGGCGTTCGCGTCGCTGATAGCTTAAAATAGCTTCGTACAGATGATTTTTGCGGAAGTCGGGCCAAAGCACATCGGGCATGTACAGTTCCGAATAGGCTAACTGCCAGAGCATAAAATTGCTGATACGCATCTCCCCACTAGTCCGGATCATTAATTCAGGATCGGGAATACCACTTGTGGACAGGTACTGACCAAAGAGGGTTTCGTTTACCTCGCCGGCTGTTAAACGGCCATCACGCACGTCGGTGGCAATCTGTCGGACAGCCTCCAGGATTTCCCATCGTCCGCTATAACTCAGGGCCAGAACGAGCGTCAGACCCGTATTTCCCGAGGTTTCGCGCATGGCTTCGGCCAGTTCACGCTGGCAGTCGTTGGGAAGACTTTCGGTATGGCCGATGGTCGTCAGCCGTACGTTATTGTCCATCAGCGTTTTGATTTCGCCCCGGATCGTATGCACCAGCAACGTCATCAACGCATCTACCTCCAGCTTTGGCCGGTTCCAGTTTTCGGTCGAGAACGCGTAGAGCGTCAGATACTTGACGCCCAGTTCGGCGCACCCTTCCGTGGCTTCGCGCACAGCCTTAATCGCATTGCGGTGGCCAAACACCCGGGCGGCTCCCTGCCGTTTGGCCCAACGACCGTTTCCGTCCATAATAACGGCTATGTGCTGCGGCAGATTGCTCGGGTCAATGTCTTCCTTCATCCCAATTGGGGAAATTTAACAGTATTTAACAAGACCGCGAAGATACGAAATTTTCATCAGAAGGTCAGTAAGTTAGTCGGGTCTGAAGTTGGTAAAGCTGAAACTTCGTTCATTAGTTCGGATAACGGAAGCCAGAATCGATCAGCAATCTGCCGGGCCGCTTAGTAACTCAGTAACTCTCTTATCTTTGTTCGAAGGAAACAGAAGCCGGTCCGGCCGGTTTTCTCCAGAGACCGTTACATCATCGTTTGTTGGGTATGACTAATTCTTTTTCGCTGTATATGAGCCGGCTGGCTTTGTTCGTGCTGGTGCTGACATTCTCGCTAAGCTGCCAGAAAAACGACGATACCATTGCTGAGCCAAAAACTATTACCGATCTGGTACTTGAAGACAGCCGGTTCAGTCTGCTGCGGGCGGCTGTTAACCATGCCGGCGTGGGCGACGTGCTGAAAGGGGCCAACCTGACGTTTTTTGCGCCGAACGATGCGGCATTCCAGGCATCGGGTCTGACAACCATGGCGGCCATCACCGCGTTGCCCAAAGAACAATTGAAAACGGCCTTACTATACCATATTCTTTACTCGCCTGTCTTTTCGGCTACTATTCCGTCGGGGTTGAACTCGGTCGAAACGGCCTCCAAAGGGGTCGCTTTTATCAATAAAACCAGTAATGACCTTGTCTACATCAACAATGCCCGCGTAACCGAAGCGGACATTCAGGCGGCCAATGGCGTTATTCACGTTATTAACCGGGTGCTGACGCCATCGGGCGGTAACCTGATGATGACGATTCAGAACAATCCGAACCTGACCTTTCTGGCGGCTGCGGTAAAGCGCATCAGTCTGGCTAACCCTGCCTTTCTGGCTGCGCTGAATAATTCAGCCTCAACCAACCCACTAACATTCTTTGCCCCGACCAACGACGCCTTCAGGGCGGCTGGATACAGTTCTGTATCGGCGGTTGAGGCAGCCGCTCCGCAAACGCTGATCCCGCTTTTGTCGTATCATGTTGTGTCGGGTATAAACCTGTCCTACCAGCTTCAGAATGGTTCGGTCAACACGCTGCTGAATGGAAATAGAATGACGGTAGCCGTCAATAACGGAGTCATCACTGTTAAAGGCAATCGAAATTCAACCCCCGCTACTGTACGAACACCGGACGTAATCACAACCAACGGCGTTATGCACATTATTGATCAGGTCCTGCAGCCGTAATGACAGGGCTCTGCCTTTCTCAGAGAAGTTTTAATCGTTGGTTATGCTCACCAAAATTCTAGTTGTTGTCGGACTACTGATTCTTTTGGTCTTGGTAGTTGGGTTAGTAGTGGGCTATACCATTTCGGCTCCGCACTATGAAGGGCCGATTTCAGATCACTTTGACGGCCGGGAGTTTTTGAATCTGGGCGGGGCAAAGGCCAAAGGTTTCCGGGAAGTGATTGGGTGGATAATGAATCGGGGCCAGACGCCCTGGGGAGCGTTTCATACTAATAAACCTGGTCCGCCACCACCAGCCCGCGTAAATGGGCGGGAAGTGCGCGTTACGTTTGTCAACCACTCTACGGTGCTGCTGCAATTCGACGGCCTGAACGTACTGACCGATCCGGTTTACTACGAACGCGTCAGTCCCGTGCAGTTTGCCGGACCCAGGCGAAACAGCCCACCCGGTATCCGCTTCGACGATCTGCCTAAAATTGACGTACTCCTGCTGAGTCATAACCACTGGGATCATCTGGACATTGAGACGGTTAAGCGGCTCTGCGCCCGCGATCAGCCGAAGGTTTTCTGCCCGCTGGGCGTAAAGGCCTTTCTGAAGCAGCACAATTGTCAGAACCTCGTCGAAATGGACTGGCGGCAGTCGGTGGCTTTCAATGCGCAGACAACGATTCACTGTGTTCCGGCGCAGCATTTTTCGGGGCGGGGTATGTTTGACCGAAATGCGACATTATGGGCTGGTTACGTAATTGACAGCCAGGTTGCCGGTAAGCTATATTTTGCCGGTGATTCGGGTTACGGCGCATTTTTCAGGGATATAGGACAGCAGTTTGGCCCGCTTCGATTAGCTCTTATCCCGATTGGGGCCTATAAACCGCCCTGGTTTATGTCGCCGATTCACTGCTCGCCAGCCGAAGCCGTGCAGATTCATAAGGATGTCCGGTCGGAACAAAGCGTTGCTATTCACTTCGGAACGTTTCCGCTGGCTGACGACGGCGAGATGGAACCCGTAAACGATCTGCAGCAAGCATTGGCCGAAAAAGACATACCAGCCGACCGCTTTCGGGCGTTGACACAAGGAGGAAGTCTGGTTATTGAGTGAAAAAAACGACAAGCTTCCCAACGCTTCGCCACGATATGGGGTCAGAAAGCGTATTAGGTAGTATCTGTTAATTTAATTCCATGCGTCTATTTCAATTATCTATTTGCAGCGCCTTGTTGATGGGCAGTCTGGAATCCTGCACCCAAAGCATTGATCCGTCCAGTACCTATTATGATCAGAATGATGCGGATATTCAGGCTTATGTTTCTCAGAACAACCTGCAGGGTACGTTACGCAGCACGGGTCTGTATTACGTCGTGACGACTCCGAATCCGACTGGCAAACAGGCCACAACGGGTGAAGAAATCGAATTCACCTATAAGTCGTACAATCTGAAGACAGGGCAGGTGGTGGACAGCTCCGCTGCAAACCGGCCGGTCTATTATCCGCTGGGTATTGGTTCAATCCTGCCCGGTCTGGAAGAAGGTCTGAGCCTCATGCGGGAGGGGGAGCGGTCCACCCTGCTGATTCCGTCTTATCTGGCTTATAGTGATAAGTCAAAAACAAATCTGCCAGCCTACTCGGTCATCCGGTTCGACGTCAGGTTCAACCGCTCCCGGTCGGAAGAGCAGCAGATTGAGGAATATATAGCGGTTCAGAAGTTTACAAACGTCGAAAAGACGGCCAGCGGCCTGCGATTTATCAAAACAAAAGATAACCCGACCGGGGCAACCCCAACGACTAGCCAAACGCTGACCATAAAGTATGCTGGCAAACAGCTGCGCTCAGTTACGCCATTTGATAGCACCGGATCAGGTACGTTCGACGCCGTTCTGGGGCAGAGCAAGTACGTAAAAGGCTTTGAAGAAGGGCTGGCCAAGCTGAAAGTAGGTGAAAAAGCAACGATCATTTTTCCTTCCTCACTGGGTTACGGCGCAACCGGCGTTGTTCAGAACAATACCTACGTCATTACGCCCTACGCTCCCTTACGGTTCGATCTGGAAGTTATCTCGGCCAAATAGTCCCGAACGTTTGTTTATTGTAATGCAATGGCCTGCCCTAAAAGCAGGCCATTGCATTATACCGGCAATACTCCTGAAACTAAACCAAACCTGGCCTAGGCAGTTAATGGGTTCGAGTGCTGAGTTTATATGAACAAACATTAACTAATCTGGCCTATGTCTAAAAATTACATGTTAAACCAATTTGTGCTAAGCGTTGTCCTGGGGTTATTGACGATCACCTGTGCATTCGCCCAGGTCGTTCAGGGTCGGGTAACCGATGCTTCGTCGTCGGCTGGGATACCCGGCGTAACGATTGTCGTGCTGAACACCAATCTGGGCACTACCACCGACGCCAGTGGATCGTATTCGCTGAGCCTGAGCCCCGGCAGCTATACCCTGCGGGTGAGCTTTGTCGGCTATCAGACGCAGAGTGTCCCGATAACCATAACGAGTAGCGGGACCGTAACGGCCGATGTGGCCCTGAGGGAGAGTCCTTCCAGCCTGAGCGAAGTTGTGGTCATTGGCTCCCGATCAACGCAGGCCCGAACCAGCACGGAAACCGTGGCACCGGTCGATGTCATCCAGTCGCGGGATCTGGTGGCAACGGGTCAGGTTGAGCCAACGCAGCAGCTAAACTTTGTAGCGCCTTCCTTCAATTCGTCGCGCCAGACCATCGCCGATGGAACGGACCATATCGATCCGGCCACCATCCGTGGGCTTGGACCCGATCAGGTATTGGTTTTGCTGAATGGCAAACGGCGGCATAATCAGGCGCTGATAAATATCAATGGTACGATCGGGCGTGGATCGGTCGGGACCGACCTGAACGCTATTCCATCAGCGGCAATTGAACGGATTGAAGTCCTGCGCGACGGTGCGTCTTCACAGTATGGTTCGGATGCCATTGCGGGCGTAATTAACCTGAGGCTTAAAGAACGGCCTGGTACTACGGTCAATGCACAGATTGGTCAGCAGTATGCAGGTGATGGCCAGCTTGCGCAGATAGGCATCAATCACGGCATCAAAATTGGCCAGAAAGGCGGTTTCCTGAGCCTGACCGGCGAGTTTCGGCACCGGGGTGCCACCAACCGAGTGGGAAACTACAATGGGCCGGTCTATGTAAACTGGAACGTAGGACGCGCATCTGGCGAAACCGATGCTGCTTACATTGCCCGACGGCAGGGGCTACACAATCAGGACCAGGCGCTGATCCGGCAGAATAATTTCAACCTGTCGAACAATATGCAGATTGGCAACTCTCGGGTCGATAACGCCGGGTTCTTCCTGAATACCCGCCTTCCCCTAAGTGCTAAGGCTGCTTTCTATGCTACGGGGGGCGTCAATTACCGCAATGGGAAAGCCGCTGGTTTTTATCGCTATCCATATCAGACAACGCAGGTTATCACAGCCCTGTACCCGAACGGATTCCTGCCAAATATCGAATCAACCATCAACGATCAATCGCTGCTGGCGGGCTTTAACGGCGAATCGAACGGCTATCGCTGGGATATCAGTAATGTCTATGGGGGTAACGCATTCCGTTTCGACGTAACGAATTCCAATAACGCGTCGCAGTATGCACAGGGGGCCAATGCACAAACTGAGTTTTACGCCGGTACACTTAGCTTTTATCAGAACACGGCCAACGCCAGTGTCGCTAAAGATTATGGCAGTTCACTGGGCTTGAAGTCGTTCAACGTAGCCGTTGGGGCCGAGTACCGGCTGGATTTTTACAAAATCAAGCCCGGCGAAGAAGCATCCTACCGAAACTATGACCCTGCCTCGGGCCGGGCGGGTGGCGCTCAGGTGTTTCCGGGTTATCAACCGGCCAATGCGGTGAATGCAAAGCGGAACGTTCTGGCCGGTTACGTTGACATCGAAACAGACCTGACCGACCAACTGCTGTTTAACACTGCTGCCCGTTACGAAAACTACAGCGATTTTGGGGGCAATTTTGCCGGTAAGCTGGCCGCCCGTTATAAATTCAGTGAAGCCTTTTCGCTGCGGGCCTCAGTCAGCAACGGGTTCCGGGCGCCGAGTCTGCACCAGCGGTATTTTAGCGCCATCAGCACCGTATTCGTGTCAACAGGTCAGGGACTGGAGCCGCGCCAGACCGGCACGTTCCGTAATGACAGTCCAATAGCGCAGGCATTCGGCGTTCCTTCCCTGACGGCCGAACGGTCAATGAACTACAGCGTTGGCGTTACGTCGCGGCCGTTGCCAAATCTGAGTATTACTATAGATGCGTATCAGATTGCTATCCGCGATCGGATTATCTATAGCGATCAGTTCTCGCGCGGCACAACCGGCGCGGGTCTGATCGTGGCTAATATTTTGAATGGCGCGGGTCAGACGGACGTAAACAGCGCCCAGTTTTTTGCCAACGCCGTCAATACCCAGACACGTGGTATTGATGTGGTTATTGCCACCAGTCCGCGCCTGAACCGGGGTTCCCTGGATTTGACTTTAGCCGCTAATTTCAACGAAACGCGGCTGACGGGCTCTATTAAACGCCCGGCTAACCTGCCGAATGATGCAACCTTCGGTAATTTCCTGTTTAACCGGCAGGATAGCGCCCGCCTGACGCTGGCGCAGCCCAAGAGCAAGGTTTCGCTGACGGGTAACTTCCGACTGAATAAGTTTGGTGCGGTGCTGCGGTTTACGCGCTTCGGAGAAGTGACCACTTATGATCCTGCTAACCCATTGCTGGATGAAGCCTTCAAACCGAAGATTGTAACGGACTTCAGCGTATCGTATCGCGTGTTTAAAAACCTGACGGCTACGCTGGGAGCGAACAATATTTTCGACGTGTATCCGGATAAGCTGAAGCAGGTATTTCAGCCAACGCCCGAACGGTTTGGGGCGGCCGTACTCGACAACTCATCATTCGGGCGGTTTATTTATAGCCGTAACGCGACGCAGTTTGGGTTTAACGGCGGCTATTACTTCCTGAATCTATCGGCTAGTTTTTAAAACGAGAGAACAAAAAAGCGGTAGTAAGCGAACCAGGCTTACTACCGCTTTTTTATGAACAATTACTAAGGCACTGCTGGATTACGCCATAGGCCGACAGGAGGTTTGGTTACATGGTGGGGTAGGTTTCCATCTCTTTACGGTCGAAGGAAAACAGGAACCAGCCGCCGAGCCGCATTGCCAGGTGGAAAAACAGAATTGGAAGGCCAACGCCCAGAATGAATCCCGTCAGGAGAATTACCGGGACGTTAGTAATACCCAGCGCATTAAAGCCGATGCGCGTCCCCGAAATGATAAAGACGTGTACCAGATAAATATATAGTGAGTGATACCCGATAAACCGCAGCACTGGCAGCGAATCACGTTTGCCCAGCAGATAGCAGACGAAGATAATCACAACCATGCCAACAAATGCGATGCCCATGTGCAGCATTGTGGGAATATCGTCTTTATGGGTAAACCAGTACCATTGACCAACCAGAAAAACAGGAATCAGCGCCAGCGTCCAGCCGCTTTTTAAGGCCTTCTCCAGAGCGTTTTTCTCCAAAATCAGTTGGGACATATTATAGCCGACGGCACTGAATACATAGAAATACATAAAATTGTGCAGCAGGCTGAATCCTTCCAGGTAATCGCTCAGAAACCGAAACGTTAATCCCAGAGCAATCTGCCAGATGCCCCGGATGCGAAACACCTGATAGGTCAATACGAAAGCCAGCGCTACGTTAAACAGCGCGGCCAGGTACCAGAACTGATCCGTTTTCTGCGGATCATAGAACAAATACAGAAAGTGCGACGCGTCTTTCTTGGAGTTTGTCTGGCCCGACAACAAAATCTGCGTACCAATCTGCAACGCCCCCCAGAGCAGGTATGGCCAGAGAATAGTTGAGAACCGATTATGTATAAAACCCGTTGGCCCCCGCTTCGTCAGACTCCGCGCCAGGAATAGCCCCGATACAAAGAAAAACAGGGGCATACGGAAATTATAGAGCGTTGCCGGAATGAGCAGGAGCGTAGCGTCTATACTGGCTCCCGCGCGGTTGACGCCCCCAACCAAATGCCCATAAACAACCATCAGGATGGCAATACCGCGGGCATAATCGATCCAGCGAAGCCGTTTTTTATTGGCGAAATAACCAGTATAAATACTGGTTAGCCAGCTAATCAAACCCGAATGTCGGTTCGGGAAAGGTAATGTTAAAGCCATAACGAAGAGAGTTTACCCTAAGGTACAGTGAGTAACCTATCGTGTCTATGGTTTGTGGGTTCAGGTCCTACTTATTCTTGAAATTTCCAAACATATAGGCCAACAATTTATTTTGGGGCCATTCGGATGGCTCCGTCAAGACGGATAACCTCGCCGTTCAGCATTGGATTCTCAAGAATTGACTTGGCCAGCAGAGCGTACTCATAGGGCCGGCCCAGCCGGGACGGAAAAGGAACTTGCTGGCCCAGCGACAAGCGGGCGTCTTCAGGCAGGCCCATCAGCAAGGGGGTCTCGAATAGGCCCGGTGCAATGGTCATTACGCGGATGCCGGAACGGGCCAGATCGCGGGCGATGGGCAGGGTCATACCCACGATTCCGCCTTTCGATGCCGAGTAGGCGGCCTGACCTATTTGTCCGTCGTAGGCCGCTACGGATGCCGTGTTGATAATGACGCCCCGTTCTCCTTCGGCGTTTGGTTCATTGGCTTCCATAGCCAGGGCCGCCAGCCGAATGACGTTGAACGTACCGATAAGATTAATCGAAATGACTTTTTGAAAAGCAGACAGCGAGTGGGCTCCGTAGACGCCGTCTACCTTACCGAGGGTTTTGCGGGCTTCGGCGATTCCGGCGCAATTGACGTTAATGTGCAGGCCCCCAAAGGTTTCAACGGCCATATTGACGGCTGCCTGCACATCCGTTTCGTCGGTTACGTTGGTTTTGATGAAGCGAACGGTATCGCCCAGCTCTTCCGCCAGAGCGTTACCGCGCTGATCATTCAGGTCTACAAGTACGACGTTCGCGCCCTGCGAAGCCAGTAGGCGGGCCGTTGCTTCGCCCAGTCCAGAAGCTCCTCCAGTAATCAGGGCGGTTGAGTTTTGTATATTCATGACGTAATGTTGATGAAGATTATCCTGTTTATCGGCCAATCCGTCGCCTATTTGACGGGCACAAACAGAACGGCATCTGCCACAACGACACCCGCTGCGCCCTCGTTGCTGAACTCAAGGTAAGGGGTCTTACCGGTGGTCAGCTGATGTTCACCGAGGTTAATCCAGTCGTTGGCCTGCGGTTGCTGATTCAGGGCCAGCGTTTTGACCGCACTGCCCGTATTGAGCCGGACAACGACCTGGCTGGCCTTGTCAGTTTGACGACCGTATTCGCCCGGATTGCCTCCCCCGCCCAAGCGGATGGGGTTATACACATACACAGCGTAGCGGCCCGGCCGGTTCTGAGGCAGGATAAACCGTACAGATTTCGGGCCGCTTATACCATCATCGACCAGCATCGATAAACCATACTTGCCTCCCTTGGTTTCGCGCAACCAGTTACCTACGATCCGTACCCGGGTTGTATCGTCGTTATCAATCAGGATTTCGGGCAACGAACCGTTCATGAGCGGGTTCTGCGCCAGTCGGGTCTGCAGTCTGGTAATGTTAATATCCTGCACGGCTTTGCCTTCGTCGATGGCCTGACAGGCGGCTACGGCCGCCGACTGCGCCAGCACCATAAATACCGGCTCCATCCGGATAGACCCATAAGCAATGTGGCTGGCCGACAGACAAACCGGCACGATCAGGTTCTGGATGCTTTCCCGTCTGGGCACCAGCGCCCGGTAGCTGACGGGATAAGGGGGAAACCCACCTACCTGCACGTCGCCCTCGTTCCGTACCATCGGTACGCCTTTGTTATCGTTGACAACCAGCCGTTGGCAATTGTGCGAATCCATGGTGTAGGCGGCCATTCCGACGCCGTCCCGCACGACGACCTTACTTTCGCAATTGGCCTGGGTCATGACGTATTCGCCCACCATGCGCCGGGCTTCCCGAATATAAAGTTGATGCGAGAAGTGATCGTTGTCCCGGTATTCATCTTTAGGATACCCCCATTGCAGCATCTCGTCGCGCAGGTGTTTCGGTATTCTGGGGTCGTGACCGATGAAGTAGAATAGTCCTTTGGTGTAAAGTTCATGTTCGCGGATGATCTCGGCACGCCGGGCATAATCGGCGTTGGGGTAATCGTAGTTGGCCCCGATCATGTCGGTTGAGAAGCCCCCGCAGTTGTTGATGTCGGTCTTACGGTTCGGCATCGAAACGAAGTGCATCAGATTCCAGGTCAGTTCCTTGGGCTCTTTCTTAGCAATCTGCCGCAGCAGCAGTTCATATTTTGTTGAGTCGTAGCCTTCGGGGCGGGTAATTGGAAGACGGTTGGCCGGGTCATCGGTGAGGCACATTCGATAATTATACGCCTGAATTGCGGGACTGCTCGTGCCATTGGCGGTGAGTCGGGCATCGCTGATCCCCCAGAGTAAACCGCTTTCTGGCTTGCCGGGCACCCGGTAGGGGTCTACGCCGTCGGGAAACTGATGTTTGTCCAGGAGTTGAACGCCATTCCAGGTTTCGCCATACTGGTTATTCGATTCACGCCCAACCGTAAAGGCCACCCCCGCTTTGGCCATGAGGTCGCCCTCGTACGTGCAGTCGATGAACTGTTTGGCCTGAATGATTTGAGTGGTAGCCCGACCGGCTGTTTGCGGAGTCGGGGACGAAGGCTCTATGGTAATGGCCGTAATCCGATTCTTCTGGGTTTCGACAGCGGCCAGCCGGTAATTCATCCGCACCGGTACACGGGCTTCGTTCAGGTATTGTTTGAATAAACTCTCGGCAACGTGAGGCTCGAATGTCCACTGTTCAAATTTACCGTAATGCTTGCCTATACGCCGGTAAAAATCCCGCGCCAAACCTGTAATGGCGAATTTATTACCAATATCCGTTGCGCCTAATCCTCCTGACGTTAGCCCACCGAGGTGCCGGCTAGGTTCAATCAGAACAACCGACTTCCCGGCTTTTTTTGCTGCATAGGCAGCCATCACACCTGCCGACGTACCGCCGTAGACGCATACGTCTACCACCGTCGGCGACTGCGCACGAATCAGGAAAGGAAGGAAAAGGAAGAGTAATAACTTGCCAGTATGACAGGCAGAAACGGTTGGGTTCATATCGGGTTTAAGGCCAATTTTACAAAATCGCCATTAGCTCTTTCCAGTGCCGGATGTCGTAGGTTGGCGGATCGTCCACACTGGCGGCTGCCGTGTTGTAGAATACGGTGTCCAGCCCGACGCTTTTAGCGCCCAGAATGTCAGCTTCGTAATTATCGCCAATCATCAGACTTTCGGATGCGTTGGTTCCGCTAACCTCCATGGCATACTGAAAAACCAGCGGGTCTGGCTTTTTGGCGTTGGCGTTTTCGCTCGTAATGACGTTCGTGAAAAAATGCGCAATCTCGGCACTATCCATCTTAATGGCCTGAATTTCAGCAAAGCCGTTCGTGATGATGTGCATCGTGTAGCGATCTTTTAAATATTCCAGCACCTCGCGGGCCGACTCCAGCAAATGCGGTTTACGGGGCAGTAGCCGCAGGTACTCTGTATTCAGATCGGTGCAAAGCGTGTGTTCCTGGACCCCCAGCGCCTGGAACACCAATGGAAACCGGTGTTCGCGGATGTAGGCATGGGTAATCAGGTTTTTGTCGTAATCGGCCCAGAGCTTTTTATTGATGGCAATGAAATGCCTGCTGAATTCAGCTGCGGAGGCAATCCCCACATCAACCAGGCGAAACGTTTCGAACAGTTCAGCGATGGACTCCGCCGAGTTTCGGTCAAAATCCCACAATGTATGGTCGAGGTCGAAAAAAAGGTGTTTATACTTCATCCGTTGATGAGCTATTCAGTTCTGTCATCCGCGAACTGTCAACCAGACAGCCAGCTCGCGGATGACTGAGCGTTAGAAATCCAGGCGGAGTCGTTCAACTGGCTGATTATTCACCAGATGACTATCCACTATTTCGTCGACGTCGGAGAGCTGTACGTTGCCATAATACGTGCCTTCCGGATAAACCACCAGCGTCGGGCCAAAGGCGCAGGCGTCGAGACAGCCGGTTCGCTGAGCCCGCATATCTTTCAATAAGCCCCGCTCGGCAAGGGCGGTCTTAAACGCGTCGACTAGTTCGTTGCCGTGTGCTTCACCGCAGGATTTCTTGGGCGCAACTTTCTGATTGTTGCAGATAAAAACGTGCTTTTTGTATTTCATGAGGTTGTTCAAATCAATTCCCAAAGGTACGTAACGAACCCGACGCGACCGTCATTTCTTCGCCACGACCATTGCCCGGCCGGGTACTGTCGTGTACCGGACAACCTTATACCGTTTCAGGCCCGCCGTTTGCTGCCAGTGCTGGATTTCGGCGATGGAATAGTTACCCGCTGTGCTGCTCAGACCATAGAAGAGGTCGGTACTGCCGCCCAGCAGTTCGGGTTTAGCGCCGATTTCAGGACGAATAAACTCATTGACAATAAAGACGCCCCCCGGCCGTAACGCCCTGGCGACTTTATTCGCGACCAGCTGATTCTGCTCCGGCGTAAAATGGTGCGCCAGACTCGATAATAGAATAATATCGAACTGAGCGTCGCCAAAATCGTCGGTCAGGGCGTTGCCGGACTGGTGCTGAACGCGCTCGCCCATACCCTGCTGAGCCAGCAACGGGGCCGCCTGCTCAATGGCGGGTGGCAGATCCAGAATAACAGACGTAAGAGCCGGTAGTTTCCGGCATAGCACCACCGAGTGTTGCCCATGTGAGCCGCCGATGTCCAGCATCCGGGTGGCCGATTTGGGGACGGGTGCCCGGCGGCCAAACTCCCGCGCTTCGTTGTTGCTGGCGGCCACCATCGCTTCCTGATAGTAGCGCCACTGCTCTGGGGATAGCGTGTCGTGGTATTGAACGCCTTTTCCCGTTTTCAGGTATTCGCCGAGGTGGCTCATCCAGTCCCAGACGACCCGGTTGTTAAAAATCATCATGCCGTACACCGACAAAGGATCATCTTTGAGCGCGAAGCGCCGGGCCATGCGTGTCAAAGTAAACCGGTCTTTTTTGAACGTAAAATACCCCATCGCCGTGAGCAGGCCCATGAGTTCGCCTAAGGCTTTACGATTCAGATTCAGTATGCTGACTAATTCGTCGAGTGTTTTAGGCCCGTCTTTGGCGGCTTCGAACACGCCTTTATCGGCGGCTTCGAGTACGGCCTTCGCCAGTACGGGCATGATCTGAACGTGGAGAATTGGAATAGCGACAAGATTAGCGCGAAGGGCAAACCACTCAAGCGGGTTTTCGGGCGAAACAACAAGCTGCATGAGAAAAGGGTACGTCTGTTCCTACAACTCCTGAAAAACCGTTCTGTCTAAAAAGCTTCGTTTTCTGCCGCTTGACAAACGAGCTGGTTTAGTTGGTCTTATTTGCTGCGCGACAACACCTGATAGCGTAAGGGCGTAACGCCGGTATGAAGTTTGAACTGCCGGTGAAAATGAGAAATGTTATTGAAGCCGCATTCCAGACCCACCTGCGCAACGCTCAGGTCGTTGTTGGCCAGTAGTTTGCGGGCGTTGCCAATACGAAGTTCGTTGACGTATTCCACAAACGACTTGCGGGTTTTTTTCTTGAAGTACCGGCAGAAAGCCGCCGATGACATACCCGCTACGGAAGCTATCTGCTCAATACGCATCTCTTCCCTGAAATGCGCCAGCACATACTCCAGTACCCGCTTCATGCGCTCGGTTTCGGCTTCGCTGGGAGCCAGTCGGTAGCCGTCGCTGGCCAGTAGGCTGGCCTCGTGATCAGCCGCCAGCCGGTTTAGAATAGTCAGCAGGTTTAAGAGTTGATCAAAGTCTGTTCGGTTTACTAGCATCTGCATCTGCGGAGCCACTTCCGCGCTTACTGCCGGGCTGAATCGCAGTCCGTAGCGGGCACGCTCGAGCAGGTGCAGCACCGGCTTGGCTTCGGGTAGGGTTAGGAGACCGTTCTGAATCAGGCTGGCCGGAAATTGCGCCACCACCGATTCGGACCGTTCTGGATTATCAGGCTGATAAAAGGTTTCGTCGCTGCGCCAGAAGTGGGGCAGGTCAGGGCCCAGCAAAACCAGGTCGCCCGCCAGAAACGGCTCGACATGATCGCCGACAAACCGCTGCCCGTAGCCACGGGCAATAAACGTCAGTTCATACTCCGGGTGGTAATGCCAGGGAGCATCGAAATAAGGCAGTTGAAAGCGCCGGACGAGCAGAGAGCTTTGCTCGGCGATGGTTACTTTTTCGAATAACGCTTTCAAAGCCTGGGAGTGGTTAAAGAGTTTCGATGGCTAAGGTTGTCAAATTTATGGATGATTTGGCAAATCGAATAGCACTTTGCCCGGATCAGCTGGCCTACATTTGCTCTATAATCCGACTGAACCAACAACCAATACGCTTTTACCTGCTATGGATACGTTAGTGAGCAATGCTGTTTTGCGCCGGGAGTTGGACGCGCCGTTTGAGGTGAGCGCCGAAGCCATTGAGTTTTACCAGAAGAACGGCTACGTAAAGCTGAAAAACGTTCTAAGTCCCGAAGTGCTTGCCTATTACGGCGATATCATTACGGAACTAGTCTTTCGGCTAAATACGCTCATTAAGCCGATGGAAGAGCGCACGACCTACGAACGGGCGTTCCTACAAATCATGAACCTCTGGCGCGAAGACGACCGGGCGAAAGAGTTTGTCTTCTCAAAACGGCTCGCTAAAATCGCCACCGATCTGATGGGCGTTCAGGGCGTTCGGCTTTACCACGATCAGGCGCTGTATAAAGAACCATCGGGCGGCATTACGCCCTGGCATGCCGACCAGTTCTACTGGCCGCTGGCTACGCCCAAAACCGTTACAGTCTGGATTCCGCTGCAGGAAACGCCGATGGAGATGGGGCCGCTCGCCTTTGCCGAGGGCAGCCAGCATGTCGAAATTGGCCGCAACCTGGAGATCAGCGACGAAAGCGAGCAGTTGCTTTCCGAAGCGCTGCAGCGCGAAAACTTTCCGCTCAACGATACGCCGTTTGAACTGGGTGAAGTCAGTTTTCATGCGGGCTGGACCTTCCACCGGGCAGGCCCGAACGTATCAAGCCAACCCCGGAAGGTGATGACCATGATCTACATGGACAAGGACCAGACCATTACAAAGCCCCGGAACCGCTACCAGCAGGACGACTGGCAGACCTGGCTTGATAGCTTCCCGGTTGGGAGCAGACCCGAAAGCGAGAAAAACCCGGTTCTGTTCAGTTACTAACGTCCGGGGATCATAAAAAAGGCGAGTCGAATGGCTCGCCTGTTTTATTAGTGCTACGTCCGTCGGGCCGTAGTTGCCGGTTTTTTCGTGCTTTTGGCCGGGGCTTCGGTAGATGGTTTCTTGGTCATCGTAACGGGGTCCCAGTTCACAACTTTGTGCTCGAAATAGCTTTCGTTGCAGGCCAGCACGGGAGCGGCTGCTCGGAAACCAAAAACTGGATCTTCGATAGTGCCCTGACTGCCTGCGCGAACGTTCTTGAAGAAGTCCCCGAAATGCTTGGCGTGGGCATCGTCGTCTTTGGGGGCTTCAAACCTGACTTCCTTAACAGGTTCGGCCGTGCGGGTTTCGGGCGGGTACTTCGCGTCGTATTGCCGCACGAACTCCTGCTGCACGGGTTCGGTAAAGGTGAAGAAGCTGTCGTAGTTGCCGTAGCCTGGTGCAATGGGCAGTTTCTTCTTGGTCAGAATCAGATTATTCTCCGAAAACTCGATTTGTCCTTCGTTGCCGATGATCCGGGTTACGTCGTTGATTTTACCCGCATTGGCGAAGTTCACCCGCAGCACCATCTGGAATGCTTCGTGCTGATCGGTTTTGGGGTAATCCATGATGCTGGTCATTACGTCGGGTACGTCGCGACCGTCTTTCCAGTAGGCGAGGTTGCCCGATGAGAAAATCCGGTTTGGTCCCAGCGAGTTCGTGACGTAATGAACGCCCGTGATGAGGTGAACAAACAGGTCGCCGGCTACGCCCGTGCCGTAGTCCCGATAATTCCGCCACCGGAAAAACCGCTTGGCATCAAACGGCCGCTTGGGTGCGTCGCCCAGAAACCGATCCCAGTCCAGCGTGGTCGGTGAGGCATCGGGTGGAATAGAGTAGTTCCAGGCCCCAATGGCGTTGAAACGGTCGTTGTTGGACTCGATATAGTTGATCTGACCGATTTCGCCCGCCTGCACCATCCGTTTGGCTTCCTGGAACGCTGCGCTGCTGATCCGCTGACTGCCAACCTGCATGGTCTTGCCCGACTTCTTCCAGGCGTCGATGACCGCTTTGCCTTCGTTGATGTGCTGCACCATGGGCTTCTCGCAGTACACGTTCTTGCCTGCCTTCAGGGCCGCAATGGTGATGTGATCGTGCCAGTGATCGGGCGTTACGACCAGAACGGCGTCGACATCGGGCCGGACCAGAATCTCGCGGTAATCTCGGGTAGTGAACAGGGCTTTGTCCTGACCAAAAGCTGTTTTGGCGTGTTCAAGCCGACCGTCGTATAAATCGGCGACGGCTACCAACTCTACGTCGGGGTTGCGCAGAGCCGCCCGGGTGTCGTAGTTGCCCTGGATACCCATGCCGATGGTCGCAATCCGGATCTTGTCGTTCGGACTGACTTTCATCAGGTTGGGGATGTAGTTAAAACCGAGTGGTTTTGCCAGACTCTGGGTAGCGGCCAGGGCCGAAGCCGCCGACAGACTTTTTATAAAGAAACGTCGGTTGGATTGCATCAGACGAAGGGGGTTTGATATCCAGTAGCAAAAGCATTCAGGTCAGTAGATTTACCCTTATCTGCTTTTTGTGAACGTAAAACCTATTCTTTGCGCCGGTTTACAGCTATCTATCTGGCCATCTGACTAAACAAACTACGAACATGGTTCCTTTATTCTTCGCCCGGTTTCGGTGGGTAGGCGTCCTGCTGGTATTTTTTACTGCTGCGTCGTTTATGCCTGATCCAGGCACTGGACTGGCAACAGTCCGGAAGTCCGCCCGACGGTATCTCTACGTTGCCGCACCGGGCATACGAAACTATCTGGAATATGGTGGGCATGGGATTCTGATCTATGATATTGATAATGGCCACCGCTTCGTCCGGCGAATCCCAACGGCTGGCCTCGATAAAGAAGGCAAGCCGCTGAACGTAAAAGGTGTCGGCGTAAGTTTAGCCACCCAGTGCATTTACGTTAGTACAATCAGCTCGCTTCAATGTGTCGATCTGGTTACGGGCAAAATGCGATGGGAAAAAGAGTATGAGGGCGGCTGCGACCGGATGGCTATCTCGCCCGATGGAAAAACCATCTACCTGCCTTCATTCGAAAAAGAGCACTGGCACGTTGTGGATGCAATGACGGGGAATGTGCTGAAAAAAATTATAACCAATTCCGGCGCGCACAACACGCTATACGGTTTGGATGGGTCACAGGTGTATCTGGCCGGACTACGCTCCCCCTATATGACGGTAGTCGATACCCGCACTGGTTCGACGCATCAGGTTGGTCCGTTTAGTGCCAGCATCCGCCCCTTTACGGTCAATGGTCGGCAAACGCTTCTGTTTGCGAATGTTAACGAACTGCTGGGGTTTGAAGTGGGTGATCTGACAACTGGCAAGATGCTGCACCGGGTGGAGGTCGCCGGATTTCAGCGAGGGCCGGTGAAGCGGCATGGCTGCCCTAGCCACGGCATTGGCTTAACGCCGGACGAAAAAGAAATCTGGCTAGCCGATGCGACTAACCAGCGCGTCCATGTATTCGACGCGACGGTTATGCCGCCTAAACAGCTCGGCAATGTGGCGATGCGCGATCAGCCCGGCTGGATAACCTTCAGTCTGGATGGCCGTTATGCTTACCCTTCCACCGGCGAAGTAGTTGACGTAAAAACAAAGAAAATTGTAGCAACTCTTCAGGATGAGCAGGGCCGACCCGTGCAAAGCGAGAAAGTAGTTGAAATTCACTTCGATGGCCATACCCCCATTCGGGCAGGTGACCAGTTTGGCGTAGGCCGGGTAACTAAAGAAATAAGGTAACAGACTTAGCCCTGACCGCCAACATTTAGCGATCAGGGCTAAAGCCAGTCTACTTCTTTTCAAACTGAATAGCTACCCACTGCCGGTCGGTGGGAACCTTGTGGGTGGCATTCCAGACATACATGGCCTGTTCGAGTGCTACGTTCAACTGCCGTTTGGTTTGTCGGCGGGCGACGTTCAGGCAGCGGTTGATGGTTTCTTCGTAAATCAGTTCACTCCGACTGGTGTAAAAACGAACGGTGCACTGGCGGCTTTTGGCCGGTGTTTCGATTACCCAGAAACCATCCCGGGGTGTTACGGTATCGTTTTTGGTCTGGGCCTGCGAAGCGAATGACACTAAGGCAAAAAGGGCCGCCGTAATGGCGAAACGGAGTTTAGGAATTGCGCTCATCGGATCTGGTGTTTTGTAGACTCGTATTAGTCGTTTACTGAGTCAAAACTAGAAACAGGCGCAATGACTCGCTGGCAAACCGCCCGGCCGCAATTAGTTGAGGTCATCCAGCAGGTATCTGACAATCAGTATTGTTTATGATGAAAAAACGCTGACCAGCCATGAACCGCGTCGGCGGTTATCGAGACATGGCCTGTTCTGGTCCTTATTCATTCAGCCATGTTGCCGTAGCAGGCCAGAAATTGCCCATCGGCCGACTGTATCAGAAAGACGTCGGCCGAATCTTATAGGGCTGGAAATAAGATAGTCAGTTATTCTGACAAGCTTAATTGGTTAATCGGTCTCAACGTAATTCAGGTCTTTATGGAAGGTTTCTTCCATAAAGCTTAACGCTGCCAGCGACAGGACAATCGTTAAAAGCCCGACCCCCAGGGCGCTATTGAGCACGCCAAAATAGCTTTTGCCCAGCACAAACAGCGATGTTAGTGGAATGACCGCGCCCCGCACAAAGTTGGGAACCGTTGTGGCCACCGTGGCCCGTAAGTTGGTGCCAAATAGTTCGGCCGCGATGGTTACGAACAGGGCCCAGTAGCCGTTCGCAAAACCCAGAAAAACGCAGACCAGATAGAATGTGTCAATATCCTGTAAGGGTACCAGCAGATAAACCAGCACAAAGGCCAGCGACAGGAAAATAAAGCCCTCAATAGCCTTTTTCCGGCTTTTCAGGCGCTGGCTCAGTAAACCACTGGCTACATCGCCGAATACCTGCCCCGTAAACGACAGCATAACGGCCTTGCCTGCTACCACCGGTGCTGAAAGCCCCATTGCCTGCCCAAACTCCGGCGAGAACGTAATGAGAATACCAACCACGAACCAGATGGGGAGCCCAACCAGAATGCACTGCAGGTATTTCAACAGACGGGTTTTACTGGAGAACAGCATCAGCAGGTCGCCACGCTTTACCTGCCGCTCTTTTACGGTTTGAAAAATGCGCGATTCAAACACATTGACCCGCAGAATAAGCAAGAGCAGGCCCAGCCCACCACCAACGAAATACGAATTACGCCAGTCGAACAGGTCGGCAACAAAATAGGCCATAATCGCGCCCAGAACGCCCATGGTGGCAACAATGGTGGTGCCATAGCCACGTATCTGCTTCGGGAGCACTTCGGTCACTAACGTAACTCCGGCACCTAACTCTCCGGCCAGGCCCACGCCTGCCACAAACCGAAGCAGGGCGTACTGGCTCAGGTTGGTTATGAGCCCATTACCGATGTTAGCCAGCGAATAAATCAGAATCGAGCCGAACAGCACGGACAGGCGGCCCCGCTTATCGCCCAGAACGCCCCAGAAAATGCCGCCCAGCAGCATACCGGCCATCTGCATGTTCAGCAGCATGATCCCGTCGGGAAGGAGTCGGTCCGGAACCGTGCCTAAGGCTTTCAGGCTGGGCACCCGCACGACGCTGAATAGAAACAGGTCGTACATGTCCACTAAATAACCCAGCGCGGCTACCAGCACCGGAAGCTGCAACAACTGTTGGGCAAGACTCTGTTGCTCCGTTTTGGGGTGGTCGACCATCGGTGCAGGAATAAGTTTTATAGGGTCTGGAAATAAAATGCATCTGACCGTACCGATTTTAGTACGGTCAGATGATACGTAAAACAGGCGCTTATACGTGCTGAGGAACGGTGTACGGTGCGCGGTATTTGCGGCTCAGCATGGCGTTGGCTTCCGAGTCGCCCAGGAACTCTTCTTTCTTGGGGTCAAACTTCAGCGTCCGGCCTAAGCGATACGCGATATTGCCGAGATGCGCAATACCCGACGACAGGTGCGCGGTTTCGACGGGTCCGTTAAGTTTCGACTTATCACGCGCCCGAACGGCTTCGATGAAGTTCAGGTAATGATCGCCACCCGCGTGTCCGGCTGGTCCCGGTGTGCGTTCTTTGCCCAGGAAGGTTTTGTAGTCGTTGTAACCGTTGACGACCATATAGCCTTTATCGCCATAGAAGATGTTGCCGATTTCTACGCCGTCTTCTTTGTTGGTCATCCAGGGGCGAACTTCAAACTGAATCACCTTACCTTCTTTCGGGTATTTGTAGAAGGATGTCAGCGTTTCGGGCGTTTCCTTGCAGTCACTCCATAGGAACTTGCCGCCCGCTGACGTAATCTCTTCCGGCAGTCCAACGTCCAGTCCCCACATGCAGAGGTCGGTTTCGTGGATGCCCTGGTTACCAATATCGCCGTTGCCGTAATCCCAGAACCAGTGCCAATTGTAATGCACGTAGTTTTTGCTGAACTGCTTAGCCTGGGCCGGTCCCTGCCAGATGTCCCAGTTCAGTCCTTCCGGCACAGGCGAAGGACCCTGATTGCCGATGTCAGGCCGCCATTTGTAAACAATTCCCCGCGCCATATACACCTTGCCAATCAGGCCGTCGCGCAGGTGCTTGATAGCTTCCTGGATAGCCGTTGAGCTGCGCAACTGCACGCCGTGCTGAACGATACGCTTGTATTTGTTGGCGGCCTCCACCATTTTCCGGCCTTCGCGGAGGTTGTGCGAACCGGGTTTTTCAACGTACACATCTTTGCCGGCCTGACACGCCCAGATGGCCGCCAGCGAATGCCAGTGGTTGGGCGTAGCGATACTGACGGCGTCGATATTCTTGTCGTCGTAAACCTGGCGCAGGTCTTCAATCTGCTGCACCTTTCGACCGTACTTGGTTTCAAACTCACTCGCCCGCTTCGCCAGAATATTCTTATCGACGTCGCACAGAGTAACGACTTCAACATTCGGGAGTTTTGAGAAACCGGCGATATGGTCGGTGCCGCGCCCGTTTACGCCGATAACGGCTACCCGAACCCGGTCGTTTGCGCCAAAGGCGTGCGCGGGAATGATGGTTGGCATACTCAGCACCGCCAGCGAGCCGGTAGCGGCCGTTTTAAGAAATTTCCTGCGGGAATCGGATTGGTTGTTCATAGACGGTCATGGGATTTAGGAACTAATGCATCGGAAAGAAAAGGAGATCTAAAAAACTACTTTACTCATAACCTCGGCAGAGTCAATCCACCGTCAATTAGAATGACCTGGCCTGTTGAGTAGGGGAAGTCGCCACGAGCCAGCGCGGCTACGGCCCGGCCTACGTCGTCGGGATAGCCCCAGCGTTTCTGGACGCAAAGGCCATCGTCAATCAGCTTATCGTATTTACTGGTTACGCCCGCCGTCATATCGGTTCGGATAATTCCCGGCCGAACTTCATAGACCGGTATGTCAAATTCACCCAGCCGGGCCGCAAACAACTGTGTGGTCATGCTCAGCCCTGCTTTTGCTACGCAGTACTCTCCCCGGTTAACCGACGCAACCGTTGCTGATATGGACGACACATTGACGATGCAACCCGTAAAATCCGATTGCTCCGATTTCTGCTCAATCATCCAGTTGGCAGCAGCCTGGGTTAGAAAATAAGCTCCCTGCAGGTTGGTAGTCAGGACGTACTGAAAGCTTTCTTCCGTCGCTTCCAGAATGTCCCGCCGTTCTTTCGGAGCTACCCCCGCGTTATTGACCAGGACGTTCAACCGCCCGAAATGCGACCGGATGTTATCCAGCATCGTGCGTCGGGTTTCCGTTGAGGCCACGTCGCCCTGACAGTAAAGCACCTCGGCGCCCACGGTTCGCAAACTGTCCAGCGCTTCGCGGGCCGCTTCCTCCGGTCGTACGCCGTTGATTGCTAAATCAAATCCAGCTCTGGCGAGGTGTTCGGCAATGCCGTAGCCAATGCCGCGGCTGCCACCCGTGATGAACGCTACTTTTTTCATTACGTTTCGCTGTCCTTGATTGTCATTTACTTCGTCGAGCCGTTTGTAGTCATGAATTGTATGGCGATGAATGACTACAAATGACTACCCATAGCCAGGCCGGTATGACTAATTTTTTAACGCTTTTAACTCCTCCGCCTGGGGCAGTTTTTTGTAATCTGGGTCCAACGGGTAACACCCTGAAATAAGGCCGTTACGCGGAGCCGTCGTGCAATCCGAAAATGTACGGCAGAGCTGGTTACGGGTTAGAGGCTGACCCGCCAGCATATCGGCGGGCATCGTTGGATACGACAGCACCATCCGGCCAAAGCCCACGCTATCGGCCATACCCATCCGCAGCACGTACTGCGCTACATTGGGCAGCCACTCCTGCAGGTACGAATAGCCCGAGCCGATGATAACCAGTTCGGGAAACGCCTTTTTTAATTCGTGCGTTACGTCGAGTTGCCGCTTCACGCCCAGCAGAGGGTCTTCGGGCGGGAGATACCCATCCGAGGGCGGAAACAGGGCGGGACGCATCAGGTGCGGATTGTAGTAGGGACTGCCACCCGTAATGCACACCAATTGAATCCCCAGTGACTGAACGAGGTCAAGAACTGCCTTTGTCTCGGTTAGGTCAACGCCTAATCCGTTGGCTTGACCACCGAAGGCAAACGGGTATTGATCGGCGGGTTCGGGAATGCCGACCTCGTCGGGGCCTTTTTTAAACGGCAGAAAATCGAAGGCGCTCAAACGAATACCCATTTCCAGCCCCGGCGCGGCCTGCCGGATACCTTCTACAATGCTGCGCAGGTAGCGCGTGCGGTTTTCGAAACTACCGCCGTATTTGCCGGGTCGGTTGACCGCGCTCAGGAACTCGTGGCCGAGGTAGCCATGACAATGTTTAATATCGACAAAATCGAACCCGGCTTTCTGGGCCAGCACAGCTGCTTCGACGTAATGCTCAATAATTTGATCAATCTCGTCGTCGGTCAACGTGGGGTAGTCCGCATCCATCCCGAAGCGTTTGTTCAGAAACGGGTGACTATACAGAATCTTCGACTCGAACGCTTTGTGGCTGTGAGGTTTGCAGAACCGCCCTGAATGGGTCAGCTGCAGACCAATCAGCAGGTCGTCGGTGCGGCCAAATTTCTCGGTATGCTGGTCGAGAATGAGTTGGCGCAGGGCCACAAAATCATCGAACGTGTTGGTGTTCAGAACCAGTTGGTTAGGGTTCGCCTTACCCGAATGGCAAACCGCCACAGCTTCGCAGCCGAACAGCAGCTTGGCTCCGCTCACGGCGAATTTTGTCCACCGATTGCGCGTAAAGGATGAAGGACGCCCATCAGTTGTCCCGTCCCAGCCCTCCATGGGCAGAATACAGAGGCTGTTTCCGATTGCCTTCCCTGATTTCAGTTGGATTGACCGGTTGAAGGGACTATCGGCTGGCGGCAGCAGTGTTTCGTCGAATGGTAAACTAATGGCATTGGTTTGCAGATAATTCTGCAAATCAAGAGCTGTTTTTAGCTGGGCTATTCGGGGGTATCGGGGCTTATTTTTAGCGCTCATGAGGGCAGGGGCAATCAGGCGTTCCGGTGGGTTGATATTCCGCTGAAAAAAGCATAATACGGCTCGCCCTTACTGATACGCTGGAGGTAAAGGGCTACTTCGCGGGCGTGGTAGTCGCCCCACATACTCGACTCGCCATACGGGATTTTGCTGCCTGTGGGTACGTAATCCCATCCGTTGGGTCGGTGGTAAATCGAATGAAGAATCAACCCCTGGTGGCTCGGGTCAGTGCTGAGGTAGGGCTCATCGAAGAGGGCGTGCAGCACCGTCAAACCCGCCTGCCAGTAACGCTGTCCGGCTTCGGCTTCGCCTTTTTCGGTCAGGTATCTGCCCAGCCGAAGCAGGCCCTGCGCACCGATGGCGGCTGCTGAGCTGTCGACGGGTTCATGTTCATTATACGGATCGGCCGGGCGGTCGAGGTAATCGCCCAGTTTGTGCAGGTTGGGCGCACCCGTGTCCCAATACGGAATCCCGTTAGTGGGGGTGTATTCAATGTAAAAATCGCAGGTGGCACGGGCGGCTTTCAGCAGGAAGGCTTCTATCCGTTCGCGGCCGCCGAGGGGCTCCAGCTCACGGTCATCGAGCGTTGCCAGGTATTCCAGTTCTTCTGGGAAACCGCACATCGCCCAGGCCAGTCCGCGCGTCCAGGTTGTAAAGCCCGAATACCCCTGCTGCGAATTGGGGCACCGAAAGTTACCGTCTTTTACATTAAAGACGCTTTCGTGGGCGGTACGTCCCCAAAGATCATACGTATCGCGGCCCTCACCGTAAAAGATGGAGTAGTCGGCGGTGGCTTTCATGTGCAGAATGGCCCGTTCCAGCAGGCTGATCCGTGCGTCGCCTTCGGCCTGAAATACGTGTCCTAAGCTATGGCTCAGCACCAGTGCCCGGCAGGAACGAATGGTGTCGACAAAAAGCGAGTGCGGCCCATTGAACGAATGGATAAAGCCCGCATCGGTGTTCTGGTTGTTTTTAATGGCTGTCCAGCGGCTGGCCTGAACGGCTCCGGAGATTTTAAGGGCAAGTTCGTAGAAGTTACGCTCCTGCTCATTGAAAGGAAGTTTCCCCTCCATCATCAGCCGTAGCAGGTTCCCGTAGGTGCTGACGTTGTTGAAGCCGTGGTCGTGAACGCCGATATGGCTGACGTGCGGAGCCATCACCTCGACGGTCTTTTTGCGGCCCATATCGAGAAAATACGGATCGCCGGTAGCGTCAAATTGGAGAATGGCCGAGCCGTACTGAAAGCCCTGCGTCCATTCGGTCCAGCCGCGGGTGGTATATTGGCCCTGCACCGTAAACACAGGCGATCCTTTGGCCGTGTCGTACTGCTGATCAATCAGGCGTATTTTCTGGGCGGAAAGCTCCCAGAAACGGCTAAGTTTAGTTGAGAAGTCGGTGGGCTGTAGATCGTTGTTAATCTGAATCATTCGTCGGTTTGGAAGGAATACCCCGACAAAAGGAAAGGCTATCCATAACTTACTACGTTATGGACCAGCGATTTTATACGAATAAGCATACAGCCGGTTGCCTTATATAGACTTAATTAGAGACTCACGAAATTTCTTACTTTTACTGCCATGCTGTCCATCAAACTCATAGCGGCTGAATTTAAGTGCGAACTGCAGCAATTATATGGCGATCAGCTGGCAGGGCTGGTTCTGTTTGGGTCCTATGCACGGGGAAATAATCAAGTAGAGTCAGATGTCGATTTTGCAGTGGTGCTCAGGGACCCGAATACTCGCTCTACAGATGAGATAGTCAGACTCGTGCCAATCAGCACAGCGTTAAGCCTGAAATACGGTGTTATCGTATCCATATTGCCCGTATCAGAGAAAAAGCTATCTGCCTCTATGCAAGGCGTTTATCAGGAAATCAGACGAGAGGGTATTCTAGTATGAGTCGGTTATACGAAGCGTCTCAGGCGCTTGAACGGGCTGAAGAAACGCTTCAGGAATCTGCTTATAATTTAGAGGGCGGCTTCCCCGTAGTTACCGTTAACCGTGCGTATTATGCTGTTTTTTACTGCTTAACAGCATTACTTCATACAGAGGGGGTTTATACAAAACGGCACTCTGGCGCACACGGAAAATTTCACGAACTCTTCGTACGAACGAACCGGTTTCCGGCCGAAGCCGCACAATGGGCGCAGTTTGTTTTTCAACTCCGACAGGCAGGGGATTATGATTTAGAAGCTGATATTACCGATGAACAGGCACAACTGGCTTTAGCGTATGCCCGGCAATTCTTCACGTTAGCCCAGCAATACATAAATAATTTACTTTCTTCTCAATCCGAATGAGCACTTTTTCCCGACGCCAGTTTTTACGCTCGTCTGCCGTTGTTACTGGTAGCGCCCTGATGCCGGCGTTTCCAGCGTTGAAAGTGGTACAAAAACCTCTGCGGTTGGGTGGCCCTATTTTTCTTAAAAGCGACGATCCGTCCGAATTAGCCCGTGAACATCGGCGGTTGCGTTACAGTGCCGCTTACGTTCCGAACGTTGATCTCAAGGATACCCCGAAGATTGAAGCTATTCGGAAGGCGTTTACCGATCAGAACGTTCTGATTGCCGAGGTTGGTGCCTGGGTCAATATGCTGGATCAGGATGCTGAGAAGCGTCGCAAAAACATGGCTTATGTGACCGATCGGCTGGCTCTGGCCGAAGCCGTTGGGGCCTTAACCTGCGTCAATATTGCGGGCTCTTACAATCCCAAAAACTGGGACGGGCCGGATGCGCGAAACCTGTCGAAAGACTTTTTCGACGCTACAGTCGAGAATTGTCGGAACATAATCGATGCTGTAAAGCCGAAGCGGGCGAAATTCGCGCTGGAAATGATGGGCTGGAGTTTGCCCGATGGAGCAGACTCATATCTGAAATTCATCAAAGCCATTGATCGTCCGGCTTTCGGCGCTCACGTCGACATTGCCAACATCATCAACACGCCCGAACGTTACTATACCAATACGGCGCTGATCAACGACACGTTTCGCAAGCTGGGCCGGTGGATTGTGTCGTGTCACGCGAAAGATATTTACGGCAAGGATGGCCACTTTGCCGAAACCATGCCGGGTCGGGGCGGCATGGACTACGTAACATACATTCGTAACGTAACGGCCTTACCGCGCGAGGTGCCCTTATTGCTGGAGCACCTGCGCACGGCCGAGGAATATGACGAAGCGCGGCAGTTTGTTATTAGTAAAGCAGCAGAAGCTCAGATTCCGCTGGCATAGGTGCGTTCTGAATGGCCGAATTTGTCAAATTCAGCATTACTGCTTCTGTAAGCAGGGGATCTTTACCTGGAAATTAAAGAGGCTTGTTCAGCAAATGCGGGCGCTCGGCGGCTACCTTCAGCATGAGCTCACCGAAGAGCGTATTCGCCCACGCGAACCACTTCCGGGTGAATTTAGCCGGGTCGTCCTGATCGAAGGACTCGTGCATGAAGCCCGTTCCGGCATGGGTTTTCTTTAAGAAACGTAATTGAGCGAGAATTTCCTGATCGTCGGTCGAGGTCAGCGCCCGCATGATGATGCTCATTGGCCAGATGCTGCTGATCAACGTGTGCGGACTGCCAATACCTTCGGCGGCTTTCCCCTGAAAGAAGTATGGATTGTCGGGGCTTAACACAAACCGACGGGTGTTTTTGTAAACCGGATCGCTGGCTGGACAAACCCCCAGATAAGGCAACGCCAGCAGATTCGGTACGTTGGCGTCGTCCTGAAGCAGCCGATTCCCATAGCCGTCAATTTCCATTGCGTACATTCTGCCGTATTTGGGATGATTGATAATGGCATGTGCTTTCAGGGCCGTTTCGACTTCGCTGGCCAATGCCCGGCACTCGCTGGCAAACTGAGCTAGATCCATTCCTGCATTACCAGTGGGGGCAATCCTGTCAATCATGGTGGCCAGCTGCCGGAACGACACAACCGTAAACCAGTTCGATGGAACGTAGAACGGAAAGACCGTTGCGTCATCGGAGGGGCGGAAGATGCTATGGATTAAGCCAATTGGGCGAGTCGGGTTGCCATATCCATTACCCGGTACGGTATCCGTCGACCAGGCGGTTTCGCGGCCAAATTGGTAAGGACCCCGAGTTGTTTTACGTTGTTGCTGGCGACAGGTTTGCAGCGCCAGTTGCATCGCCTGTAGCCAGTCGGCATCAAACGGGCTGGTGTCGCCGGTAGTCTGCCAGTAGTGGTATGCCAGCCGGATGGGATAACAGAGCGAATCCAACTCCCATTTACGCTCGTGGATTCCCGGCTTCATATCGGTAAAGTCTTTTTTCCACTCGCCTTCCTTCGTCGGTTCTGCATAGAACGCATTCGCATAAGGGTCCCGGAGAATACACTGGGTTTGCCGTCGAATTACGCCCGCAATCAGTTGACGCAGTGCCGGGTCCTGCTTCGTTAGCGGCAGGTAAGGCCACACCTGCGCCGTACTGTCGCGCAGCCACATGGCGTCAATATCACCCGTGATGACGAACGTGTCGGGCTGAGCGTTGCTGTTCCTGAACTGAACAGTCGTGTCGAGAGTATTGGGAAAGCAGTTTTCAAACAGCCAGGCCAATTCCGGATCGCGGATGGTTTTGTGCATCCGTTCAATAGTCTGTTCAACGGCCGAACTGGTAAAATTACGCTGTCCGGCCGTCGTTCGAACGACTGGGAAATCCGTAGGGGCGGTTGCCCAACCCGACTGGCGACTCAACAGCAGGCTAACACCCGCCCCGGCTGACCGGGCTATAAAATGACGACGATTCATGGAAAGTATGCCGATGGTTAGTTGATGGTTACAGATTGCAGTGCCATCAAATGCTCGTTGTATAAGATGATAACCAGATTAGTAGTTTCGTTGACTTGAGCCCGGAAGTACGTAAAAAAGCAGGCTTTTCGCAATCAGGAGTTCCAGGCGATTATCGTCTGAGATTTGGTTATACGTATGGATTAGGCGTTGAAGACCGTAATAAAATAAGCCCGGTTTGGCCTGCCATCCCCAAAGATGCCATTCCGCCAAACCGGGCTTACTCGTAAAAGTCTTACTTAATACGTAATCCGCTGCACTTTGCCATCCATCAGGCTATTGATGTAATACGTATTGGCAGTGTGACCCATCACAATGGAGGTCGGCATGTTCAGGTTTTGCAACAGCGTAGTCGACTGACCACCCACCGATTGTGTCAGCTTACCCGTACCCGGCGTGGGCCCCTGCTGGCCAAATTCGGCTACGGTCAGGACAAGAGGCCGTTTGTCGGCACCAAGGACAATGTCGACCAGGCTCGTAAACCCTTCCTGATAAACGGATACGTTGCCGTTAAGGTCCAGTTGATAAATTCTGGCTTTACCTACCGGGAATGGGAAGCCGAACAGGGTTGATACCAGAAACTTCTGTCCATCAAAGACAATCCCTGTCGGTACGGCCTGAATGCCCGGAGGACCTACCGGCGTAGGGTTCGCAATGCCGGGAATTGTTGCAAATACGCTGAGATTGCCCGTTTTGCTCCGGCGAATAATGGCGTTAGCCGCTGCGTCCGCAATAAACATATCGCCGTCGGGGCCAAACGTCAGGTTATAGAGGTTCGACTCGCCGGTATCCTCGGCAAAATTGTAATCGAGCACAAACTTGCCAATTGGTTCGCTGTCCAGCTGCCCGGCCGTGAGCGGCTGATCGCCCGGTTTAAACGAGGCCACATTGGCTTTATAAAGCTTATCGTCGACGCCATGCAGAATGTACAGGATGCCGTCTTTATAAGCCAGATGGTTGAGCCCGTCGGGTGTGCCTTCGGGACTGACGGCAACCGAGAAGCCCGTAATGACCGGATAGATTTTGCCATCGGGAGTAATAACCGATACTTTGCCAGCGGCCACTTCCGTAACCCAGAGCTGGCCTTTTGGGTCAATGGCCATGCCCAGCGGGGCTGCCAGTCCGGTCGCGAAATCCTGCGTCTGCAACTGGCTGGTAGAGGTAAGCTCCCGGTGGTCCTGGCAGCTAAAGGCGAATAGAATAACTATCAGCGAAAGAATGTTGAGTGCTTTGATACGCATACGTGTAATGGTTTGAAAGAGGTTTTATGAGTATGCCAATTCCTTTATGGGAATTGGCTCAGCAAGCTACTGAGCATAGATGCAGGATGGCCGACCGTTAGAGTTAACGGTTGTCGTATAGATTATACGGTCTGAATAGCCCTGTACGAACCTGTTGAAATCTCGGTTCGTGTAAGCTGGTCAATGCTTTTGCGGAATGCGTCTGAAGGAGTTAATGCCTAAGCAGTAAAAACAGGGATTGGGCTTCTTCTCGCTGTATGAACTTAACGTCTACTTCTCGTCAGCAGTCCAGCGTTAACCGACTGCTTTTCATGCTCCTGCTAATCGGCGCGTTCGGGCTGGCCTTTCTGGAAGGCCGCGGCCAGAGTAACTCCATGAAGACCGGTACGGTCGAGCGAATTAAAGTCCACGGTAATAGCCTGGAGGGGAACCTGGCCGGCGATTCACCCGATCGGGACGTATCCATTTACCTGCCGCCCAGCTACCAGACCGATAAGAAGCGACGATACCCTGTCATTTATTTTCTGCACGGGTTTACCGACAGCGATGACAAGTGGTACGGCCTGACCAAACACTGGATTAATCTGCCCAACGTAGTGGATAAGGCACTGGCCGATGGCAAATCGCAGGAGTTTATTATCGTGACGCCCAATGCCTATAACCGCTACTTTGGGAGCATGTATTCCAACTCGGTAACCATTGGTAACTGGGAAGACTTCGTAGCAACCGAGCTGGTGAATTACGTAGACAGCCACTACCGAACGCTCCCGCAGGCTGCCAGCCGGGGACTGGCGGGGCATTCGATGGGTGGTTACGGTACGATCCGCATTGGGCAGAAGCACCCGGAAATCTTTTCCAGTCTGTATCTGCTGAGTCCCTGTTGCATGATGACCAGTCTAAACGGGCCGTCTAATCCGGAAGCCATAGCGCGCATGGAAAACGTAAAGACGGTTGCCGATCTGGAAAAAGCGGATTTTGGGACAAAAGCTGCCTTTGCTTCAGCGGCTGCCTGGTCGCCTGACCCGACCAAAGCGCCGTTCTTTCTGGAACTGCCCGTGCAGGAGGGCAAACCGCAATCTATGGTGCTGGCTAAATGGACGGCCAATGCACCCTTGGCAACGCTCGATCAGCACATTGACCAGATCAAACAGTTACGTGCCCTGGCGTTCGATGCTGGCTCAAAAGACGTGAGTATAGCCACCAATAATAAAATTCTGGATAAATTCCTGACAACGTATAGCATCCCGCATACGTATGAAGAATACGACGGCGATCACATCAACCGGATCGGCGAGCGTATTGCGGAGAAGATGCTGCCGTTCTTCACGACAAATCTGTCCTTCGAGCGGAGCCGAACGGCTAAAAAACGCTGATTGATTAACCAGTACGGCCTACGGTCGTTTGTGTAGCTAAACCCATATCGGTTGTAGCGGGTTAATTCAGCAATGCTCATTTACCAGCTTCCGGTTGTTGATCATAATGAGTGCCGGTTCGAATTTAATCAGCAAGAAAATGCTAACCGTAAAACGAATCCATCAGGCCGAGTATTCACCCATCAGTGACCTGATTACATACCGGGCGCTGCCCACCCGTTCCATCGATTACGTTGACCCGTTTTTGTTTCTGAACCACCATGGTCCTCAGGTGTACCAGACCTGCAACAATGGGCTGCCGTTTGGGCCGCATCCGCACCGGGGTATGGAAACGGTAACGTTTATTCTGGACGGCGACATCGCGCATAAAGACAGCAGCGGCCACGATAGCGTAATTACAGCGGGTGGCGTACAATGGATGACAGCGGGCCGGGGCCTTATTCATGCCGAAGTGTCGTCGGATGACTTTAAAGAAACCGGCGGCAAACTGGAGATTCTGCAGCTCTGGCTAAACCTGCCCGCGCGGCTGAAAATGACCGAGCCTTTTTATAAGGGTCTTCAGAAAGAAGATATTCCCAGCCTGACTCTCGATGAAGGTAAGGTAACCGTCAACCTGATCTCCGGCTTCTGGGACGGGCATACATCCGCTTTTGCGTCGCAGACGGGCGTACATCTGAACACCATTTATTTCAAACCCGGAGGAAAGGTAACGGTAACGATTCCACAGGATCACACGGTTTTCTTTTACGTTATCAAAGGTAAAATCAACGCAAACGGTGTGGACGTAGAGTCCCTGAAGCTGGCCGAGTTCAACCATGAAGGCGGAGACCTGGCAATGTCGGCTCAAGAAGACAGCATCCTGCTGTTCGGTCACGCAAAACCGCTGAACGAACCCGTAGTGTCGCAGGGACCGTTTGTGATGAATACCCAGCAGGAAATTGCCGAAGCCTATGACGATTATCGGCGGGGGAAATTCGGGAGCTGGGGTCACTAAATCGTTACGTCAGCACCGTAAAATCAGAAAAGCCGCTTCAAATCGCTGAAGCGGCTTTTCTGATTAACGCGTATCTATTTTTATCCCGCCCAGTTTTCCCGGTCGAGACTCCGGTACTGAATGGCTTCGGCAAGGTGCTCAATTCGGATTTCCTCGGTTCCGGCCAGGTCGGCAATCGTGCGCGACACTTTCAGAATCCGGTCGTAAGCGCGGGCCGATAGCCCGAGTCGCTCCATCGCTGTTTTGAGTAAGGCCCGACCCGCGTCGCCGATCTGACAAACTTCCTTGACCAATTGCGAGGGCATCATTGCGTTGGAGTAAATTCCATTCTGCCCCTCAAATCGCGCCGTCTGTATATCCCGTGCCCGAATGACCCGCTCACGAATCGTCTCGCTGGGTTCGGCCGGGCGGTTGGCGGTCATCTGATCGAACGAAACAGGCGTTACTTCAACGTGCAGATCAATCCGGTCGAGCAGCGGCCCGCTGATTTTGGCGAGGTATTTCTGCACTACGCCCGGCCCGCAGACGCACTCTTTGTCGGGATGATTGTAATACCCGCAGGGGCAGGGATTCATGCTGGCAATCAGCATAAACGAAGCCGGAAACTCCACCGCCCATTTGGCCCGTGAAATACTCACCCTCCGGTCTTCGAGTGGCTGGCGCATCACTTCCAGCGCCGAGCGTTTAAACTCCGGTAATTCATCCAGAAACAAAACGCCGTTATGAGCCAGCGAGATTTCTCCCGGCTGCGGGAAGCTGCCCCCGCCAACCAGAGCCGCGTCGGAGATGGTATGGTGCGGAGCCCGGTAGGGCCGCGTCGCAATCAGATTGGCGCGGGAGCCAAGTTTGCCCGCTACGGAGTGAATTTTGGTCGTTTCGAGAGCTTCCTGTAAGGTCAGGGGCGGCAGGATACTCGGCAAGCGTTTGGCCAGCATGGTTTTACCCGCGCCCGGCGGACCAATCATAATGACGTTATGACCACCGGCAGCCGCAATCTCCATGGCTCGCTTGATGTTTTCCTGTCCCTGTACGTGCGAGAAATCGACTTCGTAGGCATTGATCTGGTTCAGGAACAGGTCGCGGGTGTCGGTCACCAGGGGGTCAATGTCTTTCTTCCCCTCAAAGAATTCAGCCGCGTCCTGCATCGTTTCGACGCCAATGATGTCCAGATTGTTAACAATGGCCGCTTCCTGGGCGTTTTCGGCGGGTAAAACGAAGCCTTTGTAACCCCGTTTTCGAGCTTCAATAGCAATGGGCAAAACGCCCTTAATGGGCCGCAGCCGTCCGTCCAGCGACAATTCGCCCATGATTACGTAATCTTCCAGATTGCGCTTCGGACTAATCTGTTCGGACGATTGGAGAATACACAGACCAATGGGCAGATCGTAGGCCGAACCTTCTTTTCGAATATCGGCGGGGGCGAGGTTGACGACAATCTTCTGGCGGGGCATTCGGTAGCCGAGGTGCTTGAGCGAGGCTTCGACCCGCTGTTCGCTTTCCTTCACGGCGCTGTCGGGCAGACCGACCATGAAGAAATGAAGTCCCTGTCCAACGGTTACTTCAATGGTAATAATCGTCGCGTTGACGCCGTAAACGGCCGCGCCGAAAGTTTTAGCTAACATTCTGAGTTACGGTAGATGGGTAAATAGTGGTAATCTCAAAACTACGGAACGGCCGGGCAACAAAAAAACGGCCAGAATCAAATCTTCTCCGCAATCCGCAGTTTGGCGCTTCGGGCACGGGGGTTCCGGGCAATCTCGTCGGGAGTGGCTTCAATGGGCTTGCGCGTTACGGACCGTAAGGGCTTGATTTCATTGCCAAACAAGTCTTTTTCAACCTCGCCCTGAAATTTACCTTTGTTGATAAAGTTTTTGACCAGCCGGTCTTCAAGGGAGTGATACGACATGACCACCAGCCGCCCGCCCGGTTTCAGGACGTCGGGAACCTGCTCCAGAAACTCTTCCAGCGCCTGCAATTCCTCGTTGACTTCGATACGTAACGCCTGAAATACCTGAGCGAAATACTTATTCTCTTTACCGCGGGGAGCGTAACGCTGCAGAGCGGCCTTCAAGTCATTAACGGTCTTCAGAGGCCGGTTGGACCGGGCCGAAATGATGGCGCCGGCAGCGGTGCGGGCATTCGTAATCTCGCCATACATCCCCAGTATCCGGTGCAGATCGGCCTCGCTGTATTCATTGACGACCTGCCGGGCTGTTTTGTCGGCCTGCTGGTTCATGCGCATATCCAGATCGGCATCGTAGCGGGTTGAAAAGCCGCGCGCGGGCGTATCAATCTGGTGCGACGAAATACCCAGATCGGCCAGAATACCGTCGACCTGCTCCGCTTTGTAGAGCCGCAGGTAGCGCTTCAGGTTGCGGAAGTTCGAGGCTACAAACGTTAGTCGTGGGTCGTTGATGGCCTGAGCGTTGGCGCGGGCGTCGGCATCCTGATCAAAACCGAAAAGCCGTCCGCCCTCCAGTTGATTCAGAATTGCGCGGCTATGACCGCCCCCACCAAATGTAATATCTACGTAGGTGCCTCCGGGCTGCAGATTCAGGCCATCAATGCAGGGCTGTAGTAAAACCGGCTCGTGATAATTTGTTGTCATTATTTGTCAGTCATAGTCATGAAACAGCCATTTGGTTATGAACGGAAATGGCCGTTTCATCCCGTAGTTATTATTGAACCAACCCTTCGGGGCCATGGTTACCACCATGTCTTTAAAAACATGATGAAACGGTTTTTTTCATTCGCAGCCATTACGCTGCTGTTTGCTCTCACGGCCTGCTCGGGCCAATCAGCTTCAACTAGTGTTCCGCCAGGTCAGTACCGGGCCGTATTGAAAACGCGTGGGGGCGATTTACCATTCGGGCTGGATATTCAACCTGCCGCAAACGATCCAAAAACCTATTCGGTCTTTGCCCTGAACGCCAATGAGCGCTTGCGTATGGACCCGGCAACCATGCAGGGTGACTCCATTCGCATTCCGATGGCTTTGTTCGAGTCAGAGCTGGTTGCAAAGATAGAAGGTAATACGCTGCGGGGCATCTGGCGTCGGCGTCGGGTAGCTGAACAAGTACAAACCTTACCCTTCGAGGCCACAAAAGGATATTCTTACCGATTTGTTCCCGAGGCAAAAACTACTACGTCGCTAACGGGCAAGTGGGCAACCGATTTCGGCAGCCGGACTGGACGTGTCGATACGGTCAATGCGGTCGGCGTGTTTGAGCAGAAAGACAACCGCGTGACCGGTACGTTCCTGACCCCTACCGGCGATTACCGGTATCTGGATGGCAATGTTGCCGGCGATAGTTTATTTCTGTCCTGCTTTGACGGGTCGCACCTGTATCTGTTCAAAGCCAGATACAATCAGGCCAATAAAACGCTCGTTGGCGGCCACTGGTCAGGCGTAACGGGTTACGATCCGTGGGTAGCCCGTTTCGATCCGAAGGCCGAACTGCCCGATCCCGCCAGTCTGACGTTCTTGAAACCCGGTGCAAAAACGCTCAATTTCTCGTTCCCGGAGCCCAATGGCAATCGGGTTTCGCTGACGGACCCTCGCTTTAAGGACAAGGTTACGGTGGTACAGCTTCTTGGCTCCTGGTGCCCGAACTGCATGGACGAAACCAATTTTCTGAGTCCCTGGTACAAACGTAACCGGCAGCGGGGCGTAGAGATTGTGGGACTGGCCTTCGAACGATCGGCCGATATGGCCGTGTCGGGTCCAAAGATCGAACGCATGAAGCAACGGTTCCAGATTGATTACCCGATTGTGCTGGCTGGCACGAATGATAAAGCGCAGGCCTCAAAAGCGTTGCCGGATCTGAACGCCGTTTTGGCCTTCCCGACCACGTTGATCATCGACAAAAAAGGGCAGGTACGGCACATACATACCGGCTTCAGCGGTCCCGGCACCGGTAAATTCTTTGACCAGTACGTAGAAGACTTCAACCGGTTAATTGATAAATTAGTGGCTGAATAAAATGGTATGCACGCATACTATTTCCAAAAAAATAGTAGATTTACACGTCTAAGTTGGACAGAGCGACATCTACTATGAAAAAAGAAAAAACCGTCGACTTTCATATAAAGTGGGGCTGGCATGCCATTTCGCGCATGTATAACGCTTATGCTGCCCGATTTGGCATTACGATGGCCATTGGGTATGTATTGCTCAATATTGATCTGGACGAAGGCACCCCCGCCACCAAGATTGGCCCGCTGCTGGGTATGGAGCCGCGTTCGCTGGTCCGGATGCTCAAAAGCCTGGAAGAACGGGGCCTGATTCGGCGGGAAGTTGACGGACAGGATAAACGGTTTGTCCGGATCTACCTCACCGACGAAGGCAAAGCCAAACGGGAAATGGCTCGAGAAGGCGTAATCCAGTTCAATAACATGATCCGGGAAAAGATTCCGCTCGATAAGCTGGTTGTTTTTTTTGACGTAATAAAAGACATCAACCGACTGGTTGAAGAGGAAAACGCCAAAATCAAGGCTGCCGAACACGAAGAATTGCCCTTAGACTAACCAATCCCAACCTATAAAATTGTCGCTTGCATCGGGAGGGAGGAAGTTGACGAAGACACATAGAACCGCTGTTGACTTCTTTCTTCCACCTGTTAGCGACCTGTTTTTATTTATGGAAGCAACCCTGGAAAAGCCTAAAACACAAACGAAAAATCGTCTTATTCGGCGCGTAGCCGTGTTAGGGTCCGGTATTATGGGGTCGCGGATTGCGGCTCATTTTGCCAACATTGGCGTAGACGTTCTCCTGCTCGACATCATTCCAAAAGAGCCGAATGGGGCCGAACTAGCCAAAGGTTTGACAACCGACAGCCCGGCCGTTCGGAACCGGATCGTCAGCGACGCGTTCCAGACGATGCTGAAAGCTAGCCCGGCCTCTTTATACAGCCCAAAATTCGCCCAACGGATCAAACTCGGCAACTTCGAGGACAACCTCAAAGATATTGCTGGCTATGACTGGGTCATTGAGGTTGTTGTGGAGCGGCTCGATATTAAACGGTCGATCTATGAGCGCGTAGAACAGTTCCGTAAACCCGGTACGCTGATTACGTCAAATACGTCCGGTATCCCGATGCAACTGCTCACCGAGGGGCGCTCGGAAGATTTTCGCCGGAATTTTGCCGGAACCCACTTCTTTAACCCACCCCGGTATCTGCGTCTGCTCGAAATCATTCCCGGTCCCGAAACCGATCCGGCCGTGGTGGATTTTCTGATGAACTACGGTGATCTGTACCTCGGCAAAACGACCGTTCTCTGCAAAGACACGCCCGGATTCATTGCCAACCGGCTCGGTATTCAGTCGCTGATCCAGACTATCCGGGTGGCCGAAGACATGGGCCTGACGGTGGAAGAAGTGGATAAGCTCACTGGTCCAGTTGTTGGGCGCCCCAAGTCCGGAACCTTTCGGCTCTCGGACGTCGTCGGTCTGGATACGACCGTCAATGTCGCGGGTAACCTCGCTAAGATGGAACACGACGAATCGCGGGCGTCGTTTGAGTTGCCGCAGTCGGTGCAGAAACTGATGGAGAATAAGTGGCTGGGCGACAAAACCGGGCAGGGGTACTACAAGAAGACGAAAGACGAAAAAGGGCAGACGCAAATTCTGGCGCTGGACCTGAAAACGTTTGACTATAAACCTTCGCAAAAGGTGCGGTTCACGACGCTGGATAGCACCAAGGCGATTGAGAATCTGAAAAAACGTTTCCCAGTCCTGCTGGCTGGTCAGGACAAAGCCGGTGAGTTTTACCGGCGGACGTTTGCCGATGGATTCCGTTACGCCACCAACCGCATACCCGAAATTTCCGACGAGCTGTACCGGATCGACGCTGCCATTACGGCCGGTTTCGGCTGGCAGTTAGGCCTGTTTGAAACCTGGGACGCAATCGGTGTTCGGAAGGGTGTCGAGATCATCCAGGCTCAGGGCCAGCAGCCCGCCCAGTGGGTTTACGACATGCTGGAGGCTGGTATTGATCAGTTTTATAAAGTTGAGCGCGGCCGACGCTACTACTACGATATTCCAACGAAAAGCTACAAAGCCATTCCGGGCGTCGAAGAGTTTATCATCCTGGAAAACCTGAGCAATAATATTGTCTGGAAAAATGCTGGTACAACGGTATACGATCTGGGCGACGGCATTCTGAACCTGGAGTTCCGGACCAAGATGAACACCTTCGGCACGGAGGTGAGCGAAGGCATTACCAAAGCCCTGAATCTGGCCGAAAAAGATTTTCGAGGGCTGGTAATCGGTAACGATTCGACGGAAGCGTTTTCGGCGGGAGCGAACCTCGCCACGCTGTTCATGTTCGCCGTTGAGCAGGAGTTCGACGAAATCAACCTGATGATCGCGCAATTCCAGTCCCGGATGATGCGCCTGCGGTATTCGTCGGTTCCGGTCGTCGTGGCTCCGCATACGCTTACGCTGGGCGGTGGCTGCGAGGCCGTTCTGCACGCCGACCGGGCCGTAGCGCACGCTGAAAGCTACATGGGACTGGTGGAGGTTGGCGTTGGACTGATTCCGGCCGGGGGTGGCACGAAAGAGATGGCCGCCCGTGCATCGGATTTGTACCAGACGGGTGACCCGGAGTTGAATATACTGCAAAACGTATTCATGAACATCGCTACAGCGAAGGTATCGACTTCAGCGCAGGAGGCCCGCGAGATGAACTATCTGCGTCCAACCGATCAGATCGTGCTGAACCGCAGCCGACTGATTGCCGAAGCTAAACAGGCCGCCATCGAACTGGCCGACAACGGGTACACGCAGCCGAAGCAGCGCACCGACATTAAAGTGCAGGGTAAAACTGGAATTGCCCTGTTCAAAGCCGGTCTGACGGCAATGCGCATGGGCCGCTACATCTCCGACCATGACATGAAAATTGCCGACAAGCTGGCTTACGTCATCTGTGGGGGAGACTTGAGCGCTCCGCAGCTGGTTTCGGAGCCGTACTTACTTGATCTGGAGCGCGAAGCCTTCCTATCGTTATCGGGCGAGAAGAAAACACTGGAACGAATCCAGAGTTTACTGGCGGGCGGAAAGCCAGTACGCAACTAATATGTGGTTTAAAATGAATCAGCCGGTCGATAGGGTATCGACCGGCTGATTCATTTTAAACTTTTTCGGCCCGTCGTTCGCGTCGAGCGTTAAGGTAACCGCGAACCACGGTAAAGGTAGTGATACCCAAAAAAAAGATGATGATCCAGTGGACGTAGTTGATGATCCACGGAAACCGTTCACCAAAATAGAAGCCGCCCCCAACCAGGGTCATTACCCAGATAAATCCGCCGATAATATTATACAGCATAAAGAAGCGGAAGTTCATGTGAATCAGGCCCGCCAGAATTGGGGCAAACGTGCGAACAATGGGCAGAAACCGGGCAACAATCAAAGCGCTGGTGCCATACTTGGCAAAGGCGATTCGGGTGTTTTCAATGTATTTCTTCTTGAAAAAGAGCGAGTCCGGCCGATTCTGTAACCGGCCACCGGCGTAGAAACCGGTCAGATAGCCGGTCAGTGATCCCAGAACGGCCGCGCTGAAGATGCACACCAGCAACAACCATAGCGGTACGTTGAGCAGCTTCGTTCCGGCAAATACGCCTGACAAGAACAAGAGGTAATCGCCCGGCAGGAAAAAACCGAAGAAAACTCCATTCTCAACGAAGATGATGAGCGTAATGAGAACCAGGCCGCCCGTGCGGATTATCTCCTCCGAGTCAAGCAGGTACTGAAAAAAGTTAATGATCTGCTCCATAATTCAAGAAGCAAAAGAATGAATGAGTAAAAGAGTGGCCTTTATCCATCCCTCCGCTCGTTCGCCCTTTCACGCATTCACTTTTTAAATATATTCCGCCAGTTCGAGCCACCGGTCCGACTTCTGGGCGATGCTTTGGTCAATTTGGTCGATCTCGCGTGCCCAGGCCGTCAGTTGTTCGTGATGTCCACCGGTATTGAGCAGACCTACTATTTCGGTCTTTCGTTGCTCCAGAGATTCAATTTCTTTTTCGAGGGTTTCGTACTCCCGTATCTCTTTGAACGACAGTTTCTTTTTAGCCGCGTTCCCTGCCGGGGAAACCCCCGACGCCGACGTTTGGTTCTTTGCCGCCGAAACGCTGCTGGCCGCCCTGGCCGACGCTGTCGTTACGCCCCGATCCGCGTTCCGTTTGGGCTGGCTGTCGCGCCATTCGCGGTAATCGGTATAGTTGCCGGGAAAGTCGCGGACTTTCCCTTCACCTTCCAGCACGAAAACGTGCTCCACCAGCCGATCCATAAAATAGCGATCGTGCGTAACAATCAGCACACAGCCCGGGAAGTTAAGCAAAAAATCTTCCAGCACATTCAGCGTTGTAATATCCAGATCGTTGGTCGGCTCGTCCAGAATCAGAAAGTTCGGATTCTGGACGAGAACGAGCAGCAGTTGAAGCCGCCGTTTTTCGCCCCCACTTAATTTCGACACGTAATCGTATTGTTTCGACCGGTCGAACAGGAACCGGCTCAGCAGCTGCGTGGCCGTAATCGTGTCGCCGTTGGCCAGCTTCATTACCTCAGCTACGTCCTGCACGACGTCAATCACGCGCTGGTTTTCGGGCATATCCAGCTCGGCCTGGGTGTAATACCCAAACTTAACCGTACCGCCCGTTGTAATCTTACCCGAGTCCGGCCGTAACTGACCGGTCAGCATGTTCATGAGCGTCGTCTTGCCCATGCCGTTCTTGCCAATCAGGCCCACGCGGTCGGGTCGCTTGAAGGTATACGTAAAGTGATCCAGCAGCACCTTATCGCCGAAACGTTTGCTCAGGTTCTCGACTTCGAGAATCTTGCTGCCCAGCCGTGCCATGCGCAGGTTGAGGTCCAGGTCGCCGTCGTTACGTTTGCCGCTGGTCTTTTCTTTTAGGTCTTCAAACGCATCAATCCGGTACTGCGCCTTTGTGCCGCGGGCTTTCGGTTGCCGACGCATCCATTCGAGTTCGCGCCGGAACGTGTTCCGGTCTTTGGCCAGCTCAGACGCGGCTGCCATCTCGCGTTCGTCTTTCTTTTCCAGAAAGTAAGCGTAATTGCCTTTATAGGTAAACAGCTGACCGTTGTCCAGCTCGGCAATCTGATTACAGACCCGGTCCAGAAAATAACGGTCGTGGGAGACCATAAGCAGCGTACCGTTGTTGGTGTTCAGAAAGTTTTCGAGGTATTCGATCGCTTCCAAATCGAGGTGGTTGGTGGGCTCATCCAGAATCAGCAAATCGGGGTTCTGAATCAGCACCCGCGCCAGCGCCACCCGTTTCCGCTGCCCACCCGACAGCGAGCTGACCGGCTGGTTGACGTCCTGAATGCCTAACTCACCGAGTATCTGCCGAATCTGGCTCTCATAATCCCAGGCTTCGAGTTTTTCCATATCAACCATGGCGCGTTCGAGGGCTGCGTGGTCGTCATGGGCGAGGGCATGCTCGTAGGCACGTACGGCGTCGAGCTGCGCACTTTCGCCCGCCAGCACGACCTCCATAACGGTCAGGGCGTCGTTCAGGTCGGGCTGTTGATCGAGGTAGCCGACCGTAATGTCTTTACGCAGGCTAACCAGGCCCGCATCCGGTGGCATGGCTCCGGCCAGAATAGAAAGCAATGTGGTTTTGCCGGAACCGTTGGCCCCGACAATGGCGACTTTATCGCCCCGGCTTAACCCGAATGTCAGGTCGCGGAACAGCGTACGGTCGCCGTATGATTTGGTAAGATTTTCGGCTGAGAGGTAATTCATAAAGTAGTTTCGGATCAAGAAGGCCTTGCATACCTAGTCGATTCGGCAAAGTTACAACAAAGGAAATCGTTCGTACTTTTACCTGTCAACGACTGAGAGGCCTTTATTTTTATAACCAACAATGCGTCTTAAACATCTCATTGGTGCCCTTGCTCTGATTACCGTAACGCAAAATCAGACGTGGGCGCAGACTACCGATTTCAAATCCTACACGCAGACCGTTCCAGGCAGTAACGAGACCTATGAGATGGTAGCCATCCCGGGCGGTACGTATCTGATGGGCAGTCCGGCTACCGAAAAAGGCCGGAAAGCCGACGAAGGACCGCAGCACAAAGTCGCCATCGAGCCGTTTTACATGGGTAAATATGAAGTGACCTGGGACCTGTACGATCTGTTTGCCTTCACAAACATGGAGAAGGAAATGGCTGCTAAATACCCACAGAACGACGCCAACCTCTCAAAAACCGATGCCACCACGCGGCCCAGTCCGCCTTATGTTGACATGTCATTCGGTATGGGACGTTCGGGGTATCCGGCTATTAACATGACCCAGTATGCCGCTATCAAGTTCTGCGCCTGGCTTTACGCTAAAACCGGGGTGTTCTTTCGGCTGCCCACCGAAGCCGAATGGGAATATGCCTGCCGGGCGAAAACCACGACGCCGTACTCGTTTGGTGCCGATGTGAAAAAATTAGGCGAATACGCCGTTTTCAACGGCAACAGCGGGGGGGGGTACAAACAAGTAGGCACCAAAAAGCCGAATCCGTTCGGCCTGTATGATATGCACGGGAACGTGCTCGAATGGACCAAGGACCAATACATTCCGGATTATTACGCATCCGTTGCCAAAGGTCTGGTGAACGAGCCGTATGCGCCAACAACTACGCTATACCCAAACACAACGCGGGGCGGCTCGTGGGACGATGATCCGACTGCTTTACGTTCGGCGGCCCGGACACCATCGGCCCCGGCCTGGAAAGTTCTTGACCCGCAAAGCCCTAAATCCGACTGGTGGCTGACTTCCGCTTCGTTCGTGGGTTTCCGCCTGGTACGTCCGGCCAAAACACCGGGCGAAGAGGAAATCAGGGCCTACTACGACATCAAACCAATCAAGGATTATTAATGAGTGACAGAGTGAATAAGTGAAAGAGCGAACAAACAATCTCTCATTCACTCTGTCACTCTTTATCTGATTTACTCGTTGAAAACCTTCCTCCTGCTTGGTGCAAACCTGGGTGATCGGGTCGCTACTCTGAACCGGGCGGTTGATCTGATTGCCGGGCGCGTTGGCGATGTTCTTCAACGCTCAAAGCTGTATGAAACCGCGCCCTGGGGTGTGACCGAGCAGCCTGCGTTTCTAAACCAGGTTCTGGCCGTTGAGACGGAGCTGACCCCGGAAGCGGTGTTGGCGCAAACGCAGGCCATTGAGCAGGAACTGGGTCGGGTACGTCACGAAAAATGGGGCGCGCGAGTCATTGACATCGATATTCTGTATTACGATCAGCTCATTCTGCGGACCGATCAGCTCAGCATTCCGCACCCGTATCTGCACCAGCGACGGTTTACGCTCGTTCCTTTGGCTGAGCTGGCGCCTGACTTTATCCACCCGGTCTTACAAAAGACGACCACCGAACTGCTGCTGAATTGTACCGATAAAAGTGAGGTAATGATTTTTAATTTCTAAACAACTTCGGTGCTCCGCTGAAAACGCAGTACCTTTGTGGTCAGTTTATTATCATTTTCTCAAAAAACATCACCGATATGTCTGCGACGCTCGACACAGTAAGTTTGTTAGCCGACCGCATCAACGCACTGGAGGAGTCTTCAACGCTGGCGATGACCAAAAAAGCCCGCGAACTGGCCGCCCAGGGCCACAAAGTAATCAGCCTGAGTGTTGGGGAGCCGGATTTCAAAACGCCCCAGCACATCTGCGAGGCTGCTAAAAAAGCCATTGACGATGGATTTCATGGTTATTCGCCGGTAGCGGGCTATCCCGACCTGCGCAAAGCCATTGCCGATAAATTCAAACGTGATAACAACATTGACTGGAAACCTGAAAACATCGTCGTGTCGACGGGGGCAAAGCACTCGCTGGCGAACGTAATTCAGGTACTCATCAACCCCGGCGACGAGGTGATTATCTTCTCGCCCTACTGGGTCAGCTATTCCGAAATGGTTAAGCTTGCCGAAGGAAAAGCAGTGGTTGTTGACGGTTCGTTTGAAAACAACTTCAAGGTAACGCCCGAGCAGTTCGAAGCCGCCATTACCGATCGGACCAAAATCGTGATGTATGCATCACCGAATAACCCGACCGGTTCGATTTATTCGGAAGCTGAACTGCGCGCCATCGCCGACGTCGTAGCCCGCCACGAAAATATTTACGTGCTGGCCGACGAGATCTATGAATACATCAACTTTACGCCCGAAGGTCATTTCAGCATGGGCTCCATTCCGGCGATTGCCGAGCGTGTGATTACGGTTAATGGCGTAGCGAAAGGGTATGCCATGACGGGCTGGCGCATTGGCTATATCGGTGCTGCCAAGTGGATTGCCGATGGCGTTGAGAAACTGCAGGGGCAGGTAACGTCCGGTACGAACTCGATTGCCCAGAAAGCAACGGTAGCTGCGTTAACGGGCCCGCTGGAACCCAGCCTGGAGATGACCAAAGCCTACCAGCGCCGACGTGACCTGGTTGTGAAACTGCTGAAAGAAGTGCCCGGCTTCCGCACGAACGTGCCGGAAGGGGCCTTCTATGCCTTCCCCGACATTAGCTATTATTACGGCAAGTCGGATGGAACGACCCGGATCGAAAACTCGGATGACTTCGCATCGTGGTTGCTGAATACGGCCTATGTTTCGACCGTAGCGGGATCGGGCTTTGGTGCACCCAACTGCCTGCGCATCTCGACGGCCGCATCGGACGAGTCGCTCGCCGAAGCGGTTCAGCGCATTAAAGACGCGGTGGCAACGCTGAAGTGAATTTCAAATAATTAAAATGAAAGGGGACGTGCTTGATAGCGACGTCCCCTTTCATTTTAGACGATCGGCCAGTTACTGTTTCTTACCACCGAACGGTACAACCAGCTTTACGCTTATGTTCCGGCCCATGTTAAATACCCCCAGACGGCCGGTAGCCTCATTGATGCCGAAGTATTTAAGCCGGTTCTGGTGGCTCTGATAGGCTACATCGAACAGGTTCTGCACGGTCAGATACAGTTGGAACAGGGTACGCCCGCTGCTGTTTAGCAGATCGCTGCCCGCGCCAAGGTTAACCAGTGTATAAGCCGGCGTCCGGGTTTCCGTGCCATAGGCCAGAAGCGCCTGATCCTGTCGCCAGTTGTGCTCGATTTCCAGCAGAGCGTACAGATTTCGCCAACGGTTGCCCGCTCCGTCTTTCGTAAACTTTACCTGACCGATAAGGCGGGGTGGAGGTAAAAAAGGCAGGTAACGCGCCGAGTCACTGGTAGCGGTCAGGTTACGGGACCGAACGAGTGAATAAGAGGAGGTCAGATGAAACCAGCGCGCCGAGCGAGGGTTAATAGTTACCTGCGCTTCGCCACCATACAGCACTGCGTTGCCCTGCACGTAACGATACGTCAGAATCGGGCGGGTGGGATCAACGATGGAATCGCGCCCGAAGCGGTCGAGCACTTTTTCGGAGTAGGTAAAGTTGCTGATTCGATTCTGGAACAGACTGGCCGTAATGGACACACCGGGCGATTCGTAGTTTACGCCCAGATCACTTTGCCAGGACGTTTCGGAACGTAAGTTCGGGCTGCCAATTTCATACCGGAACGTTCCGGCATGTTCGCCATTCGCCGATAGCTCAGGTGTTGACGGGGCGCGAAAACCACGTCCTAGGTTAGCTTTCACCGTCCACCGGCCCGATAAGGCATAGGTCGCGCCAATACTGCCGGTTGGATTAGAATACGTTTTGTTCAGTCCAGCAAACCGCAGTTTGTTGTTAATGCCTGGTGTCTCGCTGAAGTTGCCCTCGCTGTCGGCATAGAGTTGGTTGATCCGCATCTGGCGGATATCCATGCGCAGGCCCCCGTTAACCGTCAGCCGGTCGGTTTTTTTCTGGGCGAAGACAAACAGGCCGTTGTCCCACGAATGATAGCCGGGGTATAGGATTTGCAGGCCTTTGTTCTGATTGAACTGCCAGAGGCCGTTGCCGCCCACCGTAAAATCCCAGCCTTTTTGCCCCCCGAAGTAGTATTTAAGATCGTAGAAAACGTTCTGGAGATAAAAATACAGCGCTGGCTGACCGGGTGTAAGCGTGCTGGCAAACTCCTGCCGGCGGTTCTGGCTGTAGCTGAGAATGGCCGAGAGGTTGCCACTACCCAGTTTTGTGAACGTATTCCACGAGGTTTTGAAATTATTCAGGTTCTGATAATTGGCCGGATCAATAGTTCGGATGTGCAACATAGCCTCTGAAACGGGCTGCAGCGCTTCCGAATCGGCCGCAACCCGAACAAGTTGCAGGAAACGTCCCGACGGATCGCGTTCCCCCGTTACAATATTGATATCCTGGTGCCAGTTTGAGAAATAAATCTGCGAATAGCCCCACTTGCGGGTAATACCAATGGTCCCGTTAACATCAGATTCCCGATAGGCTGAGCCATAAACTCGCCCATCGTAGCGGTTGCGGTAGTTCCCCGCATTTTTGTGGCTGACGCGTACCCGCCCGAACAAACCGCTCCTGGTGGTTCCTTCCAGTACGCCCGACAGACCGATAAGCCCATTATTGCTCTGATAGTTTGTCAGCAACTGTCCCCGAAAAATGCCGGCTTCGGGCGGGCGGCTTGAGATTAGGCTCATGACGCCCCCCAGACCATCGGAACCGTAAAGCAGACTACCTGAACCTTTAATGATCTCGTAGCGGTCGATCGAGTATTCATCGATCTGCAGAGCATGTTCTTCACCCCACTGATTGTCCTCCTGCCGAACGCCGTCGTGAACCGTAATCACCCGGTTAAAGCCTAAACCCCGGATAACAGGCTTGGACAGGCCCACGCCCGTCGTGATCTGCGACATACCCGGCAGCTTACCAACGGCATCGACCAGGTTTGTTGAGCTGGTCTGTAGCCACTGGATTTTATTGTAGGTCATGATTGGTATAGGGCTGTCTTTTACGGTTGAGCCCGTTGTGAGGCCGGTAACAACCACTTCCTGAAGCTGGGCGGCTTCTGGCTCAATGGCAAAATCGACCGTAGTTTCGCCGGCGATAAACCGAACGTTACGTGTCTGGAGCTTATAACCTATATAACGCACCTCAACTTTATGCGAACCGGTTGGCACATCGGGTATCCGGTATTGGCCGAGCGTGTCGGTTTGTGCACCTTTCTGCAGGGCAGGCAGGTACACCGTAACCCCAATCAGTGGGTCGCGGTTAGTTTTATCCGTGATATGGCCCCGTAGAACCGCCTGCGCTGATACCAGGCCTGGAAACAGCAAAAAAATAAAGGAAAAATAGCGCATGAAATGCGGGATGAGCATTTAGAAAATAGACCAATGGTACGCGTTCACGAAACCAGTCCAGCCTTCACCCGGCACAGGGTATAAGGCGCTTGGAAATGGCAGTGGCTGTACAGAAAATGGAACTACGCTAAATGCACAGGTGGCCCCCGGTGCCGGTAGGCAAAATGCTGAAAGGAGAAAAAAGCAGGAAACGAAACTATAGGTCGGCTTGTCAGGAGCAGACTTATGGACACCAAGGCCGTCCAGATAGCTAATTCAGAGCCGTCGTAAAGCGCATTCGTAAAGGCATCGAGCCAGATTAACTCGTCGCTGCTGTGATTGTGGTTGGGGAACTGCGTACCCGGTGATGATTTGTACGGGTGCGCATGGCAAATAATTGTTCCGTCTGCTAAGCGGTGGGCATGTCGGAATACAACTCCGTTAACCAGCACGGCCAGGTACAGGCTAAAGAGAAAGCGGGCTATCCCAAACCGAAACCGCTGTAAGCGAAACACGTTGATAATGAGTAAGTAATAAATTTAGCCGTAAAAATACGAATCAGATGTGCTTTTAACCAGTTGGCAGGCGGCCAATTCCAGACAATCAGTTTAATGGTTGCAGTAACCGTTTGATTCAGGATAACCGCCTGAGTGACACCAATTATACGTGATGAATTGAACTGAACAAAAAAGTTTTTATTTCTTTTTATATACTGTCTTGTTTTTGTATTTAACCAAGGTTAATTTTGAATAAGAAAGGGAAGTTATTCGGTTCTTTCTATAACGGTTTGACTTAAAGAGAAATACCGTTAACTTAACTTCATAAACTACCGACCTAACTCATGAGAAATGTACGCCTTTATATGATCTTTCAATGGGCCTTCTTTTTGCCCATCATTTTGCCTTTATGTATCATATTTGGTGCCTTACGCGGAGCTGTTCAGATGATTGAGCGTGTAATGGAACAAATTATGGCTGATATACTCCCGCAGAACGAGACTCAAACCACGGTTGATTAAGTCCTGAGGGGTTCATAAACGCAACGAGCCGCGTTCTTCACCTGATTGAAGACATGGCTCGTTGCGTTTTAACAGACCTTACTCAAAGATGTGGTCCAGATTTTTGTCTTTGTAGTTCTCATTGTCCAGTTCCAGAAACTCCTCCCAGAACGGATCATTAGGCAAACCCGCCTTGCAGATAATCGGCTCTTTTTTGACCGGATGCACAAAATACAGCCGCCGGGCATGCAGGTAAATTTTTTTGTCGGGCACGGCGCGGTCGTAGCCATACTTAACATCGCCCCGGATTGGACAACCCATGTGTGCCAGTTGTGACCGGATCTGGTGCGGGCGACCTGTAATTGGGTTCACTTCGAGCAGGTAATGCTCGTTGATTTTACCCACCACGCGGTACGACAGTTCGGCTTTCTGGGAGTTAGGCGCTTCGTAATCAAAAACGGTCACCTGGTTTTTCTGTTCGTCTTTCACCAACCAGTTCACCAGCTTATCGGCGTCTTTGGGCGGTTTGTGCCGAACAACGGCCCAGTAGGTTTTCTGCACCTGCCGTTTCCGGAAAATCTCGTTCATACGCTCCAGCGCTTTAGACGTGCGGGCAAACACGACCAGGCCACTGACCGGGCGGTCGAGCCGGTGAACCAGTCCGAGAAACACTTCGCCGGGTTTGTTGTATTTCTCTTTAATATATCCCTTCAGAACGTCCAGCAGCGTAACGTCGCCCGTGCGGTCGCCCTGCACCAGAATACCTGGTTCTTTATTAACGATCAGCAGGTGGTTATCCTCGTAAACGACCTGAAATGGTTTTTTCTTCATAAGCGTAGAGCAGGCAGAAACGCCGTCTGTGATAAAGGCAAGCTGGTGGCTAAAAGCCTGACACTCTTATTAACTTAATACGCTTCCTTCTCGTTCGGGAAGTCGTTGGCTTTAATATCGTCTACGTAGCGCGTAATGGCCTCGGTCATAACCGTATGCAGATCAGCGTACCGACGCAGGAAGCGCGGCTTGAACTCGTTTGTGATGCCCAGCAGGTCATGAATAACCAGAATCTGCCCGTCAGTGTCGGGACCGGCACCAATACCGATGGTTGGAATACGAAGACTTTCGGTAACCTTCCTGGTAAGTGTTGCCGGAATTTTTTCGAGCACCAGACCGAAGCAACCAATGTCCTGAAGCATATGGGCATCGTCCGTCAGCTTCTGCGCTTCGGCCTCTTCTTTAGCCCGCACCGCGTAGGTACCAAACTTGTAGATAGACTGGGGGGTCAGGCCGAGGTGACCCATTACCGGAACCCCCGCGCTCAGAATACGTACGATGGATTCTCTGACTTCCAGACCACCCTCCAGTTTTACAGCGTGCGCCCCTGATTCTTTCATAATCCGGATCGCCGACCGGAGCGCTTCTGAGGAATTTCCCTGGTAGGACCCGAAAGGCAGATCGACCACCACTAGCGCCCGCTTAACCGCCCGCACTACCGAACTGGCGTGATAAATCATCTGGTCGAGAGTGATGGGCAGGGTGGTTTCGTGGCCCGCCATCACGTTTGACGCTGAATCGCCCACCAGAATGAGTTCAACACCGGCCGCATCTACTACCTGCGCCATTGAGTAGTCGTAGGCCGTCAGGGCAGATATTTTCTCGCCTTTGTTTTTCAGTTCCTGTATTGTGTGCGTGGTTACGCGCTTGATATCGGGATTATGGACGGACATCAGACCAGTTGTAAAGTGATAGGGCCGCAAAGTTAGGGAGTTACGCCGTATGAGTCGCTACCCGAACGCGATAAGCCTCCGCTAGTCTCCTCTTAGCCCTATTCAACCGTTCTGACCAGGCACCTGCTTATATTAACGGGGGAGCAGCCACGATTCAGGATTGAGTTTGGTAAACTCTTTCCAGATCTGAAACTGAATCTCTGATACACCGTTTTTATCCGTTGCGACAGTACCGATAGACTCGCGGGCTTTCACACGCTGCCCAATATGAACCGAAACACTACGAAGTTTCGCGTAGACCGTGAAGTAGTCGCCGTGCTGAATGGCAACAACGTTGTTCATGCCGGGCATGCTCGTTACGTCCTGCACGATACCATCGTAAACTGACCGAACACCCTCGCCCGCGTTGGTCTGGATATCTACACCCTGGTTTTCGACGTAAATACCTTTCAGGACAGCATGAGGCCGACGGCCGAAATGATCCGATATAAAGCCTTTCGTTACGGGCCAGGGCAAACGCGCCCGTGAAGCCGCAAACGACGAGGCTAAGGCCGTTTCTTCGTCGTTAAGGTTGTTATTCCGTCGTTCGTCAGACTTTCGGGGGGCCGGTTCCGGGTCGGCGGGTCGTTCGACTTTGGCGACATCGGCAGGGTCGGGTTTCTCGCCAACTTTTTCGGCGGCTGCTACGGCTTCCTCGGCTCGTTTACGTTCGGCGGCTTTACGGGCCGCTTCAAGTCGGGCAATTCGCTCAATGCGTTCCCGCTCGGCGCGTTCGCGCGCTTCCCGTTCTGCCCGTTCGCGGGCCTCGCGGGCAATAATGCGGGTAATCATGGACTCAAGCTGAGCCACCGCCCGCCGGCTTTCGGCCAGTTCGGTACGGAGTTCGACTTCTTTCTTGCCCAACTCTTTTACGACCTGATTCTTTTCATCCTTCAGCGTTTCGAGCTTCTGGCTTTCCTGGACTTTGGCGACCAGCGTACCGCGCTGTTGCTGGCGTTTTCGCTGGGTAGCGAGCTGCTTGCCCTGCAGCATCGTTTGAACATTGTTCATTTGCCGTACCTGACTCTGCCGGGCGTCGGAATACTGGCGTAGGTAGCGGTAACGGGCAACGAGCTGGTTAAAGTTATCGGCAGCAAACAGAAACCCTAAAGGGTTGACCTGCTGACGGCGTTTATCGGCCGCATAGATCATGGAGCCGTACTCAGCCTTGAGCTTGTTGAGGTCGTTGGTCAGTTTATTGCTGGCCTGCCGCAGCTCGGTAATTTCGGCTTCGGTTAATCGAAGGTCTTTGTTAAGCAAACTAATCTGCTGCGACTGAGCCTGTATCTGTTGGTTAAGTGCTTTCAACTGACCTAAGCTGGCCTGCTTTTCAGAAGCTGTCTGTTTGAGAACCGTTCGAATCTGGGTCATCTTCTCCAGGTTCTGCTTTTTTTCCTTTTCCAGCGTTTGCCGATTGCGCTGGGTTTGCTGAGCCTGAATTACCCCAGAGAAAAGTAACAGCCCAATCAGTACCAGACCACGACCAGGCCATCGAAACAAGCAATGAAAAGACCAAAACGGGGTATGCATACGTGCTGAAACCAATAGATTCATTTACGGCTGGCGCTGGTAGCTAGCCGGGATGTTAAACGGAAACCCTGGATTTTTTTCCACCAGTTCAACTTTGCTGTGCTTGATCTGCAGGAGGGTCTGATAGAACTGCCCGTCGGTTTTTGATTTGTAGTCGAGCGTTACCAGACTGGTGTACGGAAACAGAAAATTATTGAGCGAAGTAAAATCTTCGTAGTCTAACCGGAGTGTATTTTTAGTTGGCTGCTCGGTCAGCATCAGTTTTTTGAGTTTCCGATCCTGTTCGCCAATATAATTCTCGACTAGAACTTTGCCCTCACTTTGCCGTAGCAACAGGTAATCCCGTTCGTTTTTTATCTTCTGTGCAGGACGTCGCGGTAAGGGAAGATTGCCAACAATGAGGGCTTGCAGCAATTCAAAATTCATCTGAAAATTGAACTGGCGGCTCAGCGTCGGGAAGTCGTAAACAGAATACTGCTTATGAATTTTGTCAACGATAAGGATTGAATCGCGGCTAATTAGGCCACGAACCGCTTCGATTCCCAGCTTAGAGATCGATAACCAGATGAGGCTGTCTTTACGTACCCGGATGTTGATATTGGCATTATCAATATCCTGTTCAGGACCCTTAAATGAAATTTTTGACTTGGCGGTCAGGTAACGAAAATCAATTTCCGCCACGTTGGCCCGGGCTTCTTCAATGCCGGGGCGGCTGGGCCGTGATGCGATTGTAGAGTCAACGGGGCTGGCCGGAACCGGGCGGACAGCTACAGACGAGTCAACGCGAGTGGGTGCAGAAGGATTTGTTACAGAGCCGCTCGAACGGGATAGCTGTCGGCGTCGACAACCTTCCGAGTTCAGCAGCAAGCTCAGCAGAAAAGCAAATAACAGGTATTTATTCATAAATAAGGTCTGTGGTTCGTCGTTTGCAGTTAATTCTCGCCTAACTACGTACCGAAACGACAAACCGTTACAACTTACCGGTGGCAATCTTTTTGTCTATGTCGGGACCTGCGCCACCTTTTGCTTTAGCGCGTTTCCATTGCTCCAGCGCTTTGTCAGCCTGACCCAGTTGGAAAAGAACGTCGCCGTAGTGCTCGATGATTGTGCCGCTGGCACCCGCCGGATCGGCCAGCGCTTTCTCCAGATACTGCCGCGCTTTGGCATAATCTTTCGAGACGTACAGTACCCAGGCATACGTATCCAGATACGTTGCGTTGGTTGGGTGACGCTCGACGAGCTTCTGAGCCAGCTGAATGGCACGGGGCAGGTTTTCTTTCCGTAAGGACAGGAAATAACTGTAGTTGTTCAGCACGTGGTCGTTCAGTGGATCGACCTTCAGCACGGCTTCGTACGCTTCGTCGGATTTGGCGTATTCGCCCAGGCCGTTATAAGCGTCACCTAACTGCGCCTGAATGCCTTTCTTCAACTCGTTGTTGGCGGTAGCGGCCAGAAGTTTCTGACTTTCTTCGAGGGCATCAATGGCCTGCTGGTATTTTCGCTTATACAGGTTTGCCGAGCCGTTGGAGTACCAGAACAAACCCTGCGTGGGAAATACTTCGAGGGCTTTTTCGGAATGTACCAGCAAGCTATCGACCTGGTTCAGCTCGCCGTCTAACTGGAGCAGAGCGCCCCACACTTCATACACCGATCCGTCTAGACGGGCGGCTTTGGCATACGCATCGCGGGCTTCTGTTTTCTTTCCCTGCTGCATGAGCAGATCGGCAACCATCACCTGCGACTTTGGGTCGTTGGGATGGGCTTTGGCCAAGTCCTGCGCCAGTTTCAGCGCATCCTGCCGGGCGTTCGGGTTTTCGCCCGTCATGCCGACGTAACTCGACAGAATCCGAGCTTTCAGACCAGCTTCGAGGTTCGGATTGGCAAACACCTGGTTCAGCTCTTTGCTGACGCGGGCCATGTCCCCCTTCTTCCGGTAAATATCCGCCAGCAATACGTGCGCCTGGGGTAAATCGGCGTTTAGTTTCAGGGCGCGGTCAATCCAGGTGATTGCCTGGTCGGAGCGGTCGTTGGCAATGAGTAGTTCGGCGCCTTCGAGCAGGTAATCCGGATCGCCGGGTTCAGAAGCCACGAGCTTTTCGGCTTCCTCAATAGCCTTGTCAATTTTGTTCTGCTTCAGGTAGATCCGCTGCTTCTGCCGGGTGATTTCTTCGTTCATCCCCAATTCACGTTCGACCCGGTTATAGGCGTCCAGCGCCTTGTCGGGTTTGTCGTCAAACAGATAGATCGCGGCCAGTTCAACGCCATACTCGGCGTTCTCAGTACCTTTTTTCAGCAGCGACTCATACAGATCTTCGGCCTCGCCATAACGTTTCTGCTTTACGTAAATTTCGGCTAGCAGCAAGGCATAGAACTTGTTGGTATTATCAAGCGCGTAGGCTTTGGCTGCGAAAGGAATGGCTTCGGCCGTTTTGCCCGATTTCAGCAGGGCGTTGGCCGTCGAGTATTGAGCCGCAGCGTTACTCGGATTCTTTTGCAGGACTTTGCTAAACTGCGCAATGGCTTTCGTGGGCTCGTCGGTCATCAGGTAGCGCATCCCTTCGGCAAAAAGAGTCTCTTCCTCCATGCGAACCGTAGTGGTCGAGCCAGAGCTGGGTTTGTCCGTTGCCGGTTCGGCTTTATCACGCTTGCGCTGGGCCAGAACGGGGGTCGTAACAAGCCAGAGCGCCAGTCCCAGACTGCCTATCCATCCAATCAGTTGTTGGTTGCCGCAAAATCTATGTGAGGTGTTCATGCTGGTCGGCGTATCGAGGTGCGTACTTACCAAAACGTGGCTCAACTTGTTCTATTGCAACTTTGGCGCGAATAAGTCCTTATGACAAAGGTAGTTCAAAATGCTATACTGTCGGCAGCCGCGCGTCAACCTAACTTTTATCTGGTTTGCCGGTTTAATTAAAGGAACATACCCCGTTAACAATCACAAATTATGGATATTCTGTATACTGCCACCGTCAGCAATGTCGGTGGACGCGATGGCGACGTGAAGTCGCTGGATGGTGTTTTGGAGTTAGACGTAAAACGTCCTGTTGAGATGCATGGCGAAGGGGGCGCGGCCAACCCCGAGATGCTGTTTGCGGCTGCTTACAGCTCGTGTTACAACGGCGCACTGATGGCCGTTGCCGAACGCCGAAAAGTTATTTTACCCGAACATGCCGTTGAGGTAAGTATTTCTCTCAACAAGGAAGGCAACAACATGTTCCTGTCCGGTAAGATTACCGTAAAAGCCCCGAACATGGATAAAGACGAGCTTCAGCAACTAGCCGAAACGGCCCACGCCGTCTGTCCTTATTCCAAAGCGGTGAAGGGAAATATGGATATGAAAATTGAAGTGATGGTCTAAAGCAATCGTCCCAGACTGTTCAGTTGTAGAACAGTCTGGGACGATAAGCCATTAGCTTACGGCATCATAAACCTGTACCCGCTCCCAGAGGTGCTGACACTCGGCCACAAACTCCAGGTGGACCGGATGCACCTGATAGGCATCGTGAGCGGCTTTGTCGGCAAAGACGAACGTCAGCGAGAAATCGTACGAGTGGTCAATGACCGGCCGGCGGGTTTCGGCTGGCGTGCCAATATAGGCCGCCGAAATTTCTTTCACGCCCTTAAGGGATTCGAGACCGGCACGAAGGGCTTTGTGATTGTCCTGATTTTCAGGATGCTTAAGCCAGAAAAAAACGGTATGAACGAACATAGAACAGGGTTAGAAGTTTGCAGTCTGCAGCTCGAAGTTACTCTTTCCGTATCAATGGCTTCGGGCTATGGACTGCAAACTTCTAACTAAATTTCTCCAACTGCTTCACCAACACACCAAAATCTTTTGGGTAAGGCGCTATAAACGTCTGTTCTTCGCCGTTCAACAGGGTAAACGTTAGCGAATAGGCATGCAACGCAACGCGCTGAATCAGCGGAAGCTCTTTGGTGCCCTGCTTGAGATTGAATTTGCGCTTAACGTCTGACAGATATACGGGTTCTCCGCCATACGTTGGATCGTTGACGATTGGCGCTTTCAGGCACATTAGATGCACCCGAATCTGGTGCATCCGGCCCGTGATGGGCATACACTCTACCAGCGTTGTCGTACGAAACGCCTGCAGCGTATTGAAAATCGTTTCGGCCACTTTTCCTTTCTCCCGGTCAATCCGAACGGCGGTACCATCCTTAATGGGCGAGATAGGTAGGTAAACCGAAATGCCGTCGAAATCATGCACGCCGTTCGTAACGGCGTGATAGCGTTTCGTTACTTCCCGGTGCTCAAATTGCATGGCCAGATGCCGGTAAGCCTCCGGATTTTTGGCAATCGCCAGAATTCCCGAGGTTTCTTTGTCCAGGCGGTGACCAAGCTGCGCATCCGGATGATACGCTTTGGCCAGCCGAAGAATGCTTTGCCCGCCCCGATCGGTAGTCCGCTCATCGAGCGACGCTACGTAAGGCGGCTTGTTGATGAGTATGTAGTCATCGTTTTCAAACACGATGAGATCTTCAAAATTCAGTTTCATTCGTAAAGTCGTTGATTGTCAGTCGTAACTATTCATTGCAGATAAAGCCTGACGTAACAAATACCTCTTGCGTGACAATAGGAAGTAATACAAAAAGCCTCCTCCGATACGGAAGAGGCTCAGTGCGGAAATAGCCTGTAAAAAACTACAGCGACAGCGTGCCGCGCTCGTGGGCTTTACGCAGCGTTGCTTCCAGACCGTTTTTATTGATGGTCTTGATAGCAGAGGTAGCTACTCTGAGCGTAACCCATTCGCCGGTTGATTCAACGAAGAACCGCTTCTTTTGCAGGTTCGGGAAGAATTTACGCTTCGTTTTATTATTGGCGTGCGATACGTTATTACCCGTCCGCGTGCGTTTTCCTGTGATTTGACAAACTCTGGCCATTACCGTACTCGTTTTCCGTATGAGGGCGCAAAATTCGCTAATTTCTTCATAATCTGCAACTCTTTATCCCTTTTTTTTGAAACCATAGGGGCAATGGCGGCAGCCATTACGGCAGCAATAGCCGCGCTTCAGGTGATAACTGGCCGTAAATACAACAAAGCCTTCGGGCGTGTAGTAATAATCGTCGTCGGCTAAGCCTGGTATTTTCTTCTTGGGTGGGTGAGACGGCATTGCTTTTGGGCGTCTGTGGAAGAAACCGTATTTTTGAAAAAGCAACCGCCTGTTCAGGTGCTTGGTTGCAAAAATGGTCAACTTCATCGACGTTCTCATTTTTAACTGCTCTCACTACGACTATGGAAACGACAACGCGCCCCTCGGCCACCGATCAGGCCATGCAATTGGAATGGAATTATGGAGCACACAACTACCATCCGATTCCGGCCGTGCTGTCGCGGGGCGAAGGCATTTTTGTTTGGGATGTAGAGGGCAAACGCTACTTCGACTTCCTGTCGGCCTATAGTGCCGTGAGTCAGGGCCACTGCCACCCGCGCATTATCAACGTCATGATTCAGCAGGCGCAGCGGCTGACGCTTACCTCGCGGGCGTTCTACAACGACAAAACCGGTTTGTGCGAGAAGTTTTTGTGCGAGTACTTCGGCTACGACAAAGCGCTGCTGATGAACTCCGGAGCCGAAGGGGGCGAAACCGCGCTGAAGCTGACCCGTAAATGGGCGTATAAAGTGAAAGGGATTCCGCAGAATCAGGCCAAAACGGTTTATGCCGCTGGCAACTTCTGGGGGCGAACGCTGGCCGCCATCTCGTCGTCAACAGACCCGAGCAGCACCAACGACTTCGGCCCGTTGCTGCCGGGCTATATCATCATTCCCTACAATGACCTTAATGCGCTGGAAGATACATTCAGGAGCGATCCGAATATTGCGGGCTTTATGGTCGAGCCGATTCAGGGTGAAGCGGGCGTTGTCGTGCCGGATGAGGGCTACCTGCGGGGCGTGCGCGACCTGTGTACCCAATACAATGTATTATTCATCGCGGATGAAGTGCAGACCGGTATCGGCCGGACGGGCAAGCGGATTGCCTGCGATCATGAAGGCGTAAAGCCGGATTTGCTCGTATTAGGCAAGGCGCTTTCGGGCGGGACCATGCCGGTGTCGGCGGTAATGACTTCCAACGAGGTGATGCTGACCATAAAACCGGGTGAACACGGCAGCACCTACGGCGGCAACCCGCTGGCCTGCGTCGTAACGATGGAAGCGCTTCGGGTGGTTGAAGACGAAAAATTAGCCGAAAACGCCACCGCGATGGGCGAAATTTTCCGCGACCGCATGACGGCCCTGAGCCGTAAGACGGAACTCGTCAAATCGGTGCGTGGTAAGGGCCTGCTCAACGCAATCGTCATTGCTGAACGGCCCGATCTGGGTGGCGAAACAGCCTGGGAAATCTGTTTGAAGTTGAAAGACAACGGCCTGCTGACCAAGCCCACGCATGGCGATAAGATTCGCTTTGCGCCCCCGCTCGTCATCAATGAAGATCAGATGCACGAAGCCTGCGATATAATCGAGAAGACGATTCTGGAATTTTAGAAATCGTAAACATGCAATGGGGGGCGTAATCCTTACGGTGTTACGTCCCCCATTGCATGTGGTCTCTCTTTTTACCTTGTGCCCTCGGCATTATGAAGAACGGCCGAACTGGTTGGCTGCCCATTCTTAAACAGACCAACGATCCGATCGCCATCCGCGAAATAATAGGTGCCCTTGCCATTCGGCATATTTTTCTGGAACCAGCCAACGTACCGATCGCCATTTCGGAAATAATATACACCGTAGTCAGAGCGAAGATTATCGCGGAAGTTGCCTTTGTATTTCACCTTCCCATCGGCGTAATACTCAACACCCTCACCGTGTTTGTCGCCTTCCTCAAACTCACCGGCGTAGCGTTCGCGGGTTGGGTAAACAAATACGCCCGTCCCATCTTCGCAGTCGCCTGAAACGCAGCCAACCGTTGCCCGAACGGGGACTTTCGGCACAACAACCGGCCGGGCGGCTGCTACGGGAGCTGAACTGGTTGTAATGGGTCTGGGTGCCATAGCTACCGCGGGCTTGCCGGCAACCCGATTTTTAGGATACATCGCTTCAGCTTCCAGCCAGCCTTTCCGAATGGCGTCAATGCGGGCGGGTTTGGCCGGGTGCGTCGAGGTCGCGCGTTCGTTGCCAAGGGCCTTCACCGCAACCAGCGATTCGTCCAATGACGCTCCGAGCTGGTGCAGCACAAACCCCGAAAACTTATCGGCTTCGATTTCTTTCTGCGGCTGACCGCCCCGGCCGTCGATGGTATGGCCCTGCAGGTGATGGCCAATTTCGTGCGCCATGATACTAATGGCCGACCAGTCGGTTTCGGTTTCTTCTTCGATGCTCTGCATGAAAGCCGCATCGTAGACAATAAACCGCTGGCCCTTCAAAACCGTAGCGAAGCAGTTATCGGTGTTTGAGCACTCAATAACCTTGAAATTACGCATCAGACCTATCGGTCTCAGAATTCGGTCAACCACGCGCTCGGCGTGGCCGTTCGAAGTTGTCGTTGGCGAGCAGACCACTTCGGGGCTTGTGCTCCGGCCTGTGTAGCTGCAAATAAACGTTCCTGGAGACGGACGAGCTGACGTTGTAGTTTGGGCAAATGACGCGCCGACAAGGGCTACGTTTGCAAAGAGAATGGATAAAGATAAAGCCGCTTTCACTGGCATAACCGGGTGGGGTTAATCGTTCAACACGGCAGAATAACGAACAAAAGTCGGCGAGGATTGTGAGGGCATTAGGCTCAATTCATCAGGGGTCATTTAAACACCTGCTTGCTGACTTTTCCTTTTGCGCCTACGGCATAGCAGGTGCCTTTCGCGCAGGCAAGGGCATGAAAGCCTTCGGTGTCGAGCCGTTGCCAGGTCTGACCCTGATCGGCCGAAAGACTCGTGCCGGTGGGCCCGACAGTGAGGATGCGATCACCGGGAAGCAGGGCTACGGCTTCGCGTAGCCCGGGCGGGTCGGTGGGTGTAACGAGTGACCAGGTTATGCCGCCGTCGCGGGTAATGGCCGCGTTGGGGCCGGGCAGATTTTCCTGTTTATAGTTTCCGCCCACAATCATTCCTACTTTCTCGCTGAAGAACTGCATACCAAACAAGCCGGTTGCTTCGCCAGCGGCAAGCGGGGTCGTGCTGACCGCCCAGCTCTGCCCCCGGTCATCTGAGCGAAAAACGCGTCCGCTCATCGACCCGCCCGACGCAATCCAGACATTACGTTTGCCCTGCACAACCAGGCTGCTACCACTGGCTGCAAAAGCCGCTTCGTTGGGCATCATCATGGGGAGACTGGTAGGCGGAATGGTTTTCCAGGTTTGTCCGCCATCGTCGGTAGTGAGGATAAACCATTTGCCACCAACCGGGTCGCTGAAAACAATCCCGTGCTGCTTGTCCCAGAAATCCATGCCGTCGAAAAAGACGCCTGCCTGGTCGGTCTGGTAAACAAGCGACCAGGTTTGGCCACCGTTGGTTGTTTTGTAGAGACGCGCCTGGCCTTTTTCGGCAGGACCGGCGCTCATCAGAAAAGCGGTTTGGGCATCAACGGCGTAAACGTCGCGAAAATCGCAGGTCTGGGCGTCGGGTACGTTGCCGGTTTGCCAGGTTCTGCCGCCATCGGTTGTGCGAACGAAGGTGCCCTGTGTGCCCCCAATCCACACCACATCAGGACCGGCAATGCTTACTGCCCGGAAACTGGCGTCGGTCTGAACAGCCTGGGACTGCCACTGCGCCAAACAAGGAGAAATAAAAAACACGAAGGTTACCAGCGTAAGAATACGTTGTCTCATGAGTTAAAAAAGAGGGTCGGCTATGAACACTAGTAAAAATAGCGACCAACTAGTTAACCCCAAGCAATTCTCACTCGGTTCTATTCTTCGGTTGGGAGGCCGTCTGCTCGGTAGCTGCTTTAAGCCGCGTAATTTCCTGCTCCAGACTGTTGGATTTGAAGTAATAATAAAGCCCGAGCACCAGGAAAATTTTCGACAGCACGAAGACAGCAATGAAGGCTGGCCGCCAGTATTTATGAACCCGGATATGCGTATCGCTTACCTCAACATCTACGTAGTTGGGTTTAGGCGGCTCGGGTTCCCGGGCAAAGTGACTGTATGGGTTGGAGGCCTGCTTTTTGAGGCCAGTTTCGCCAAGGCGCTCCAGAATATTGGCTCTTACGCCTGGCGGGGGAGGGACGGCATTCCGCAGGAAAAACTGTTCCATTTCCGTTTCCAGTTCATTCAACTCGGCTAACACGTCTGCATCGGTAGCCAGTACACGCTCAACCTCCTCCTTCTCTTTGTCGGAGACGATACCCAGCAAGTAGGATTCGAGAATGCCGCTGGTTAAATACTGGTGAGTTTTCAAAACTGAAACTAATTAACGTTTACGGAAAGAACTGAGATGAGTCCGGATCGCTTTCAGCACGTCCGAACAGGGAATTTGTAGTCGTTCAGCAATGGCATCGGGGGTATACCCCTGCCGAAAAGCCAAATCAAAAACCAATTTTGGCAGATTATCGTTCGTGTCTGAATCCAAACCAAAAGGTGCTGGGGCGGGTGGTGTCATTGCCGATTTCGCTTCCAGCGCTTTTTCCCTGGCCATGCGAATGATGGTGGTCGTCGGGGTAGTCGGATAGCCCTCAACCAGCTTTAAAAAAGGAGTCGTAAATATATCGAGCAGTACCTGCTGAGCGATCTCGGGTTGAGGTATTATCTGTAAAATGACACCATAGGCAATTGAACTATATCGATCATAGAGACTTATTGAATCGGTCTGCAAAGCGGAGTCGTCCGGCCTAGCAGGTATTGATCTTAATGCACCCATGCCTGTAATTTACAGTGTTTGTATGCCACTAAAGTTGGGAGTTGAATTGCCGATAAATGCTTTTGCCGAAAAGGCACATTCTAACAGGTAAAGTAAAACTATAGCATTATTATATATTATTCAAGTAATCTTGAATCATTTATTCGTCATTAGCCCCAGATCAATACCTTAGATATGGTCTTATTTATGAAAACGGTGTCGGATACTATCTGTCATCAGTTCATAGATGTTCGCAAATTCAGGCTGGGTATTTAGCAGCAAAAGGTGGGCATCAATCGTTGTCAGATCACCCCGGCGGGCAGGGCCGGTCTGTACGTTTGCCGGATCAGAAGCGTCAAGACCTTTGCGGAATGTCTCGCGGATGAGTGGGCGGAGCAGCTCAAACTCCAGCCCATCGCCCACGGTAAGGTCATGGGCGATGGTGAGCAGGTGATTGGTGAAGTTGCAGGCAAAAACAGCCGCAAGGTGCAGCTTACAGCGCTCGGCTGAGGTAATCAGATAAACAATATCGCTGAGTTCCTGCCCCAGCGCAACCAGTTCGTCTTCGGTTGGTTTATCGGTGGCTTCAATGCAAAGCGGAATCTCCTCAAAGGTCATGAACGACTGGCCTTTCGTGAACGTTTGTAAGGGATAGAAAACCCCGGTCTGAACGGGTACATCGCTGTAAATTTCCATTTGGTGCGTCAGCGTCTCCAGCGACTGAGTCCCCGATGTATGGACAAGGATGGCGTTCTCTGGCAGAACCAGCCGGGAGCAGACGGTTTCGAGCGTGTCGTCGGGAATGGCCAGGATAAACAGCCGGGATGGGCTATCAGCAAAATTGAGTTCGGAATGGGTGCGGGCGTCGTACAGATTGCTGACCAGCTGCCGGGCCGACTGGAGTTGCCGGCTGAAGACCTCGTTAATGTGGTGGCCCGCATTTTCCAGGGCGGGGGCCAGGTGCCAGGCGAGGTTCCCCGCGCCGATAAACGAAATTTCCATTGACAGATGGAAGATAGGACGATTGCTACCTTTGCAGTTTAATGCTTAATCGCAAAGAACGCAAAGTTTGGGTGCAAAGCATGTTCTCCTTTTGTAAATTCAACTGTGTCCAGGTCAATCATTCTTGTTATCATCCCTGCCTTCAACGAAGAAAATTCGGTTGGCAATGTTGTGCGTGATATCCCGGTCGGGCTGGTCGACGAGGTGGTGGTCGTCAATAACAATTCAAACGATCAGACAGCAGTGCAGGCAGCCCTGGCCGGAGCTACTGTACTCAACGAACCGGTTCAGGGATATGGCCGGGCGTGTCTGCGGGGCATCGCCTACGCTCAGAATCGGCAACAAAAACCAGATGTGGTTGTTTTTCTGGATGCGGATTACTCGGATTATCCCGGCGAGATGACGGCGCTGGTTGCGCCAATTCTGGCTGGTGCGGTCGATCTGGTAATCGGGTCGCGGGCGCTGGGTAATCGGGAACGAGGCTCCATGACGCCCCAGCAGGTATTTGGCAACTGGCTGGCAACAACCCTGCTTCACTGGTTATACGGCGTCCGGTATACAGACCTAGGGCCATTCCGGGCCATTCGGTTTGAGCAGTTGCTGGAACTGGATATGCAGGATAAAACGTATGGCTGGACGGTTGAAATGCAGTTAAAAGCCGCTAAACAGGGCTTGCGGATTCTGGAAATACCCGTCAGCTACCGAAAGCGGATAGGCTTCTCGAAAATCTCGGGGACGGTGAAGGGAACGGTTCTGGCGGGATATAAGATTCTGGCGACAATCTTCAGGTATTGGTAATCAATTGAGTTAATAATCGTTTTGATAAAACATCGAGAGCTGCGTTCAGCATAGAAACGATCTTGTTTCAACACCATGGAAATTCTGGTTCTGGTCCTCTATGGACTGGCGCTGATGCTGTTATTTCTTTATAACTGTGGTCAGCTGAGCCTGATAATTATTTATCTGCGCTCCGAGCGAACACGTCGGGCGGCCGTGCTGTCGATGGACACTATCCAGCCCGATGCACTGCCGCCGGTAACTGTGCAACTGCCTGTCTACAACGAACTCTACGTTGTGGAACGACTGATTGACACAGTCGTACAATTACGTTACCCCAAAGACAAACTTCAGATTCAGGTTCTGGACGATTCGACCGACGAAACCGTGGCGATCCTTGCCGCGAAAGTAGCCGAGTACCAACAGCAGGGATTCGACATTGAACACGTCCGGCGACCCGAACGAAACGGATTTAAAGCGGGTGCTCTAGCCTACGGGCTTGAGATTGCTAAAGGGGAGTTCATTGCCATATTCGACGCCGATTTCGTGCCCGACCCGGATTTCCTGCTGAAAACTGTGCCGCATTTTAACGATCCGAAAGTGGCAATTGTGCAAACCCGCTGGGAGCATCTCAACGAGGATTTTTCACTGATGACCCAGTTACAGGCGTTTGGGTTGAATGCGCACTTCACCATCGAGCAGAGCGGGCGTTACGCGGCTGGTTTTCTGGCTAACTTCAACGGGACGGGGGGCGTCTGGCGTAAAACAGCCATCGCCGACGCGGGTGGCTGGCAAAGCGATACGCTGACCGAGGATCTGGATCTGAGCTACCGCGCTCAGTTGCGGGGCTGGAAATTTGTGTATCGTGAAGACGTTGGCTCGCCTGCTGAGCTGCCCGTAGCGATGAACGCCCTGAAATCGCAGCAGTATCGCTGGATGAAAGGCGCGGCCGAATGCGCCCGGAAGCTGTTCGTTAAAGTGCTTCGAACGCCGGGCGTATCGTTCTCCATGAAGCTGCACGCGTTTTTTCACCTGTTCAGCAGCGCTACGTTCATTCTGGTGCTGATTCTGGGCGTTATGAGTGTCCCCCTAATTTATATACGCAGCCGCCATCCGGAGTGGGAATGGGTATTTTACGTCATCAACCTGTTCCAATTCAACCTGTTCATTCTCCTGACCTTTTATGGGGTTCCCTTCTGGCTGCTCAACTCGGCGAACAAGGCGCGGCTGGCCTGGTATTTTCCCATGTATTCCTCGCTGATGATGGGTTTGTCGCTGCACAATACCATTGCTGTTATTGAAGGGTACATTGGCCGGAAAACGCCTTTTGTCCGAACGCCTAAGTTTAACGTAACAACCGCGAAGGATAGCTGGGCCGCAAACGTGTACGTAAGCCGTCAAATCAGCTGGCTGACGATGGTCGAAGGGCTGCTGGCGTTGTATTTTTTCGGAGGGCTGGCGCTGGCATTCTATATTCAGGACTTCCGGATGTTTTTTCTGCACATCATGCTAATGGTCGGCTTCGGGATGGTGTGCGTATATTCGCTGGTCCATGCCGGTCGGCGTCCGGCGTCGGTGGGCGCCTGACCGGCGGTTGCCCCGCGCCATCATCCATGACCGTAACTCTGCTTCGTATCCTCTGGCTGCTTGCGTCAGCCGCTGCCTATCTGACGCTGGGCTATGCTGTGCCCCGCGAGGAGTTTGGTTGGCTGATTCGTTTGCTCCTGGTCTTATTTTCAGGTTATGGCTGGTTTATCTGGAAGCGCAATCGGGCCGAAGAGACAGATTCATTCCTGTTTGGGGCCGCCATTCTATTTCGTTTCCTGCTGGTGATTGCCATACCGCGCCTTTCCGACGATGTGTACCGGTTTGTATGGGACGGACGTTTGCTGGCGCATGGTTTCAATCCGTATTTATATCTGCCCAGCCAGCTTATCCATACGCCGACGGCTGCTCAGGCAGGGCTGGATGATACGTTGTTTCGGCAGCTCAACTCTCCGGACTACTTCACGGTCTACCCTCCGCTAAACCAGGCGATGTTTGGGCTGGCGGCCTGGCTGTCAAACGGTAGTCTGTTCTGGAACGTAATCTGGCTTCGGCTACCGATTGTCCTGAGCGAAATCGGGACAATGTGGTTGCTGACGAAGTTATTATGTCGCCTGAATCGTAATCCGAATCTGGCGCTGCTGTACGGTCTGAACCCGCTCGTCATTCTGGAGTTGACCGGTAATCTGCACTTCGAGGCCGTTATGATTTTTCTGTCCCTGCTGGCTGCGTGGTGGCTTTTGCAAAAACGGATAGCTCTTTCGGCTGTCACGCTGGCTTTGGCTATTGCTACAAAGCTCTTGCCACTGATCCTTTTGCCGCTGGCGATTCGTCGGCTGGGCTGGAAAACCGGATTGACGTATGCCGCGCTAACGGGTGGGCTGACGGCGGCTCTGTTTCTGCCTTTCGCCAGTCTGGAACTGGTACAGAATGTGTTTTCAAGCCTTGATCTGTATTTTCAGAAGTTCGAATTCAATGCCAGTGTGTATTACGTACTGCGGACGATTGGCTACTGGATAAAAGGCTACAACACCATTGAACGGGTTGGCGTGTGGCTTTCTATAACGACGACGCTGAGCATCCTGTGGATTTCATTTCGCTGGCGTACCATTTCGATACCAATGCAGGTTTTGGCCATTCTGACCCTATATTTCGCCTTGGCGACAACGGTTCATCCGTGGTACGTTACCACGCTAGTGGGCGTGTCGATCTTTACGCGGTTTCGGTATCCATTGGTTTGGTCAGCTCTGATTCCGCTTTCCTATTTTACGTATCAAACCCCGGCCTATCAGGAGAATCTATGGCTGACGGCCGTAGAATATAGCCTGGTGGCTGTGGTTATGCTGCTCGAATTGCACCCCTTTCTTCTAGCCCGGAAGTTGGCAAAACCGCTTCGATAATTATTAGCTTCAAATACTAGGGAAGGGGAGGTGTACTTTCCATTTCTTACAAAATAAGCGTCCTTAAACGAGTCTGTTGACCTTCAAAATTCAATTGGGTGCACTTTCTTTCTATGTCTTGTCCAAAAATTAACTGGAGGTTTTTCTGAACCTATGTCAAGCGGATTGTACGTTTGGTCACAGGAATTATTTTAATAACTGCCAACGATAATTAGTAGCATACAGATTGTCTGTTCATAGTTTGGTTGTACTATTGAGCTGATCACTCCCGGATTTGCTTTGTATGGAATGAGTTATTTTGGACTGTCCATTGGGGACTTTATCCCCGATAGACCACAATCGGTGATTAACCTACTAAATATTCGTGAGGTCTTTTTTCGTTGCTGATTTTACGCTGTTCTTCAGCTGCCCGAAGTTCAACCCGCCTGATTTTGCCACTGATGGTTTTGGGTAACTCCGACACAAATTCAATTAAACGGGGGACTTTATAGAGAGCCAGGTTTTTTTTGCAATGGGCAAATAGTTTGTCGGCAATAGCACGACTCGCTGCTTCTCCGCCTACCAGCACAACAAACGCTTTTATTTCCTGGCCCCGGATGGGATGCGGACTACCCACTACGGCTGACTCCAGGACCTCATCCACTTCCAGCAATACGCTCTCTATTTCAAACGGGCCAACGCGGTAAGCCGACGATTTAATGACGTCATCGTCACGCCCCACAAACCAGTAGTAGCCTTCTTCGTCTTTGTAGGCTTTATCCCCGGTGTAATAAAGACCATGTTTGAACGCCCCTTTTTGCCGCTCCGTATCGCCCAGGTAGGTTTTGAAAATTCCCTGAAACCGATCCGGATTCAGTTGAACCGCTATCTGACCCGTTTCAAGCAGTGGTAGTTCGTGTCCCTCTTCATCGACAACCCAAATGTCGTATAGAAACGATGGCTTACCCATGGAGCCATACTTTACCGGGCTTCCGGGCAGATTGCTGATCATGCATGTGGTTTCAGTTTGTCCATAGCCGTCACGTATCTGGATGCCGGTCCCTTCTTTCCACGTCTTAATAATTTCGGCATTCAACGGCTCTCCAGCGCTGACGCACTCGCGCAGGTGGAACTGGTAGCCGTCCAGTTTTTCCTGAATGAGCAGGCGAAAAGCCGTTGGCGGGGCACAGAGTGTCGTAATGTGGTGATCCTGGATCAGGCGCAACTGGTCACTGCCCATAAACCGCCCTTTCGATTTATATGAGAAAATCGTTGCGCCGACGATTAGAGGAGCAAATACACTGCTCCAGGCAAACTTCGCCCAGCCGGGCTGGGCGATATTGTAATGTTTATCGCCTGCTCTCAGACCGATCCATACGGCGGTAGTTAAGTGGCCTAGCGGATAACTGGCATGCGTATGCACGGCTACTTTTGGCAGTCCGGTCGTCCCCGACGTAAAGAACCAGAATAAGTCTTCATCCTTTTTTGTGTTGGCGGCCTGTGCTGTTGTTTCTTCGGTAGCAATTGTCTCAAACGATACCCAACCCTTCCGTTGGCCATCCAGGAGTAACTTTATGGCAACCGGATGTTGGTATTCCAGCAAGGCCTGTTCCAGCTTCTCTGCATTTTCCAGGTCAGCAATAATGACCTTGGGAAACGCATTCTGGAATCGGTACACCACATCGTCGGTGCTCAGAATACTGGCCGCGGGAATGAGCACATACCCGCCCGTAATGGCCGCCAAATAGGTGATCCATACCCCTTCATCCAGGCCGCACATGATGAAGATTCGTTCACCCTGCTGAACGCCTTGTCTTCTCAAGAGATTCACCAACTGATTACTCTTGTCAAATCCTTGCCGGTAGGTTAATGTAACCGGCGAAGCATGGCCATCCGTGACCAATTCCAGCATCAGGCGTTCGGCATTTGCTTCCAGGATGATTGGCTCAAAAACGTCTCTTACCCAATTGAATTCGTCAGGAATCGGGAAAGAAAAAGTCTTGAGTTTATCGTATTGACGCGCTTCGATAATGGTTCGTAGTTCCACAAAGCGTTTCTGAAGATCAGTTTGCTTACTCATGACGTTTGGTTTAGGAAGAGGCCGCAGCCATTAAAACGCTTTATCCAGCCCCTGCTTAAGGGCTTGAAAATACCGCTCCTCGTTGAACGAATACAAATACGGCGCTTTGTTGGAAGCACCCGTATAAAGTTTATCTTTTCGATCCAGAATATTATAGGAAAGAATCTTCCGGTTGAAATTACTTCGCTCCAATCGGCGATCCAGTATCGTTTCATAAATCGCCTGTAAGCTTTTTAAAGGGAACTCTTTCGGCAGAAGGGTATAGCCAACGGGCTGGTAATTTAAGTGTCGGCGAAGACTGTCTAATGCCTTCTGAATAATTTCTCGGTGGTCAAAGATTAGTTCCGGTAATTGATTCAAGTCATACCAGCAGCAGGCAACCGAAAACTCGTCGGGTTTGGGCCTGACCCGTTCATATTGGACCAGCGCGTATAAGCCGATGGTCAGAAACCGCTGTTCCAGCCAGTGTCCCTTGGGAAGCTGGTGTCCTTCTTCTTCCAACATTGTTCGCGTCATCGTTGCCAGCGTTCGCGTCCGCTGGCTAAACACATGAAATTGCTGAAGAAACACGTCCGTTAACCCGGTGCGCCCTGTTAGAATTCGAGCAGCCGCCTGTTCAACCTCTTCCTCTTTAAAGATAAACCCCCCGGGTAGCGCCCATTGATGGAGCCCCTTTAATTGAATTAACAGGATTTTAAGTTGATGATCGTGAAAACTAAAGATGACGTTATCCAGTGACACGCCCGGGTGGAAAGCATCCGGCTGGCTTAAGTATTGGTCGATTACGGGGATGGTCGAACCCATTAAGATATAAAAAGGTGAGTCTATTTTATACGCAAAAATAGAACTTTTTTATTGGGTCAATTTGACTCGATAAGATTTATACTTATTATTGTATCAAGATGACTCAATAGGCGAAAATTTCACAACATAATAACTGAATTTTACTGAAAAATGAAAAAGCTATCGCTATTCTTCTGCGGACTGGTCTTTTTATTGATGACGCTCCAGGTTAATGCTCAGGCTAAAAAAGGGGCTGATTATTTCGAGGGCAAGTGGCGTGTCTCTATACCCGGAACGCCATTGGGGGATTTGGTTCGACTCATTGTTCTTGAAAAAAAGGATAACACGTTGTCAGGCCTCGTTCGTGATGATGCCACAGGGGCTGAACTGGCCCCTATCTCCAAAGTGGATGTTAATGACAATGAAGCAACTATTTATTACACCGCAAATGGGATTGATGCAAACCTGGTGCTGACCAAAAAGGATGAAGACCACACAACCGGTAGCCTGCTTGGCGAATACCCAGCCAAAGGAACCCGGGTGAAATAAATCAAATACGTCCTACTCCGTTTGGCAGATCCGCTTTTGCGTTTTTGTTTTTGACCGCTTATCGATGAATAGGATTATTATTCTTCTAATACTCCTTCCGGGGTTCGTACTGGCTCAGGCAGACCCGGCTTTACGGGATGGTTTTCTGAATCCGCCCAATGCTGCCCGGCCCCGGGTGTGGTGGCACTGGATGAACGGTAATGTCACCAAAGACGGCATTCGTAAAGACCTGTTGTGGATGCACCGCTCGGGCATTGGCGGTTTTCAGAACTTTGACGCCGGTCTGACCACACCTCAGGTTGTTGACAAGCGACTGACGTACATGACACCGGCTTGGAAAGATGCCTTTCTCCTAGCCACCCGGTTGGCTGACTCACTAAAGCTGGAAATGGCCATCGCTGGCTCGCCGGGCTGGAGTCAGAGTGGTGGCCCCTGGGTGGCGGCCAAAGACGGGATGAAAAAACTGGTCTGGCGGGAGATCATTGTACCCGGCGGGCAGGCGTTCAGTGGAGCCTTGCCCAAGCCGTATGCCGAGACCGGCCCCTTTCAGAACGTACCCGTAGCCGGGGAGTCCATTATATCCACGCAGAAAGAAGCCGCTCCCCCGGCGTATTACGAAGACATCACGGTGGTTGCCTACCGGTTGGCCGCCAATGACGTGGCCATCGCATCGCTTCAGCCAAAAATCACGTCCAGCGGGGGACGTTTTTCGCTGCAGCAATTAACCGACGGCGACATCGCCAACGCCAGCTTTTTGCCGTTTGATTCCACAAGTGGCCTAGGCTGGATTCAGTACGAGTTTCAAAAACCGCAGACGATCAAAGCGCTCACGGTTGTGGGGGGCGGCATCCGGGAGCCATTCAACCTTTGGCCGCCGGGCGATAACCGGAGTCTGGACGTGAGCGAGGATGGCGTTCATTTTCGCCCCGTAACCCCCATTCCGCAGGGTGGCGTAGCTCAGCTAACCATAACTATTCCGCCGACTACGGCCCGCTATTTCCGGGTTTCGTTCCGGAAAGCAGTGCCTACTTCCGAGTCGCTGCTGGTGGCCAAATTCATCCCGGCCAAACCAGCCACCGGCACTGACATAGCGGAGTTGGTGCTGCACCCGGTCACCCGCATTAATCACGCAGAAGAAAAAGCCGGTTTTGCCGCTACCTACGATCTGGAAAAATACCCCACGCCCTCGTCGGGCGATGCCGTATCCGAATTGGATGTCATTGATTTAACCAGTAAGCTGACCACCGACGGTAGGCTGAACTGGACACCGCCAGCCGGTGGGCATTGGAAAATCCTTCGCTTTGGCTATTCGCTAACGGGCAAGAAAAACCACCCGGCTTCTCCGGAGGCTACGGGGCTGGAAGTGGATAAGCTGGACGCGCGAGCTGTAAGGGCTTATTTTGAAACCTACCTCAACCAGTACAAGGACGCTACGGGTGGGCTGATGGGGGCAAAAGGCCTGCAGTACATGGTCACCGACAGCTACGAAGCCGGGCAGGAAACCTGGACCCCGAAAATGGCCGAAGAATTTCAAAAGCGCCGGGGATATAATCTGCGGCCGTGGATGCCCGTGCTGACGGGGCAGGTGGTAAAAAGCACCCAGGCCAGTGAACAATTTCTGTGGGACTGGCGCAAGACCATCTCGGAACTGATCGCCGAAAATTATTACGACCAGCTAACCCGGATTCTGGCCAGCTACGGCATGAAGCGCTATTCGGAATCGCACGAGAACGGGCGGCTGTATATTGTCGATGGCATGGACGCCAAACGAACCGCAGCGGTTCCCATGTCGGCCACCTGGGTGTTCACCGGCTTTGGTTCCACCTTCGAGATGGCGCAGGCCGACATTCGGGAATCGGCTTCGGTAGCCCACATTTATGGACAGAACCTGGTAGCTGCTGAATCGTTAACCGCTTTTGGGCTGGGGGGGTCGGCCTTCGCCTATTCCCCTGAGCGACTTAAACCCACGGTCGACTTAGAACTGGCGAGCGGGTTGAACCGGTTTGTGATTCATACCTCGGCGCACCAGCCCGTTGATGATAAAGTGCCTGGTCTGGGTCTTTTCATTTTTGGGCAGTGGTTTACCCGTCACGAAACCTGGGCCGGGCAGGCCAAAGCCTGGACGGATTACCTAGCCCGTAGCAGCTATATGCTCCAGCAGGGTAAGTTCGTGGCCGATGTGGTATATTACTATGGGGAGGACAACAACATCACGGGCCTGTTTGGTCGTAAACTGCCCGACGTACCGGCGGGGTACGGTTACGATTTCATCAACGCCGACGCTTTAGTGACGTTACTATCGGTAAAGGATGGTCGGCTCGTTACGCCCAGCGGCATGAGCTACCGCGTGCTGGCGCTGGACAGCAACGCCCGAACGATGTCCTTACCGGTACTGCGTAAGATTGCGGCCCTGGTCAAAGCGGGGGCCACGGTCACCGGGGCAAAGGCACTGAAGCCCGCGGGTTTGCAGGATGACACGCCGGAATTCACCCGTTTGGTCAACCAGATCTGGCATGCGGGTAACCGCAACGTTAGTACCGGCAAACGGTTAGAAGAAGTACTGTCGTCATTAAACATCCAACCGGATTTTTCGTACACTAAACCACAGGCCGACACCAAACTGCTGTACGTTCACCGTAAACTGATTGACGGCGATCTATACTGGGTCAACAGCCGTAACGACCGGGCTCAGCAGCTCGAAGTCACGTTTCGGGTAACGGGTAAAGTGCCTCAGATCTGGCATCCCGAAACCGGCCGGATAGAACCGGCTTCGTACAGCATGGCCAACGGCGCAACAAAAGTTACCCTTTCCTTATCGCCTAATGATGCCGTGTTTGTGATCTTCCGGGGGACGGCTACCCAACCGGCCGTTACGTTACCTGCCAGGACCGAGCAGGTGATTGGGTCAATGGAAGGCCCCTGGACAGTTGCTTTCCAGCCGGATCGGGGTGCCCCGGCCGGAGCTACGTTTGACAAGCTGGTTTCTTATACGGAAAAGGTCGACACGGGTATCCGGTATTTCTCCGGCGCAGCCACCTACACCCAAACCATCAACCTGCCAGCCAATGCAATCAATAAAGGGGCTTCCCTCTGGCTTGATCTGGGTGAGGTAAAAGAGCTGGCCGAAGTGAAAGTGAACGGTAAATCACTGGGAGTGGTGTGGAAAAAACCGTTCCGGGTGGAGGCTACTAACGCCTTGAGAGTCGGGGCCAACCAAATTGAAATTAAGGTGGTGAACCTGTGGGTAAACCGCCTGATTGGTGATGCCCAACCGGACGTCAAGCCAAAGAGCACCTACACGACCATGCCGTTTTATCAGGCCAGTTCCCCGCTATTACCATCCGGCTTGTTGGGACCGGTAAAGATCATAAGCCTGAATCCCTGACTCTGGTAATTCGTCTACTCCAACTTAATTCGTATGAAAACAATGCGACTAGTATCGACCGTGAGCTTCATGGCTGTTTTGACACTACTGACAAGTACTGTTTTTGCCCAAAATAGAAACCAATTGGCCCGTTACCTGTGGCACTGGTACGGAGACGTTGCTCCCCTGAAGCCAATCTATACGGAGGTGACACCGGTTTGTGGTTGTGAAACCCTGACGAACATTTCGTTAGCCAATGGCAAAGTGATGGCTGCTTCGGTTAATCAGGAGGAGGGCACCTGCAACGTCACCGCCATTGTGAATCATCCGCCGGCCAACGACAGCGTTAAGGTGTGGATTGCATTGCCGCTGAAAAACTGGAACGGGCGCTTTCAGGGAAATGGTGGCGGTGGTTTTTTAGGAGGGGCAGACTGGACCTTTGGAAACGCCATTTCACAGGGCTTTGCAGTGGGGGCCACTAACACTGGCCATGAGGGTGGAAGTGCCACCTTTGCATTGGACAGCAACCGTAGCCTCAACTGGCAACTGATCCAGGACAATGCCTATCTGGGCATCCATGACATGACGGTGGTGGGGAAAGAGCTGGTAAAAGCCTTTTATGGAAAGCCTGCAAAGTACGCCTATTTTGTTGGCGGCTCAATGGGCGGCCGGCAGGGCCTTAGCGAAGCACAGCGGTATCCGGAAGATTATGATGGCATCCTGTCTTTGTACCCGGCTGTCAACTTTACCCGTTCCGTCACCAGTGGGCTGTGGCCGCAGGTGGTGATGCACCAAGTGAACAACTACATTCCTGCCCAAAAGATAACGGCTATTAGTAAAGCCGTCATTGAAGCAGCGGACAGTCAGGACGGCGTTGTTGACAGCGTGATCCAGGACCCCATACACCTCAAGTTTGACCCTAAGGTGTTGGTGGGAAAAAACATGGGCGGTAGTATATTCACGGAGGCCGATGCAGAAGTGCTGAGAAGGATTTGGCAAGGTCCACGAACGGTGGACGGAAAATTTCTCTGGTATGGGTTTTTGCCGGGTGCCGACCTGAGTGCAACGGCTGGCACAACCGGCCAGCCACTTGTTGGAAAACCGGCTGAAACGTTTGATTATTGGGCCCGTTATTTTCTCCTGGCAAACCCAAACTGGCAGTCGTCAAAAATCACACAGGCGCAGTTTCAGTTGCTTTTTAATCAGGCGGTAGAACAATACAAAGAGGTGTATGCGACGGACAACCCTGACCTCACCGGCTTCCGAGATAAAGGCGGAAAACTCATGATACTTCAGGGATTAACCGATCAGCTTCTTCCTCCGCAGGCGGCCATTGATTATTACGGCAAGGTTCAGGCACGGATGGGTGGTGCAAAGAAAACGGCTGCGTTCACCCGTTTATTTCTTCTGCCGGGACTTGATCATGCACTTAATGGCGCTGCTCCAAAACCAATTAACCACTTTGTGTCCCTGGTGCGTTGGGTAGAAGAAGGAAAGGCACCCGAACAATTAAAAGGCGAACTGAGAGATGGATCAAACAAAGCCATCAGGTCCTGTATTTTTTATCCCTATCTGAGTGAGGCTACAAAATTTGTAGAACGTACGGGTGGGGCACAGGCCTCCCAGTAGTCTTGGTTGACCGTACCCAAGCAATCCATTACTTCAGACAAAATTACCCCGTGGTATATATACGGAAACCTTCCGTGTTATTTCTGTTAAACCAAATTAAAGCCACCTCCTGTTTTGGAAAAATTATCAACTATAAAAAGTAAACTTTTGGTGGTAATGATTTTGATGTGTGTGACGGGTGTAGTGGCAATTGCGCAACAGTCAAACTCAAATGAAGATTATTCGGCGTATATGCTGGAAGTGCGCAAGCTAAACCAAACGCTTGCCCATTTGCCACCTTCACCGTCTGCCCTGACCAACGAAGGACTTGCAAAAGCAAGAGCAGGCATGCTAGCCACTATTGACACCAACACCGTGCTAAAGCCCGCCGTTAAATACATTCAGGGACCGGCAGCCAAGCTCGCCTTATACGTATACAAACCGGATACGATACGTGCCGTTGTGTTAAGTATTCACGGTGGCGGCTGGAACGTGGGCTCACCACTCAACGATGCGCAATTGAACGATAGAATGGCACGGGCCTGTGGCGTGGCTGTGGTAAGTCCGGATTACCGGCTTGCGCCGGAAGCTCCGTTTCCCGCCTGCATCGAAGATTGCAAAGCTGCAGCAAGATGGCTCGTCATGAATGCGCAAATAGAATTTGGTACAGATAAAATAATTGTGTCGGGAAATTCAGCAGGCGGTCATCTCGCAGCCCTAACCACCCTTTTCATTCGGGATACATTGAAAGCTATCAACCGGGTAAAAGGGGTAAACCTTGTCTATGGTGTTTATGATTTGAGTAGAACACCATCAAACAGGCTCGCAAATGATACAGTTTTTCTACCCAAAAGAATTATGGACGACACCTGGAAACTGGTGTTTGGAACATGGACAACTGAGCAGCTGCAGCAGCCACGCTATTCGCCCCTGTACGCAAACCTGCATGGTTTACCGCCTGCCATGTTTACAATAGGGACGGCAGACCCGCTTGCTGATGACACCTATTTTATGGAAGCACGATGGCGGATGGCCGGTAACAAAACGTATCTCGCTGTGTATCCTGAATCACCCCATGGTGTCGATATTTTTCCCACGCAATTAGCAAAAGTTGCCAGAGAAAAGATGCACCAATGGATAAACGATTTACTTAAAAAATAGACCGCGTCAGCCATGATCGTACTTGTATGATTAAAGCTGTACGCGGTCAAAATCATCATCAAGTATGTATAAAGTACTGGTACCCATCGTTATTTTTATTAGGTGCACTGTACAGGCGCAAACGATTATTCCCCTTTACAAGGGAATAGCCCCCGGTTCGGAAAACTGGACCTGGACTGAAAAAGAGACCAGTCTGGGAAAGAGTCGAATCCTGAGGGATGTTTCCAAGCCCACGCTAACGGCTTTCATTCCGGCAAAGCCCAACGGTACTGCCGTCATTATTGCGCCCGGAGGAGGTTTTCATATCCTTTCGTACACGTCCGAAGGAACGGATGTTGCCAACTGGTTGAACCAGAAGGGAATCACCGCCTTTGTACTGAAATATCGGTTAGTGCATGAAGATCCAGCGTACCCAGAGAATGGTCTCATGGCTATATTACAAAAGCGAGATTTCAAGAAGCTCGATTCGGTCAATGCACCAGTGGTTCAGCTGGCTTTACAGGATGGGATAGCAGCCATGCGCTATGTGCGTCAACATGCTGAACCCTATCACATTGACCCCAATAAGATTGGTTTCATGGGTTTTTCCGCTGGTGCAACGTTGACCATGTCGGTTGTCTACAGCGCAACGGATGAAAGCCGTCCCAACTTTGTTGCTCCCATTTATCCCTACGAAAATGCGATTATTGGGAAAACGATTCCAGAGACAAGAGTCCCCATTTTCATTACGGCCGCCAGTGACGATAATCTGGGTCTTGCCTCACACAGTGTCCACATTTACCAAAAATGGCTGGAAGCTGGTCAATCGGCCGAGCTGCATATATACCAAAAAGGTGGGTACGGCTTCGGTATGAATAAGCAAAATATCCCCACAGATTCATGGATCAATCGGTTTTATGATTGGCTGCAGCTTAACTATCCGTAAAGACTTGGACTAACTCGACAGCCTGGATGAACATTTCTTTTGATGCCTTGTCCGGAAATTAGTCGGACGTTTTTCTGGACGGTGGCTGGGTAGGAGAGAAGGGCTGGAAACGGCCCTTTTCGCGTTCAATAAAACCGTTCAATTTAATCGTTCAGCGTTTTGAACCTTCTCATCCTTTAATTGGTCAGATTTTCTTGTAAAATAGCTTCTTTAAGTACCCTCAATCCTTGACCCACCTCTATATAGTAACTTTATTATAAAATAGTTAACATTGCGGTTTGATTTCTCGTGTCAAATAACTAAATAATTGGGTCGTGGCTGAATTGCGTTGAAATGGTATCTTTGTTGATGGTCTTAGAAGCGGTTATTTGCAAACATTGCGGTCAAACTCAACAAGTCAAACGCTATGGCTCTACTCGGGCTGGCACTCAACGCTACCGATGCTACGACTGCGGTCGAACATTTGTGCAGATTTATACCCACAAAGCCCGTGATCCATTGGTTAAAGAGCAAATTACCCAAATGGTGCTGAATGGATCGGGCGTGCGCGATACGGCTCGTGTCCTGGGTGTTAACCGCAATACAGTTAGCAACCAATTTAAAAAAAAGCAGTGAGGTTGTTTATGTCAATCCTGTTTATGTCAATAAAGGCTTGAAAATCACGCTTAAAGTTGACGAAATGTGGGCTTACGTACGTAATAAGAAGCAGCCGCGCTGGCTATGGTGGGTAGAGGATGCCGTGACCGGCGAGGTGGTTGCTTTTGTTTTTGGTCGTCGTACTCACCAAACCTTCCGTCACTTACTAGCTCTATTAGAGCAAGCTAGAATTCAGGTAATTAGGTGGATAACAGACTGCTGGTGGGCATACTTTGATTGTTTGGATCAAAGACTGCGTTTGGAAAGCAAAGCTTTATTGCAGAGTCTTGAACGAAAGCATCTTACTCTTCGGACCCGGCTAAAACGCCTGGCCCGCCGAACGATCTGCTTTTCCAAGTCAGTTACTATACATGATACGATAATCGGTCTATTCATCAACCAATTTTTCTTTGCCGATAAACGCAATTAAGCCACTACCCAATCATGTATAAATCAGCATAAAAGAGATGAGTAGTTCATTATAGAATACAATTGCATAAAGAGTGATTGGAACCACTTAGAACGAGTATTTAGCATATAGAGCGGTATAATTAGTAATAAAATGAATTGGTTCTTCTCCAATTAGTTTTTCTTAATAACCATAAGCGGATACATCTAAGAATGTGTTTTGGAATTATGTTTGGTCTATGTCTTGCAAACGCTGCAACATAAGCTGGATATTGGCTAAATAGAGCCAGCATACCGAAGAAGATGTGGTGTACTCATAGTCTTTCACAAGCCGACGGAAAAAATTAGTCCACGCGATGCTTCGTTCGACGACCCAGCGTTTGGCGATTGGAACGAAGCCACGAGCCGATTCGGGGCGGGAAGCTTTCTCGAACTCAAGGCTCCATCCAGCCAACGCTTCTTTGAATACGCCATTGTAAGCTTGGTCGCCACAGATTACTACTAATCGTTCACCGCATCGCCACAGCACATCGCCAATTAACTTGACTGCCGACGGGCCGTCGGCTTGGTTTGCCGCGTGTACCCCAACCACCCAAAGCCGCCCCTGCGCATCAACTACCCATTGCCGCTTGCGCCCATTAACGGCCTTGTGGACATCTAAGCCGCGGGCCTCACTGCCCATTGGGGCTAGCTTAACTGATTGTGAATCAATGCAAAGTAGCGAGGGTAACGCTGCTCGGCCTGCTCGGATTCGGTCGGCCTGATTTAAGGCGGCATTGAGCGTTTCAATGGTTCCATCCAGCTTCCAGCGATGGAAATAGTAGCAGATGGTCTGCCAAGGTAGGTGCTCGAAGGGCAGATTGCGCCATTGACAGCCCGTGCGGAGTTGCCAAAGCAGGGCGTTGACAATACAGCGAAGATCATGTTTGCGTTTGCGTTGAAGCGGTAAAAAAGGCGAAATTGCCGCCCACTGGGAGTCGGTTAGTGGTTTCCACGGAGTTGTCATTGTTTGTAAGCTTGGTCGCTACAAAGATGACCTGACTCTCAGCTTTCAACTATTCCAAAACACCCTCTAAACGGTTCGCAATGCCGGTTGTAAAATGCTTGTGCTGGAATAAGCTTATTAAGAAAGGGAGCTTTTAAGGTAAGATGGAAGAAATACTATATCCAAAATCAAGTAGTTGAACTTGTGGACAGTGAAAACATTAGTTTAAGATTGGTCAATGGTAAAATAGACATCAAATTAGCGGTTACTACTTCATCGTACGAAATCGTACATTTAAAGGGATAAAATAAACATTAAATATACGATTTAAGTCTTTGTAAATTAATGACTTATAGATACTTCTTGTGTAATCAAAAAATCGTTCAGGAAAACCCTGATTTTACTGTTCAAGGCATCTTGTAGCCACTTGTTAATCCTTTCGATAATAAAGTTGAGAGAGCTACAAGGCCAGCTTAATCCAGGCTGGGGCATGATCGCTAGTTTTCTCCCAGCCTCTTACCCATTGGTCAACACCACCATCAACAACCTGGTCAGCAAAGGGGGCATTCACTAATAAATGGTCGATGCGCAGTCCGTCATTACGTTGATAAGCCCGGCCGAAATAATCCCAATAGGTATAAAACCGTTCAGTGGGAGTCAGTTGACGAAGCGAATCGATCCAGCCCGACGCCAAGAGTTGCTCATAGGCCGCTCGGGATTCCGGGCGAAACAGTGCATCATGCAGCCACCGCTGGGGATTAGAAGCATCTAGTTCCGTTGGAATGACGTTGAAATCATCCGCTAAAATGACCGGCGTTTGGGTTGCCAGCAGACGAGCCGCATGTTGGGTAAGCCGGTCAAACCAGCGCAGTTTATAGTCAAATTTTGGCCCGGGCGCTGGATTGCCGTTGGGAAGGTATAGGCACCCAATCAATACGCCATCCACCAAAGCCTCCAGATAGCGGCTTTGCTCATCGGCATCATCACTGGGAAGTAAACGGCGAATTTCCTGAAACTCCGTGCATCGGGTCAGAATAGCCACTCCGTTCCAGCTTTTCTGGCCTTTCCAGATGGCCCGGTAACCGGCATCCTCAATGGCTCCGATGGGAAATCTGTCCTGAAGAGCTTTTAATTCCTGGAGACAGACGACGTCGGGCGCCGTTTCGGATAGCCAGCGCAGCACCGGCAATCGGGCGTTAATGCCATTGACATTATAGGTGGCTATTCGCATGTAACGTAATGGGCTCAATGGGGCCGTAAGGGAGTTTTTATTGGGTATTACATTTTACTCAAAGACCGGAAAATACCTGTTTTGTGACCACAGAGATTAACGTTTTTTGAGTAACCACTCACTCCTAAGTATAGAGTGAGTAATTCGGCCAAATTGATCTATCCAACTAAAACCGAAGATTCAGCTTTGCGTACCAGAAGGCGCCGTTGCTGCCCATCTGCACGGGGTCCCAGGCACCACCCGATTCGGTGAGGGTGGGATCATGGAGGTTAGGGTAGACGTTGAAGATGTTGGTACCACCCAACGTAAGCCGGACCTGGTTCGTCAGCCGGTAGCCAACCGATAGGTCGGTGGTGATGCGGGGGGTGTAGACATCCAGAAAGTTGAGCGTGGGATCGCCTTCATATACGTTGTAGTTCGCCAGCTCTACCTGTCCGAACCGGATGGCGCGGGCGACAATCGTCCACCGGTCAAGGCCGTAATCCAGCGTCAGGTTAATCTTGGATGGCGGAGCGGAGGCTTCCACAAACTTGCGTTCCCGCAGGTCAAAGTAGGTGTCTTCCTTACCCCGCAGCCGATCGTTGGTTTTTACCTCATCCACCGTCAGTCGGTTGAAATTGGCCGCCAGCGTGGTGTTGAGTCGGCCCCGACCCAGGGCGGCACTGTGCGCCAGAATCACATCCAGTCCCCGGGTGGTGGTTGATACGGCATTGGTGAAGAACTGGGCCTGCCCAACGCGCAGTGCCTGGAGATCGGCTCCAATATCGGGGTCATCATTTGTGAAGGCACCGGTCAGCACAACCCGGTCCTTTACGTTCACCAGGTAGCCATCTACCGTTACGGTAAAGTTAGACGCCAGCCGACCGGTGAAACCCACGCTGAGGTTCCGAGAGGTTTCCTGCTTCAGCGAAGGTATTCCCAGTTTCTGCGTAACGGCGCTATTGTTGCGGGCCAGCAGAACCTCTACCGGTTGGCCGTTTACAAAGTTGGTGAAGGTGGAGTTGAAGTAAATCTGGGCAAGCGAGGGCGCCCGGAAGCCAGTGCTGGCCGTAGCCCGAAGGGTGAATTTGTCACTCAGCCGAAGCCGGGTCGAGAGCTTGCCGTTCAGGGTGCTTCCGAAGTCGCTGTAGTTCTCAAAGCGCACGGCTGCCCCCAGCATAAAGGCATTCGTAATGTCGGCTTCGGTATCCACGTAAACCCCTAGGTTGGTTCGGCCTTTGTTAATTACGTCGCCCGGCTGATAACCCGGAAAGCCCTGTGAGCCGCCGGGTTTGGTTGGGTCATAGTTTCGGTATGAAGCTTCCTCTCCGGCAAAGATCAGGTAGCGCTCGGCCCGGAATTCACTGCCGAACGCAATGTTAAGGCCCTGTAAGGTATTTTTGAAGTTGCGGGTGAAGTGCAGACCCGTTACGTTCTGCTGCAACTGAAAGCCACCCGCATCGAACGACGTAGGAGAATTGGCGCCCAGCGAGGTGTTCAGGGTGTTGTTGACGGTATAGTGGAACCGGTTGCTCCCGAACACATTGCCTAAATCTACGTTCCAGCCTTTCCAGAGGCCGCGGATTCCGGCGGCAAAAGAGCCGTCGACAATATTGCTGGAAATGATGGGGTCGAAGCCGTTGGGGTAAATGGAGGGTATGTTCCGGTCGCTATCGGCAAAGCGGGTCCAGGCATAGGCGTCACCCCGGCGGAGGTTCAGCCCACCGAATGCGTAGATCTGTGCGTTGGCGCTTACAGGAATAGCGGAGTTGACGTAGAATGATGTATTCTGAATTTTAGGATCGCCGTATTGCCGCCGGGCAATATCCGTAGGTACGTTGGCCCGCTGGGTATGGTCGCGGAAGTTATAATCGGCGGTAAGGTTCACGAACCCCTCCCGACCGATGCGCCAGCCATAGTTGGCGTTTACATTCACATTGGCCCCGTCGAACTTCTTGTCGTCAAACCGGTATTTCGCCTGATACATGCCGTAGTTGACATTACCGGTGAATTCGTTGACGTTCGATTTCAACACAATGTTGATTACCCCCGCAATAGCGTCGGAGCCGTACTGGGCCGAAGCGCCATCGCGCAGAATTTCAATCCGCTCGATAGCGGCCGCCGAAATGGCGTTCAGGTCGGTGCCTGTATTGCCCCGGCCGCGGGTACCGAACAGATTCACCAGCGACGACTGATGCCGCCGTTTGCCGTTGATCAGCACCAGCGTCTGGTCAGGGCCGAGGCCGCGCAGGGTGGCGGGGTCAACGTGGTCGGCCCCGTCGGAACCGGTCTGGCGGTTGGAGTTAAACGAGGGCGCAGCAAACTGCAGGAGCTGGTTGAGGTCAAGCTGCCCGGTTTTACTCGTTACCTCCCGAATGTCGATGAGATCAATCGGAGAAGGGGAATCGGTGACGGAGCGGTTGAGGTTACGCGAACCAACTACATTCACCTGCGTGAGCGTATTGGCTTCTTCCAGGGTGGCATTGAGGGGCGTCTGCCCATTTACCGGTATTTCGGTTCGCTGAAAGCCGACGTACGAAAAAACCAGTACAGGACTGGCCGAGCGGGTGGTAATCTGATACTGGCCGGTGGCATTGGTAGTGGTGCCGTTGTTGGTATTCTTCTCAACAATGGTAGCCCCAACAAGGGCTTCGCCCTGCCGGTCGGTTACCCGGCCCGTAATGACTTGCTGACCATAGGCCATTACCGACAAAAAGAACACGGGGAGGAGTACGAATTTTTTCATAATTAACAGGTTGGAGTCGTATGAAAGTAGCCCAAAGAGCGTAACCCAAGTCGGGCCGATTACTGAATTCGTTTTAGACTCGACAATTCAGGTTGCCTTTTGTTCAACTGAACTTTATGTTTCAATGATTTTTTGGGTTGATGAAAAACTGAAATTTTAAACTGAATACCCTTTCAGCCAGGCTTTCAATACGTCGGGGTTCATAAGCGCCCGCACTTCTTTCTTTAGCTCCTTTACGCGCTTTTTCAACTGCCGCACATCGCTGTTAAGGCCAAATTCCAGACCACTTAAAGAGGCAGTTGTTACTGGTTTGCCAAGAGAGAGAGCCAGTTGATGTTGCAGGGCAGTGAATTCCGTCGTCAGTTCGTCGGCCTGCTGTTGGAGAATTTTGTTGTAATACTTCAACTGCTCGTCGGCCAGCTTTTCCAGATGCTGCTGATCAATGCGGTTGAATTCAAGCTGCAGCCGAAGCAGGGCCAGCAGGTCGCTTTTCTGATACGCTTCGGTAACGCGCTGCATGATGCCGGTTTTGCGAATCTTTTCCGCTTCGTCGGGCTCACGATCGGGATGAAAGGCTTTGACCAGATCCATGTAAAGGGTTCGGACAGCCTTCGTGATGTTTCGCTCTTCGATCTGTTTTCGGGCTTCGCGTTTCTGCTGTTTGGCTGATTTAGCCTTTTGAGGTTCTTCGGCATCTGGCGTGCCTTCATCCGTTTTCGGCTGAACTCTTTCTTCGGCAGGGGGCTCCTGATAACTTATCAATTGCTCCTGACCGGTCGTGCTGGGCGCATCGGCAGCATACTTATGCAGAATCGGCGTTAGCTCATCCAGACCGTAATCGTCCACGAGTTCAGAGGCCAGGTTTACAATCAGCTCCGCCAGCTTTCTTTTTTCTGGCCGCGACGTATCGGGTTGTTCATACGCCCGGTCGAACAGGCGCACGAGGTTAACACGAAGCTGGTTGTATTCACGCAGCAGCGGCTCATACTCCGTGTAAATGCGCTGCTGCAAGGTCGTTGCTACCGTACGAAAATGACGAATACGCTGCTCCAGTTCACCGATTTCGTTCGTTAACCGATTGAACGCCAGCTGCGCCCGGGAAAGTGGTGGCTTATCCCGTCCGGGCGAAGGAATATGCACAAGATGAGGGTTAGGCATAGGCATATAGCAAAGAGCCCTGCTGGCTGAACGTTACGGTTCAAACCAGCAGGGTCTAGAAATGTTGAGTGTCGTTACTGCTGCACGCCCACCAGATTAAGCATGAACGCGTACTCCAGCGCAATCTCTTTCAGCGCCTGAAATCGTCCGGAGGCTCCGCCATGACCCGCTTCCATGTTCGTGTGAAGCAGAAGCTGGTTGTTGTCGGTTTTCATCGTGCGGAGTTTGGCAACCCACTTGGCCGGTTCCCAGTACTGCACCTGTGAATCGTGCAGGCCGGTCGTGACGAGCAGGTTCGGATAGGCTTTCTTCTCAACATTGTCGTAAGGCGAGTAGGATAGCATGTAGTCGTAATACTGCTTTTGTTTCGGGTTCCCCCATTCTTCAAACTCGCCCGTGGTGAGCGGTATACTTTCGTCGAGCATCGTCGTTACTACATCCACGAACGGAACGGCGGCCACTACGCCCCGGTACAACTGCGGGGCCTGGTTGATAACGGCACCCATCAGGAGCCCGCCCGCGCTGCCGCCCATAGCAAACAGCTTGTCGGGAGAAGTGTATTTAGTCTTGATGAGGTGCTCCGACACGTCCACGAAGTCGTTGAAGGTGTTTTTCTTTTTAAGCATCTTGCCGTCTTCGTACCACCGACGCCCCATTTCCTGGCCGCCCCGGATGTGCGCAATCGCGTAAATAAAACCCCGGTCGAGCAGGCTCAGGCGCGTTGAGCTAAAGCCGGGGTCCGTCGAATAACCGTAGGAGCCATACGAATATTGCAGCAGCGGAGCCGACCCGTCTTTAGGCGTGCCTTTCCGATAAACAATTGATACTGGAATCTTCACGCCGTCGCGGGCGGTCGCGTAAATCCGCTCCGACACGTAATTGTTCTTGTCAAAGCCATCCAGAACCTCCTGCTCTTTTTTTAGCGTCTTGACCTTCGTGTCCATGTTATAGTCGTAGGTCGAGTTGGGCGTAGTCAGGGAAGCGTAATTAAACCGCAGGACGTTGGTATTGAACTCCGGGTTGAAGCCAATGGCCGCTACGTAGGCCGGTTCGCCGAAATCCAGATACTCGTCGGTTTTGGTTTTCTGATTAATGACCCGAATGCTGGTCAGTCCGGCTTTACGCTCACCCAGCACCAGGTGGTTGGTGAACACGTCCAGATTCGCCAGATAGACATCGGGACGATGAGGAATCACTTCTTTCCAGGCTGACCGGTCGGCGGTTTTGCCTTCGGGAACTTCCATGAGCCGGAAGTTTTCGGCCTGCCAGTTGGTGCGGACGTAAAACTTGTCTTTGTAGTGGACAATATCGTATTCGTGCCCTTTTTCGCGCGGCAGAAACACGGTAAACTGACCCGTCGGCTGACTGGCGTTCAGGAGCCGGTATTCCGTGGCCACGCCGTTATGGTCAACGCCGATAGTGATAAATTTTTTCGACTTCGTTCGGCCCAGCCCCATGTAGAACTGGTTGTCTTTCTCTTCATAAACCAGCACATCCTGTTTGGGATCAGTCCCCAATACGTGCCGATAAACTTGGTAGCCGAGGAGCGTCTGCGGGTCTTTTTTGATGTAGAACAGCGTCTTGTTATCGGCTGCCCACGCAAAGTTGCCCGCTTCGGTATTGGTGATAGTCTCTGGATAGACTTTCCCCGTTTTCAGGTTTTTGATGCGCAGCGTATAGAGCCGGCGGCTAACGGTGTCTTCGGCAAAAATGGCCAGTTCGTTATTGTCAGAGACTTCATAACCACCCAGATGGAAATAGTTGTGGCCCTTCGCCATTGCGTTTCCATCAAAAATGACTTCTTCGGTGCCCTGCAGCGAGCCTTTCTTACGGCAGTAAATAGGATATTCACCCCCCGTTACGTAGCGGCTATAGTAAAAATAGCCATTGTCCCGGTAGGGCACCGACTCATCCTGCTGCTTGATACGGCCTTTCATTTCTTCAAAGAGCTTATCCTGCAAGGTTTTAACGGGCGACAGCACCTGATCGAGATAGGCGTTCTCGGCCTTCAGATAGCTGATTACCTCTGGGTTTTCGCGGTCGTTGAGCCAGTAATAATTGTCGATCCGCTTATGCCCGTTGGTAATGAGTTCCTTCGGTTTTACAGCGGCTTTGGGGGGAGTAATGGACTGTGCTTGTGTCATGCTATAGAGCGTGAGCGTAGTAATTAAGAGAAAACACGTTCGTTTCATAGCGGTTCGCGGGAACGGTCGTTTTGAGAGATTGTCTGTAAAATTAAGGTTTTCTTTCGTGGCAGAGGTGCCGCGATTTTCTGAATAAAGTGGAGGAACGCCAAAACTAAACGACCTTTAGGCTTGTCAATCCTGTTTTGCCTGAATACTATGCCCGAACTTGTCGTTGCACGCTATACCGAAGACCTAAACTGGCTACGTAACCTCTCGGCCAACCGCGTCGGTCAATCCGCTTCGCTCCGCGTGACAATCTATGACAAAAGTCCGGATGCATCGGCTGGCCCGGATGCCGTTCGGCTGCCAAATGTTGGCCGGGAAGCGCATACGTATCTGCATCATATCGTGAGTCGCTATGATACGCTGGCCGAGTGGACGGTGTTCTGCCAGGGCAAACCGTTCGACCATGCCTTTGATTTCAAGAAATTTATCCGGGCGTTTGTCAGCCAGCCCGTTATACATGAAAATTTCGACCGGTTTGTCTCCGGCTTTTACTGGCTCGGGCACCTGATCGACACTGACGATAAGCAGGGGCAGCGCCTGTTTCAACCGTGGAGCAAAAACGAAGACGGCCGGGGCCTTGATCTGCGCGGCTTTCATCGGGCGCTGTTCGACACAGATGGGCCGGAATTCTATACATTTGTGCTGGGTGCGCAGTTTGCAGTGCATCGCAATGTGGTGCAAAGCCAACCGCTGGCCTTCTATGAACGGGCGCTGGCCGTTGCCATTACGTTTCCCGACGCAGCCCATTGTTTCGAGCGCAGCTGGGATCGCGTATTCGGCCTGACGGGGATTGATCCGGTCTGGCTGGCGGGCCGACAGACCGTCTATCTGAAGCCCATGAAGCACCAGAACGCTGTTGGCTAGGTCCCGGCAGAAGGCTAGCCGCACGCATAAAATAAGATCCGGAAACTCTTTTTTCTATCGTTTACTCGAATGCTTTATCCGGATAACGAGTCTCTTTAATCAAGTCTGAAAATAACCGGCCTTTTCTGTATCTTTAGCGAAGAATCGCAATTCTCTCTATGCACCGAACGTTTTACGTGCCTCGCTTCCGGCTCGTCCTGTTCAGTATCGGCACCGCCGGTTTTTTAGCTGCATCCAATCCCGACGCACTTTCGCTCGAAAAGGCTTTCTCCCGCATCAACAACGAGGTTAACCAGCACAGCCGTGTCTACGAAACGCTTGCCGACGCATCGAAGCAGGTCGGTCATCGACTAACGGGCAGTCCCAATGGCACTCGTGCCGAAGCCTATGCACATAATCTGCTGGCTTCGTATGGCTTTAGGGAAGTTCGCTACGAGCCGTTTGAGGTGGAAGCCTGGATGCGCGATACCGTAACGCTGTCGGTCGTGCCCGATCGGAGCGATAACTTTCGGGATGTACCGGTGGTGGCACTGGCCCATTCGCCCATCGAAGCGCACGTAAAAGGAGAAATTATAGACGTAGGCAATGGGCTGGAGGGCGACTTCGCGGCCTTTAAAGACAAGCTAAAAGGCAAAGTTGCACTGGTCAACATTGGCCTGGCTGCTCCAACGAAGGGTGCCCGTAACCTGCACCGCTCCGAAAAAACGGCGCTGGCGATTCAGTATGGGGCGGTGGGCGTAATTATGGTCAATCTGGTGCCGGGAAATGTGCTGCTGACGGGCACGGCTTCTGTTACGGGTAAACTGATCCCGATTCCATCGGTTTGCATTTCGCTCGAAAGCGGAGAAGCCCTCCGGGCGTGGATGCAGGAAGAGCACGGCCGGTTTCAGGCCATGATTGATATGACCAACATGAGCCGGAAAATTCGCGCCCGGAACGTAGTCGCCACGCTGCCCGGCTCGAAATATCCCAACGAAAAAATCATCGTCGGCGGCCATCTGGATTCGTGGGATCTGGCAACCGGCGCCATCGATAATGGCATTGGGTCCTTTGCCGTCATGGACATCGCCCGGACGTTCAAGGCGTTGAAGCTGAAGCCCAAGCGCACGGTTGAGTTTGTCCTGTTTATGGGCGAAGAGCAGGGTTTGCTCGGGTCGCGGGCCATGGTTGAGAGCCTGAAAACTTCGGGGGAACTCGACAAGGTTCGCTACATGATGAATCTTGACATGACCAATGACCCAACCGGACTAAACGCCTTTGGCCGGTCGGATATGGTATCCTTTCTGAACACCGTTGGCGAAACCATGAAACGCGTCGAACCCGCCTTTCCGAACCAGATGCAGAATCAGGCGGGGCTGCACTCCGATCATCAGCCGTTCATGCTCGAAGGCGTCCCGGTTGTGGGCATGAATGGTCACCTCTCCAGAGAAGTGCTTGATTGTTATCATGCCAACTGCGACCGCATGAACCTCGTCAACGCCGACCAGTTGAAGAATACGGTTCGCTATTCGACGATGCTGCTGTATGCGCTTGCTGATGCCGACGATATTCCAACCCGCCGGCAGACCGATACCCAAACCCGCGACTACCTCGTAACGCAGGGCCTGCGTACTCCGTTGCAGATTGCCAATGAGTGGCGCTGGAAAGAATGAAACAGGGTTAGGATGCCTTGAACGGACAATCCTGCAGGAAAAGATGTCGGCCCTTCCGAGCCTACGGCTACCGCAGGGGCGATGATTTTCGTTACTTTGTGCGAACGAACACCGGACACTGACACGTATCCACATGGCCAAAAATACCTTCCGGCAACCCGAACGCATTGCTAAACAGAAGAAGCAACGGCGACAACTGCGGCTGGCCTCCTGGCTCAATGATTTCATTGGGCTGGACCGGCTCTTCGGCGAGGATAATGCCTGGCCCATCCGTAATATTGACCGTATTCTCTGGGTCACGCTCCTGCTCATTGTTTATATTGGCCTGAATCACAACGCCGAGCGGCTGGTACGCCGGATTCAGCGCACCAAAACCCAGGTAGACGAACTACGGGCGCAGTCAACCGTTCTGGAGGCCGATTATAACCGGAGCGGTAAACAGTCCGAACTGGCGAAGCACGTAGCCGCGCTCGGCCTGACCGACAGCCAGAAACCACCCCATAAACTCGTCGTTAAAGCCAATGAACATTAAGCAGGATATCATCCAACGGGCAAACCACGTCTTTTACGTCGTGATCCTTCTGGCCCTGAGCGTTGTGCTGCGGCTTGTTTACGTACAGTATTTTCAAACGTTCAAGGGTAAGCTGTGGAGTGAGCGGGTCGCGGCCACGCTTATTCAGCGCGATACCATCCGGGCCATGCGCGGTAATATTTACGCCAATGACGGCAGTCTGTTGGCGACTTCGCTGCCGAGTTACGTAGTGGGTCTCGACCCGACCATTGCCAAACCCGACTACTTCGCCAAAAAAGTAGATTCGCTCGGGCTGCTGCTCTCCCGCATCTACCGCGACCGCTCGGCTCGTGATTATGCGGATCTGGTGCGTGATGCCCGCGCGCGCAAACGCCGGTACGTGCTGCTGAATCGTCGGCGCGTTACGTTTCAGGAGCGGCAGATGATGCTGAAGTGGCCTTTTTTCCGTTCGTCGCAGAAAGTCGCGGCCCGGGGTGGGGTGCTACGACCGTATTATGAGCGCTACCATCCGTTTGCCAACATGGCTAAGCGAACTATTGGCGATCTGGACGCGAAAACGGGGCGGGGGCTGATTGGGCTGGAAGCTAGTTTCCAGCCCGCGCTGGCTGGCAAAAACGCGGTGGGTCTGGTGGAGGTTCTGGCCGGTGGCGTGCGCAAACCCGTTATTGATGGTCCGCACATGAAGCCCGAGCCAGGCATGGACCTCTATACAACCATTGACGTCAACTACCAGGATATGGCCGAAACGGCTCTGCGCTCGGCTCTGGAAAAATACAATGCGGCTAAGGGTTGCGTGATCGTCATGGAGGTGGCCACTGGCGAAATCCGGGCGATGGCTAACCTGAGTAAGAAAGGCGATACATACATCGAAAATTTCAACCATGCGCTGGCGGGCCGCACTGATCCTGGCTCAACCTTTAAGCTGGCTACAATGATGGCCTTAATGGAAGAAAAAGCCATCTCGCTCAACCAGCTGGTGGCTACGGGCAATGGGTCAGCGCGCTACAACGGTCTTAATATTCATGATGCTTCACGGCACGGAAAAGGAACGATTACGGCCCGCGAGGTATTCGAAAAATCGTCGAACGTCGGCACGCATCTGCTCATGCGGAGTTATTTCTATAGCCGCCCTGACCTGTACTGCCAGTATCTGCGTCGATTTCATCTGACACAGCCGACAGGTATCCATATGAAAGGGGAAGCTGTACCGATTGTCCGGAATCCCGACATGAAAGGCTGGAGTAAGGTCTCCTTAACGTCTATGTCGTATGGCTACGAGATGCAGATAACCCCCCTGCAAATGCTGGCGTTCTATAACGCGGTCGCGAACGGTGGCCGCTGGGTTCGCCCCATGCTGGTTAAACAGATAAAGCTGGCCGACGAGGTTGTAGAGAACATCACTCCTTACGTAGCGCCCGAGCCCATCTGCTCGAAAGAAACCGCCCGCAAAGCGCAGGAACTGCTTCGGGGTGTTGTTGAACACGGTACGGCGAAGCACATCAACAATCCTCATTACGCCATCGCCGGAAAGACGGGGACGGCCCAGAAAGTGATCAACGGGCGGTACCAGGTTGGTAAATACTATACGTCCTTTATCGGCTATTTCCCGGCTGATAAACCGAAATACAGCATGGTAACGGTCGTTGACAGTCCGCAGGGCGACAACATTGACCTGCTGTATGCCGGAGCCGTAGCCGCACCGGTTTTTAAAGAAGTTGCCGACCGGATTGTTGCCTATGACATCCGGATGCACGCGCCAATCCGTTCCGGAAAGCCGCAGACACCCACGGCTACAGGGCTTCTGGCCGGTTATGCCGATGACCTGCACACGATCAGCAGTACGTTGAATATGAACGCCGAACCCACGGCCGAAGGCTGGGTGGAAGCCAGCCCGAACGGCCGCTGGAAGTCGCGTCCAACGCGGCCCGGACAGGTGCCCGACGTGCGCGGGCTGACGCTGCGCGACGCCCTGTTCCTGCTCGAAAACAAGGGTTTCCGGGTGGTGGTCGAAGGCCGGGGTAAGGTAAAAGAGCAATCCATCCAACCGGGTACGGGCGCGGCTGGCCTGAGCGAAAAGGTGATCACGCTAACACTGGGGTAAGGATTCAAGTCTATAATTAGGTAGTCCCACGCGCAACCCGTTTTTTTGCAGCCACAAAACGCGTTTCGGCGCGTCACTGGGTATGCAGCTAAAAAACATTCTTTATAAAATTCCGTTGCTGGCAACTGCCGGTAGCATGGAGGCCGACATTACGAACCTGACTATGGACTCGCGTAAAGTGGGACCGGGAAGTCTGTTCGTCGCCGTGCGCGGAACCCTTACTGATGGACATAACTTCATTGATAAGGCGGTGGAGCAGGGCGCATCGGCTATTCTGTGCGAAGAACTACCCACCAAAACCAATCCGGCCGTTACGTATGTGCAGGCGCAGAATTCAGCCCGAACGATGGGTCTGGTGGCGGCTAACTTCTATGGACAGCCCTCACAGAAGCTCAAACTGGTTGGTGTAACGGGCACGAATGGCAAAACCTCCGTTGCAACTCTGTTGTTCCGGCTGTTTCGGGGACTGGGCTACCGCTGTGGTCTGCTTTCGACCGTTCAAAATCAGATCGACGACCAGGTTATTCCGGCCACGCACACAACCCCCGACGTCATTACAACCAATCAGTTGCTGACGCAGATGCTGGCCCATGGCTGTACGCACGTCTTTATGGAAGTCAGTTCGCACGCGGTGGTGCAGGAGCGTATCGCCGGACTTACCTTCGCTGGGGGTATCTTCACGAATATCACCCACGATCACCTTGATTTTCACGGTACGTTCGATAACTATATCCGGGCTAAAAAAGGGTTTTTCGACCAGTTACCAGCTTCGGCTTTTGCCTTAACCAATGTTGATGATAAGCGGGGGCTGGTTATGCTCCAGAATACCGCTGCCCTGAAGGAAAGTTATTCCCTGCAAACACTGGCTACGTTTAAAGGAAAGATCATTGCCGATAGTCTGTTTGGGCTGAACATGCTGGTGGATGATCAGGAGGTGTGGTTCAAACTCATTGGCCGGTTCAATGGCTACAATCTGCTTAGCGTGTACGGAGCGGCTGTCCTGCTGGGCGAAGACCCCGCCGAGGTACTGACCCTGTTATCGGGGATTACACCTCCGCCCGGTCGTTTTGAGCAGGTCGTTTCAGACAGCAGAATTGTGGGGATCGTGGATTACGCCCATACGCCCGATGCCCTGCAGAACGTGCTTGAAACTATCGCCGGCCTTCGGCAGGCTAACGAGCAGATCATTACGGTGGTTGGCTGCGGGGGCAACCGCGACGCAGCCAAACGTCCGATCATGGCCGAGATAGCCTGCCGGTTCAGCAACCGCGTCATTCTGACCTCCGATAACCCCAGGAACGAAGACCCAATGGCCATTCTGGAACAGATGCAGGCTGGTATCCCCCCAGTTGATACTAAGAAAACCCTGACGATTGAAGACCGGCGCGACGCCATCCAGCGAGCGGTATCGCTGGCTCGTCCGCACGATATTATTCTGGTAGCCGGAAAAGGTCATGAAACCTATCAGGAGATTAAAGGTATCAAACACGACTTTGACGACCGGGCCGTGCTGCGGGAAGCGTTTGCCAATGCCGGAAATCAATAACTTTGCCCATTCGTGATTGGGTGAATGAGTGATTGAGCGTATAACTAGGCGCTTCACTCATTCACTCATTCGCTCAATCACTCATTCACCCATGCTATACTACCTGTTTCAATTCCTGGACGAACGCTACAACTTTCCGGGCGCCGGGGTTTTCCAGTACATTTCGTTTCGTGCGCTTGGCGCCGTAGTCACTTCGCTTCTGGTCGCGGCTGTTTTTGGCCGTCGCATCATTGACACGTTACGTAACCTTCAGATTGGCGAATCTATCCGCGACCTCGGGCTCGAAGGACAAATGCAGAAGCGGGGCACGCCAACCATGGGTGGGTTCATCATTCTGGCCTCTCTGCTGATTCCGGCTTTGCTATTCGCTAAGCTCTCGAATGTGTACGTAGTACTAGCGTTGGTCTCGACCGTTTGGACGGGGCTGATTGGCTTTCTGGACGACTACATCAAAGTATTCAAGAAAAACAAAGAAGGTCTGGAGGGGAAGTTCAAGGTTGTCGGCCAGATTGGTCTGGGGCTAATCGTCGGGCTTACATTGTACTTCAATGATTACGTAAAGATCCGTAAGTATGCCCCCCGGTTGCTGAGTACCTCTAACGTACCGGATGTATACACCGACATTAAGTCGACGCTCACAACGGTGCCGTTTGTCAAAAACAACGAGTTCGATTACAGCTCGCTGTTGTTTGGCTTTCTACCGGACAGTTATACCTGGATTGTGTACGTGCTGGTCTGTATTTTCATTATTACAGCTGTTTCAAACGGAGCCAACATTACCGACGGCATCGATGGATTGGCTGCCGGAACATCTGTCATCATTGGTTTGACAATTGGCGTACTGGCTTATTTATCCGGTAACAAAGTCTTTTCGCAGTACCTGAACATCATGTATATCCCGAATGCGGGCGAACTGGTGATTTTCTGTGCTGCGTTCGTGGGCGCCTGCGTCGGGTTTTTGTGGTATAATTCGTATCCGGCTCAGGTGTTTATGGGTGATACCGGCAGTCTCATGCTGGGCGGGGTAATTGCCGTTCTGTCGCTGGCTATCCGGAAAGAACTGCTCATTCCGCTGATCTGCGGTATTTTTCTGGCCGAGAACCTGTCGGTCATTTTGCAGGTCAGTTATTTCAAATACACCAAACGTAAATACGGCGAGGGCAGGCGAATCTTCCTGATGTCGCCGTTGCACCACCATTTTCAGAAGAAAGGCTATCACGAAGCCAAAATCGTGACGCGGTTCTGGATTATCGGCATCATTCTGGCGGTTCTGGCGCTGGCAACCCTGAAACTGCGGTAGTGACGAAAAATTCGCACGACCTTGTTTTTCAGCCTCATAACGCCTATATTTGCACTCCCGTTTTGAAGCGGGGGTGCTTTTTATTTAAGCAAATAATTAGAAATCAACCAATTAGTCTCCATAACAGTGAATACGCTCAGTTACAAAACCATCTCTGCCAACAAAGAAACGGTGCAGAAGGAGTGGGTTGTGGTTGACGCTCAGGGTGAAGTGCTTGGTCGGCTGGCCAGCCAGATCGCACGCCTGATTCGCGGCAAACACAAAACCAACTTCACGCCCCACGTTGACTGTGGGGATAACGTGATCGTCATCAATGCCGAAAAGGTGCGCCTGACCGGTTCGAAGATGACCGACAAAATTTACATCCGCCACACGGGCTACCCCGGCGGTCAGCGCTTCGCCACGCCCCGGCTGTTGCTCGAAAAGCATCCCGAGCGCGTTATCGAACACGCCGTAAAAGGCATGTTGCCTAAAAACCGGCTTGGTCGGCGGTTGTTCACCAACCTGCACGTGTACGTCGGTGACCAGCACCCTCACGCGGCTCAGCAACCCACAGAAGTTAAATTCTAAGTCACAGACGAATGGATCGTATTAATACCATTGGCCGCCGTAAAACAGCTATCTCGCGCATTTATATGTCGGCGGGCAGCGGGGCCATCACGGTGAACGGGAAAGATTACAAGCAATATTTCCCCACCGAAGTGCTGCAAATCATTCTGAACCAGCCCTTCTCGACCGTCAACGGGGTAGGTGGCTACGACGTAAAGGTAAACGTTCGTGGTGGTGGCGTAGCCGGTCAGGCAGAAGCCACGCGTATGGCCATCGCCCGCGCACTCGTTGAAATGAACGCTGATTTCCGTCCGGCCCTCAAGAAAGAAGGCTTCCTGACGCGGGATTCGCGCATGGTCGAGCGCAAGAAGTACGGTCGCCGGAAGGCCCGCCGTCGGTTCCAGTTCTCGAAACGTTAATCATTGGCATAGGGCCTGGCGCCTGAGGCTTAGGGAGACTAACTGTCACATCCTCTGTCCTTTGTCCGCAACCCTCTGCTTTATTTGTCCAGGCTGCCCTTAGATGATGCCGACGGGCGGTGCTGCGTATACAATCACTATCTCATTTTTCTTTACGAAAATGGCACAAATCGAATATAAAGACCTCCTCGACGCGGGTGTGCACTTTGGCCACCTGACGCGTAAGTGGGACCCCCGGATGGCTCCGTACATCTTCATGGAGAAGAACGGCATCCACATTATTGACCTCAACAAGACACTGGCTGCTCTGGATGAAGCCTGCAATGCCATCAAAGGTATTGTTCGCTCGGGCCGGAAGGTGATGTTTGTGGCAACGAAGAAACAGGCTCAGGAAATCGTTTCGGAAGAAGCACGTCGCCTGAAAATGCCGTACGTAACTGACCGCTGGCAGGGCGGTATGTTGACGAACTTCGCTACGATCCGCAAGTCGCTGAAAAAAATGCAGACGCTGGACAAGATGCTGAAAGACGAGGAGACCGTCAAGAGCATTGCCAAGCGCGAGCGTTTGACCCGGACCCGCGACAAAGAGAAACTGGAGCGCGTGCTGGGCGGTATTGCCGACCTGACACGTTTGCCGGCTGCTCTCTTCGTTGTTGACGTAAAGCGCGAGCACATTGCGGTTGCCGAAGCACACCGTCTGGGTATCCCCGTATTTGCTATGTGTGATACGAACTCGAACCCCGATGAAGTTGACTTCGCTATTCCGGCCAACGACGATGCGTATAAGTCGATTTCTCTCATTACGCTGGCTATCGGTAAGGCTATTGAAGAAGGCCTGATGGAGCGCAAGCAGGACAAAGACGACCAGCGCATCCAGGAAGAGGAAGAAGCTAAGCGGAACGAAGACCTGGTTCAGGCCCGTGCTGAAGACGAAAGTAAGCTGGAAGAAGGCGCAGAAGCAACTTCATCGCCCGCTGCAGTTGCTGAAGACGAGCAGGAAGGATAAATAAAACGGTTCGCCGTTGCGGTTATAAAGTTTAGCGTTACAACGTTCTCTGGTTCCACGGCGGGCAAAAATGGGTAACGCTACAACTGAAAGACTTTATAACTCAGTGAGAATAGCCCGTAGCCAGCCGCTATGGGCTATTCCATTTCAATACGCAGTTTGTTGACTACCCAATTTTTTTTGGCAACTTAATTCGATAACTTTCTTTTATTATGGCAATTACCGCTGCTGACGTAAACAAACTTCGGCAAGAGACCGGAGCCGGTATGATGGACTGCAAAAAGGCCCTGACCGAAGCCGACGGCGATTTTGAAAAAGCCAAAGAGATTCTGCGGAAGCAGGGTCAGAAAATAGCCGACAAGCGCGCTGACAACACGACTGCTGAAGGTGTCGTACTGGCCAATGTTAGCGATGATGGCAAAACTGGTAAAATTATCGCGTTAGCCTGCGAAACCGAGCCGGTTTCTAAAGTAGCTGACTTCCAGAACCTGGCAACGGCCGTTATGGATGCAGCCGTAAAAACCGGTGCTACCGACAAATCGGGTTTGCTGGCTACTCCCCAGGCCGACGGCCGGACGCTGCAGGACCACATTACGGATTTGATGGGTAAAATCGGTGAAAAAATCGATGTTGCTTCGTTCGAAACCGTGACGGCTGATAAAGTTGTGTCCTACATTCACTCAAACGGCAAATTGGGCGTACTGGTTGGCCTTAGTAATACGAACGGTACGGACGTTACCGAGGTAGGCAAGGATGTCGCCATGCAGATTGCTGCCATGAAACCAGTTGCGCTGGACAAAGATGGCGTTGATGCAACGATTGTTGAGCGCGAAATCGAAATTGGTAAAGAGCAGGCCCGTCAGGAGGGTAAGCCCGAAGCCATGCTTGAGAAAATTGCGCTGGGTAAGCTGAATAAGTTCTATAAAGAAAATACGCTGCTTAACCAGGAATTTGTAAAAGATAACTCGATGACGATTGCACAATTGCTGGACAAAACCAGCAAAGGATTAACCGTTTCAGCCTTCAAGCGAGTTGTTATCGGTTAATTACATAGAGTAACATTAAATTTCGTTAAAACCCGGTTTGGTAACCGGGTTTTTTTGTTTTATTGCAGAACCAAATTTTAATACTGGTCGTATATATCGCTATTCATTACCACCGTAACTCCTTCTTAACCATGCAAACCTTTACAGACGAACAACTGGTTAACCTTTACCTCGAAACCCAGGAGAACGAATACTTCAAACTCTTATACGAACGCTATAGTGACAAGGTTCATCGTAAATGCTACTCATTTACTAAAGATTCATTTAGAGCCGACGACCTGACGCAGGATATTTTTCTAAGGTTATTAATCAAATTGAGAAGTTATAAACAGCAGGCGCGCTTCTCAACCTGGCTCTACTCGATTACGCATAATCATTGCACCGATCAGGTTAGGACCCCAAGTCGGCGATACGAAGTGGTAACCGGTGCAGACTGGGATCGGCTGGATACGCAGTCGGATGATGGGCTGGCCGAACGAGCCGAAGCCGAGGATCTACAAATTCAGCGGGCAATGACCCGACTCACGCCCGATGAGCAGCACATGCTACGGATGAAGTATCAGGAAGAAGCCACTATTAAAGACATTGCCGGACATCATTCGATAACCGAAAGCGCGGTGAAAATGCGGCTCAAGCGTTCCCGCGATCGGCTGCGTCATTACTACTGGAAAAGTAATGCTGAAGACTTGTTGTATGCGTAGGATGACCGAAGGGACATTGTTTCCATTAGAGTCTCTGTGATTAACAGGCCAGGATTTCAATGCAAGCCAATACGGGCGAAAGAACAGTTTTAGAGCTGGCTTTCGCCCGTATTGGTTTGGTAGATAGTTCAAATCTAGTACTTTCAGGTCGGGAGAAGATCCTTACAACCAGGTTGGTACGCCATGAAGAATTTGGCTGACGAAGAGTTAGTGCGTTTATACATCGAAACGCAGAAAAACGCCTATTTCGAGAAACTATATGAACGATACTGCGACAAAGTTTATCGGAAGTGCCTGTCGTTTACAAAAGATCCGATGCGGGCTGAAGACCTGGCCCACGACATCTTTCTGAAACTGGTTGTGAAGCTGAGCAGCTTTAAACAGCAGGCGAAGTTTTCAACCTGGCTCTACTCGATTACGTATAATCACTGTCTGGATCATGTGCGTTCTCCACACCGTCATCAGGAGTTCTATGTTAGCGAAGAATGGGATCGCCTTGACTTGAGTGACGACGATGGACTTGCTGAAATTGAAGAGATGGAAGCGACCCGGTTACAGCAGGCGTTGCAGCAGCTCACGGCTGATGAGCAGACGCTGCTTCTGATGAAGTATCAGGATGACATCAGTCTCAAAGAAATAGCCTCGTTGACTAATACGACCGAAAGCGCGGTGAAAATGCGGCTCAAACGATCGCGTGACAAGCTCCGCAAATACTACCTGGAAGGAATCGTCTTCTGGTTATTGCTAGTAATAAAAGCTGCGTTGGCGGTTCGCTGGCCATTTCGGCATTAGTCATGGAAAACAAAAACCCGTTTAAAGCCATCGAACCGGATGCGCAATGTCCGGTGCATCTCAGGGAAGAACTGATCTCCGAAATCGACCTGATCCGTAACTCGCTGCAAGTTGTTGAGGTCTACGCCTACGATATTTTCGCTGCGTTTACTACGTTCCTAACCGGGCTAACACCCCATGATGAACTCCGTTCCTAATCTTTTCGCTGATGAACAACTTACCCAATCTACAGGAGATCCTGACGAACATTGTGGCCGGGCTCATTAACCAGTTGGTTAATTTCATTCCCCGACTGATCAGCGCGATTGTCATATTCGTTATTGGGCTACTAATTGCCAGACTGCTCCGGGCCGTCGTCAAAACCGTATTGAGCCGGATTGGCATCGATAAAGTCGGGGAAAAACTGAACGATATTAATCTGGTCAGGAAGCTGAATACCGATATTAAAATCAGCACGGTACTGGCGCAGATTCTTTACTTCTTCGTTGTCCTAATCTTTGCAACGGCTGCTACCGAGATGCTGGGCGTTGCGGCCCTGACAGATCTGATTGTAGGGATTACGAATCTGGTTCCTAAACTCATCGTAGCCGGATTAATGATGGTTGTCGGGCTCTTTATCGCCGAAGCCCTAAAAAAGTTTATTATCACTTTATGCGAGTCGTTTAATATCAGCGCTGGTCGGATGCTGGGAACGATTGTTTTCTTCTTTTTTCTGATTATTACGCTAATCAACGCGCTGGGACAGGCCGGTCTCAATACGGAACTGCTGGAGTCAAGTTTTAACCTGATTATTGGCGGAATTATCTTCGCCTTTACGTTTGGTTACGGTTTTGCATCCCGCGATGTAATGGCCAATATTTTGTCTTCATTTTACTCCAGGAATAAATACCGGGAAGGCCAGACGATCCAGATCGACGACGTTAAAGGCACGATTATAAAGATTGACAGCACTTCACTGATGTTACGGACCGGCGAGACAACGACGGTTTTTCCCCTGCAAGCGTTACAGACAAAAAAGGTAGAGGTGTTCGACTAAGTGGCTATGCTTCATTGCGTTGTAGCCGTAAGCCAATTCTTCTGGGCAAACCGTTACCTTAATTACTTTTAATCGTCTCACTACCGCTTACCATTTCTAACCTAAAATTAACCATCTTATGTTGAGTGAATTTCGTCAGTTCATTGCCCAGGGAAACGTCCTGGATCTGGCTGTGGGTATCATCATCGGCGCGGCTTTTACCAAGATTGTGAACTCGCTAGTTGAAGACATTCTTAACCCAATTATCGGTCTGCTTATCGGTGGCGTAGACCTGACCCAATGGAAACTCGTCATAAAAGAAGCCGTTGGCACCACACCCGAAGTCGCCATCCGGTACGGGAACTTCCTGAATAATGTTGTTCAATTTCTCATCGTCGCGTGGGTGATTTTCCTGATTGTGAAAGCCGCCAACCGCGCTCGGCTATCCAGCTCACTCGCCCCCAAGGAATAATTCCTGGTAGAAGTTACGGTAAAAGCCTCCCGAACGTTCGGGAGGCTTTTGTTTTATGCGTTATTTTGCCCGGGTAAATCAGCGTGGCCAGTGAAAAAAGTAATAATTCTGGGTGGTGGTGAAAGCGGGGTCGGCGCGGCTCTGCTGGCGCAGGCAAAAGGGTTTGACGTCTTTCTATCGGACCGGGGGTCGCTGAAAGAAAACTACCGGCTGGCGCTGGAAGCTGCCGACATTCCTTATGAGGAAGACCGGCATAGCGAAGAGCGGATTCTGGATGCCGACGTAGTGATAAAAAGCCCCGGAATCCCGGCAACCGTGCCGCTGGTGCTGAAACTTCGGGAGCAGGGGACGCCGGTCATCTCCGAAATCGAATTTGCCGCCCACTACACGAAGGCTAAACTCATTGGCATTACGGGCAGCAACGGCAAGACCACCACTACGCTGCTGACCCATCATCTGCTCAAAACCGCAGGCCTAAACGTGGGCCTGGCCGGAAACGTGGGCGATAGCTTCGCCGAGCAGGTGATCGATGATGAGTTTGACTATTACGTACTTGAGTTAAGCAGCTTTCAGCTCGACGATATGTATGAAACGCACCTCGACGTAATGATGCTGCTCAACATTACCCCTGATCACCTGGACCGCTACGGGTACAACTTTCAGAATTACGTTGACTCAAAATTCCGGATTCTACAGAATGCCGGATCGGGCGACGACTTTATCTATTTTGCGGAGAGCGAACCCATTCAGAGCGAACTGGCCCGGCGTAATCCGGAGGTGAACCGCCTGCCCATTTCGCTCGAAAAAACGGTTTCGCCGGGTGGCTATCTGGCCGACGGACAGTTGGTAGCGCACAACCGGGGCCAATCATTCACTATGCAGCAGGCTGAGACTACGTTACGTGGGCCGCACAATGCCATCAATACGCTGGCGGCCGTGCTGGCGGCTCAATCGGTAGGCGTCTCTGAAGAGGCTATCCGCAGAGGACTCAAAACGTTTCAGAATGCCGCCCACCGGCTCGAACCAGCCGGAACGATCAATGGGGTTCAGTTCATCAACGATTCAAAAGCAACTAACGTAGATTCGGTGTTCTATGCCTTATCGAGCATGGAGTCGCCGACGGTCTGGATTGCGGGTGGCCAGGACAAAGGCAATGAGTATAGCCAGTTGAACGAAGTTGTTCGCCAGAAGGTAAAATCACTGATCTGTCTGGGAGTAGATAACCATAAATTAGTGGACTTCTTTAGTGATAAAGTATCCGCTATCTACGAAACGCAGGACATAGAAAAGGCCGTTGCCAAAGGTCTGGAATGGGCACAACCGGGCGAGGTCGTTCTGCTGTCGCCAGCCTGCGCCAGTTTTGATTTATTTAAAAATTACGAAGACCGGGGCAATCAATTTAAAGCTGCCGTCAAGGAATTAATCAGTAAATCGGCTAGTCAATAAGCTCCCTGTTATACGACTTCTGCAAACAATCCGCTGTCTGACTTGTCAACTTACTATTTCTAGCCCATGGCTCTCCGCGACTGGATTCGTACCCACCTGAAAGGCGATCGTCAGATCTGGATGATTGTCCTGTATCTGTCGATCATGAGCGTCCTGGTCGTATATAGCGCAACCCGGACGAAGGCTTTCCGCGAACTCGATGGCAACACCGAGGTTTTCCTGCTCAAACACGGCTCGCTGCTGCTCTTTGGTCTGGTCTGTACGTATTTCGCTCATAAAATCAACTACATCTATTACGCCCGACTGTCGAAGTTTGGCCTGTGGTTGTCAATCCCGCTGCTGCTTTGGGCGTTCTTCAAGGGCACCAACCTGAACGATGCCTCACGTTGGGTGACGATTCCGATTATTAACCAAACGTTTCAGCCATCCGATTTAGCCAAGCTGGCCCTGATCTCGAACCTGGCGGCCATGCTGGCCAAGCGGCAGCGGTTTATGAACGATCCGAGCGTGCTGTTCAATCTGATTCTCTGGATTGGGGTCATTTGTTCGCTGATTATTCTTTCCAATACGTCAACGGCGCTGCTACTGGCCGCAACCTGCTTTCTGCTGATGTATATCGGTCGGGTACCGGTGCGTTACCTGGCCTACATGGTGGGTGTCTGCGTTGTTCTGGGTGGGGCAGGGCTGATGCTGGGGCAACGCTTCGGCACGGCTACCAACCGGGTGAAAAGTTTCATGGACTCCGATACGATTGTGTACCAGGTTGAACAGTCGTATATCGCCCTGGCCAACGGGGGGCTTACGGGTCAGGGGCCGGGTAATAGCCATCAGCGGAATACATTGCCGAACCCATTTTCGGACTTTATCTATGCCATCATTGTTGAGGAGTATGGGCTGCTCCTGGGCGGTATTCCAGTCGTGCTGGCCTATATCTGGTTTCTCTGGCGAGGCATCAAGGCAATTCATAAAACGACCCGACCCTTCGGTGGGCTTTTATCGGCAGGCTTAACGTTCAGTATAGTCTTTCAGGCGTTTGCCAGCATCTGCGTCGCCATTGGTCTGGCACCCGTAACGGGTCAGCCGCTGCCGTTGCTGAGCATGGGCGGTACGTCGCTGATTTTTACCGGTCTGGCTATTGGTATTGTTCTGAGCGTCAGCAGAGACGAAGCCGACGAAAGTAAAATGTAGCTAGATGGTAACGGTCAGACTATATCAGTAAGCCGAATACCCAAAATCATACAGAATGAAGGTAATTATCAGCGGTGGCGGAACCGGAGGACATATTTATCCGGCCATTGCCATTGCCAATGAACTAAAGGCAATGGACCCGGCTACCGAGATTTTATTTGTCGGGGCCGAAGGCAAGATGGAAATGGAGAAAGTACCACGGGCTGGCTACCCAATTCTAGGATTGCCCGTGGTCGGCATAAAGCGCGAACTGACGCTGGACAACCTGTCTTTCCCCTTTAAATTGGGTCGTAGTCTGGTCCGGGCGCAGCAGATTGTCCGGGATTTTCAGCCGAACGTAGCCGTAGGGGTGGGTGGTTATGCCAGCGGCCCTTTGCTGCTGGCAGCCTCCTTAAAGGGCGTTCCAACCTTGATTCAGGAGCAGAATTCATATGCCGGATTAACCAATAAAGTCCTGGCTCGCTGGGCCCGGCGCGTCTGCGTGGCATATCCGGGCATGGACGCGTTTTTTGCAGCCGATAAAATACGTCTGACCGGCAATCCCGTTCGTAGTGATATTCAGTTTGCCGATCAGCAGGTTGAAGCGGGTCAAAAACTATTCGATCTGGAGGCCGCGCGAAAGACATTACTGGTGATTGGTGGTAGCCAGGGCGCCCGAACCCTGAACGAGAGCCTGGAAGCAGGTCTGCAACGGTTTGTAGAAGCTGGCCTTCAGGTTATCTGGCAAACGGGCCCGGCGTTCATTGAGCGCGCCCGGCAGGCCGTGGCCTCAGTTGGTTCCCCCCTGATCAAAGTGTACGATTTCATTTACGACATGGATAAAGCCTATGCCGTAGCTGATGCAGTTGTGTCGCGGGCAGGGGCCTTGTCAGTTTCGGAGCTATGCCTGGTGGGCCGACCGGCTATATTGGTGCCTTTTCCGGCAGCCGCCGAAGATCACCAAACCAAGAATGCAATGGCGCTGGTTGACCGAAATGCAGCCTTGCTGGTCCGCGATCAGGTCGCCCGCGAGGAGCTGGTTACGGCCAGCCTGAATCTGTTGAATAATTCTGCGCAGCGTCAACAGTTAAGCCGTGAAATTAAGACCTTTGCCAAACCGCATGCTGCCCGCGAAATTGCGGAAGAAGTAATTAAAATAACGAGGCAGTAACAAATTGCTATTGCTAACTTTACGTCCTGATCGGTACAGTAGCCAATAGCGGGCTATGGTGCTGATGCGTATCCACTAGTTATGACGTTAGACCGGTTCAAATACATTTATTTCCTGGGTATCGGCGGGATTGGTATGAGCGCGCTGGCCCGGTGGTTTCGGGTTAACGGCTATGCCGTAGCGGGCTACGACAAAACGCCCACTGCTCTAACCGAAGCCCTGCAGGCCGAAGGAATGGAGATTCACTTCTCGGAAGACATTGAGCAGATACCAGCTAAATTCCGGGAAAACCCAACCGAAACCCTGGTCATCTATACGCCCGCAGTACCCAAAGACCACGCGGAATATATTTTTCTGACCGAAAATGGGTTCCTGCTGCAAAAACGGTCGCAGGTGCTGGGTTTGCTGGCGGGGCAAATGACAACGGTCGGCGTTGCCGGAACCCACGGCAAAACGACCACCTCATCTATGGTTGCGCATATTCTGCGCGATGCGGGGGTCAACTGTGCAGCTTTTTTAGGAGGCATCACAAACAATTACGGCACCAATTTTCTGCTTAACGAACCTGCCGATGATCTTCGGTCGGTCGTATGCGTCGTAGAGGCCGACGAGTTCGACCGTTCGTTTCTGACGTTGTACCCGCATCTGGCCATTGTTACCTCAACCGACGCCGACCATCTGGACATCTACGGAGCACATGAGGCCGTGCTTGAATCGTTCGGCCTGTTTGTTAGCCAGATTGAGGCCAGCGGGGTGTTGTTCATGAAGCAGGGCCTGACGCTCGCTGATAAAACAAAAGCCAACGTTCGGGCGTATTCGCTACAGAACGGCGATTACCATAGCCAGAATCTGCGGGTTGACAATGCCGCCTTCGTGTTTGACCTCGTGCATCCTCAGGGCGTCATTTCTGATATTCAATTGACGGTTCCGGGTTTTCATAACGTCGAAAACGCCGTAGCTGCCGGCGCGGTGGCGCTGGAACTGGGCGTTTCGGCAGAAGCCATTCGGTCGGCGCTAAACAGTTACCGGGGCGTCCGGCGCCGGTTTGAGTATGTGCTCAAAACCGATGCCGCCATACTGATTGACGATTACGCCCATCATCCGGCCGAAGTGCAGGCGTTTCTGTCGTCGGTGAAAGCGTTGTATCCGGACCGTGAACTGACCGCCATATTCCAGCCGCATCTGTTCAGCCGGACGCGCGATTTTGCCGAAGGGTTTGCCGAAAGTCTTTCCCTGGCCGACCATGTTATTTTGCTGGATATTTATCCGGCCCGCGAATTGCCGATCGAAGGCGTTACCTCAGAATTGATTTTTCGCGATATTCGGGCAAAATCAAAGCGCCAAAGCACCAAAGCCGAACTACCCGACGTTGTGCGGGAAATGAAGCCGTCGCTGCTGGTAACGATCGGCGCGGGGGATATTGATCAGCTTCTTCCCGTGCTGAAAAAAGAATTGGAGACCAATAGATAAAAATATCTGTGTAACGACTTAGCTTATTTACAGATGTTTTCTACCTTTAATTCAACCAGAAAATGGTTACTGACGATTGGTGGGGCAGTGGGTCTGTTTGGCCTGATTGCCTTTACCGAAGTTCGGCAGGGCCAAAAGCGCGTTCAGGCGGTGGTTATTCAGCTCGATCAGATTGATGGTCACCGTTTTCTAACGCGCCGGGACGTAACGGGGTACCTGACCAATGGCGGAGCCGATCCGGTGATTGGTAAGGATTACGCCGAGGTAGATTTCCATCAGCTTGAAGCGCGGCTTCGGCAACACGGTCTGGTCAAAACCTGTCAGGTGTCCCGGGATCTGAGGGGTAATCTGATCGTTACGGTCGAACAACCCCGCCCGCTGGCTCGGTTTATCTCGCCGGGAGACGGTATTCGGCCGGTATCGGGGCAGTACGTAAGTGAAGAAGGAACGTTTTTTCCGATTTCGATGAATTATTCGGCCCGGGTGCCGATGCTGACCGGTGCTTATTTTACGAAGAATCGGTCGCTGGCGAGTGAGCGTAACCGGCCGTTGCTGGACCTGCTTAGACGTATCCAGGACGACCCATTCTGGCGGGCGCAGATTACCGAACTATCGGTCGATGAGCAGGGGCAGGTGACGATGTGGCCGCAGTTAGGCAATCATCAGATTGAGTTTGGACCACCAACCGATCTGGATGCGAAGTTTAGAAAACTGAAATTAGTGTATACGGATGTTCTACCGGCGAAAGGTTGGGACCGCTACAGCCGGGTGAGCGTTCAATATAGAAATCAAATCGTGTGCGAATGACGACGACAGGCATTGACGATAAAATTATAGTCGGGTTGGACATCGGCAGCACGAAAGTGTGTGCAGTGGCGGGCCGGGTAGTCCGTAACAACAAGGACCAGGAAACGCTCGAAGTGCTGGGCGTGGGCGAAACCTATCTGGCCGACGGTGTCACAAAGGGGACCGTAGTGAATGTTAATAACACAGTCAGCGCTATCCGACGAGCTGTGGGTGAAGCCTCAAACCAGGCGAATATCAACATTCAATTGGTTAATGTCAGCTTCAGCGGCTCACATGTCATGTCGATCAAGTCAAGTGGCAACATCACCCGGTCATCATCAGGCGATGAAGTGCAGACTGAAGACATTGACCATCTGCTAAGCGACATGTACCGCACGTCCGTTCCGGCCGACAAGGAGATTATCCACGTCCTGCCGATGGATTTTGTGGTTGATGGTGAAACCAACATTAATCAGCCGGTTGGCCGGAATGGGGTTAAACTCGGAGCCGACTTCCAGCTGATTACGGCGCAGGCAAACGCGGCCCGGAACGTGCGTAAGTGCATCTCGCGCAATAATCTGCAGCAGGAAACCATGATGCTGTCGGCGCTGGCTTCGGGGCTGGCCGTCCTGACGGACGAAGAGAAATACGCTGGTGTGGCGCTGGTTGACATTGGGGGCGGAACGACCGAAATGGCCATCTACTACCGTAATGTGTTACGCCATGTCGCCGTGTTCCCATGGGCAGGTAACAGCCTGACCTCCGACATTCAGGCCGGGTGCAAAATTCTACCGAACCAGGCCGAACAGCTTAAAAAGAAATTTGGCAGTGCCAACCCCGCGGAGTACAACATCAATGAGGTGGTGGCTGTGCCGGGTTTGAGTAACAAAAAGCCTAAAGATGTGCTGCTCAAAAACGTAGCCGTAATTATTGAAGACCGGCTTCGCGAAATTGCTGCGCTGGTTCAGGCCGAAATCATTCGGTCGGGCTACGAAGGGAAACTGTTGGGTGGCATTGTCTTGACCGGCGGAACGGCTCTTATTCCGGGTATTGAGCAGATTTTTGGCCGTGTAACGGGCGTAGAAGAGGTGCGTGTAGGTTTCCCCGAGCATCTGGAGCCAAACGGTCGCGCCGATCTGGTTGGCGATCCGGCCTACGCAACGGCGGTTGGTCTGGTCTGGGCAGGCTACAAAACCATTGATAACCGCATCTCTTTTATCAGCGATCCGTCCCGGGCTACGTACAATGAAGAACCCGCCACGGCGCCCCCACGCACGTATGGTCCGCCACCGCCAGCGCGTGAGAAAACACCGGTGGTGCCCGAAAAGGAACCCAAAAAGGGGCTGCTCAGCTGGCTGAAAGACGCTCTTCAGCCAATGCGGGGTAGCGAAACCGATCCGTATTAATGACCCGCAAGGGGGAACCGGCTCAGGCCGGTTCAGTCGCATTTATCCAGTTCTCGAATAACAAAAAAGATACCACAGACCTATACGATGCTTAGTCAGGGCTATAGATTCGAAATACCAGACGACAATCCGACCATCATTAAGGTTGTTGGCGTGGGCGGCATGGGCGGAAACGCCGTTAAGCACATGCATAAACTGGAGATGAAGGATGTAAATTTTGCCATTTGCAACACCGATCGCCAGGCGCTCATGAACAACCCCGTGCCAACTAAACTTCAGTTGGGCGACGGGTTGGGGGCCGGCACCGAAGCCAAGGCTGGAGAAGACGCGGCCCGCGCCAGTATTGAAGAAATCCGTAACCTGCTGGCACCGCCCACAAAAATGGTTTTCATAACCGCCGGTATGGGCGGGGGTACCGGTACCGGTGCTGCGCCGGTAGTGGCCGAAGTAGCCCGTGAAATGGGACTGCTGACCGTCGCAGTCGTGACAGCACCATATTACTTTGAAGGAACCGACAAGAAAGAACAGGCCCGCGAGGGAATTGAAAAGCTCAAGAAAAGTTGCGATACGGTACTGGTAGTTCTAAACGATAAACTAGCTGAGTTATACAGCGAATTGACCTGGACAGACGCCTACGCCCATGCTGATGACGTACTGGCGAATGCCGTAAAAAGTATTGCTGAGATTATTACGACGCAGGGCGACATCAATGCGGACTTTGCCGACGTAAAGAAAGTACTCGAACATGCCGGGCAGTCGGTGATGGGATCGGCGGAGGCCGGCGGAGAAGATCGGGCGCTGAAGGCAATCGAAGCGGCCCTGAACTCGCCCCTGCTTAACGACCATGATATTCGGGGCGCCAAACGGATTCTGCTTACGATCTCGTCGAGTCAGGAGCACGCTATGAAGCTCAAAGAGCAGATGGCTATTTCGGAGCACGTTGCCAAAAAGATTCAGACCGAAGCCCGGATGTTTAAGTTTGGCGCAATCACGGATAAAAATCTGGGGGATAAACTGCGCGTAACGATCATTGCGGCTGGTTTCGACGGGACAACTACGCTGATGGACCAACTCAAGACCACACCTGAAGCCGAAACAATATCGAGCCTGGTGGTTACGGATATTGAGGAGCCTGAGCAGCCGCAGGATGTTCTGAGCCAGGAACCTGAAGAAGAGGAACTGGTGCCGGTTGATGCCGATGGTGACGAGATAAATGAGTCGCCCATAAGTGTAACTGCGCAAACCGACGATAAGGCAAAAACGCCGACGGGCCTTAACGGGACTAATGTAATCCGGCCCGAAACGTCAGGCGTATTCCACCCGCTGGAACAGGATGATGCCGATACTCTGGTGATTGATGAAGAGCGCCCGAACGATGCGGACCTGATCAGGCGCAGCGTAGACGCGTTTGTCAAGGGCCAATACTCCGTCGCGGATCTAGATCGCCCAACCTTTGAGCGGAATAAAACGGTTCTGTACTCACTTCCCATGTTGCCGGAAGATGAGTTTGTTCGCTCAAAACTAAACGATTAACTTAGTTTCATTCAGAATAACAGGGGCTTTCGCACAGGAAGCCCTTCTTTTTTACCGTGACGCATTCCGACGTAAAAGCGACGCTTCTGGAACTGGAACAGCCTGAGCGGGCGTCGTTCGCGGCTCGTTTCTTCAAAACCCGGCCGGGGCAATATGCCGAAGGCGATCAGTTTCTTGGCCTGTCGATGCCACAGCAACACGTCATCGCACGGCAGTACCGGGAGTTGCTGCCAGATGAAACCGAGCTATTGCTGCACGATCCATACCACGAGTGCCGAATGGTAGCTCTGTTAATCTGGGTGTATCAGGTTCAGAAAGCAGGCCCGGTTTATCGCGCCGAGATTATGGCGCGGTACCTGGCCAATCGGGAGTTCATTAATAACTGGGATCTGGTGGATGTTACGTGTCCGCACATAGTCGGGCGGCATCTGCTCAATAATGATCGGTCGGCATTGTATGAATTGGCCCGCGAAAACCACTTATGGAGCCAGCGTATTGCAATCGTTTCGACGATTACGTTTATTCGTCATGGGCAGTTTGCTGATACGTTCGCTCTGGCCGAAATCCTGCTGGCTCACCGGCACGATCTGATTCATAAAGCCATCGGCTGGATGCTGCGGGAAGTGGGTAAACGAGATGCTGATGCGCTCGAAGAATTTCTGCATGATCATATCCGGCAAATGCCCCGAACGGCTCTTCGGTACGCGATTGAAAAGTTCGAGCCTAACCGACGCCGGTATTATCTGACTTTATAAATGGCTGGAATGGTAAATGGTATTCGTATCTTTACAGCCCCGATTGGCAACTGCCAATTTATAAACTGCCAACTGTAAACTTAGACTATGTCTTGGTTCGTCCGAAAAGATAAGGGTATTCAGACCCCGACCGAAATGAAGCGGGAGGCTCCCGATGGTCTGTGGTATCAGTGCCCGAACTGTAAAAAAGCAATGCATACGCGGGAGCATAAACTCAATGCGTATACCTGCGTTCATTGCAACTACCACGAGAAAATTGGTTCTGACGCCTATTTTTCTGTTTTGTTCGATGATAATGAGTTTACGGAACTCGACGCGAACATGGCCTCGGCCGATCCGCTGAAGTTTACCGATACAAAAGCGTATCCGGACCGCGTGCGTTCAACAATGGCGAAAACCGGCCTGAAAGACGCCGTTCGGACGGCTTACGGATCTATGCACGGCCTGAACGTTACGATCGCCGTTATGGATTTCAACTTCATCGGCGGTTCGATGGGTTCGGTAGTCGGCGAAAAAATTGCCCGCGCCATTGACCATGCCATGGAAGCCCGGACACCGTTCCTGATGATTTCCCGCTCGGGGGGCGCCCGCATGATGGAGGCTGGCTTTTCGCTGATGCAGATGGCGAAAACGTCGGCTAAGCTGGCGTTGCTCTCGCAGGCCAGGCTGCCGTATGTATCGCTGCTGACCGACCCGACCACGGGGGGCGTTACGGCCTCTTATGCGATGCTGGGCGACTTCAACATTGCCGAACCTGAAGCTCTGATTGGCTTCGCGGGGCCGCGCGTCATTCGTGAAACAATCGGAAAAGACCTGCCCAAAGGTTTCCAGAGTGCCGAGTTTGTTCTTGAGCATGGCTTCCTCGACTTTATTGTCGACCGTAAGGATCTGAAGGATAAACTGGCCAGCCTGTTCCGGATGCTGCAATAATGCGCCTTGTCTCCCACCCGGTTCTCTGTAACTACTACGTTACGTATCGCTGCAATGCGAGCTGTAGTTTCTGCGATATCTGGGAGCGGCCATCACCTTACGTTACCCTCGATAATGCCCGCCAGAACCTACGCGATCTGAAACGTCTTGGCGTTCGGGTGGTTGATTTTACTGGGGGCGAACCCCTGCTCCATCGTCAGTTGCCGGAGCTTCTGCACGAAGCCCGGCAACTGGGGCTGATTACGACCATTACGACTAATGCGCTGCTGTACCCTAAACAGGCCGAACGGCTGCGCGGTCTGGTGGATATGCTGCACTTTTCGCTCGATTCGCCGGTGGCCGAAGAGCACGACCGGTTGCGGGGCGTAGCGTGTTTCGATAAGGTCATGGAGTCGATTGCCATTGCCCGGCAGTTGGGCGAACGGCCGGATATTCTGTTCACCGTCTTTACGCATAATGTCCACCAGATTCGGCAGATGCATGAGGAAATCTGCCTGCCAAATAATCTGGTTCTGATTCTGAATCCGGTTTTCGAGTATAACACCGTTGAAACCGGCGACCGCCTGTCCGCCGAAGCCCTGACGCAGTTATCCTGGTGGGGTCGGCAGAAGAATGTTTACCTCAACGATGCCTTCGTGCAACTTCGGCGCGATGGCGGTAACCACATCAGCGATCCTGTTTGCAAGGCGGGCAGCACCACACTTGTCATCTCGCCGGAGAACAAACTGGTGTTGCCCTGCTACCATCTCGGTCTGAAAGATTTTCCCATTACTGATAATCTGTACGAGCTATATCATTCAGCCGATGTGCAGCAACTGGTGGCGCTGGAGGGCCGTTTACCAGGCTGCGAGGGCTGTACAATCAACTGCTATATGCAGCCATCATTTGCCGTAGAAGTTAACAAATACTGGTGGCGGGCGCTGCCCAGTACGCTCAAGTATAACTGGGTGAAGGGAACCTGGAAACAGTTGTTGTAGTCTGCCTGACCGCCTTCACAAATCGGTTTTTCCTGCCTGTTATGCTCTACACTACCCAACAAACCACTGAACTACCCGCTGGCGGCTTTCAGTTTCTGCGTACTTCGTTCGACGACCACGTTCTGACCATTACGCTGAACCGGCCCGAAAAGAAGAATGCACTAAACCCGCCTATGCTGAATGAACTGGCGTTTGCTCTGGCTCATGCACACTATCGAAAAGATATCTGGCTCGTGGTGCTGGCCGCTGAGGGTGATACCTTCTGCGCCGGTATGGACCTTAAATCGCTTTCATCAGGCGACATTGGAGAATCTTCGGTACCGGAGCCGGGCGGTCCCGTTCGGTTGGGAGAGTTGATGGCTGGGCTGCATAAGCCCTGCATCGCGCGGGTGCAGGGGGCTGTGTATGCCGGTGGTTTTCTGCTGGTCGGCGGCAGTACGTACGTAATCGCGGCCGAGTCGGCTACGTTTAGCCTGCCAGAAGTGAAACGGGGCTTATTCCCCTTTCAGGTCATGGCCATATTGCTCGAGATCATGCCTGCTCGGCAGGCTCTTGACCTTTGCCTGCGTGCACGAACACTCTCAGCGGCCGATGCGCTAACGCTCGGCCTGGTTACCGAAGTGGCTCCCACTAATGAACTGAACAATGCGGTTACGCGCCTGGCTAACGAACTCAAAGCGTTTTCACCTACGGCCATGCAGTTTGGGTTACGTGCCTATCAGCAATTAAAAAGCCTGCCATCAAACGAACAGCAGGCTTACCTATATGAGCAGTTTCGGTTACTTCAGCAAACGCCGGATGCAAAAGAAGGCATGGCTGCTTTTTTAGAAAAACGGAAACCGAACTGGTCGGATCACTGATTAAGGCTTCGGTAAATCCGGGCAATTATCCTTTCGGCGGGTGTCGATAATGTTCTGAATTTTCCAGTTACCGTTTACTTTCACGAGCGTAAAGGAGTTGACCCCGCAGTGACTTTTCTTATCCTGAAAATAAAAAACGTAGGGCGTCCAGGCAGTTGCCAGTTCTCCGTCAATCCTGATGTCCATGCCCGATAGCCGCTCATCAAGGGCGAAAGGCGGGTACTTGACGACGGATGCCGCAAACTGACCAATGTTTTCGTTCCGCACCGAAACATCACCATCCTTGTTTTTTGCGATAGACTGTAATGTAGCGCCGGGCAGAAACGTGTTCTTAATCTGCGTCGAATCGCCTTTCCGCATACCATCGAACAGAAGCTTAATCGTCGTGCGAACAGCCGCTTCGTCGGTCGCGGTTTGGGCGAGGGCGGGAGTAATCAGTACCAGGCCGATGAAGAGTAGCAGGTGTTTCATAGTGTGTACTGGTGTAATTGAAATCTGCACCGGCTCACAGCGAGCCGGTGCAGATTTTACACTAAATATACTGGTTTACAATCATTTCGTAGAGTTCCTGCTTACCGCTAACCTGCTTGGGTTCGCCGTTATTTATGGCATACTGGCGGAGGTCTTCCAGCGTTAGCTCACCCCGCTCGAAGCGTGCGCCTTCGCCACTATCGTAGCTGGCGTAACGCTCCTGACGTAGTTTCTTATACTGCGATTTATTCAGGATAGCCTCGGCTGCAATGGCTGCCCGCGCAAAGGTGTCCATACCACCAATGTGCGCAATAAAGATATCCTCTAGGTCCGTCGAGTTCCGGCGTGTTTTCGCGTCAAAGTTTACCCCACCCGATTTGAGACCACCCGCTTCCAGGATGACCAGCATGGCTTCGGTCAGTTCGTAAACGTCTACCGGGAACTGGTCGGTATCCCAGCCGTTCTGGTAGTCGCCCCGGTTAGCATCAATGCTGCCAAGCATGTTGTTATCGGCCGCTACCTGCAGTTCGTGGGCGAAGGTATGGTTCGCCAGGGTCGCGTGGTTAGTTTCGATGTTCAGCTCGAAGTCGTCCTGCAGACCGTAGCGATTGAGGAAACCCACCACGGTAGCCGCGTCGAAATCGTACTGGTGCTTGGTAGGCTCCATTGGCTTCGGCTCAATATAGAACGACCCTTTGAAACCCTGCTTGCGGGCGTAGTCGCGACTGATCTGCAGAAATTTGCCGAGGTGTTCCTGCTCACGTTTCATATTCGTGTTCAGCAGCGACATATAACCTTCCCGGCCGCCCCAGAATGTATAGCCACGGCCACCCAACTCGATGGTGGCGTCAATGGCGTTCTTTACCTGCCAGCCACCGTGCGCCAGTACGTGGAAATCGGGGTTAGTCGAGGCTCCGTTCATGTAGCGCTCATGCGAGAACAGATTCGCCGTACCCCACAGGAGCTGAACTCCGCTGGCAGCCTGCTTTTGCTTAGCATAATCAACAATAGCGCGGAAATTTTTCTCAAATTCGGCGTTGGAGTTTCCTTCGGGAGCAACATCCACATCGTGGAAGCAGTAATACTCCATGCCGATTTTAGTGATAAACTCGAATGCCGCATCCATTTTGTCGTGAGCAGCGCCCAGCCGGTCGGAGTTGGCATCCCACGGGAAATGCTTAACGCCTGGCCCGAAGGGGTCGCCACCGGTACCACAGAAGGTGTGCCAGTAGGCCGTAGCAAACCGGAACAGATCCTTCATGGGCGTATCCATAATGGTCCGGTTAGCATCGTAAAACTTAAAGGCCATTGGATTGTCCGACTCGCGCCCTTCGAAGGCTATCGGCTTATCAACAAAGGGAAAATAGGTCTTATCGCCAAGGGTTAGATTGATGTTGGCCATCGAAACAGATATTAAGTTGTTAATAGAAAAGAAAACCAAAGGTAGCTTTTCCTGATACGGTCCGCAAAACTTTGGGTTACCTACTGGACTAATTTAGCTTTTCCCTGATCGGTCATCGCCTGGCTTCTCTGACGAGTCATTTTTTTGATGTATTCCACGCGCCGAAAACGTAGGGCGCTCCAGTCCTCGTCAATCGCTACCTGACGTACTCCTGCAAAACCATATTTTTCTAGCACCACCCAGCCCGTATCACGATTAAAATTACAGGTGTATTTTCTGGAGCTTCCTTTCGGGTAGGCAAACCACAAAATGCCGTCACCCTGCAGCCGACTAGCTAATAAAGGCACCAGGTCAATTACCTCCTGCTGCTTTTTCACAAAGGCGATGATGAACTCGCCCTGCTGAATCTGCTCCGGATCGTGAACTATTATTGCCTGCGAAGTTAGCTCCGTGAGCAGGGAGAGGAACTCCTCCGGCGCGTTGAGTACGACAACTTCGGCCTGCGCTTTGTAGTTCAGTTTCGTGAAAACTGCATTCATGATAGTTTCTGGCTAAGGGTTTCCAGCCACTGCCCGTACGCGTTCTGATAAGCCTCCTGCGCCCGCATGTCTGGCTCAATCGTCTTGGTTACGTGTAGACCCGTGAAGGCTTCCTGTGCTGTTTTGTAATGACCAAGTCCCAGTCCGGCCCCGCGAGCGGCTCCCTGTGCCCCATCGGTATTGTATAGCTCAATCGTAGCGCCGGTCAGGTTCGCCAGCGTATCCCTAAACAGTGGGCTTAGGAACATGTTGGCCTCGCCCGCCCGGATGGTCTGCAGCCCCACGCCTACACTTTCCATGGCCTGAATGCCGTAATAAAGCGCGAAAACAATTCCTTCCTGAGCGGCCCGGATTACGTGCGGCAACCCGTGCCGGATGAGCTGCAGGCCATGAAATGACGCGCCGATTTCCAGGTTCTCAAGAACCCGCTCCGCGCCGTTGCCAAACGGCAGACAAACCAGACCATCGGCGCCAACGGGAGCTTCGTGCGCCAGTTGATTCATTTCATTATAGCTTACGGACCGACGCAGAATCTGATTGCGCAGCCAGCTGTTCAGAATGCCCGTGCCGTTAACGCACAGCAGAACGCCATACCGGGGTGCTTCGGCCGTGTGGCTAACGTGCAGAAACGTATTCACGCGCAGTTTGGGGTCATAGGCCGCCCGGTCGCTGACGCCATATACAACACCCGATGTACCGGCCGTAGCGGCAATCTGACCCGGCTCCAGTACGTTCAGCGATAGCGCGTTGTTGGGCTGGTCGCCGGCGCGGTACGTAATGGGCGTACCGGCGGCAAGGCCCAGCTCGGATGCGGCCGAGGCTGTTAACTCCCCTTGTGGAGCGAAGGTGGGTTTGATGGTTGGAATCAACGATGAATCGAAGCCGTAATAGTCCAGCAGGAATTGCGCTGGTTCGTCGGCCTGAAAATCCCAGAGAATCCCTTCCGACAGACCCGATGCCGTCGTAACCACTTCGCTGGTCATGCGGGCCGCGAGGTAATCGCCAGGCAGCATGAATTGATCGGCCTGCGCATACACGTCGGGCTCGTTGGCTTTCACCCACGCCAGTTTGGCGGCCGTGAAGTTACCCGGCGAGTTAAGCAGATGCTGCAGGGTGCGTTCATGCCCAAGAGCATCAAACGCCCGGTTTCCGTAGGGGACAGCCCGACTGTCGCACCAGATAATGGATGGCCGCAGCACGTTGAACCCCTTGTCAACAACCACCAGCCCGTGCATCTGGTAGGAAATGCCAATGGCTTTAACGTCTTCGGGCCGGGCTCCTGCCTGCTGAATGACGGCCTTGCTGGCCAAACAGGCGTTTTCCCACCAGCGGTCGGGATGCTGTTCGGCAAAGCCGACCTGTGGGGCCTCAATGGCCATTTCCGTTTCAGGAAAAAACGCCGAGGCAACAGCCCTGCCACTGTCGGCTTCTATTAAACACGCTTTTACGGACGAACTGCCGAGGTCAAAGCCAAGAAGATACATAAGTAAGGGTTGGTCATTAAAATAAGATGCGAAGCTAACACTCAGATCAATGACCCGTATTTTCTGGCGGAACTATTTCTGCTCCGCTTACTGAAACTGGCCATTAGCGTGCAGAAACACTTTCAGCTTTTTGTTTCTTTGTATTCGTAACCAAGTTGCCAAGTGCCTATGAGTCCGGTCCTGGAAATGACCATCGACGAATTGTTCGAACAATTCGACAACCTGCGCGTCCTGATTATCGGCGACGTAATGCTCGATTCCTATGTCTGGGGGCGGGTTGAACGCATTTCGCCCGAAGCACCCGTACCAGTCGTGACTGTTGACCGGCGCGAACTCCGATTGGGAGGAGCTGGTAACGTTTTGCTCAACGTACAGGCACTGGGTGCCGAAGCCATCATCTGCTCGGTAATTGGTACTGATGGGCCTGGCGATCAGTTGGTGGGTCAGCTTTGCGACCGGGGTTTAAACTGCGACGGCCTTATCCGCAGTGACGACCGCATTACGACGATAAAGGAGCGAATTATTGCCGGTTCGCAGCAGGTGGTGCGGGTTGATACAGAGACTGATAAATACATTACGGTTGAAGAACGGGCTAAACTCGTTGCTAAAGCTAAAGAACTGATTCCGACTTGCCACGTCATTATTTTTGAAGACTACGACAAGGGCGTGCTGAGCCAAGAAGCCATTGCCGAAATCACTACGTACGCCAATGAGCAGGGCATTCCGACGGTAGTTGACCCGAAGAAGCGAAACTTCCTGTCGTACCATAACGCGACGTTGTTTAAGCCCAATCTGAAAGAGCTGCGCGAAGGGTTGAAGCTTGACTTCGACGTTGACAACCATGATGAGTTTCAGGCCGCGGTTAGTCAGCTAAAAGAAAGACTGAACCTCAGGGGCGCGCTGATTACGTTGTCAGAACGCGGAGTGTTTATTGATTTCAACGGCGAAAAGCAGCAACTCCCCGCCCATATCCGGAAGATTGCCGATGTCTCGGGTGCGGGCGATACGGTCATCAGCATAGCGGCCTGCTGCGTCGCCCTGCGGCAACCGCCCGCCATGATTGCGGGGCTATCGAACCTGGGTGGTGGACTCGTCTGTGAGTCGGTCGGCGTCGTGCCAATTGATAAGAACCTGTTGAAACAGGAGGCCAAAGAGAATCTGTAAGGCAGCTATAAGTTTTAGGCTGTGAATCAGATTAGAGCCTATAGCCTACAAGTCTGATGAAGGGTACGCTGGATGACGCACAGATTCAGGATTTTATTCGTAACGGATTCGTCCGAATCGATCAGGCGTTCGCCCCTGAGCTAGCCCAACAAGGCCGTGCCCTATTGTGGGCCGATACCGGTTGTGACCCGCACAATCCGGCTACGTGGACACAACCGGTTATCCGGCTCGGAAACTATGGGCAGGAACCCTTTCGGCTGGCGGTTAACTCTCCTAAGCTAGTAGGGGCTTACGATCAACTCGTTGGACCGGGACGCTGGTTGCCGCGAGACAGCTTAGGCACGTTTCCAGTCCGGTTTCCCAGTGCTGTGGATTCTGGTGATACGGGCTGGCACATTGATGTCAGTTTTGCAAACCACACCTCCGATCCCAGCGACTTTCTATCCTGGCGGGCAAACGTTACGTCCAGAGGGCGGGCGTTGTTGATGCTGTTTCTGTTCTCAGATGTCGGTCAGGATGATGCGCCAACCCGCATCCGGATCGGTTCTCATCTGGACATTGCCCGGCGTCTGGAACCGGCTGGCGAAGAAGGGTTGTCGCTGCGCGAATTAGCGGCTACCAATTTTGAGGAAACGGCGCATCGGGCCGAAGTACTGGCAACGGGAGAAGCGGGAACCGTCTATTTATGCCATCCTTTTCTAGTGCATGCTGCTCAGGCCCACCATGGCTCTACTCCCCGGTTCATGGCCCAGCCTCCGCTGCTACCAGCCCAGCCGTTTCAACTTAAGCGAGCCGATGGCGATTACTCCCCGGTTGAGCAGGCCATACGTTTAGCCCTGAATCGTTAATCGCATAACCGGTTCTGGCTAAATTTCCCAAAAAGCTTACTGATTAGAAAAGCTGCGGCCAGCGCTTACGTCTGTGATGTAACACCGCCTACTTATGTCTACCTACACGACTTCCCGGCGCAAGTTTCTGTTGGCCTCGCTTGGCCTGACTGCTTCGTTTAACTGGCCGTTCCGGCCCGCGCCCCTGACCGTCGGGCAGGTTATTGAGCGCATCAAAGCCAACGTAGGCATTCCCTGGCGGGAACAGACCGTCGACAACCTTATTGCCGGTACCGACGACCTGCCGGTTAAGGGAATCGCCAGTACGATGATGGCTACGCTGGATGTTCTTCGACGAGCTTCCGAACAGGGACTCAATCTGGTTATCACCCACGAGCCAACCTTTTATTCGCACCAGGATCGGATACAGCCCGTCGAGCAGGATCCCATCTATCAGTTTAAACGAGATTTTATCCAGCAAAAGGGCATGGCTGTTTTTCACTTCCACGATCACTGGCATGGCCATCGGCCCGACGGGATTGCTACGGGCATGATTCGAGAGTTGGGCTGGGAAAAGAATGCGGACACCGAGCATCCACGCCAGTTTAGCTTTGAACCAACCTCACTGGCGCGTTTCGCCCAAAGTATCGAATCTAAGCTCAAGATTCGCACCATGCGCGTAATCGGCGATCCGCAACTGACTGTTCGACGGGCATTGGCCAGTTGGGGCAACGTGAGTTTGCAGCCAGGGATTCCATTTCTACAGCAACCTGATGTGGATGTGCTCATCGTAGGGGAGACCCATGAATGGGAACTCGTAGAGTACGTGCAGGATGCGATTGTCTCAGGCCAGAAAAAAGCTCTGATTGTTTTAGGGCATCTGGTTTCTGAGCAGGCGGGCATGAAGTACTGCGCCGATTGGATGCAAGGCTTCATCAATGAAGTGCCCATTCGCTTTGTTGAATCAGCTGAGCCTTTTTGGCGTCCTTCTCAGCCTGTAAAATAAGCTCCGGTAAATAGCTCCGCGAGACTCATAACCATTTATTCAGAAAAGCCAGTATGTCGGCGCGCATGGCGGGAGTCTCCTGATGGCCCGTCTCATAAATGCGCAGTTGCCAGGCAGTTGGCGCGCTATGCTGCTCATAGATAACCTGAAGCTGTTGATCAATACGTTCCAGACCCGCCAGTGGAGTTAGGGGATCGAATCGTCCTGCCAGGCTCAAATGGGGCCGGGGCGCTATCAGCGCATTAATCTGAGCCGTGGTGAAATGGGTGAGCAGATCGGGTACGTAATAGTAGATGCCATGCAGGCCCAGCCCGTTGGTTTCTAGAAGCGCCTGGTAATCGGTCAGACAGCACAGGTCAACACAAACCTTGATCCGCTCGTCCAGAGCGGCCAGCCACCAGGCCATTGTGCTGCCCATCGACATTCCCATCGTGGCAATACGTTGCGGGTCAATGTCGTCGCGGGTTTGCAGATAATCCAGGGCCCGGAGGTTATCGTAAACCATCATGCCCCACAGCACCTGCCCGTGCCACAGCATCAGTTTGAAGGTATCCAGTTCCGAGCGTGTCTGCCGTTCGCCGAAGCACCAGCTATCGATACATAACCCTGCATAGCCTGCACGTGCCAGCGCGAGTGCATGAGCGGGTTTCTGCATTTCGGGCCGTCCCTGCACAAACTCTTCCTTACCGACTCCGTACTGCCCGAAATGTGAATGATTATACAGAACGACGGGTAATTTGCCCGATCGCTGTTTGGGTCTGGTAAAATAAGCCGGTACCCGCTCGTAACCATTGAGATCCAGAAGGAGTTTTTCGATGACAAGTTCATCGGTTTCCTGCCTAGAAAGCAACTCCACCGTAGTAGGCCGGTGCCGGTTCGGCAATCGTCCCAGCAGCTCATACAATTTCTTACGTTGCGTTCGCGGACTGTCCATTGGGGTAAGTGATTGGATTGGTTTTTATACAGTAAGGGGTGGATAATAATGAAATTACCCACCCCTGAATAAATAGTCTGCAGTTTCAGAACACTAACTATTCTTGCCTAGCTCTTTAACGGCGTCCACAAAACACCGGGCTTTATCGGGATCTGTGTCGGGGTAGATACCGTGACCGAGGTTGGCGATATAATGCTGATGGCCGAAGGCGTCAAACATCTGCTTCACCTCCGCCCGAATCTGGGCGAAGTCGGCGTACAGTACGCACGGGTCGAGATTACCCTGCAAAACCTTGTTTGGAATCAGCTCGCGCGACTCGGCAGGGTCCATATTCCAATCCAGACCAACCACCGAGCAGCTCAATTCACCAATCGCCTGACGGGCAAAGAATGCGCCTTTGGCAAAGACCGTAACCGGCACCGGTGCATGGTCTACGATTCCGTCGTGGACTTCGCTGCCGAGCGCATCGCATATCTGTTTGATATACGGCAGAGAAAACTGGCGGTACTGCTCCGGCGAAAGAATGCCCGCCCACGAATCGAAGATCTGTACGAGGTCGGCGCCTGCCCGCACCTGTGCTTTCAAATAAGCAATCGTGCTGTCGGTAATCTGTCGAAGGAGACTGTGAGCAAAGTGAGGATCGGTGTACAGGAGTTTCTTGGCGACCGAAAAGGTTTTGGAACCTTTGCCTTCGGTCATGTAGCAGAAAATGGTGAACGGCGCCCCGGCAAAACCAATCAGTGGCACCCGGCCGTTGAGTTCTTTCTTGGTTAGTTTTATCGCGTCCAGTACGTAACCCAGATCCGTTTCGGGATCGGCCACGCGAAGCCGGCTTAGATCGGCCGACGATCGGACGGTTTGCGGAAAAACGGGCCCCCGGCTTTCGATCATTTCGTAGGGTAGGCCCATCGCTTCGGGCACGACCAGAATATCGGAGAAGATAATGGCTGCATCCACGCCAAAGGCATCGACGGGCTGAATCGTCACTTCAGCGGCCAGTTCGGGCGTTTTGGCCAGCGCTATGAAACTGCCTGCTCGTTCCCGAACGGCCCGGTACTCGGCCAGGACGCGACCAGCCTGCCGCATCATCCAGACCGGCACCCGCTCGGTTAGTTCGCCCCGCGCCGTGCGGAGCAATAAATCATTCTGTAAAGTCATAGTGCAAATATACCGAACCTCCCGGGCGTAGCTGCTGTCCTTTATCTGATTATGATTGCACGGATCATTTTCCAATCACTATTAGCCAGCCTGCGTAATTAAATTCTTCTAAGATTTTCCAATTTTACCAAAATTAGGAAATCGGATGCCCACACTTTTTATCGACGCCGAACGTCTGCGCGATCTCAATAGCGGTTTGGGGCAGGTATGCCTGCACCTCGGTCACGAACTGGTCAGTCAGTGCCCGCCCGAGTGGACCCTGACGGTATTGGTTCCGAAAGGACAGATTGGCGTTTTTGGTGATTCGGTCAATTACATTGAGGCATCGTGGCTGCGAAAACTGTGGATAAACGGGCGATACGATGTCTGGCATTGTCTGCATCAGGATACGACCTATCTGCCAAAGAACAGGGCCGCCAAACTGGTGCTAACGATTCATGACCTTAATTTTCTGACTCGCCCTGATTACTCAGATGCAAAGAAAACCCGCCGGCTGGCCAGCTTGCAGCGTAAAGTTAACCAAGCCTCTGGGCTGACAGCTATTTCGGAATACACGGCTTCGGTGGTGCGTCAACACCTGAACATTCCGGCTAACCAGAGTATTCACGTAATTCCGAATGGGGTGATCGCGAGCGGTACCGCTTTGGCTGAGGAGGCTCAGCGCCCTGCGTTTCTGGGCGAAAGTGAAATGCCTTATTTTCTGTTTGTGGGCGTTATTCACCCTAAAAAGAATGTTCATACCCTGCTGCCATTGCTGGAAGCGTTTCCTGATTATCGACTGATTTTAGCTGGTCCCGACGGCCACCCTTACGCGCAGCACATTCGTCAGCAGGCACAGAGTCTCGGTATTGCCGACCGGCTGCTGATGCCCGGCGCCGTGGACGAGCCCGCAAAGTGGTGGCTCTACGCCCATTGCGAAGCGTTTCTGTTTCCGTCGCTGTCCGAAGGTTTCGGCCTTCCGGTAGCCGAAGCGATGAGTTTAGGTAAGCCAATTTTCATTTCTAACCTCACGAGCTTGCCCGAAGTAGGTGGTCAGGAAGCGTATTATTTTGACAGTTTTGAGCCCGAAGCCATGGCGCAGACGCTTTACGATGGCCTGCGCGACTTTGGGCAAAACCCGTTGCGGCAGGAGCGGATGAGGAAGCGGGCCGCTGGTTTTAGCTGGCCGAACGTGGCAGAAGCGTACTGGAAACTGTATGAAGAGCTGGCAGATAGAGCAAAAAGGTCAAAGTAGCCGTACCTTTGCCTGACCAATGAAAACGTATTTTCGCTTATTATCATACGCTAAACCCCTGGGTCGCTTCCTGACGCCGTTTGTGCTAACGTCGCTGCTGTCTAGTGTGTTTGGTGTGCTTAATTTCACCCTGCTCATTCCGCTGCTCAGCATTCTGTTCGACAAAGTGGATGCCAGCCAGATGCAGATATTTCTGAATCAGCCGGCACCCGCTATTACGTCTGGACCGGTCGATTTTTTTCGATACTACTTTGCCCAGACCTTCCAGCAATACGGTAAGGTGGGTGCACTTCAGTTCGTTTGCGTCGTTATTGTTACGTCGGTACTTTGCAGCAATCTGTTCAAATATCTATCCGTCCGGCAACTCGAGTCGTTCAAAGCCCGCATGGTGGCCCGTCTGCGCGAAGCTGTATTCAGTCGGACAATCAATCTGCACCTTGGCTTCTTTTCCAATGAACGGAAAGGTAATCTCATTTCCCGGATTACTACTGACGTTCAGGAAGTCGAGAATTCTATTGCCAATACGCTGTCGGCTGCGTCGAAGGAAGTGTTTTTGCTGATTGGCTACATTATCGCTCTGCTGAGTATCTCGGTTCAATTGACATTGTTTGCCATCCTGGTTATCCCGGTTTCGGGTGGGTTTATCGCTACGCTCGTTCGGCGCATGAAACGCGATGCACAGGCCGGGCAGCAGCGTCTGAGCAGTCTGGTCAGTTTACTGGACGAGACTTTCGGTGGAATGCGGGTTGTAAAGGGGTTCGTAGCCGAGGGATTCATTCTGGATAAATTCCGGACGGAAAACGAAGGATACCGCCAGGCTGTCCGGTCGCTGGCCAACCGGCGTGAGTTGGCGTCGCCGTTTTCGGAGGTTATGGGCGTAGCGGTCGTATCTGGGATTTTGCTGTACGGCGGCTCTCTGGTTCTCAGTGGACAGTCGGACCTGACGGCGGCCGAGTTCATTGCCTACATCGCCATCTTCTCGCAGGTAACCCGTCCGGCTAAAGACATTTCCAACGCCTTCAGCGGCTCGCAGCGGGGACTGGCTTCGGGCGAACGCGTACTCGAACTCATTGATACGGCATCTACCATTGAAGACAAACCCGGGGCAGTGGCGCTGCCTGCCTTTCAGAACCATATTTCGGTGCAGAACGTATCATTCGCCTATAACGCCGATGTACCGGTTCTCCGCGACATCAGCTTCGACCTACCAAAAGGCAAAACTATTGCCCTTGTCGGCTCGTCGGGTGGAGGTAAGTCCACCATTGCCGACCTGATTCCCCGGTTTTACGATCCAACCGCGGGCCGGATTTTGATTGATGGGCTCGACCTGCGCGACTGCACCGTGGCATCGCTGCGGGCGCAGATGGGTATTGTCACGCAGGAGAGTATTCTTTTCAACGATACGATCTTCAACAACATCGCTTTCGGTACACCAGCCACCGAAAAACAGGTTATGGAGGCCGCCCGGATTGCTAACGCCCACGATTTTATTATGGCTCAGCCGAATGGGTATCAGACGACCATTGGCGACCGGGGCGGGCGACTATCGGGCGGGCAGCGGCAACGGATCAGTATTGCCCGTGCTATTCTCAAAAATCCACCGATTCTGATTTTGGACGAAGCTACATCAGCGCTTGATACCGAATCCGAAAAACTGGTGCAGGAAGCCCTGACGCGCCTGATGACCAACCGCACCACACTTGTCATTGCGCATCGGCTCAGCACCATCCAGCATGCCGACGAAATTCTGGTTATTAATCAGGGCCGCATTGTTGAACGTGGTCAACACAATGAACTCCTGACGCTGGACGAAGGCTTTTATCGTAAGTTAAGCACGATGCAGGGCGTTTAATAAGAAGTCCTCGCCAGAACGTCTGGCTAAACTCAGACGAGCGGTAGGCCGTAGCCTCATTATTTCTGAAGTTCTATTCCGGCAGGACCCATTCAGCGGCTGTCTCAACGAAGTGAGCAAAAGCTGAGTGCTGATAAACAGCGGCCGGTGAGCTTGCTTCAATAGATTGGCCCATTCCGGACCACGTTTGGCCGAACCGCCCAAGACCCGTATACCGTAAAATTTCGCTTGGGTTTTGTCGACAATTTCTCGGATTTAACACCGGCTTAACTTAAGTATATCTGTTTGATGGGGTAAAAAGGGCCGCTCAATAAATATGTAAATCCAAGCCATGTTTTTTGTCACCTGAATAAAACGTTTATAAGGCTTGATAGTACTTACTAGTGCTCTCCCGACAAGCGGGATATATAGCTCAACCAAACTTTTTTTTGTGTAATGGAAAAACTACATCAAGACCAGACTTCGGCGAAACAGCCGCTGTCGGTGTTGCCCATTGAGCCGGTATTCTCTGGCCGTCGCATGTTTATGCGTTACGTTGGCGTAGCCACTGCCACCGGTTTAGTAATGAGTTCATGTACCGACAAAATCCTTGAACCTTTGGCCGGGCCCGGTGGGGGCTCTACGGCTGGCGCACGTGCCGGTGATGTTATTGATTTAGGCTCCGGCGACATTGGAGTGCTTAACTATGCGTATGCACTTGAGCAGGCCGAATTACGTTTCCTGGAACTTGTGAACGATATGCCATACAGTGGTATGTCGGCAAAGGAGCGGCAGGTCTTCATCGATCTGCGCAATCAGGAAATTACGCACCGCGACTTCTTCAAGCAGGTGCTGGGCAGCTACGCCATTCCGACCCTGACTCTGGATTACAGCAGCGTTGACTTCTCAAATCGCAGAAGCGTACTGGAAACGGCCAAAACGTTCGCCGATCTGGCAACAGCGGCTTATAACGGCGCTGGTCAGTTGCTCACGAATGCAACCAATCTGGCAATTTCGGGGATTATTGTATCCGTTGAGGCTCGTCACGCGGCCGTTATTCGCGAGTTGATTAGCCCGGGCAGCGCTGATTTTGCCGGTAATGATGTCATTGATCCGGCTACGGGTCTGGAACGGGCACTGCTACCTGCTCAGGTGCTGCCACAGGCCGCCCGCTTTGTTAAAGAAGTCCTTTCGCCGAACAATCTTCCATCCCCAATGGCTTAAACCATCTCAACGCGATGAACTTACAAAATATAATTTCTGAACTTGAAAAAGTAGACGGCGAAGTATACGACCGTCTGAAACATGTATCCCGCCGTCACCTGTTCAGCATGTTTGGTCGGAAAGCGGCTGCCGTTGCAGCGCCCACCGTGCTGGCATCGGCGTTGACTAAAGCGTATGGTGAGGTGCCAGACCCGGTAATTGCAGACGTTCTGAACTTTGCGCTGACGCTGGAATATCTCGAAGCCGAATTTTATAATGTTGGCATGGATATGCCGGGGCTGATTCCGGCTGGAGCGCCCCGGGTTGTGTTTACCCAGATCCGGATGCACGAAAATGCCCACGTAAATCTGCTGAAGTCGGTACTGGGAAGTCAGGCTGTTGCAAAACCCCGGTTCGACTTTACGGCAAAAGGAACCTACCCCGACGTATTTAAAAACTATAACACCTTCCTGACGCTTTCGCAGGCGTTTGAAGACACCGGCGTTCGGGCTTATAAAGGCCAGGCACCGAAGCTGATGAGCAGCGATCCAATCCTGACAACAGCCCTGCAGATTCACTCCGTCGAGGCTCGTCACGCGGCTCGGGTGCGTGAAATGCGCGGCATGAAAGGCTGGATAACCGGTAACATGAGCGCAGGGGTACCACCCGCTGTTTATGCAGGTGACGAAGCTATCAGGCATCTGGAGATTTCGGCGCTTATTCCCGGCGTTCCTTACGAGAATTCAACTGAAGCCTGGGATGAGCCGCTCTCAAAAGAAGATGTGTTGAAAATCGTTATGCCATTCCTGATGTAATTTTTAACCGTCTACGCAAAAAAGAGCACTTCAGGTTTGAAGTGCTCTTTTTATGTTTTAACAGGTGTGCAAAAGTAAAACTAGGTCTACTTCCTATACAAAACTTATATAGAATATAATTTTAAAACTAGGTCAAGTCTCCAAACTCTTCTTTTATTGATTAAAAGGTCTTTTCTGGCCCATTGAATCAATACATGATTTTATTGTAAAAAAAACATCAGATAGTCAAATCCTTTTGGGGTAACAGGCCGTAGTTATGCTACTATTTCCGAGGAACGGGAATTTACCTACTAAACTAATTAATACTCAATGGAAAGACTACCAAACGACCCGATGGTATCCCCGCAGGGCCTGACAGGTAAGGCGTCGGCCGCGGTTGGACGCCGTGTATTCATGCGCTATCTGGGTGCAACGGCTGCTGCTGGCGTGGCATTGACTGCCTGCCAAAACGAAATCATGGATCCGGTTACCGCTCGTGGGGCGGCTCGTGCCGGTGACGTGGTTGACCTCGGCGATATCGGATATAACGATGCCGGAGTTTTGAATTACGCCTATGCGCTGGAGCAACTGGAGGCTGCCTTCTATACGCAGGTGATCATGATGCCTTATACGGGTATGAATGGTTACGAGCGGTCAGTATTAACCGATATCCGCGATCATGAGATTGCACACCGCGATTTGTTTAAGGCTGCTCTGGGCAGCGCGGCTATTCCGGGCCTGACGCCAAACTTCAGCGCTATCAATTTCCGCAGCCGGACATCAGTTCTGGAAACGGCCCGCGTCTTTGAAGCCATTGGCGTATCGGCCTATAATGGCGCTGGCAAGCTGATCAAGAATGCCGATTACCTGACTCTGGCGGGTAAAATTGTTTCGGTCGAAGCGCGGCACACGGCTATTATCAGCGAAATGCTCAATATGATGACAGCCTCATTTGCCGGTGATGACATCGTAAACTCAACCACAGGTCTGGGAGAAGCACGTATGCCGGAAGAGGTTCTGGCGCTTGTAAGACCCTATATTCAGGAAACCATCAACGGTAAAAATCTGCCCAGTTAATCGAGCCATCAGCCATGAACTTACAAAACATACTGAACGAAATTGAAAAAGTTGACGCCGACGTATACGAGCGGCTCGACCATGTTACCCGCCGTCACGTTTTTCAGAACTTTCTGAAAAAGGCGGTTCTGGGGGCCGCTCCGGTAGCGTTTGGGGCAATCCTGAACAAATCTTACGCTCAGACAAACATTGTAAACGATGTTCTGAACTTTGCGCTGACGCTGGAATACCTCGAAGCCGAATTTTATAACCGGGGAGTAGCTTCGGGGCTGCTGACCGGCGAAGCACTGACTACGTTCCGGCAGATTCAGAAGCACGAAAATTCGCACGTGGCTGTCCTGAAAAGTGCTTTGGGGGGTGCCGCTGTCATGAAACCCAATTTTGACTTCACCGCCAAAGGAACCTACCCGGACGTATTTTCTAACTACCGGACGTTCCTGACGCTCTCGCAGGCGTTCGAAGATACCGGTGTTCGGGCTTATAAAGGCCAGGCACCCAATCTGATGTCGGCACCGGCGGTGTTGCAGGTGGCTCTGCAAATCCACTCGGTTGAAGCCATGCACGCGGCTAAAGTGCGGTATCTGGCAGGTATGAAAGGTTGGATTACCTCGTCAATGGGAGCACCGGCCGCAGTTTACGCGGATGATGCAGTCGTTATGCAGGCAGGTGTTAACGTCGCCAGTTTGACGGGTATGGCTCCTGACCGGGTTTCGGAAGCATTTGACGAGCCTCTGTCTAAAGAGCAGGTACTTGCCATTGTTACGCCGTTCCTGGCTTAAAAACAATTTACTGAAAACGGGAGAGGGTTCCTGAGGTAGTGAGTTTGTGAAACACACCTCCTCAGGAACCCTCTCTTTTTTGTTTAAACTTATGGCCGGGTGGCCGTAACGCTTTTGAGCCGCATCAATGAGCCTTTTTCAAAACGGTTCTGGCTGGGCGGATTGAGCAGACAAATCTGATTAACAACCCCTTCCCAGCCGGGCTGCCCCGCCAGATTGATTTCGTAAACCCGATACTGCCCATCGCCGATAATCGGAAAATCGACGTAACGTCCCGGAATATCGTAGAAGTCAATCTCTTCGGGCTTACGCCAGACGATCCGGGCAATGGTAGCCTGCGTCTTGAAAGCCGCCTGCACGTAAATTTTAGGAATATCGGCCGTTCGCCAGAACACCAGCGGACTGGATACGCGGAAGTTAGCTTTAGTCGTATCTACCCGCTGCCAGCTGATGTTTAATTCATTTGGAATCGGCCAGCCCTGATCGTAGGTGTTGGTGTAATACCAGTTTTGCCGATCATTGACAAACCGGTAGTTGGGCGCCGTTGCAGGGCGGGGCTGATTATAGGCATACTGCCGGATGTCGGTCAGCGAACCTACAACGAGCGTATACTCGAACTCATATTGGCCATTGTGGTCAATCTGAATAAATCCGTCGCTGTTCATATAACTGCTGGCCTCGTCAAATTCGTTACCCGCCCGGCTATTACCAAAAAAAGCTGTCCGGTAGCGAAATTCTCCGGCCTTATAGAGTCCTACACCCCTTCCCTGATCGTTCAGCAGGGCAATCCAGTTTTCAGTGGCGTAACGGGTAATCATATCCCGGTCGGTGAACTCCGAAACGGCGCCGTTTGTAAAGGGCTGCATACCTGTGTAGGTGACCATTCGATACCAGGGTGCGTTCAGGTAAACGCAGGGAGTTTCCTGCGTCCGGGCTTCGTATTTGGTAGTATCGGTTCGGTTGACGGTCGTGCGGCTCCGCACGTGGACTGTGTTTCCCTTCAGTTCAATCCAATGCTCCATAACGCAGTCGGCGGGTTCATCGAACAAAGGCCAGATGAGCGGAATGGTCTTAACGTAAAGCAGGTTCTGATTCTGTTGATAGCTTACAATCCTGGCCGGATGGTTGAAATAGTCGCCGGTCTGGACGGGATTCCAGCCAAGATACTTCCATTGCTCAACCGGGTCTTTGCCATTTACGGAGTACGGGTAAGGACCGCCGTAGAGCGCCGTCTGTAACTGACGACCCAGGTCAACATTGTTGATCATGTTGACATTGCTGCCTGCTTCCGACAGGTAATTGATGGCTCCGCCCATGTTGAGATCAATCGCCAGTCGGACCTTATCATTCGCAATAAATAAACGCTTTGGCGGGGCTGGCTGCTCTTTTGGCGGGCCGGAATTTGCGGGTGGTTGCGGCCGGGTAAAGGGTACTGTAGCCGGAAACTCCTGGACGCAGGAAAACGCCAGCAGGCCGACCAAAATGTACAGCAGATAAGAGAAGGGGCGGTTTAGAGCCATAAGAAAAGCTTCGGATCAACCAAAAATAAGCGCCCCGCAACCCTTTTCCAATTATTGTTATCTACTGACCGCTCAGCGGTTGTTTCGGGAGTAGGAGAATGAAGATGCACAACTTTTTGGGCTTAGGGTCTGTTCCTTTCAGTCGTATCCGCTAATTTTGCAGGATTTTTGTCGAGCCGTCAACGGGCTGACAATCATCGCGCCTTACATTCATTTCTTTTCATTTTTCATTGCCCCGCTGAAAAATGCCCAAAAACGCCAGTATCCGCTCAGTACTCATTATCGGCTCCGGCCCCATTATCATTGGCCAGGCCTGTGAGTTCGATTACTCCGGTTCGCAGGCCGCCCGCTCGCTTCGTGAAGAAGGAATCGAAGTAGCACTGATCAACTCCAACCCGGCTACGATCATGACCGATCCGATAAACGCCGACCACGTTTATCTGTTGCCGCTGGAGAAAAAATCCATCGTTAAGATTCTGGAAACGCATCGGGAGATGGGCCGGCCCATTGACGCCGTCCTGCCGACGATGGGCGGGCAGACTGCCCTGAATCTGGCCATTGACTGCGATAAGGCCGGTGTATGGGAGAAGTACGGTGTGCAGATTATTGGTGTCGATATTCGCGCCATCGAGACCACCGAAGACCGCGAGAAATTCCGGCTGCTGATGCTCGAACTGGGCGCAGGGGTCTGTAAAGGCCGCACGGCCCGGTCCTTCCTCGAAGGTAAGGAAATCGCGCAGGAGATTGGTTTTCCGCTCGTTATCAGACCATCGTTTACGCTCGGCGGCACCGGTGGCGGCTTTGTGAACACGCCGGAGGAATTCGACAAGGCATTGACTCACGGACTGCACGCTTCGCCGGTACATGAAGTACTCGTTGAGCAGAGCGTGATGGGCTGGAAAGAATACGAGCTGGAGCTCCTGCGAGACGGCAACGGCAACTTTATCATTGTCTGTTCCATTGAGAACTTCGACCCGATGGGCGTGCATACTGGCGACAGCATTACGGTAGCCCCAGCCATGACTCTGCCCGACACCCTCTACCAGCAGATGCGCGATCTGGCTATTCGGGTGATGACGGGGATTGGACAGTTTGCAGGCGGGTGCAACATTCAGTTTTCGGTAAATCCGCAAACTGATGATATAATTGTCATCGAAGTAAATCCCCGTGTGAGCCGGTCGTCGGCGCTGGCCTCAAAAGCAACGGGATACCCAATTGCCAAGATTGCCGCTAAAATGGCTATCGGCTATAACCTCGATGAGCTGACTAACCCCATTACGGGTACGACCTCGGCCTTCTTTGAGCCAGCCATCGACTACGTAATTGTAAAAGTGCCGCGCTGGAACTTCGACAAGTTTCCGGGCGCGGATCGTTCGCTGGGGCTGCAGATGAAATCGGTGGGCGAAGCTATGGGTATTGGCCGGAACTTCCAGGAAGCCCTGCAAAAAGCCTGTCAGTCACTCGAAATCCGGCGCAACGGCCTCGGTGCCGATGGCCGCGAACTGACCGACCGCACGGCGCTGACCAACAGTCTGCAGCACCCAAGCTGGAACCGGCTGTTTCATATCTACGATGCCTTTAAGGCGGGCATGTCGTTCCGCACGATTCAGCAACTGACCAAAATTGACCCCTGGTTCCTGCATCAGATCGAGGAGCTGATCGAACTAGAGCGCGAGATTGAACAGTACGATCTGGATGATCTGCCACCCGAGCTGCTCCGGACGGCCAAGCAGAAAGGCTATGCCGACCGCCAACTGGCTCACCTGCTGAGCGTAAAGGAAAGCAAGATATACGAGTATCGGCAGAAGCATAATATTCGGCGCGTTTATAAATGCGTGGATACCTGCGCAGCTGAGTTCGAAGCTCGCACACCTTATTATTACTCTACCTTCAATAGCGAGCCGCCCATCGCTACGGCTCCGGGGGTTCCTGTTTCCGATCTGCCCGGTAACGAATCGGTTCGGAGTAACCGGCCTAAAATTGTCGTGCTGGGTTCGGGGCCAAACCGCATCGGTCAGGGTATCGAGTTCGATTACTCCTGTGTGCATGGCGTTCTGGCCGCCAAGGAAGCCGGTTATGAAACCATCATGATCAACTGCAATCCGGAAACCGTTTCGACCGATCCGGACATTGCCGATAAACTCTACTTCGAGCCGGTGTTCTGGGAGCATGTGCATGCCATCATCATGCATGAGCAGCCAGTGGGCGTTATTGTGCAGCTAGGTGGACAGACGGCCCTCAAAATGGCCGAAAAGCTGACCCGCTACGGCGTGAAGATCATTGGTACAAGCTGGGAAGCCCTCGACCTGGCCGAAGATCGGGGCCATTTTTCGGCCCTGCTGCGCGATCTGGATATTCCATATCCAAAATTCGGAACCGTTCGGGAGGCTGAGGCCGCGCTGGAGCTATCGCGCGAACTGGGCTTTCCGCTGCTGGTACGCCCGAGTTACGTCCTGGGCGGGCAGAATATGAAAATCGTTATCAACGAGAACGAGCTGGAGCAGCACGTGATGAAGATTCTTCAGGACATTCCCGACAACAATATCTTGCTCGATCACTTCCTCGAAAATGCCATCGAGGCCGAGGCCGACGCTATCTGCGATGGCGAAGACGTACACATAATCGGCATCATGGAGCATATCGAACCGGCGGGTATTCACTCCGGCGATTCGTATGCAGTGCTGCCGCCCTTTGATCTCAGCGAGAACGTAATCCGGCAGATTGAAGAACACACCCGTAAGATTGCAGTGGCGCTCAAGACCGTTGGGTTGATTAACATCCAGTTCGCCATCAAGAACGAGGTTGTTTACATCATTGAAGCCAACCCGCGCGCCAGCCGGACGGTACCGTTTATCTGCAAAGCCTACCAGGAACCGTATGTCAACTACGCAACCAAAGTGATGCTGGGCGATAAGAAGGTTAAGGATTTTGACTTCAAGCCGGTTAAGAAAGGATATGCCATCAAGATTCCCGTGTTCTCGTTCAATAAATTCCCGAACGTAAACAAGGAGCTTGGTCCTGAGATGAAATCGACGGGCGAAGGTATCTACTTCATTGACGATTTAACTGACGATTTCTTTCAGAAGGTGTATAGCGAGCGGAATCTGTATCTGAGCCGGTAGTAATACTTCAGTTTATTAATAACAGCGGGCCGCTTTGTTCTGAACAAAGCGGCCCGCTGCGTATCTGACCATTTGGCTTAGAAGCCTAAACCGAGTGCAAACCCACGAACCGGCGTATTAACCGGAAAGGTAGCTCCCGGCGTAGCGGCTCCACTGGCCAGGTTAATAGAATAAACTCGCGTCGATCCCCCCGACCGTAGAAGGGCATACGCCATATTACTGGCGCCACCCACGTCGAACCCGTTGGCCCCTTCAATTTCAATTCCAAGCGAGCCTACGGCTACCAGCGTACCCGCATTGGGCGGATTCTGCTGATAGAGCATAGCGCTGCCCGTACGGGTATCGATTCCGAAGAGTGTCGTTGTCGCTGCGCCGGCAATGTTGTTGACATAAGCCGAAGCCGTTACGTTCGGCGGAATCGTGCTGGGGTTCGCCGGGGAGAAGGCCAGCGAGCCGTCCGTAGCCGATACGGTACCGTCGTTCGGATTCAGCCGCAGGTTCAGACCGGCATTGCTGACAACCCGAATGCGGTCGACGGTTGGGTTAAAATCAAAGCCAAAGTCGCCACCGCCAGCAGGCAGAGCGGGCGAGAAGGGTCCCGAGCCAACAGCCGTAGCCATCCCGTTCGAGGTGTTGATGGTGTATAGACGGCTGGTACTGCCCAGGGCATAAAGCTGTCCGTTAGCCGGGCGAAAATCAAGGCCATAAATCGTTTCGCCACTTTGCAAACCTGTAATTGTCTTGGTGGCGAGGTTGCCTCCCGTTTGCGGGTTGAAAATATACAGGCTATTCGCTCCGTTAACTGCGTAGGCTACGGCTTCGGTTGGAACCGCCAGCCCGACGATGCTTTGGCCTGGTAAGTTACCCAAACGCTCGGCCTGACCGGTTGTCAGATTGATCTGATACAAACCCTGCGTAATACCCTGGATGAGCGTAGCAATCGCGTTACCGTCGGGTGTAATGTCGAAACTGCCCGTGCCGGCAATGTCTATGCCCAGTGGCCCAACTTCGGCCAGTGTGCCGTTGTTGGGCGGGTCCTGCCGGTAAAGTTTATCTGTAATCGGATCAATATCGTATAGGGTCGTGGTTGTAACACCGGCGCGGTTGTTCGTATAAGCCACCCCCGTAATGGCCGCATTCGGGGCGCCGTTAATGGTGCCGTCAACGGCGGCAACGGTTCCGGTTTCAGGATTCAGCCGCAGATCCTGTCCCTGATTAGTAACCAGACGAATGCGGTCAACGGTGGGGTTAAAATCAAAGCCGACCGCATTGCCCGAAATAGCCGGGGAAAATGGACCTGCGCCTAAAGCCGTAGCCACGCCACTGTTGAGATTGATCATATACAGGCGGCTGCCGCTGCTCACGCCGTAAAGCTGCCCGGTTGCGGGCCGGAAATCGATGCCCACCAGCCGCTCATTGGTCGGCAGACCCGTAACATTGATGGTTGCCTGGGTCATGGCCGGGTTCTGCGTGTTTAACCTCAACAACTGATTGTTATCCGTCAGAACGTAAAACATGAAATCGGCGGATAGGCGAGCGTTCGCGTTTCCGCCGATATTCTGCGGGCTCAGTTGTTGCTGAGTCTCCCGGCAGGCATTGAGCGTCAGCAGCGAACCAATCGCCAGCAGACCCGCAACGTAACGAAGTTTGTGCATGTAGAGCATAGAGATCAAGTTTGAACTCTTCTGAAGCGAACAGAAGATCTTGTTTCGATCCTATACGGCAGAGGGCCTGGTCTGGATTTTATCAGATTAAAAAACCATTAAAAATGTATCGAATGGTATTTGGTGCCTGCGCTAACAGATGGGAAATAAAGGTGTCACCATTGCTTTTTCAGGCCTACGAAACTACCCACGGCATGAGCAAATAAAGTACCCTGATCGAGGGCGGCAGTAGTTGTCAGAGCCGTTCGCGGCCAGCGCGTGAAGCGCCATTGAGCCGACACAAGCATCGAGAACTGCCAAAATAGCTGTGGATACGGCTGATTGAACGTACCAAAATTACGGCTGTAGGAGAACCGGGCCGTTAGCATATGTCCCTGGCGAAACCGGCCCTCGGTTCCGGCGTACCACGCTACGACCCGGTTATTGGGAAAGAACCCGCCACCGGCATAAGTTTCAACAGCGGGTGCCAGATCAGCGCGGGGAGCGATAAACGGGGTGCCAAGCGTTCGGCCCCGGTACGACCAGCCCTGAATGTACTGACTATGGTTGAAATAGTTATCGCCCCCCTGATAACGAGCCGTTGGGTCAAAGGTTGGCCCGCTCTGGTTCGTGGTACTCAGCCATTCCACCACAACACGCCGGAGCTGAAATCCTGACCGTACGGGCCGTGCGTTTAAAAAACGCAGGCCGGTCAGACCATCCGGCAGATTCTGTAAAGCCAGTCCGGAGGCATCGTCGTAGAGGTGCTGGTGGTAAAGCAGGTAGTTCACGCTGCGGCCATGCCACTCCAGCCCAAAGTCGTAGCTGCCCACATGGTTGCCAATCCGGTTAGTGCCGTCGAAGTCTGTAAAGCGATCGTTCTGAAGGTCATCAGGGTAATTACCCGTTACGAGTGAAAGATAATCGCGGAAAGAGGTTGGTAGTTTACCAGCAACGGCCAGGGGCGTACCAATGAGGTAATCAGCCCGGCCACCCCACTGCACCTGGTGATTGAGCCCGGCGTAAAAACGGACTTTCCAATGCGGTTTTCCAAAGCGGCCGTAGAGGTATTTTTGATGAAGATAGCTCCCCCGGACGTAGGAGTTAATCAGCCAGCCGTGCGCGTAACCAGCTCGTAGGGCGATGAGTTTTTTGGTAAAGCCCAGGGATACAAATTCCGGCGTGTGCAGTTGTAGTTTGGGAAACGGAAGCGCATTTCCCGACCAGGCCACAAAGCCTGAAGTCAGCAACGTATCGCCCAGCCCCGCCACTTCCCGCCGATTGCCGCCAAACAGTTCCAGCCAGCCCAGGCGAACCTTTACGTAAGCATCAGGTAGCAGTAAGGCTGGATTGTTGGCTGTTGGTTGTGGCCCGATATTCAGAACGGCCTGTAAGCCATAACCCCAGTCGAGCCATGTCTTTCGTTTACTCGCTGAGTCGGGTCGAACTCTATAATTGCGTAAAGCGCCTAACCTGAGGGTGCCGAATGAGCCACGCGTTGGTATAGTGCCATATTGATTCGTGCGCAGCCAGAACGGCGTCTGGCTGGCTGATGCCGTCAGGGCACCTACTTCCACTGTGTACTGAACCTGTTTTGCTGATTGAGCCCGCACTGTTGGTAGGGAAGTGCCAATACCAACGGCAATTAAACCAATGAGATAATTTCCGCGCATAGCTCAGTAAACAGGTTTGTAATCAGCTTAACTGGCTATCAGCAGCTGGGTGGCCAATTTACATTCAGCGTCTAAATAATCCTGTTAATTGTAGGCTACGGTTGCGTTATCTACTGGTTGGTAGAACCGGCCAGCCTGATGCTGAAACCCTTTTCGCCGGATGGCGTTGTGAGTGTACAAACAACTCTGCTTTATGTTTCCAAGCGTTACCCTTAATAATGGCGTCGAGATGCCTTGCCTGGGTCTTGGCGTTTATGCCCCTAATCATAATAGTGAAGTGCAGCAGGCCGTCGAATGGGCCCTTGAAGCCGGCTGTCGGCTGATTGATACGGCGGCTGCCTACAAAAATGAGCGCGAAGTAGCCGATGCGCTGCAGGTGGCAGGTTTACCACGCCACGAAGTGTTTATCACGACCAAAGTATGGAACGACGATCAGGGCTATGATCAAACGTTGCGGGCATTTGACCAAAGTCTGGGAAAACTTCGGCTCGATGTGGTGGATCTGTACCTGATTCACTGGCCCGAGGGAAATAAGCGACGTGAAACCTGGCGAGCACTGGAAAAAATTTATGCTGACGGCCGCGCCCGCGCCATTGGCGTATCCAATTACTACCAGCCACATCTGAACGAACTGCTTGAGGAGGCTACCGTTACGCCCGCCGTTAATCAGGTTGAATTTAGCCCCTACTGCTATCTGCCTGATGTACTGGCTTACTGCCGGGATAAAAATATTCAGCCTGAGGGGTATGCTCCTCTGGTGCGGGGTGAGAAGCAAAATGATCCGCGACTGGTCGCTCTGGCAGAGAAATACGGCAAGACGACTTATCAGCTACTAGTGCGCTGGTCGTTACAGCATACTGTGATTACTATTCCAAAATCAGTAAACCGGGAGCGAATTCGGGAAAATTTTGATGTCCTCGATTTTACTATTGCCGAGGAAGATATGAATGAGATGAATACGTTTTACGACAATACCCGTATCGCGACTGACCCGCGTGACATTCCTTAGTCATACTGAGCAATCTGCAAATGCACAGCGGCCAGCCTGAGTGTTCAGGCTGGCCGCTATGTTTCTAACTTCTCTTCAAGGATTACCGATTAAAGCGGCTGCGATACTCCGGACCAACGCCGAAGCCATAGCCAAGCGTAAGCGTAATAGTTGAGTTTTTGATGTTCTGTAAGCCCGTGCCGCCCGCGATTGGCAGACTCGTTACGTCGCCTAAACCCAATGTATAGCGGGCGTCAACCAGGAAACGCTGCCGCTGACCAAAGCCTGGCCAGTTCAGCTGAAACCCCGCCAGAACGCCTAAATCGGCGTTTTTGAACGCATCTGAGTTTGTTCCGTCCGACTGATCAATGCCGCCCCGCTTTGCATTGATGCGTTTGGCGCTCATTGGCAGCGCAAGTGACGGGCCAAAAAATATGTTCGGGCGGAAGGCGCCATCAAGCGTCAGAAAGTAACGCAGAGCCACCGGAATTTCGATATAATTAATCTGCTGCTTAAACTCAACAGGGATATTGCCGGGATCGACGCCTGAAAACTTACCACCCCGCTGTGAATAGAGAACATCGGCAGATATGCCAAAATGATTTAGTGAACTATACATTAAAAAGGCGCCTGCTACTAGGCCCGGTGTGAGCTTATAGCCGTTAACATCGCCCCGCAATGTGGATAAATTTAAGCCAACACGTGGGCCGGCGCTGAAACGTTGTTGGCCATAAGTGGTTGAAAGACAAAAGAAAAGCGCAAAAACTGCTGCGGATAAGCTATTGCCGGAAATTGAGCGAAACATAGAGCATAATGATTGGTGATTCTGCCCGGTTAACGCGCTTACTTTCCTAAATGTTTTGCTATCCTGCCTTACTTTTTAGATTCCGGTCAAATTCGGTCTGTTTAAATCAATAATTAAAGGTAACGTACGGCCTTAGATTTGGGTCTGAATTGGATAACCGGCTGCGTTCGGATTATGAAGGCAGAGCAGCTCTGGCAGAATAGACTCAGACCGTAAAGCTATTCGATAAAGCGTTTGTTCGTGGGTTGATTTGACTGTGGGCCAATGGGCCGTTGTCTGTTCAATTGGTTTGACAGGCTTCGGTTTAAGCTGATGTTTCGGCCCAAAAAAGATAAAATAAATTGCCATGGCCAGCATAAACAGAATAGCGGCCGTGGTTGTGGCAATCCAGAGCGGCCAGAGCCGCTTTTTTGTGGCCGATGCATGTATGCGTTTCTGCAGGGCATCGCGTAGACTAGCCAACTGGTCGGCAGTAGGCGTTGCCGTTTGCTGCATAGCCTCCAGGCCAGCAAGCGCATCGGCATAAAAAGGGTCTTCCAGCAATAACCGTTCTACCCGATGCTGGGCAGAGCCGCTTAACTGTCCGGCCTGGTAAGCCCGCAAGTCATCAAGAGTAAGTTGATCGTTCATTTGTTTAGGGCGGACAGCAGTCCAAACCACATGAATAGACTGTCAATGGTTGCAGCCTGAACACCCTGCTCAACTCATCACAGCAGGCAGGTACTATGCTTACTGGCTCATACAAAGTTTTAACATTCGCCGGCCATTTTGCAGGTAGCTCTTTACCTGCTTAAGGTCATAGCCTGTTTGCTGGGCAATTTCAGCATAACTCTTCTGATCAAAGTAAAACAAAGTCAGACAGGTACGTTGTTCGGCTGGCAAGGTCTGCAGGCAGGCTTCCATACGCGTTAGATCCTCTTCAAGCTCCGTTGACTTTCCGTTTGTACTATCATCGATCAGGCTGGTGAGCCAGTGTGTATCTGCTTCCTCATCTAGGGTTTCACCGGTTGGCAAAGCTGCTTTAGGGTGAGCCTGGTTTTTGCGAAGCTGCATTAGGCAATAATTCCGGGCTACACTGTGCAGCCACGACTGAAATTGCTGTACATCGTGTCGGCGCAGATCCGTTACTAACTGTTCAAAAAGATGCATGACCGCATCTTTAGCTTCTTCTTCGTCGCGCAGGTAATTGTAACACACGGCATAAATCAACTCCATATGCCGCTCATAGAGCTCGCCCAGCACCGTCAAATCACCTGTGGCGCGATAGGCAGCAACGTACTCAGCATCCGTTGTTGGTTTGCTCTTGCGAAACCGTTTCAAAAACATGCATTTCCTGAATTATCACTACTACTGCTAAGATGATTACCCCAATCCAATTCCATACGCCATCTACAACATTGTCATTAATAACAGTCTCCGAGAAATTTTTTGCTAAAATTTAATAGTAATATAATTTCTTTATTGAGCGGCTGAAAAAATAGAAAAAATACAAATATGTATGATTATTGCAAGATTAAGTTATGAAATATTCAGGATAAGTAACGCATATTTTAATTAGAGGTACTATTAATAGGTTCATATACCATATAATAAATGAATACGTCTTGGACTGTTGTTTTTAATTGGAAATTCCTAGATGCATTTTTGTAGAAGCGCGCAAAAAAAATCGATTCACCTGCCTTGTTTTTATTAAATGGATTTGCTTAGTTTACATTTAATAATCTTTGGTAATAAATAGTTGGTATATAGGATAAATTGTACACATTATTTCTGTTAAATCTCCTATGAAACTTTTTGGATTACTTATTGGGCTATTGATCGCCCAGATGGCAACAGCTCAGGACTGTAACTGTGCGTACACAATCACCAAGACCGGCATGTATGACGGCAAATCGCTCAAGATTGCCCCCGGCTCGACGGTCTGCATCAAGGCGGGCGCTTACACCTACCTCCGACTCAACAACTTCGTCGGCACCCCCGACAAGCCCATCCGCTTCATCAACTGCGGAGGCCTGGTCGACGTCAATTATCCCACCGGCTCCTCGACGGGCATCGCCTTCCAGGGATGCCGCTACTTCCAGATCACCGGCACCGGCGACAAGCGCTACGAGTATGGCATCCGCATTTCCCAAACGGGCACCAACATCTCGGGTCTGAACATCACCAATATGAGCTCAGACTGTGAGGTAGACCATATGGAGGTGTCCAACACGGGTTTTGCTGGCATCATGATCAAGACTGATCCGACCTGTGATCCCGCTACCCAGCGGGCTAACTTCACGATGTACAATGTGAAGGTGCACCACAACTATGTCCACGACACCAAAGGGGAGGGACTCTACATCGGCAACTCGTTCTGGAATGGAGGAATGACCCGTAACTGCGACGGCGTCGACGTAAAGGTGTTTCCGCACAACATCGTAGGTCTGGAAATTGCCTACAACCGCACCGAGAACACGGGCTGCGAGGGCATCCAGTATGCTTGCGCACCTGAGTCGCAGGTGCACCACAACACGGTCTATAATTCCGGCATTGATCCATTCGATCCTTACCAGGACAATGGGGTGCAGATTGGGGGTGGGGTAAGCGGCCGCTTTTACAACAACACCATCCGCAAGGCGCAGGGAACTGGGCTGATGATTGTTGGTCATCTGGGCCCCAACTACATTTACAACAACATCATTACCAAGGCGGGTGATAACGGCATCTTCGTTGATGAGCGGGCCGGCAGTCTGCCAAATGTAGACATCGTGCTGGCTAACAACACCATCAACAAAGTGAAAGGGGAGGGTATCAAGCTCTACAACGAGACCCAGAACACGTATATTCTGAACACGGCCATCACGGGAGTCGGAGATAACAAATACCTGTCTACCCTGAACAGCAAAGTACGGTTTACGGCGCAGAACAACTTTACGGCTTCTAACAACAAAGAGGCAAAATACAAGAACGGTGACGGTGAAGAAGATGAAGATTACCACACCGTTTCAAGTTCTCCGCTTATTAACAAGGGGCAGGACGTCAGACGCTTTGGTATTGTTACCGATCTGGACGATGTGGCCCGGCCTAAAGGGGGCGCTTTTGACATTGGTGCCTACGAAACCGGTGCAAATGGAGCGCGCCAAAGCGCTCCTGTCCTTGCCGAACTGGCTGAGACGGTTGTGGTTCGTGCTTTCCCCTCGCCCTGCGTCGATCAGCTCACTGTGCGGTTGAGTAACGAAGAAGTCATTACCGATTTAAGTATCGTTGACCGCGCTGGACGGGTCCTCTCACGGCATCAGCCTTCGGCTCCGGCTGCGGAGATAACCCTGCCGGTGAATCAGTTGAGCAGCGGAGTTTATCTGATTCGGATCGCCACCGGAATCGGGCAATACGTCGGACGTTTCCTGAAGCAGTAAATCCAAGTCTAATTCAAACAAAATCGCCAGCCTGTTCTCCCCGGGGAGAACAGGCTGGCGATTTTGTTTTTGAAAATAAACGGTTCGTCTGCCTTTTGCTAAATTGGATGCCGCTTAATCAACGTGAAAATTAATTAATCGGCTGATATAGATTACATTGGCCTCTATTGTGAATTAGAAAAGCATTTGTACTAAAACCTATAAGTCGATTGGTATGCAGAAATTATTTACTGTTTTATGTATAGTCATGCTGGGAACAGCAGTTCGGGCACAATCCTGTAATTGCACGTATACAATTACAAAAACGGGTGTTTATGATGGGGCTCTTCTTGGCATTGCCCCCGGTTCGACGGTCTGCATTAAAGGGGGTGCCTATCAATATCTGCGGCTTAACAACTTCACGGGCGCACCCGGTAATCCGATTACGTTTGTTAACTGCGATGGACTGGTTGACCTCAATTCAACCCAGACAACCCAAAGCGGTTTGAATGTTCAGGCAAGTCGCTACTTCCGCATTACGGGTACGGGCGACAGTCGTTACCCCTACGGTATCAAAGTATCTGGCACTGGTAAAGACGCTACAGCAATGAACATTCTGGCCAAAAGCTCCGACTGCGAAATTGATCATGTTGAAATTGCTAGTGCGGGTTTTGCGGGGATTATGGTCAAAACTGACCCCAAATGCGATCCGTTAACCCAGCGCGGGGGCTTCATAATGTACAACGTAAAGATTCATGAGAATTATGTTCACGATACGAAAGGTGAAGGGTTCTATATTGGCCACTCGAACTGGGGGAACGGAGTTTATTTGAATTGCGATGGAACGCAGATAACCGTTTACCCACACGAAATCATTGGTCTGGAATTGTATAACAACATTACCGACCATACGGGCGCAGAAGGGATTCAATTTTCGTGCTCCATTGATGCGCAGGTACATCACAATACGGTCACTTATGCGGGCGTATCGCCGTTTGGTGTTAACCAGGACAATGGCGTTCAAATCGGTGGGGGCACAAGCGGGCGCTTTTATAACAACGTCATTCAGTACTCGCAGGGGGATGGCATCAGTATGCTGGGCCACCGGGGACCTAATTATATCTATAATAACCTGATTACCAACTCGGGCATCAACGGTATATATATCGATAACCGTACAGGTACACTGACAGGACCGGATGTAGTGGTAGCTAACAACACAATCATCACTACTGCTGACGGAGGTATTCGGTTCTACAACGAAACCAACAATAATTACGCCTACAACAACGCTATAGCGGGTGTAACATACACTAAGTCGATTACCACGACTAACAACTCGTTTCCATTGATAAAGGCCAACAACCTGATGTCGCCACTGGTTAGCGACGGTAAATTTGTTGACGCGGCTACTGGTAACTATCGGCCCACGGCAAGTTCGCCCCTTGTCAATGCAGGTAAAGATGTCAGTATCTGGGGAATTACCGCTGATCTGGATAATAATGCTCGTCTGCTGGGAATCGCTACTGATGTAGGCGCTTATGAATACATACCAACGACAAGTGGTGCACGTATAGGGGCTACGGAACTTATTGAGCCGATCAGAATGAGCATATACCCTGCTCCTGCGCAGGAACAGGTAACTATCCGGCTCAACTCAGGCGAGCCAATTTATGAATTGTCCATTATCGATGGTAGTGGCCGAACCCGCATGAGTCACACGCCCGCTGAGCCGTCTGTCGAGCTGACAGTGACGGTAGGTCGGTTAAACAGCGGTTTGTATCTGGTGCGCGTCAGGACAGAATCAGGCACCCAAACCGGACGTTTACTACGGCAGTGAAGCCTGGCTCAGATCGAAATATTCAGGCTGAAAAGCAGCTTGCCGCTTAATAACTATCGGGCCATTCAGTCAAGTCAATAGACAAACACCGGATGGAGCATCTTAATTTCGTCCAATAGCTGTCTGTCTATTGTGGGAAAGATCCTGATTCATCAACTGTGTTTTGTTATCATAAGCACCTGGTCACTGAGCCTTGCAAAAGCCCAGCAAGCCCAGTGTGCCTGCGATTACGTAATCAAAACCAGTGGAGTGTATCAGTCGAAAGACATAAATCCGCTCCCGGGCAGCACCATCTGTATTCAGGCCGGTACCTACGACCGACTGAAGTTTATCGGCTTTGCGGGAGATTCGACTAAACCACTTCGCTTTGTTAACCTGGGCGGGCGGGTCGTACTGAAGAGTCTTACGGCTGTTAACGCGCTGGAATTTACCGACTGCCGGCACTTTATTATATCGGGTGGTGGTCAGAAAGACCTGAAATATGGCTTTGTTGCAGGCGCATCGTATAAAGACATAACGGCAGTTCACGTCAACGGGAAAAGCTCCAATTTTGAAATTGAGCGGATAGAGGTTAACGAAGCTGGTTTTGCTGGTTTGATGATTAAGGCTGATCCGACCTGCGATTCGACAACCTGGCGCAGCCATTTTACCATGGCTAACGTTCACGTTCATGACAACTATATTCATGACGTGGCTGGAGAAGGCATGTACATTGGCAACTCCTTCTGGGGACAGGGGCAAGCCCGTACCTGCGCTGGTCAGAGTGTTCGGGTGTTGCCGCACAATATTTTAAAGCTGCATATTCACCATAACCTCGTCGAGCGAACCGGTTGTGAAGGCATTCAGATTGGCTGTGCGCCTGATTTTGACGTTCATCATAATATTGTCCGAACCGCGGGAATAAAACCATTTACGGCTGATCAGGATAACGGCGTTCAGATTGGCGGGGGAGCGGGTGGAAAACTTCACCACAATTATTTTGAAGATGCGCAGGACGTCGGTCTGATTATTGTTGGTCACCTGGGTGATTTGATGGTCGCAAACAATGCCGTAATCAATTCAAAAGGGGTAGGCGTGTTTTGTGACGAGCGAACGGGCTCGCTTCCCAATGTAAATGTCCGATTTATCAACAATACGTTCATTAATACCGGCGAAGATGGGTTTCGACTCTATAACGAGACTCAGAAAAACTCGCTTATCAATAACGTCATCGTCAACATCAACACCAAGAACAGCACCGACCCGTTCAAATACATCAGTTTCGGACAGCAGGCTAAGGCCGAAGAGATGAATAATGTGACTACGCAGACGGTCGCATCCCTGAAGTTTCTGGATCAGGCAATTGGCAACTTTCGACTAACGGCTGGTTCTCCACTGATTGATAAAGGCACGGATGTTTCCAGTCTGGGCATTACGTCGGATCTGGCCGATCGGGTGCGTCCACAGGGGGCAGGCTTTGACATCGGTGCGTTTGAATTTGGCGAACAGCAGGCCATTGCGCCAACGTTAGTTGCTACTACCTGCGAAACGGCATCAAAACCAAACACAATTACGCTTCAGCCGGGCGTGAAAGCTCCCCCGTGGAGATTATTACAGCGATTGAAGAACCGAGCGGAGCGGTTACGCTGACACTGGCACCCGTACCCAGCCAGGACCGATTGATCGTGGATGTAGGGGTAGGTGTTGAAATGCGACAGGTAATCGTTGCTGGCCTGAACGGTCAGCAGATAGCTCAGTTCAGTTTCAGAACCCGTGAAGTTGTAGGCCGGTATGAAATTTCGCTTGCGGGTTATGCAAGCGGCACGTACATCGTTATCGTTGACACCCCAGTCGGAAGGCTGAGTCGGCGGTTTGTGAAAAACTAGTGTACGGTATCTGTGAGGAACAGTTACCAAAAACTATTGATATTGTACAAAAGCATGTTTATTAAACGGTTAGTCATCCTATCAAATGGGCTAATTGCTTAAGAAACAAACAGTTTTAGAGGACCAACCGCTTAAAAACATTTTTGATTTTTCCTTTAACGCTGCTAACAAAACGCTTAACTTTTGATTCAGTTAGATTAGTAAACCACTTTATCCACGGTATATGTTGAGCGAAAACTACCACGTGCTATTCATCGACGAGGATATCTTCATCCGGAATATCCTACGGCATACGCTCTCGTCGGAATTCAGGTTGACAGCTATGCCCAACGGCATCGAAGCTATGTCGTGGCTGGAGCAGGGAAACGAGCCAGATATTATTGTGACAGAACTTAAGCTGTCTCATTTAGACGGGCTCGAACTGATCCGGCTGGTTCGAGGAAGCACCCTTTGGGGGCACATCCCCATTCTAGTTCTGTCGGTCATGGATGACAGCGCTACTCGAATTGACTGCCTTGACAGCGGGGCAGATGGTTACATGAACAAGCCGTTTAATCCTATGGAAGTACGGGCCAAGATTCGAGCTATCCTACGGCGGACTCAGTCTAATGTACCTTTAGTTGCTTCATATTGATTTGACGCTTTACTTTTAATGTATGGCTACGTCTACTGTAGCCGGGCCGCACTTTCGGGTTTTATACCTGGAGCGAGACCCGGAAGCCGCCTTATTGTTTATTCGGGCATTTGGTCAATACGTAACGATCGAAACACTCGAAGATTCTGAAGAAGCTATTGCTTACTTGCGGGAGGGTAACGCGGTTGATATTGTTGTGATAAATGAACAGAATGGAGGCTTTCAATTCCTGCAAACCGTCCGCGAAAGTCCCTTTCTGCGCAGTATACCGGTTCTGCTCATGACGCCCCGGCTTACGCCGGCTGTGCAGCGTCGGGCGCTGGAGTTGAAAGCCATTGATGTCTATCCCATAACCTTTCGGGAAGAGGATTTACGGCTTCGTCTGGATTATCTGATCCGGCGTAAGCAGTATCTGGCCGAGCGAAGTGCTTCTGCTAATGGCATTTCCTGGACAACCAGCGAGGCTACCGCACCAGCTCCCCTGGTCAGCATACCGAAACCAACCCGGATGCCGCTCTGGAAGCGATCCTTCGACGTGCTGGTATCAGCCACGGCACTGACGCTTCTGTCGCCCCTGATGGCGCTTGTAGCCCTCATCATCCGACTCGATTCAAAAGGGCCTGTTCTATACCGGTCTAAGCGGGTTGGCTCTGGTTATCGGACGTTCGATATGTATAAATTTCGAACGATGAACACAGGAGCCGATCAATTGATCGGAACCATGGCTTCGCAGAACATTTACAGCCAGGCAGCCCCCAAAACAGAGGATCAGCTCGAGCGTTGCGAAGTTTGTACTTCATCGGGCATCGAATGTCAACGTCCTTTGTTCCTGAACGATAAACAAATCTGTGAACACGCTTACCGGGATAGTAAACGCGCTAAAGCTATGTTTATGAAATTCCGGGAAGATCCGCGCGTAACGCGGCTGGGTCGATTCCTGCGCAACACGAGTATCGACGAACTACCGCAGCTCTTTAATATCCTGCTGGGTGATATGTCGCTGGTGGGTAACCGCCCGTTGCCGCTTTACGAAGCAGAACGGCTCACAACCACCGGATTTGCGCAGCGGTTTGCGGCTCCTGCCGGCCTGACCGGTCTCTGGCAGGTGATGAAACGTGCCAAAGGTCAGGAGCGAATGTCTGATCTGGAGCGTATTCAACTGGATGTCCGGTACGCGGAAACGTTCTCGTTCCGGACGGATTTTCAAATTATGCTTAAAACAATTACAGCGGTATGGCAGAAGGAGAACGTCTGAGCAAGCCAACTTCAGGTGCCGTAGCTGACCATGACGCGACCGCTGCCCGACTGGATTGGCCGCTTGTTTCCATTATTACGATCAACTATAATCAGCCGGGCCTGACCCGTCTGTTTTTGAATTCTGTCAGCCGGCTGACCTATCCCAATTTTGAGGTAATCGTGGTTGACAACGGCTCGAAAGAAGATCCAACGGAGGCTGTTCGAAGCAGTGATTACCCCGAAGCCCGGCTTTTTTTGACGGGTCAGAACCTGGGCTTTTCGGGTGGTAATAACCTCGGCATGCGTCTGGCGAAAGGCGATTTTTACTTCATCGTCAACAACGACACCGAAGTAACCCCTGATCTGATCGACGCGTTGATGGAGCCAATGCTGGCGAACCCGACAATTGGTGTTGTCTGTCCGAAAATCCGGTATTTTGACCAGCCGGAGGTTATTCAGTATGCGGGCTATAATCCCATGAATGTTTATACCGGGCAGGCGGGTATGGTGGGCAGTCACGAGGTCGATAAAGGGCAGTTTGACCGGCCCGGTCCAACGTCGTTTGCGCATGGCTGTGCTATGCTGGTTCGTCGGGAAGTCGTTGAGCGGGTTGGCGCCTTCGCCGAGCAGTTCTTTCTGTATTACGAAGAACTGGACTGGTCGGCTCGTATTTTGCGGGGCGGCTACCAGATCTATTTTCAACCTACCGCCCTGATTTATCACAAAGAATCATCGTCGGTTGGCAAGGCCAGTCCGTTAAAAGTGTATTACATGACCCGAAACCGGATTTTGTATATGCGCCGGAACACACCGCTTTCGCAACGGGCGGTGTTTTATGCCTTTCTTACGGGTATGGTGATTCCCAAACATGTGTTGACGTATTTGCTGAAAGGCCAGTTTGCTTATTTAAAGGCTTTTTGCCGGGGTCTGGCCTGGAACGTAACTCACGCGCTGTAGAACAGGAACCGGTTGTGACCGATATTTGCTGTTCTGCTCAATTACCTATATAACCCATTGACTGTTTATGAAGATTGGCATTGAAGGCCAGCGGTTGTTTCGACGTGAGAAGCACGGCATGGATATTTACGTGCTGGAGGTCATTAAAGCGATTCAACAACTTGACAAAACGAACGAATACGTGGTTTTTGTGAAGGATGATGAAGATCGAAACTGCCTGAGCGAGACGGATAACGTAAAGATTGTGACCGTTCCGGGCGGGAATTACGCGCTATGGGAACAGGTCAATCTACCCCGGGCGGCTAAACAACATGGCGTTGATTTACTACACTGCACCAGCAATACGGCTCCCCTGTTTGCCTCAACGCCTACCGTCGTGACAATTCACGATCTGATTTATATGGAAAAAACGGCCGGCGACAAGACTGCGACCATGTATCAGCGGGTTGGTAACGAATACCGCCGGTGGATTGTCCCCCAGGTTGCTAAACGCTGCCGCCGGGTTTTGGCGGATTCGGAGTACACCCGGCAGGATATCCTGAAGCTATTTCACCTGCCCGAAACCCAGGTGCGGGTGTCTTATCTGGGCGTGAGCCCGAAACTGGCGCAGTCGCTCAAAATCGAGCGGCTTCCGGCCATTCGCCAGCGCTACAATCTGCCGGAACGCTATTTTTTCTACCTCGGCAGCCAGGACCCGCGTAAGAATATGCGTACGGTTCTCAACGCGTTCGGCAAATTCGCTCAGACGACGCAGGGTGTTGATCTGGTTGTTAGTGGAAAGCCGCCAATATTCTGGAATGAATTACTCCAGCAGTCGGGTAATGAACAGCTTGCCGACCGGTGCCGGTTTATTGGTTTTGTGGAAGCAGAAGACCTGTCGGGTCTGTACGCACAGGCTGAAGTCTATTTGTACCCATCGTTGAGCGAAGGATTTGGACTGCCCATTCTGGAAGCCATGTCGTGTGGTGTTCCGGTGATTACAAGTACTACGACGTCGATGCCCGAAGTAGGGGGCGATGTGGCCGTATTAGTTGACCCTTATAAGCCGGACGAGATTACTCAGGCCATGATGACCTTATATAATGACCCGGCTTTACGGCAACAGAAGGTTGCGCAGGGGCTTCGCCGGGTCGAACAGTTCTCCTGGCAGCGTACGGCCCGTGAAGTACTGGCTACGTATCAGGAAGTGTATGCATCGTTAAGTTAAACAGGTTTATTGTATTCGGTTCACGGAGTACCGTTACGTGACGACCGTTGGCCGAAAAGCGTAAACCGTAACCTGAATATTCTAAATCATGAAAGTTGCGTTCTGGATTATTGCCTTTCTGGCTGTTTATACCTACCTGGGCTACGGTCTGCTGGTCTGGGCGTTAGTTAAAATACGTCACCGATTAGGTAAGGGCCGGACTGCGCCGAACTGGCGAACAACTTATTTGCCCGAAGTAACCCTGGTGGTGCCGGCTTATAACGAAATGAGTTGTCTGGCCGATAAACTGGCTAACTCACTCTCTCTGGATTACCCCGCCGATAAGCTTCACTTATTGTTCGTTGCCGAAGGCTCCACCGATGGGTCAATTGAATACCTGAAAGCTCAGCAGGAAAAGTACCCAAATCTGGCCATTATGGGTGGTAATGAACGGCTGGGAAAGATCGAAGCTATGAACCAGGCTATGAAAAAAATTCAGACGCCGTTGGTTATTTATAGTGATGCCAATACGATTCTGAACCGGGAGGCTATTCGCAACACCGTCCGGCATTTTCAGGACCCCGAGGTGGCGGCTGTAGCGGGTGAAAAACGCATTCTAACCGAAAGTAATGAAGCCGCTGCGGGTGCAGGCGAGGGGCTTTACTGGAAATACGAATCGTTTTTGAAGCGGCTCGATACGGAGCTGCATACGGTGGTTGGCGCAGCCGGCGAATTTTTTGCCATGCGGACGGCCCTTTACGAATCCGTCGAATACGATACGCTCCTGGACGACTTCATGATTTCGTTGCGGCTGGCGGGTCGGGGCTACCGGGTGGTCTATGAACCCGAAGCCTATGCGATGGAGCGGCCTTCGTTCTCGGTTATGGAAGAGCAGAAGCGAAAGGTTCGGATTGCCGCGGGTGGTTTCCAGTCTATTGTCCGCCTGACGGATTTATTAAACCCGTTTAAACACGGTTGGCTAACCTTCCAGTACGTTTCGCATCGGGCCATGCGATGGGCCGTAACGCCATTTTGCCTGCCTATCCTGGTTGTACTTAACGCACTGATTGCCGTTGTAGATGGCGGCTGGTTCTGGTGGCTTTTGTTAGTGGGTCAGCTTGGCTTTTATGGAGCTGCCTATGCAGGCTACCGGCTTGAAAGCCGTCAGATTCGCCGGAAAGCATTATTTGTGCCTTTCTATTTTACGTTCATGAACGTCTGTGTCCTGCTGGGTTATCAGCGATACCGGCGTGGTGGTCACAATGGCATTTGGGAGAAGGCCAAGCGGGCCGATAATCTCCCAAATGCGTCGCAGGCGGGTCCGGGTCAGACACCCGTACTGGAATCGGTGCCGTGAGGAGTATGCAGGAAGCGGTGCCGGGCGGTACGGAAGTTGGCTATAGAGCGGATATAACGTATAAATAAACCCGGCAGCTTCATAAGCTCATTAATGCCAACTAATGCTTTTAGCCGGTCTGGTACCGAGATATAAAAGGTTATTAGCAGCACAATAAGCTGTACCCGCACGAACCAGCCCAGCGGAAAATCACCCCAGATGACGAGTGTCAGCAGAAAGCCGACGATGAGCAGCCCGAGCAGCAACAGACGTGGCAGCAGCATGGTTTGAAACACTTTATCGGCATAATCCAGATTCCCCTGCCAGAAAGCCTTGAGACCGGGCCGTAAATTCAACTGCAGGTAACGGAACTGAGCTGCGATCCAGCGGGTCCGCTGCGTTTCGAAAACAGCTCCCGACTGTACTTTCTCATCGTATACATAGGCATCTTCAAGGTACTCAGCGCTGATGCCCTGCTTCAGAATTCGCATTTCCAGTTCCTTGTCAAAGCCGCCAACGGCTTTGACCTCGGGCATAAGCTGCTTTAACAGACTGAATTCAAAGGCCATACCCGAACCGATCAAAGCGGAAGCCAGCCCTAATGAGCGGTGGCCTTTACGGAAGATGTGGTTGTTGATTTCCTCGCTCACCGCATCCAGAATAGCCACCGGGGTATTGGTGTTTTTAGCCGTCCGGTGCCCTTGAACCACGCGCCAGCCCTGATTGAATGCCGTGTTTACGCGGGCCAAAAAGTCCGGGGCCATATGGTTATCAGCATCCAGGATTACGGCCACCTCATACGTATCCGGCAACTGCTCCAGCGCAGCCGTAAGGGCTTTCGCTTTCGTAGATGATTCAAAAGAAACTTCTATAACCTGAACGGGTAATTTTTTTAGGGACGCGATTGTGGTTGGTTTCAGCGTATCTGCAATAACGATCACATCAAAATTTTCAGCTGGATATTGCTGGCGTAGGTTAGCTTGGGCAGCTTCCAGAATAACGGTATCTTCCCGATAGGCTGGTATCAATACGGCCATGCGTCGATAAGAGCGACTGACGGCCACGTTAGACGCTTGTTTGGATTGTCGCAATCGGCCAGCTACGGCGTAAACGGCCAAGTAAACTGTAACAAGGGCCGTATAACCGTAAATGATGTAAGCGACAAGTAAGACAAGAGTAGTCATAAAAACGAAAGTTGGTTTATTAACGTGAGTGCATTATGAGATCCTATGAGCCGATGAACTGTCCGACATAAACGAGCCGCCTGCTGAACTTAGCGGGACGGTCCCGTGAGGGGTGTGCAAAAATCGTTCACGGGCATCGCGATACTTGGCAATTGAACGCAGGTAGCGAACAAACAGCACAGGAAGCTGTACTAATTCGCGCCACCCGACTAATCGGCGTAAGCGAGCTGGAATAGAAATGTAAAGCGTAATAAGCAACGAGCTTAATTGTGTTCCAAAGATCCAGAACCAGAGCGTCTGATCAACAATCACCGAAATAACCGTACAGCAAACCAGCAGTCCTAATAGCAACAACCGGGGCAAAAGCATGGTTTGAAAAACTTTGTCTGCATAGTCCAGATTCCCCCGGAATAACTCGGCTACACCCGACCGGATCTTTAATCGGAGATACCGGAACTGGGCGGCAATCCAGCGGGTTCGCTGCGTTTCGAAGACGTGCCCAGTCTGTACTTTTTCGTCGTAAATGTAAACGTCCTCCAGATATTCAACTTTAATTTTTTCCATTAATATGCCCATTTCCAGCTCCTTATCGAAACCGCCCAGTGCGTCAGACTGGCTCATCAGCCGCTTGAGCAAGCCGAACTCGAAGGCCATACCCGAACCGATCAGCGCTGACGAAAGCCCCAGCGAGCGGTGGCCTTTACGGAAGATGTGGTTGTTGATTTCCTCGCTCACCGCATCTAGAATAGCCACCGGGGTATTGGTGTTTTTAGCCGTCCGGTGCCCCTGAACCACGCGCCAGCCCTGGTCAAACGCTTCATTGATCCGACTCAGGAAATCGGGCGCCATATGATTGTCGGCGTCAGCCATGACGGCGATGTCATAATGCTTATCGGACAGATAATCCATGCCAGCATTGACTGATTTGACAATACTCGACACCTCAAACCCTACTTCAACGACCGTTACGGGCAGCTTACGTAAACTCTCAAGCGTTTCTGGCTGAAGGGAATCCGCCAGAATAACCACATCAAAATGATCTGCCGGATAGTTCTGGTGTAGGTTCGCCTGAGCCGATTCAACAATGACGGCATCTTCGCGGTAGGCCGGCATCAGAACTGCAATCCGACGAATGGTCTGGCTGGCGGATTTAGGTGTATTGGGTGATCGTTGGATTGCCCCCGCCAGCGCGTACAGACCCAGATACCCGACATTAAAGAGCAGGTAGAGGGTGAATAGCACCAGAAAAGGGTGATTAATGGTTAAGTCGAACATGGATGGGTGGTTGATATAGGCTAAACTCAGTATGAAGAAATGGGCCGTAACTTCTCCTCTGGTTCGGTCTCCGGCAGCATTTTGTCTAACTTGGGACAAAGGGCAATAAAAACCATCGTCAGATACATCTCGGCGTCGATAGGGTGCTGGCCAAAGAGCTGGTTACCATAACTCGCAACGAGAATACCAACAAACCCGCTGTATAACCCCATCATGGTGGATTTAAGGGATGGGTTACGTAATCGTATTATGTTTCGGAAGCCGATGACACAGATAATTAAAAGCGAGATAAGGTGAAAAACGAGCCCAACGATCCCGCTTTCTACCCATATTTTTACGTACCAGCTGTCCAGAGCGACCTGCCCGAGGAACGAATCGGGCGCAAACCGGTGGCCCCAGTCCCCCCCGACCCAACTCCTCCGCCAAAGGGTTTATCGGCCATGTAGCCCGCCAGCAGAATCTGGTTATTAATCCGGATCAGCAGCGAGGGGTCCTCCATATTAAGAGCACTTCGCATACGCAGAATCTGGTAATTGCCTTGGCCAATCCGGGTGAAAACGAGCAGACTAAAAGCTATAGTCAGCACGGTAAGACCTGTAATCAGCAGGGGCACGTTCCGGCGCAGCAACAGGTAAATCGGCCCACCTACGAAGATAATAAATAGCGGACCGCGCGTACCAGCGATAGCGAACCCCCAGAAGCAGATGAGTGCCAGAAGAAGATACAGGACGCGTTTCAGCATGGTTTTTGATTCCAGCACCATAATCCCGGCAAACAAAGAGACGTGGGCCATACTGGCGCCGAACTGGCCAGCATCCGTATAGAAGGAGAAGGCCCGGAACTGCTTACCAAACAGAAGGTGGGTTTTGTAACCGACCTCATTCAGCCACTGCTGCTCACCCGGCAGCAGACCAATATAATACTGGCGGAAACTCCATAACGCTCCCAGCACCGACCAGAATAACCAGCATTTAACGAGCCAATACAGATGTTTGGGATCATTAATGAGCAGGAGCCCGGCCGTAACCACCATCAGCCAGTAAAGCGATAAGCCCCGAACCGCAAAGAACCAGGCCACCTGACTTGGGGCGCGCGTATTGAAAAAAAGCAGTATCGTGTACATAAACCACACCAGTACCAGATAAAAAACCGGGTGATGTAGTCGCCGTTCGCCCGTGCGTCTGACGGAGAAGAAGATGCCGATAAAAATCAGCACCAGCATCAGGTCAATGGATAAACCGTAAGGTGCATCGGGTAGAAACCGGCTTATGCCCAGAACAAAGAAATTGATATTGAAATAGATCATCAGCCCCGCCATTGGATTGGTGAAGCAGATGCCCGCCACAACCAGTGCCGAAGGCAGAACAATCAGCATGGCCAGGGCCGCTACTTTACCAACAGCTACAAAGGCACCAACCAAAATAGCAGCGGCTGTTCCGATGACAGCTAGTTTAACTTCACGGCCCGTTGGAACGGGTAAGTATTCAACGCGCAAATTCATGACGAACACGGTTTACTAATTGGCCTCCCTGTTGCAGACCGACGCGCATAGCTGTCGGCAGCGATACGGCCGCGTAGGGTTTCATCATTCGAAATCCCATCAGCAGCCCGACCAGAAAGGTAGCAATGGACACAAAGGCCACACTCGCTACAGATTTGAATAGATAAAGCGCAATGACATCGCCAACAATATTGACGATGAGCATGAGAATGACTTTCTGGAGATTTCGGTGTGGATGGCCCAGAGCGTCCAGCCCTACACCTGAATAACGCTCGAGTGGCACTAGGGCCGCATAAATCATAAAGAAGCGCAGCACCATGACACTATCGCCAAAGCCTTCGCCCCCCAGCAGTCGAACCAGCGGCTCGGCAAAAATAAATCCGCCCAGAGCGATTGGAAGCAGTGCGATCCAGAGTTGTCCGGCAAACCGGTGAAATTCATCAGCGAAGTGCGCTAGCTTTTGCTGCTGATGCAGAGCGGCTAACTGAGGAATAGCGGTAATGACGATACTGCGGGTTGGCATTTCGACCAGTTCCAGCAGCCGCTGCGGAACGGTATAGAGCGTTACAGCGGCTGGTCCTAACCAGGCAGCAATCAGGAAGGTATCCGAACTGCGGAGCAGATTTGACAGCAGCAATGTACCGGTACTGAACTTGCCAAACTGAAACAACGCCCGCCGTTCGGTAGAGGTACCCTGGAAAAAGTCGCGGAGCCGACTACCTCTGATGAGCACCGTGCCCACGCTGATCGTACCATAGGCAATCGTGTAGGAAGCATAAAGCCAGCTGCTGGTCAGTTCGTGAAATTGCCAGTAACCGATGCCAATCAGCATTAGCTGCAAAAACTGGATGCCGGGCCGGATAAGTTGAATGGGGGCAAAGCGAGAACGGGCGTGCCAGAACCACATACTGTGAGATGCGGGCATTGAAACAACCGCCAGGAGCAGAAACCAGCCTATGGCGCCCCCTCCGCCAATATTTACCGAATCAGCAGAAAGCCAGCCTAGCCGTACGGCCTGCGGCAGTGCCAGTAAAACCAGCCCCAATAAGACTACCAGGCTGGCTGTCAGCATTGCGCTTAGTTGCCAGGCCGCGCCTACCCAGCGTCGGAAACTTGTTTCATTATCGGTATCCGTAGCGGTGTGTCGGATCAGGCCGTTCAGAATGAACCCATTTCGAACAACGTCGAATAGCGTGAAAAAAGCCAGAAACAGCGTCCAGAGACCAAACTCTTCTTTGGTCATGAGACGGGCCAACAAGCCGAGCGATATGAGGCCCAGCGCAGCCGAGGTGCCGTTACCGAGTAGCGAAACAACCGCGTTGCGCCGGATTAATTTACCCAGCCGTTGTAAGGATAAGTCCATTTACAGAAGAGTGAAGTGAAAGGCTCATTGTGTGTAGTGGGTTATGGCAAGGAAATACTCGCCATAACCCACTACACACAATGAAGCCACCAATAACTTAGGCCGATTTAACGACGGCCGTTGACGACGGTGCCGGAGGTAAAGCTGGCCGGTGCAGGCTTGTCTCGGTGGCTGGCAGGGCATCTACCAGCACCATGTCGATCCGGTTTAACACGCCCAGAACGCAGCCGTTGTGCGAAGCCCGGCGATACAAGTCGGTGAGAGACTGATCTGTTTTGGTCCAGACAGACTGCGCGTCGATAACTACCAGCGATACACTGCTCTGCACCGCTAAGTGGGCAGGGATGGCCGTTTCCATGAGGCTTGGCAGCTCAAGGAAAATATAGTCGTAGTCCGTTGGAATTAAATCGCTGTGGCCTTCAATTAAACTCTCTGCGCGTTGCGTATCCACGAAATCGTCCTGTACCGCGTAAGGAATCACCTGTACCCGCGATAAGCCCGGCGTTGCGGTTTCATCGGGAATAAGGGCGCTGCCTTCCGGATACAGATACGCCACCCGGTGGCCCGCCATGGCAAATTTGGCGCTGAGTGCATTACCAACCCAAGTTTTTCCCTGGGCCGGACGGGTACTCAAAATAGTGATCAGGTGCGGCTGCGGGCGACTTTGCTGACTTAACTCAACTACAACCGCCGACCGAAGCTGCTCAATCATAGAGTGCTTCATCGAACGCAAGCGATTGACGAACCGGCCATGAATGAGCGGGAAGGCGGCTGCCAGCGACAAACCGGTAATCTGCTCGGCGCGCTCGGGGTTCTGAATCCGGTTGTTCATCCAGGTACGGAGCGACAGCATCAGGATTACCAGGAAAAGCATTCCAACAAATGAACCGATGACAATGAGCCAGCGCGTAACGTTAGAAGACTTCTGCGGATAGTCAGGCTTATCGATCATATTGATTGGGCCGGCCATTTCTACGTTCTTCTGCTGAAGCTTAGCCATGTTCAGACCGTTCAGAACCGACATGTATTCTTTCTCGGCCACATCCACTTCTCGACGTAGGTGAATCAACTGGGGGCCCAGCGGAGCCAGTTTCTGAATAGAGGCATCATAATCGTTCAGGTGCTTCTGATAAACTTCGAGCCGAGCTGTTGATTCATCATATTCCAGCACTTTCGAGAGCCATTCGGACATAACCGACTCCTGCGGCAACGCATCCGACGAATTTCCTTCAGAGTAATATTTCTGAGCTATGTTCTTCAGGTCTTCCGACAGGCTATTTACCCGGGCCTGTAACACATCAATTACTTTGCGGGGTTGTCCCGTAACTTCGGCGTTGGCCAACCTCTCGCTCGCCGTTGATAGCTCATCCCGCTTGGCGCGGAGCTCACCGCTGGTCAGTAAAAAGCTGGAGCGCTCCTTCAGGCGCTTTTCGAGCGTGGCTACCCCAGCCCGGGCACCCCGGTTACGCATCTGTTCGCGCTGGTAGTCCATCTCGAGCGTGCTCTTGCCGGAAGCGGCTGCTTTAGCCTGTTCATCGTAGTTGACAATCTCGTTACTGGAGCCAAAACTTTGGAGTTTTGCTTCGGCAGCCTGTAGTTTGTTGGCTGCTTCGCGGGTTTTATTCTCGTAAAACTGCACCACCGAACGGGTCTCGGTAGATTTTGAATCCATATACCGGTTGGTAAAGACATCTACCAGCAGGTTAAGTGTTTGCTGGGTTACAGCCGGATCATCCGACTTATAAGCAAGCGAAATAATGTCGGTCATGGTACCTGCCCGCTTGGCAATGAGGTTATCCCCAATACCATCTGCCGAGTACTTGGAGCCCGAGGCTTCCAGCAGATCGGCCAGACCGCTGGCGCCCGGCTGACGGATAAGATTTTCTATTCGCTTCGTGGTCGAATCTACTGACCCGGGCACAACGATCAACCGGCGAAGGCTGTCGCCGACCGTTTCCTGCAGTTCCTTAAATCCTTTGGCGCTCAGCACCATTGGATCGGGCTTTTGAAGCAGCAAGTGCTGTGCCAGGAGCCGACGGCCTACCTGAGCAAGCGTATTGGGCGCTTCGAGCGTTGTAACGATATTATCCAGCGCGTTGGCAATCGCGTAGAAGTCAAGTTTGCCTTTTTCGTCGCTTCGGATAGAATAACTGGAAGCCAGACCTGTATAGAGCGTTGCTTTCGATTCATACTGACCGGCCATGTTCATGGTTAACACATAAACCGTAACGGCCGTGATGAGCGGCAGTGCTAATAGCCAGATCAGGTTTCGCTTAAGTAGTCGGAGGAGCGTAGTTATATTCATAAATTATAAGAAGAACGTTGCTTATCGTTTCAATTCGGACAGAGGTACGCCAACTAAGGTCTCAAGTTCGTAAAAATATTGCGAAAAAGAACCCCGTTGTTCCGCCACACCAGCCTGAGCCTGTGCATACAGGTTGCTGGCGCGGGCAAAGTCGGCCGGGTTGCCCTTACCGTTTTGAAAATCCAGTTCGGCTACGCGAAACGCTACCAGCGTAGCCTGCTCGTCGCGAATCCGGATCTGAAGAATTTTTTGCGCCGTAAGCATACCCTGATACAGCCGGATTAATTCGCGCCGGAACTGCTGACGGGTCACTTCGCGTCTGGCGATGGCGCCCCGATACTCCGAATAAGCCTCCCGCATCCGGTGTTTACGTCCGAAAAGTTCGGCAACCGGAATCTGAATGTGCAGACCTGCACGGTACCCGTTCGTGAGCTGGTATTGGTCGTAGTTATTCAGGGTTCCGGCGGCAAGCAGCGTCTGGTTACCTGTTTGATAGTTGGCAAACGGATAGACATACTGAAGCACAACCGTTCGGGTAAACCGGTACCGTTCGAGCCGGCCTTCAATCGATGCATCGTCTTCCTTTAAACTAGGCGCATTGCGGACACCAATCTGCACCAGACTGTCAAACGGCACCAACTGATCGGCCAAACTGCGCTGAAGGTCAAAATATAGCGTATCGCCTAAAGGCTCTGCGGCTGCACCGGGCTGGGTTGCAGTGGCTTTCTCACTCCCGGAGACCTTGTTTTGAGCCTGTACTTCCCGGGAAATCGCCATAGATACTACCAGAAGTAAAACGGACCTGACTAGAAAGACCGTACAAAAGATAGGACGCCGAAAAGTAAACATACGTTTCCTCATGATACTAATTATAGTAGTTGGAAGAGCAGAATTTAATTTCTTTGTCTGAAAGTTACGGCAAAGCGAGTTAGGTGAATGGAAAATTTAGTAAGCGATGCAGTTTGGTCGGGGGTAAAAGGACGTGATATTGTGGTAGTCGGACTGCAATCATTCGATTCTACGATTGGCAGCAACTGCCGGGATATTGCGGTCGAGTTCGCCAAGGACAATCGCGTTTTATACGTAAATCCGCCATTAGACCGCATTACGGCCTTCCGACGCGATGGATTCCGGGCGTTGCTGGGCGGCACATCAACAACCAATCAGCCCCCTCTTCGGCAGGTTTCGGAACGACTGTGGTCATTTTATCCTACGGTAATACTTGAATCAATAAATCGATTACCCGACGGAGCGCTGTTCGATCAGCTTAATCGACGCAATAACGAACGACTGGCAGCGGCAATCCGGTCGGCCGTAAACGAATTGGGTTTTGAGCGTATTATTCTGTTTAACGACAGCGACATGCTCCGCAGTTTTTACTTGGACGAGTGGTTGAAACCGGAGCTGATGATTTACTATAGCCGCGACAATCTACTGGCGGTTGAGTACTGGCAGCTTCACGGCCTGCGGCTCGAACCGGCCCTGATGAAAAAAGCGACCCTTGTCGCGGCTAATTCAGCTTACCTCGCCCGGCTGGCGGCCGAACACAATCCAAATTCCTTTGATATTGGTCAGGGCTGCGATCTGTCGCGGTTCGATCCGGCTCAGGCGCACGCCATCCCGGCTGATCTAGCCGCTGTGCCGGGACCGCGTATTGGTTACGTAGGCGCCCTGAGCGCCTTACGGCTCGATCTTGCCCTCCTGGAATTTGTGGCGCTTGAACGGCCCGACTGGCAGCTGGTGCTGGTTGGACCGGAAGATGAAACCTTCCGGGCAAGTCGGCTGCATGGCTTACGTAATGTGCATTTTCTGGGCCCGAAACCCGGAGATGAACTGCCTGCTTATCTGTCTCATCTGGACGTGCTGATGAACCCGCAGGAGCTTAACCCTGTTACGGTCGGGAACTACCCACGTAAGATTGATGAGTATCTGGCCATGGGCAAACCGGTGGTGGCTGTCCGGACGGAAGCAATGGCTATGTTTGAGCAGCATGTTTATCTGGCTGATAACCCCGACCAGTTTATTACGCTAACGGAGCGAGCGTTACGTGAAGGTGGCCCGTCCAGTCCGGATGAGGCTATTCACTTTGCCCGGTCCCACACCTGGGCGGCCTCCGTTGCCGCCCTCGGCCAGGCCATACAACAAGTATCACCTCAAACTATGGAAACGGTATGATCGGTTCATTAGGCCAACGTATCAAACAGAACGAACGGTTGAAGTGGTTTGTCCATTATTTGCTGATTCCAAAAGGACAGGCTCGCCCACGCCGGTGGGTAAGCTGGTTTGTGAACCCGTTTATGCATCCGAAAGGCCGGGGTGCGGTAATCCGTTCATCCGTGCGGCTGGATGTACTGCCGTTTCAGCCGTTTCAAATGGGCGAGGGCGCAACCATTGAAGATTACTGCGTGGTCAACAATGGCGTGGGGGCGGTGAGTGTAGGGGCCAACTCCCGGGTTGGGATCGGCTCGGTGATGATTGGCCCCGTTGCTGTCGGAAATGAAGTTATTATTGCCCAGCATGTAGTTATGTCGGGGCTGAACCATTCGTACGAAGATATCCAGAAGCCAATCCGGAAGCAACCCGTTACCAAGGCCGAGGTTGTTATTGAGGATGAATGCTGGATTGGCGCGAATGCCGTTGTGACGGCGGGCGTTCGCGTTGGCCACCACTCGGTCGTGGCTGCCGGGAGCGTCGTTACGAAAAACGTACCGCCTTATTCTGTCGTGGTTGGTAACCCGGCGCGGGTTATCAAACAATATGATTCCGACAAGAAAGAGTGGGTGAAGGTAAAACCCGTTAATGGCACGGCGCAATTCAACGGGAACGGGGCTACCTCTGCCGAGTCACCGATGGTGAAACTGTCCCAGAACGGGGTTCCGGTCATTGCCGGATTATAAAAAGCTAGACGAAAAAAAGGTTTACGTCAATACTATCGGCTATTACAGGGTCACTGGCTCGATAATCGGCCTGCTTCATAACTTGCTTCCTGATCCGTTCGTTGAGTAGGCATACCAGGTAACTAGCTCATGAAACGGATCCTATTGCTTCTCTCTTTGCTGTGTACTCCCGGGTTGGCTATTAGCGCCCTGGCGCAAAGCAACCAATCGCCAGCTAGGCAGCAGTCAACATCGGTCCAGGATAACCGACAAGCTAACCCGCCCCGGCCAAAGTTCAGCAAGCCAAGCCAACGTCCGAGGCCGGATACGACGTCACCTAAAAACCGGAGGCAACGGCGCCTGCCGCCCGATTCTTTACGTCGGGGTGGCGCAACGCGGGTCGATACGGTCCGGTGATTGGGGATAATTGACACGTCAACGCTTTCGCTATGCGCTGGTTTCCGATTCCGCCATTCGATTTTGTTATTTTTCTGCTGATGGTGCTGGCTTTTGGCTTATTGATGTGGATTCAGTGGCGTGCGCCGTTACGCCGGCAGCGGTTCAATACGGTCCGGCGGGTAGTCCGGAATATTGGAGTATCCATACCCATGTTTATCTGTTTTCGGCTGCTTCTGGTGCCATTGCCTTTACTGACGGCGATCTGGGCCGGGCAACATCAGCTGGGCCTGCTGCGCTGGCTGCTGCCTGCGGGCGAGGTGTGGCGTTGGGTACAGGCCGGGCTGGGCTTCCTGCTGTTTGACTACAGCTATTACTGGTGGCATCAGGCTACTCATTACTGGCCGGCTTTTTATCGGTTTCACAACATACACCACACGGATCTGGATATGGATGTGTCCACAGCCGTCCGGTTTCATTTTCTCGACATGATCGTCGGAACGGTTTTTCGGTCGCTGATTGTGCTGGGGTTTGGAATTGGTTTCTGGACAGCCCTGGTTTACGAAGGCGTTTTTGAACTGGCTACCCAGTTTCATCATTCAAACACCCGTCTGCCCAAACGCGTTGAGCAATGGTTAAATTACCTTGTCGTGACGCCCCGAATGCACGGTATCCATCATTCCATTGTGCGCGATGAATTCAATTCCAACTGGGGAACCGTTCTGTCCATCTGGGATCGACTGCATGGCACGCATCGGATGGATATTCCACAAAGCGCGGTAGACATCGGGGTGCCTGCCTACCGCGACGAGCGTGAACTGACCTTTAGCCAATTGTTAAAAATGCCGTTCGGGCCGCAGCGCGACTGGCAACTGCCGTCCGGCGAGCGGCCCGAAACCCGCAACTGACGAGCTGGCTTTTTATGCTTTCTTACGTTCTTCGCGTCGTTCCTGACGGGCTTCTTTACGTTCCTCGCGCCGTTTCTGCCGCTCCTCCCGGCGTTCTTCGCGCTTCTCTTTACGTTCGGCTTTACGCCCAGCGCGTTTAGCCTTATAATCGTCCTTGAAGTTTTTCAGCGCGTCCTGCAAGGTGATATTATTGTCGAACTCACCCCGGAACGCTTCAATGTACGCATTCCGTAAAACGCCAAAGATTGTTGGCCAGACGGCGGTTTTAACCTCCTCGACCGTACCGTAGATGGGAATGCGGGTGGCTACCTGGTCTTTCTTCTGGTTTTTGAGGATAGCCGTTCCGGCCTGAGCAACAAGCTCGGTAAAAAACTTGCCTACCGAGCGGTTCTCGTGCTCGTTGAGCTTAAAGATTTTCATACCCTTCGTCAACGGCTTAATGTACCCATTGAACTTGCCGTTCAGCATGGCCATTTCGCTATAAACGCTGACCGTGCCGCTCTCAAAATCAATGTTGCCGTATTCGCGGGCCAGTTCGTTTAGCTTTGTTAACTGCAGATTGCTAAATCGGAGATTGTAGTCAAAATCCGGCGTTACCTTCAGCAGGTTCATGTTGGCCGAGAAGTTCATCGTACCGCCGTAGCCTGGCACGTCGCCCGACGCGATTACTGGCGAGGGAAGCTTGTTGTTCTTGTCGTCTACGTTGCCAATATTCCGGATTTCGGCCTGGAAACTCTGGATTGACAAATCGGCCCGGGGCTGCGTAATTAAGCTGGTGAGGTCAACCCTGCCCTCATAAACGGCAAAGCGGTTAATGCTGATGGGCAGCAGCTTTTTCAGGTAAGTAGTCCAGTCAACTTCGGCCCCGGTCTGGCTGGATGCTTCGTCCTCGCTAAAGGCAAAGTTGATTTCGGGCTGGTACGTTTCTACTTCGGATACCAATCGGCCCTTGAATAAGGATTTCCACTCGACAGACAGGTCTGTTTTGGGAATATAAAGAAATGGCTCCTTGATTTTCCCATTCACCTTACGGATGCGCAAGTCATCAATCTGGTAGGCTCCCCGGAGCAGGGCAATATCAATATCTTCAACATGACCCGTATAGCCGCCCATGTCGGCCAGCGTCTTGTTGACGTACCGCAAAACAAAATAGGGCAGTAAAAGCCGGGCAATAACCAGCAAAACAACGAGTGCAATTAGGATCTTGGCCGTGCGTTTCAAAATAATTAAAAAATGGTTGACGCTCTATAAACTCACAGACAGGCCCCTATGGTTTTGAATCGCACGCTATAAGCTCATATAAACCCGTTTAGAAAGCTACCGGCCATTGGGCGCAAACCTGCGGCCATCGAGGGTTGTGTACTTAAAATCGGTAGAGCCGTTAAAGCGAACTTCATCGAAATTCGTGCCTTGGGGGAAGTGCGTGTATTTGAAATCCGCATTACCCGAAAAGCGGGCCTGCCGAAAATCAGTCCCTTCATCGAACTTCGTGTATTTGAAATCGGCCGTACGCTCAAAGGCTACTTTCTGGAAGGCTGATTCCTCATCGAATTTGGTGTACTTAAAATCGGCATAGCCCTGGAAGGTCGAGCCGCTGAAGTCGGCCGCGTTGCGGAATTTTGCGTATTTGAAGAGAGCGTCGTCGCGAAACGTATTCCCGGTAAAGAGGGCGCGCTGGCTAAAAGTCGAATATTTAAAAGCCGCGTCATCAGCAAACTGGCAGTTTTCAATCGTTACCGCTTCCCGAAAATCAGCATTATACACTTTGCTGCTGGCTTTCATGGGCCGGTTTTCTTCCGTCCGATAGGCCAGAACCTTACCCTGGAATTGACAATTCCGGAAAGTCAGTGGGGCTTCGACAGTGCTCAGGTATTCCTCCGACTCACCCCGCCAGTTGCCTTCACGTCTTTCCCGGCGATTGGCCAGATTGGTCAGGTCAAGATCGCCCGTAATCGTTACGTTCTGATACGTAACGGGTTCCTTTCGGTTAATTTTTGCAATGATTTCCCGGGCGTCAACCGTTTGCTGTGCCAGCGTTGGCGCCAGAGCGGTCAGGAAAAGCAGGAGAGACGTAAGCATCTTTTTCATAAAGAATCCTGGGCTGTGTTTAGGGAAAGATGCAAACTGACCGTTGGAGATTGCGTCTGGGTAAATAAAAACGCCAGACCTAATTCCAGGCCCGGCGTTTTTGGCGTTGTCATGACTGTGCTTATGGATTAGTCCAGCCACATTACCTTATCGTATGCCACTTCGTAGTCCATCTCTTCGAGCGGGATCAACTCTATAAACTGGCCGGTTTCGTTCAGGCGTAGCGCGTTCCAGCGCCCCGACGCGTCGCGGAGCAGCAGTCGGTAGCCATACAGCGGATGGAGCGTAGCGCCGTCGGTACGGTGGTCCCAGCCCGTTTGCAGCTCTATGGCGAACGCAATCCGTTCCAGCACCTCGTTCATCTGTCCTACCAGGCTGTCGGCACCGTCTAACTCTTCAATCCATAATACTAATCCGTCAGTACCCCAGTCAAAATGAAGCTCGCTGGGCGTAAGGCTGATGATGGAAGCGTTCATAATCGTTGGTTTAATGATGAAAGTTCTCAGGTCTGCCGTTCTCGAGGGGAACAAATAGCGAACCTCAAACTAAATCAGGCGCTCAGGCTCCAAGCCGATGTTGCCAGAGGAGCAACATCCTGCTGTTCTTCGCGCCATTTGCGCAGCCAGAAGCGGTACTTTTTACGACCGTACTCAATGAAATTCGGAATCGACGTAGCGTCAACGGCAAATAGCCGATGAGGGCGTTGTTTCATAACGCCGACAAAGACAAACCGAAACTGCCGCGTTGTGGCCCACTCGCCAGGCCTACCGCCCGGCGTATCGGCGTAGCGAAGGCTGTCGAGGTAAAAAGCAGCCTGCCGGTCATAATCGTAAGTATAGCACGACTCCAGAAACTGCGCCTGGGTGCGGGCCGAGGTCGTCTTTACGTCTATAATTAGCGCATTCCGGCGTTTGGGGCTGGTGTAGACCATATCCAGACGGGCTTTACAGGCTATGCCCGTCGTAGGGTCGGTGAAGAGCACAACCCGCTCACGTTCCGACAGACGCAGATACCGCCGACAGAAAGCATCCTGCCGGATAGTCCGCATCAGCGTATTAAGCTGCTCAGTTTGTTTCGGAGCTAGTACGTTAGCGTCGGGCGTCATATCGGGCAGCAGCTGTTCGAGGACGGTTCCGATGGTTTCGGGCTCAAGCAGGTGCTGGTGAAACGCCCGCCCAAAAACCTTTGCTTTTTCGGGAATGAACCGCGCCGACGGCACCGACCAATAGCCCAGATGCTCCTCTTTCAACCGTGTCAGATCCGAGTTTGACACGCGCGGTAAGGCGCGGTAATCCTCGCTAGGGTCAATGAGCGGCTGAGGAGAGGAAATTATTCGTTGCGAAATCATAAGAAGGAAGTGTGGAGACGACGGAGACGAAACTCCGAGAGTTTCGTCTCCGTCGTCTGGTTTACATCTGGCCCGTTGTCAGCAACTCGGGTTCGTCGGTTGCGAGAGCAAATGGGTTGTAATAATTCATGGCCGTTTTGATGTTGGCAATGTCGGTGAGCGTTTCCTGCCGGAAGACTTTTACGTCCTGGGCAAACTGCTTCAACTCCTTGGTTTGCTCAACATCGGCCATTTTGTACGAAAAATTAGCAATGTAATAAACCCCCTTCGGCTGAATCTTCGTGTTCTCTTTCTTCTCAGCAATGGCCGTAATCACAACGTCGGCCAGCGTTAGGTCATCGTAGTAAAGCGGCTCGATCAGCCGGAAAATATTGTCGACCGAATAACCGTGGAAAAGCACGGCAGAGACGCAGTTTTTTTCATCAATAAAAAAAATCTCCGCCCAGTTTTTGGTGCCCATGTTCAGGATATTGTCCGTGAAAATCCGCCAGGCAATGGGCTGGAATGTCAGCGTGCGGCCGAGTTTTTCCGTGCCGTTGATGTTGAACACACCTTCCTTGGCATCGAACCGGTACTGGCGAGGGTGCCCCTCCAGATACTTATACTTATTTACCACCTCACCCGTCAGTTCGTGAACTTTTTGATACGGTTTCAGAGCGCTGTCGCTTTGAATTGTGGAAAGTTGGCTTTTGTTTTGTGTGTTCATTAGTATTTGTTGTTTACTGTTCAAGCAGGGGACCCGTTTTGCGGTCCCTTTTGCCTTTTTAAAGGGTCGTGTTTACTGGTTTAAAATTACACAGTTTCGCGTAAAAACCAAACCCGTTTTCTCATTATTCCCGATTATTTTTACTCAGTTTTGTGTAAAAATGGGGTAGGGTAAGCCGAGTTGTCATTTCCTGTGTCCAGTAATCCTGAGTCTTTGCCCTAAGCTCTTTGCTCCTGGCTTTATGACTATAGAAATCCGCCTTCAGCAGTTAATTGACGCCTTGAACGTAAGTGTCCTTGAATTTGCCCGGCAATTGGGCGAACATCGGGGCGAAAAGGTGTATCACATCCTCCACGGTCGTCTGAAACCCCGTTACGACACGCTCGAAAAGATACTGACGGCCTATCCGCAGATTAACGCCGATTGGTTGCTGCGGGGCGAAGGACTGATGTTCAAGCAGCTCAGTTCGCCCTCTGCCGCCATTACGACCGAAGAACGTCTGCGCAATATGGAATTTCTGCTGTTTCAGTTGAACGAACGGATGGCCCTGTTACAGCAGACCAACGATCAGCTCCTGGCCGAACTAGCCGCCCTGAAAGCCAATCGGTAGCTGCGTCTGTTCCTGCCAGTGTGATTTTTGGGTTAAACAACCGGGCCTAATTCGGTGTTATAGTCCGAAAAACCAGTTAACGTTATGGCAACGACATCACCATTCGACCCCGATAAAGTTGATCCTGAATTCTACTCGCATGATCCTAACCAGCATGGCGACTCCGACTACGGTCGCGTGTCAGAAGGCGTAGGGAATGCACAGTATGGTGCCGTGCAGACGATTGATCGGGGCGACACCTCGCAGGAAATGGCGCAGGTTCGCGAAGAAAACGTTAATGTAGGCGATCCGGACCTACCAGCTGGCGAGAGCTATGGCGGTACTCAGGAATGGGACGTTGAGCCCGAAGCTATACCGGATCCGGATGTTCCAAAAGGCCATATGATGAGTGAGGAAGCCGGCCGGAAACTGGAACAGATTGCCGATAACCCTTCTGATGATGCGTTGTTTCATCGGGGCGACGCTACATATCTGGAAGAAGGCGACAATCCAAATGAAGGCTACGATCCGCATAACAAAGGCTATGACGGCAAAGATAAAAACAAGGCTCAGTAACCCCTTTACGTGTGGAACTGCTCTAAAAAGCGATCGGGAAAATAGCCCGGTCGCTTTTTTTATTCAGTAGGGTAAGCCGCCGGTCCAACTTTGTTTTGTAAACTTGCTCCAGCAGAATGCGCCAGAAGCAGGATTGCTGGTAAATAATTGGTGTGTTTTTAAACCGCCCGTTAGTTTACGCCACTCATTACCAAGTTGAGCTTTGCTAATCGAAACTCGTGCTTATGCCCGGGCAGGTCTGCTCGGAAACCCGTCCGACGGCTTTTTTGGGAAAACCATTGCCATCAGCGTCCGTAACTTCGGCGCTTCCGTTACGCTCTATCCCTCGCCCGAACTGCATGTTGAACCCCAGCCGCAGGATACGAACGTGTTCCGGAGTCTGCATCACCTGCGCGACGCGGTGAGTACGCTCGGTTACCACGGGGGCGTGCCCCTGCTTAAAGCGGCTATCAAGAAATTTGCGGAGTATTGCGAAGCCCAGCATATCCGGCTGCCTAATCAGAATTTCTCCATCCGCTACAGCACGTCTATACCCCGGCAGGTAGGCTTGTCGGGTTCCAGCGCGATTATCGTCGCTACATTCCGCGCCCTGATGCAGTTTTACGACGTGGAGATTCCGCAGCCTATCCTGCCTAATCTGGTCCTGGCTACTGAAGCTGAGGAACTGGGGATAACGGCTGGTCTGCAGGATCGGGTTATTCAGTGCTACGAAGGCTGTGTGTACATGGATTTCGACCGGGCCACCATGGAACAACAGGGCTATGGTCAATACAAACCACTCGACCCGCGTTTGCTGCCTAAACTATATATCGCCTACAATACGGATTTGGGTAAACAATCAGGGCGGGTGCATAACGACGTCCGGTCGCGCTGGCTGAAAGGCGAGGAGATCGTGGTCGATACCATGAGTGCGATTGCCGACGTAGCCCGTGAAGGCCACGAGGCCCTGCTGCGGCAGGATACCGACGCCCTGAACGAACTGGTTAACCGCAACTTCGACCTGCGCGCCCGCATCTATAACATCAGCGACCGGAACCGAAGCCTGATTGAAACGGCGCGGGCCTGTGGGGCTTCGGCCTCCTTTACGGGCTCGGGCGGCTCGATTATCGGACTTTATCGTGATGATGCCATGCTGAACCGACTCTTTGTAGAACTTCGGAAAGTAAATGCCCGGGTTATTAAGCCTTATGTTCTCTAATCGAAGTGCGTGAATGATTGAGCGAATCAAATAGGCGCTAGCTGTTTTCGCTCAATCACGTATTCACGCACGCGCTCATCAAGAAAATGATAAAAAAAGCCATTATTCCTGCTGCCGGACTGGGAACCCGGTTTTTGCCCGCCACAAAAGCTCAGCCGAAAGAGATGCTGCCCATCATCGATCGCCCAACAATTCAGTACGTTGTGCAGGAGGCCGTTGATTCGGGTATCGAAGACATTCTGATTATTACCGGCAAAGGCAAGCGGGCCATCGAAGACCATTTCGACCGTAACTTTGAACTTGAAACTCGGCTCGAAGAAAAAGAAGACCAACTATTGCTCGACGAGATGCGCCGGCTCTCGGAGATGGCCAACCTGCATTACGTTCGCCAGCGCGAACTGAACGGCCTTGGCGATGCTATTCGATACGCCCGTCACCACGTTGGCAATGAGCCATTTGCGGTTCTGCTGGGCGATACGATCATGGACTCCGTAATTCCAGTCACGCAGCAGTTGATCGATACGTATGAGCAGTATGGGTGCTCGGTGATTGCCGTTGAAGAAGTCCCTCACGACAAGGTGAACCGCTACGGAATTGTTGGTGGCAAGCCGCTGGGCGACCGGATTCTGGAATTGGATACGCTGGTCGAAAAGCCGGCACTGAGCGAAGCGCCGTCGAATCTGGCCATTGCCGGACGGTATATTCTGACGCCCGAAATCTTTGCCATGCTGGAGCAGACCCCCATGGGTAAGAACAACGAAATTCAGCTAACCGACGCGATGCTGCTGCTGCTCAAACGGGAAAACCTATACGCGCACCGTATTGAAGGCAAACGACACGATATTGGCAACAAACTCGATTTTCTGAAAACAACCGTCGAATTCGCTCTTAAGCGACCCGAATTTGCCGAAAAGTTTCGGGCGTTTCTGGTCGAAACCGTGCAGGGGCTGACGGTTTAAGAAAAGCGGCCCAGGCAGCCAGGCTTAAGCTACTTAATAGGCAACTCAATTCTTTCGTTACTATTGTCAGGACATAATCCTAAAATCTCTCAATCATGAACTACTTTCGATTATCAGCTGTCGGTCTGCTGGCTCTGGCGCTGACGCTCCATGTAAACGCAAATCCTGTGAAGCCTAAAAAAGGTAGATGGGAAACCCTGTTCAATGGTAAGTCGCTGGCAGGTTGGCATACCTATCTGAAAGCCGGCGAGCCGGTTTCTGAGAAGTGGACCGTTGACGACGGCGCTATCCATCTGGCTCAGGGAAGGGCCGGCGATCTCGTCACCGATAAAGAATACGGTGATTTTGAGCTGGAACTGGAATGGAAGATTGCCGAGGGCGGTAACAGTGGGATTATATACCACGTTCATGAAGACCCCAAATTTAAGGCTACGTACCAGACCGGTCCTGAAATGCAGGTTCTGGATAATGAACGCCACCCTGACGCCAAACAGGGCCGCGATAATAACCGCACGGCCGGTGCGCTTTATGATTTACAAAAGCCCATTAATCTTGGAACTGCCAAACCAGCCGGTGAGTGGAACAAAGCTCGTCTGATCGTTCAAAACGGTAAAGCCGAGCACTACCTGAACGGGAAAAAAGTTGCCGAATACGCTACCAGTGGTCCTGAGTGGGATGCGATGGTGGCAGAGAGTAAATTTAAGGGGTGGGAGGCCTTTAATAAATTTAATACCGGACATATCGCCCTGCAGGATCATGGCGATAAAGTCTGGTTCCGGAATATCCGGATTCGCGAATTGTAAAGAAGTAGCCGGGTTACACTAACCCGGCTGCCGCTGCAAGTCTAAACTCGTTATCCTATGACTTCCCGCCGAACGGCCCTGAAAACCCTGACTGGTACCGCACTGACGTTGCCTACTCTGTCTAATTCCTTCGCTGGCTCTATGACTGCCGAACCTCTGGCCCTGAAGGGACGTATTAACCATTCGGTATGCCGGTGGTGTTACAGCAAGATTCCGCTGGACGATCTGTGCAAAGCCGCCAGCGCAATGGGTATCAAATCCATTGACCTGACTGGTCCTGAAGAGTGGCCTGTCCTGAAGAAGTACGGCCTGACTTCAGCCCTGCCGCAGGGGGCTGGGAAAGGAATTGCCGATGGCTTCAATGACCCCAAGTTTCACGATGAACTGGTTGCCAGTTACGAAGCGATCTTTCCGAAATTGAAGGAAGCAGGCCTGAACACGGTGATTTGCTTTTCGGGCAATCGTCGGGGCATGAGCGATGAGCAGGGCCTTGAAAACTGCGCTAAGGGCCTGAAACGCCTGATGCCAAGCGCCGAAAAGCATGGCATCACCATGATTATGGAACTCCTCAACAGCAAGGTGAACCACAAAGATTATATGTGCGATCATACCGCCTGGGGTGTGGACCTGTGCAAACGAGTTGGCTCCGAGAATTTTAAACTGCTGTATGACATCTACCATATGCAGATTATGGAAGGTGACATTATTCGCACGATTCAGGAGAACAGCAAATACATTGGTCACTACCATACGGGCGGCAACCCCGGTCGCAATGAGATTGACGAAACCCAGGAGCTTTATTACCCGGCCATTATGAAAGCCATTGTTGCTACGGGTTTCAAAGGATACGTAGCGCAGGAGTTTATCCCTAAACGCGACCCACTGACGAGCCTGAAAGAAGCGGTTTTGATCTGCGATGTGTAGATTTGTGTTCTGATTTGCCAAACGGTATGGCGGTTCGGGTTCTTACTACTCGAACCGCCTTATTATTTAGCGCATTCTATGGAACCAGTTAACAGCCAACTTTTCCTCATTGTCGGGGCGGCCCTGTTCAGCATTGGGCTGGCGGTGGTGCTGCTAAAACGCCACGCCATTATGGTGCTGATGGGTATCGAACTGATGCTTAATGCAGTCAATATCAACTTAGTGGCTTTTAGCCAGTACGACCCTGACCGCCTACAGGGACAAATGCTGAGCCTGTTTGTGATGGTTGTTGCGGCTGCTGAGTCGGCGGTCGCGCTGGCCATTGTGCTGCAGGTATATCGGCATTTCCGCACGGCGCAGTTAGATGACCTGAATGAATTGAAACAATAGGCTGTACCGTGGAGCAGATTCGGCACCTGAAATTCTTCAGTCAACATCCTCTGATTACATGAATCCTCAGTTTGAACCAATCATTGATGGTATCGTAAATGACGGCTACGGCATCGTCGATTACTTTCTAACTTCGTCTGAGGTAGCGGCCCTCGCTGCGCGGTTACACGAACGTAGGGCGGCTGGTCAGTTCCGGGCTGCCGGCATAGGGAACCAGCACGTAACGGTTGAGCATGCCATTCGGGGTGACGAGATTCTGTGGCTCGATGAAGCGACCGCAACGCCAGAAGAACTGGCCTTTCTGAACCGCATTGGCGAGTTTGTTGACTATGTGAACCGGACGTGCTATCTGGGGCTGCGTGATTACGAATTCCACTACGCTCTTTACCCCGCCGGCACGTTCTATAAACGTCACCTCGATCAGTTTCGGAGCGATTCACGCCGGAAACTTTCGGTTATTTGTTACCTCAACACCGACTGGCAGGAAGCCGACGGTGGGCAGTTAGCCCTTTTTTTACCCGACGGCAGTTCTGAGCGGGAAGAGGTGGTTTTACCCGTAGGTGGCCGGCTGGTCTGCTTCGAAAGCGGCCGGCTCGAACATGAGGTTCGCCCCGCCACCCGTGAACGGTTGAGTCTGACAGGCTGGCTAAAAACCGGTTAGCTTATCGCTTGAGCATTTTAATCAGAAACTTCGGTACAAATCGCCCCAGTCGCCGTACTGATAAGGGAAGAGTGTAGCGTTTCGGATACCCTTCACTGTCGTAAGCCAGGGCCTGATCAAAATACTTATTGTCGACGGGATGACCAGTGGCAATGTTCGTAATCTTACGGACGTACAGTTTGTCAATTGTAGCGTCGGAACGTAACGGAGTGTAATACACGCAGTTTTCGAAGAAATAGTGCGTTACCTGGCTGTGCCGTGTTGAGCCGGGCGTCAGGATTTTTTCGCCCCCGTGCAGCAGGTTGGCCGACCAGATAATAGCTTTTCCCTTGGGCATATTCAGAGTAGCTTTCTTCAGTCCGTGGGCCTGAATGATTTCGGCCAGCCGTTCTTCATACTGTTTATACGTACCGCCATAAATTTCTTCAACCGTTTGGGCCTCGGAGCCTTTCAGGCCCATGTCGATCAGGTCGTAAAACGGCAGTTTATGACTACCGGGGTAGTAGTGAAGCGGGCCGTTATCAGCCCGTACGTCTTCAAGCGCAACCCACACGCCACACATGAACCGCTGCGGAATGGAGTTGAAATGAATGGAATCCGAATGGGTACGTTGCTGGGTGCCAACCGGAAAATTCAGCGTCTGGAAGGGAATTGGCTCCCGGCGGTAAAGCAGCCGAAGCATTTCCATAATTTTGGGCGCGGTGGCAATCTGCCGTACGGCCGGAACCGTCTGCCAGGCGTCCTGCTTTCGTAAGTCATTGCCGTAAAGCGGCTGAACGCCCGCTAAAGCCGCGTCGAGGATGGTCTCATCAATTTCAGGGTCGAAAATTAGAAAGCCTTCTTCTGCGTACTGGCGCACCTGCTCGGCCAGTTGTGGATCGAGATTCGCTTTTTGTAGTTCCTGGTTGAAAAACGGGGATTCTACCCAGGGTAGATTGATGGTTGTGGCCGTTGTCATAAAAGATGGTTATGGTTCAGGAAAGGTCTTAGCAAATCTATAACAAACCAGCACATTTGTTGCATAGTTGCCGGTTTGTTTCCCCACGTTAGAATCGGGATATTTGCGCCCAATTCATCGTTAACCGAATGCCCGACGACGTTTCCCCGCTGCTCCTTGCTCTGACCGTTGCCCTCTTAAGCCTGCCGTTTGCGGGGTTCCTGGTGGTGGCTGGCCTGAATCGGCGTATGGCGGGGCCGCTGGCCGTCCTGCTAACCGCTGCCGGACTGGTGCTTTCAGTACTGCTGGTTATTTATCTGCCTGCGCAGCCAATGACGTTTCGGGCCGATTGGGCCACGGTGTCGGGCGTGTCGTTTGGGATTAGTTTTCGGCTGGACACTTTAACGGCGCTCATGCTGGCTGTGGTTCATTTTGTGGCCCTGCTAGTGCAGATTTACTCGCTTTCATATCTGCACGATGAGCCAAAGTTCTCGCGGTATTTTGCGTATTTACAGTTGTTTGTCGGGGCTATGCTCGGGATTGTGCTCGCCGGAAACCTCCTGGTGATGTATGCGTTCTGGGAACTGGTGGGGCTGGCGTCTTACCTGCTCATTGGTTTTTACACGGAGCGTCCGGCCGCGAGTCAGGCCGCCAGAAAAGCGTTTCTGATGAACCGGGTTGGGGACATTGGGTTTCTGATCGGCATTTTCCTGACCTACTACCATTATGACACCCTTGAACTGGCTGCACTGACCGCCGACGGCGTTTATCTGATGCCTTCAACGGCAGTTGGTTTATGTCTGTTTATGGGCTGCGTTGGTAAGTCAGCGCAGTTTCCACTCCTGAGCTGGCTTCCTGATGCCATGGAAGGACCAACACCCGTGTCGGCTTTGCTCCACGCGGCCACGATGGTGGCGGCCGGGATTTTTCTGCTGGCACGTATCCATCCGCTGCTTTCATCCGATGCGCTGGTGGTCATTGCGCTTGTAGGCACTATCACGACGTTATGGGGCGGTTATTCGGCCCTTTTCCAGACCGATATCAAGAAGGTGCTGGCATTCTCGACCGTATCGCAGCTAGGCCTTATGGTGGCCGGCATGGGTACGGCTAACGTCAGTGGTGCCATGTTTCATCTCTTAACCCATGCCTTTTTCAAAGCGGGGTTATTTTTAAGTGCGGGAGCGGTAATTCACGCGGTCCAAACGCAGGATATGCGTCAGATGGGGGCGCTGCGCCGGTCGTTGCCGACAACCTTTGTTGCTTACACGATCTGCGCAGCAGCGCTGTCAGGGCTGCCGCTATTCTCTGGCTTTTTGTCAAAAGAGGCTATTCTGGGCGGAGCCTTTACCTGGGCCGATACGCAGCAGGGTGGTCTGGCTTATTTTGTGCCGGTAACACTCTTACTTTCGTCAGGGCTGACGGCACTGTACATGGCCCGCCAATGGCGATTAATTTTTTTCGGAACCTACCGGAACGAAGCCGTTCCGCCCACCCAGGCTCATGAGCCCGACTGGCTTATGCGCGGGCCGGTGATCGTGCTGGCTGGCCTGTCGGGGTTTTTCTGGTTTTCAGTGAATCCAGCTTCAGCGCACGGAAGCTGGTTTTTCCAGGTGTTCCCAACAGGTGAAGAATCATCAATCGTATGGTTAGCTCCGGCTTCGATCCTGTTGGTACTGGCTGGTGGCTGGCTGGGCTTCCGAATGAACGAGCCGCACTATAATCGCAGTTACGTACGCTTGTCGGTTGAATACGGCTTTCTGGATACGATTTATAAACACGTCCTCATCAACCCATGCCTTAAACTGGCCTCTATTTTTAACCGTACCGATCAGCGCGCTGTTGATGGTGTGGTGAATGGAGCGGGAATGTGGACAGTGGTGCTGGCTCATATTGCTAATGGGCTGGATCGCTACGGTGTAGACGGATTGATCAATGGCGTGGCCTGGCTGGCGGGTCGGCTAGGCCAATTAACGCGCTCGGTGCAGAATGGTCGCGTACAGTCGTACATCACGGTGGCCGTAGTCGGGTTGCTGCTGGTGCTTTGGTGGTTGCTATAACAGAACCGGCAGCAGGAAGCTGTCGGAAACGATTTATGATTCTTTCGCTACTAATTTTCCTGCCGTTGTGCGGATCGTTGCTGGTTGTTTTCTTGCCAGAAAGTCACGCAACGCGTTTTCGGTGGATTGCGCTGGGCATAACCCTGATCGAAGTAGCTCTGGCGGCTCTGGCCTATGCGGCTTTCGATCCCACGCAGGCCAATTATCAGCTCCTGGAACAAACCGGCTGGATCACGTTATCACTTGGAAACCTGGGCGTCGCGTCAATTGACTACCTGGTTGGCGTCGACGGAATAAGCTTGCCCTTGGTGGTGCTGTCGGCGGTGGTTATGCTGATTGGCGTTGTCTCATCCTGGAACATAACGCATCGGCAGAAAGCCTATTACGCCCTATATCTGCTGCTGACCGGTACGATTATGGGTTGTTTCGTTGCCCTGGATTTCTTTCTGTTCTTTCTGTTTTTCGAGTTCATGCTGCTGCCGATGTACTTTCTCATCGGTTTGTGGGGCGGCCCCCGCCGGGAGTATGCATCAATTAAATTCTTTCTCTATACCCTGCTGGGCTCTCTGCTGATTCTGCTCGTCATGATCGGGCTGTATCTGTCCGTTATGGACCCAGTCAGCACCGCCGTCGCCGTGGGCTTTGTCGAAGACCCATCCGTTGTTACGAGTGAAATTATCCAGATTCTGCAGGCTCACCTGCGAAACGGACAGATTAACCCGGCACAGGTCGTTCATACCTTCGACATGCGCTATCTGGCCGACGGCGGTAATTACCTGCCTGATGCGTTTCTCAACCCCGCGTCCGAACCAATTGTGCTAGGGCTTCCGGTTCGTATGCTGGCCTTCTGGGCGGTGTTTATTGGTTTCGCTATCAAACTGCCCATCGTGCCTCTGCATACGTGGCTACCCGATGCCCACGTCGAAGCCCCAACGCCTGTATCGGTCGTGCTGGCGGGTGTCCTGCTGAAAGTCGGTGGTTATGGCTTTCTGCGAATCGTCTGGAATTTCTTCCCGGATGGTGCCGTTGAGTACGCCCAGGCTCTCGCAGTCTTGGGAACGCTGTCTATTGTGTATGGTGGCCTGAACGCTCTGGCGCAGAATGACGTCAAGAAAATGATTGCCTATTCGTCGGTATCGCACATGGGCTTCGTGCTGCTGGGTGTAGCGTCCTTAACGGCCGAGGGCGTCAACGGCGCCATTTATCAGATGGTGAGTCATGGCATCCTGTCGGCCATGTTATTCCTCATTGCGGGCGTTGTGTATGACCGCACCCATGACCGGCGTATCGACTCCTACCGGGGCCTGATGCAGCCCATGCCGCAATACGCGACGCTCACGGCCGTGGCTTTTTTCGGATCACTGGGGTTGCCGGGCTTCTCTGGATTCGTGGGTGAGCTGTTTACGCTGATGGGCAGTTTTCAGTCGACCTGGCTGCCTGGCTGGCTGACGGCCGTTGCCACCACCGGAATTCTGCTGGCGGCTGCTTACTTCCTATGGTCGCTTCAGCGTATGTTTTTCGGCTCATTCTGGAGTCGGCACGAAACAGCATCCGCCAATGGCCTGTCGGTCCTGACCGATCTGACCGGCCGTGAGAAGCTAATGCTGATTCCGCTGGGTGCGCTGGCTCTGGTGTTTGGCCTCTTCCCGAATCTTATTTTCAACTTGACCGGTGCCACAGTCGGACAGTGGCTGGTGAAGTTTGCGGTGGAGTAAATTTACCGGCCATAGCGTCTCCGGCGAAGGACCTGCCAGACCACGCCAACCAGCCCTACCAGTGCCAGCGGGCCCAGCAAATTGAGCAGTTGCCAGCCGGTACGACCCGCGTTCATTCGAATTTTGTCTAATGGCCGAAGCGTAACGGTCCGGGCGCGGGCCGCGATAACGCCATTGGGGTCCACCAGGTAGTCAATCGCGTTTAGGGCGAAATCCTTGTTGGCAAAGGTCGTCCGCGTGAAGCGATCGAAGCCAAGTGGATAGGGCGCGTTACGTTTGTAATCCACATCGTTTACAATCAGGTCGCCATCCGAGCAAACCAGCACGCGTGAGGGTTCACCTTCTGGCCGAAAACCATTGGCGCGCGGATCGCCCGGCAGGATTCGGTTTGCAAAAATGGACTGAAACCGCCCTTCCAGCAAACAGCCAACGATGCGGACGCCCCCGGTATACATTTGTGGGTCGGGTTGCTGGCGAGCTTCATTATAGGAAATTAGGGCAGGGGCTTTCAGGACTTGGGTGTAAGGCGAAGTCAGCAGTAGGGGGGTTTTACGGATGCCCGGTGCCCGCACCGTATCCAGCGTACTGACAAATCGGCCCAGGACCGCGTCGAGGTTGCGTACAATGGGGTTGCCGCTGGTACCGAAGTTGTTCAGCAGCGGATAGAACCGCCACGGCATAAGCTGAATATTGGGCTTGTCGCCCAAATTCCCGACGTTGAGCGGAATAGGCGCGCAGTATAAATCTTTCACTACGTCGCGGTTGACGCGGACTCCCCAGCGAAAGAACAAATCGTCCAGGTTCAAACTTAGCGGTTGAGCGTAGTTTCCTTCATTGCTGACACTATCGACCCGTTGCCCATCCACAAAAAAGAGCGCCCGTCCACCGTTGACAACGAACTGATCGAGCTTGAATACTTCATCTTCCGAGAACGGCCGGTCGGGTTTGGGGACCAGAATGGCTTCCAGCCCCGCAATGGGGCCGGGTTTAGTCATGTCAATGAAAAACAGATCGTAATTTTCCTGAACCGAGGCCAGCAAATCGGCAAAGCGCGAAGGCGGCACCTGCGTATGACCATACAGGAGGCCGACCCGCCGGCGACTACCTTCCGTTTGGGTTAGTTTACGAATTGCTGATGCCAACTGAAATTCCACGCCCTCATAAGACTGATTCAACTGCTCTTCTTTAGAAGCCGCTTTGTTGCCCTTGAGCAGCAGTATGGTTGTTTCTTTTCCTTTATAAGAGACAACCGCGCCGGGGAAAATGAGCTTTTCGGTTCGTTTGCCGCTTTCGCTGGCGACCAGGTTGGTTGGCAGCAACCCCCGTTGCTGAAGTCTGTCAATGAGCTTATTCTTCTCGGCGGTATTGGTGATGGCGTCCGGGTCGATGAACCGGTACGTAAGCGATTGACCCGCGCTGGCCTGAAACTCGTCGAGCGTTTCCCGAACAGCATTTTCGAGTCGTTTGAAAGCCGGGGGCAGGTCGCCTGTCAGGTAAACATCTATATGAACGTCGTCGGGCAGATCGGTTAACAGAGTCTGCGTTGCTCCGGAGAGCGTGTAGCGCTTTTCCTGGGTAAGATCGAGCCGAAAAAAGACAAATGCCGACAGAATATTGACGGCGATTAAAGCAGCAAGGATAATTAGTAGACGAGTATGCTTCATTCTGGACTATAAACGTACAGGCGGGCGGTAAGGTCTTTCCCGATCAACGTTTTTTCATCCTGTCTATGTTCCGCCTGCATTGACCAGTTCGGTTTGTGCTCTCCGTTACGGGTAAATATTTAGGTTCGGCTTAGCTAGATTACGTGTAATTAATCGGACGAGAACTCAGAGAAAAATGCCGGAAGAACATTTATTTTTCATTGCTCACGCAACCCGGTGAAGACACTTACCGTAATGGCTTTTGAACCGGTTCAACTGTTCAGTTTCTCACCTCTCTAAACGCAGTTGACACAATGATACGCCTTACTTTTTCTGCCCGTTCGCTAACGCTGGCGGCTTTACTAACTGTGGCTGCTTTCGCCTGCAAGCAGGATGATTCAGCTCCGCCGGCTCCTGATCTGGCGTTAGGAACAACATCGCTTGGTCGGGTCCTGACGGGTGAGGGTGGCCGAACGCTGTATTTTTTTGCGCCCGATGCCAACGGGAGCGCCAACTGCGCCGGAACCTGCAAAGACAACTGGCCCGTATTCTTTAAAGAAACGCCAACTATGAGCAGTGACCTAACTGCGGCCGACTTTACGACGATTACCCGCACTGATGGTAGTAAACAAACTGCCTATAAAGGCTGGCCTCTGTATTATTTCAAAAATGACGGTAAAGCCGGCGACGTTAATGGCGAAGATGTGAACAGTGTCTGGTTTGTAGCTAAGCCTAACTATACGGTACTGATTGGCTCGGGCCAGTTGAAAGGTCAGGACGGAAAACTGTATACCAGCGATTACAAGGAAGGAACCGGCAATTCATTATATTTAACCGATAACGTTGGTCGTACTCTTTACGGCTTTGTGAACGATAAAAAGAATAAAAACAATTACACCAAAGCCGATTTGAGCAACGAAGCTGCCTGGCCAATTTTTGAAGGCCCACTCAATGAAATCCCGTCGACTCTGAACAAAGCTGATTTTGCAACAATCACGGTATTCGGCCGGACGCAGGTTACCTACAAAGGCTGGCCGCTCTATTACTTTGGTGGCGACCAGAATCTGCGGGGTAACACAAAAGGAGTTAGCGTGCCCAGACCCGGCGTTTGGCCAATTGTTAACGAAGCTACAGTTGAAGCCCCGTTGTAAGATTGACTGGTTGAACCGTAATGCCGAATGTTAACGGATCGATTGGGACATAAATGTGTCAGGCTCCGGCAATGATTTAATTTTATAACTGTACTGCTTTCGTACATGGCCAATGCTCCCGCTATACCGCCCCTGCCCGACCTGCTGGCGGGTTGCATGCGCAACCACCGGCGTAGTCAGGAGCTGCTCTACCGGCAGTTCTACGGGTATGCAATGGGGGTTTGCCTGCGGTATGCACCTACCCGCGAAGGCGCTCTGGAGGTGCTGAACGATGGCTTTTTGAAGGTGTTCACCCGGTTGGAGCAGTATGATTCCGCGCAGCCGTTTAAGGCCTGGCTCCGGCGAATTCTGATCAATACAGCCGTGGATCATTACCGGCAGGAAGTACGTCATTTTTACCACGAAGACGTCGAACGGGCCGATCAGGCTCCGGCTCCGGACTCGGTCGATGTCTATAGCCGGCTGGCTCATGACGAACTAATGGGACTCATTCAACGGTTGTCGCCCGCCTACCGGCTGGTATTCAACCTATTTGTAATTGATGGATTCACGCACGACGAGATTGCCGAACAACTCGGCATCTCGGTCGGAGCGTCGAAGTCAAATCTGGCCCGGGCGAGGGAAAACCTGCGGCAGTTACTGAAACAACTGAATCACGATGAGTATGCAAGAGCTAACCGATGACCAATTGGACGGACTCTTCAGAAAATCGGCTGAAGAGTTTGAGCCCCCCTTTGACCCGACTGCCTGGCAGGCAATGCAGAGTCAGTTAGACGATCAGAAGCAAGGTGTATTCTGGCGGAACCTGTTACGTCTGGGATTACCAGTCCTGCTGCTCTTGCTGCTAGTCGGGAGCTGGTACGTCTATCACACGATGAAAACGACAGATACCTTTGCTCGCCGGCAGGTAAGTGTATCTGGCAATAACACTTCGGGTTCAGCAGACACGAAGGTTTCCACTCGCGCTGGAACAGACCCGTCGAAAGCAGGTAGTCGGCCAGACGAGCGACGGGGGAATCGCAAAGGACCAGCGTTCAGTGAAACGCTGGCAGAGGACGGTCAGTCTGGGCTGCAGAATACAGCGACTGCTAACCGCCCGGAGCCAGTTGAAGCCGGACGGTCAGCAGCGAGCACAAAGCCAACCGAACGGCCCGATCCCGCAGTGACAGCCGTATCTGGCAAAACAAGCGCGCCGATCGGGCCTGAAGGACAAGCACTGGCTCGTATCAGTCGGCAAGTTAATGAAGTCCGAGCCGCCAGAGGGTCCGTGCCAAACGCTGTAAATGAGCCCAGGCGATCCAGTCAGAGCCCCAATAGCCGGTTGGCTAATGGGGATGCAAGCGTAATGCGTATAACGCCGTCGCGTAGTAAGCGCCGGACAAATGTGAAAACTCGCGAGCAAAGGAATAGGGATTTTTTCGCGGGGGCGTATGCGACAAATGACCCATCAACGTTTACTAAACGGTCAGAAAACCTAACGGCTGATCGAAATTCTCAACCCTCGGCACCGGCCATACCCGAAGTGAATAAGTCTGACCGGCTGCTTTATCCAACGCCAGCTCAATTGACCGGCCTTCCGGGTCAATGGCCGGTGCCGCTGGGTTTTGTAGATCGGGAGGTGGTTATGCCGGAAGATGGCGAATCTCAGTCCGAGCAGCAGGTAAAGCCTTCCCGGCTGACGGGGTTAAGCGTTCGGCTGGTGGTAGCGCCGGATCTGACCGTGGTAGGTCTGAAGAATTTTACCCGCCCCGGAACAAATGTAGGCCTGCTGGCAGAATATCAGCTAACCCCACGATGGAGCTTCCAGGCGGGTGTGCTGCGCAGTTCGAAAATATATCGGGCTGCGACATCAGACTATAATTGGATGTGGCCCGTGCAGCCGGAGAGCGTAAGCGGTCGCTGCAACATGCTCGACATACCGCTCAACCTGCGTTATGACGTAGCTTTACGGCCGCCGTCTACCGGGCGGGCGCCGAGTCGCTGGTTCGTAAGCGGGGGCGTAACAACCTACGTGATGCTACGCGAAGATTTTACGTACAACTACGCCAACCCAGCCGATCCGCGAATCAAATACCGGCAGTGGAGTACCAAAACCGGTAGATACGAATTCAGTCATTTAAATCTGTCAGCTGGCTACGAACGGTCCTTGAGTCGACGGCTGGCCTGGCAGGTTGAGCCATTTTTAAAGATTCCCCTAAAAGAAGTTGGGTATTTCAAGCTCAATCTGATTAGCACGGGTGCCTTTTTTTCGCTGCGCTATCGTTTCTGATGTATTGTTTACCCCAGTGTTCGCTTATTCATTCATGTACCTATACTAAACATTAATCCCATGCAGAACAACCCAACCACCAACGATTCAATGAAGCGCGGAGAGTTTCTCAGGTCTCTCGGCCTGAGCAGTGCTGCTTTAATGGCTTTTTACTGCATGGGAACCCTATCGTCCTGCTCAGGTAGTGACGATGATCCGGCGCCCGCCGTTAACTCATCTGCCGGATTGACGGGTAATGCGGATACCACTAAAGGGGCTATCAACTTCACACTCGATCTGACTAATGCAGATTTTAAGGCGCTTAAAACCGAAGGCCAGTATGTTAAAGCAGGCAGTGTCATCGTGGCCAATACAAAAGGCAATAAGTACGTAGCGATTCAGCGTCTGTGTTCGCATGAGCTGCAGGACGGAATCTCGTACCGGCTGGCGTCCGATGATTTCGGCTGTAGCGTGCACGGGTCGGTCTTTGCAACGAATGGAGCGGTGAAAGTGGCCGTCGGGGGGCCTGGTCAGCCAGCCATGAAGGTATATAAAGCTACTCTTAGCACAGACGGCAACAAACTTCAGGTATCTGAATAGAAGAAGCATAACCAGTATCGATTGCCTGATTCCGCCCATAAATCCGTATTTCTTCGCCCGTTGCTTTATGAAACTCTTCCTGACCGGACTAATTAGTTTTTGGCTGTATACCCTGTCTGTTTTCGGTTATACCCTTCCTGACGTCGTTACTCAGGCCGGGGCTGTTGCTGATACCAACGTTACGCCCGGATTAACGGTAACCGTAACAAAATCTGACACGCTGCCTCCTACCGGAAACACGGCCGATGACCTGCTGGCAGGCCTGACCGATTCGAGCGAAGTCCAGCCATTATTACCCCACAGGATGCTGTTTACGCAACGGGCGTTCTGGGGGCCGAAGGGACTGCTGCGAACGATAAACGTGGCTCCGCTGACGCCCGAGAGTCGCGCCCGCGAATTGAAAGTTCGCCGGACGATGCTTGTCACGCACCAGATTGGCGGATTCGTCACGCTGGCGGGCTTTGTGGCGCAGGGATTGCTCGGGGCCAAGTTGTATAATGCAAAGGGCGAAGATTACCTGAAGACCAAACGCTGGCACGAACGCACGGCGACGTTCATCAACATTACGTATGGCACTACGCTGGCTCTGTCACTGACCACCCCACCCCCAATTGTAGGCGCTAAACGAGGTTTCACGTCGATTAAGCTCCACAAATACCTGGCTATTGTCCACCTGACGGGCATGGTTGCCACGAATATTCTGGCGCATATGATCCAGAAGGACTTCAGCCTGAAACCATATCACCGGGCGGCTGCCTATACCACATTTGGGGCCTATGCCGCTTCCGTCGTTGCGTTAACCTTCTAACTTTATGAAGAAATACCCGCTTCTATACGGCTACGTTGTAGCCACGCTGTTGCTTTGTGCCTTTGCGGCACCACAGGCCAAGCGCAAACTAATGGCCGATAAGACCCAGTCGACCGTTGTCTATTCCGCCAAGCACCCCCTGCATCAGTGGGAAGGCATTAGCCGCGACGTTAACTGCGCAGTTCTTTACAACGATGAGACAAAACAGCCCGAAAGTGTGGCCGTTTCTGTCAAGGTAGCCTCGTTCGACAGTGACAATAACAATCGGGACTCGCACGCGCTGGAAGTACTCGACGGCCTGAAGTATCCTAACGTTACCTTTGTGAGCTCAGATGTGAAGGCAGGTGATAACGGAGCGCTCACAGCCAGAGGGAACCTGACGTTTCATGGCGTTACAAAGCCCGTTACGTTGCAGGCAGTTCGGAAGGAGGCCGGCGGGAAAATGATTCTTACGGGCGAATTTCCAATCAATATCAGTGATTATAACGTGGAGCGGCCGTCTCTGATGGGCTTGAAAATCGAGGATCAGATGACGCTTCGCTTTAAGGCTGTCTTTACAATCTGAGGGCCTTTCACTCAATTTATTACGTCGTTGCCGGGGTCTTGTGTAGTTTCGTTGCAGTTCAAGACCAATTTCCGAATCGTCAACGCATGATTTACCCGACTTTGCCCACCTGGCTGGCTTCTCACCGCTTTACGTATAAACCCGATGATGTGTCGGATAAGCGGCTGAGTGACCTGCGTACCCGTCTGGGTCAATTCCGAACGGACGCGCCGGAGGTATCTATCATTATTCCTGCTTACAACGAAGAAGAGAGTTTGCTGAATATGCTCTCGTCGCTGGGCAGCCAGCAGACGCGCTACCGCACCGAACTCATTGTTTCCAATAACAATTCTAAAGACCGTACGCAGGAATTGCTGGATGCCTGTGGGGTCCGGTCGCTGTTTGTGACAGACCAGGGAGCGGCTTTTGCCCGGCAGGCCGCGCTAACGGCTGCGCGGGGGAAATATATTCTCAATGCCGATTCCGACTGTTTGTATCCGCCCGGCTGGATCGACGCACTGGTCGATCCGTTGCAGGACCCGGCCATTTCGTGCACCTACAGCACGTACTCGTTTGTGCCGAGTGAGACAAATCCTCGCTGGGCATTGATCCTGCATGAAACGGCGGCCCGCTTCGCGTTTTATCTGCGCCGGCGCCGGGGCTACGAGTGTGTGAACGTTATGGGATTCAGCTGTGCGTTTCGCCGGAAAGATGCGATGAGCGTTGGCGGTTTCAACACATCCTTTAAACGGGGTCAGGATATTGAGAGTGATGATGGCTGGATGGCCATGCTGCTGCTCAAAAAAGGCCGCATTCACCGGGTAACGTCTGAAGCCGGGCACGTCTGGAGCAGTGACCGCCTGCTGGCCCGCGACGGTGGTGTTCTGAAAGCCATCTATAAACGAGCACTATTTGAAGTTAAACGTGTTGGCTGGTACCTACGCCCCGCCGACGTTGAGCCCGCGTCCACAAAACCCTGATGATTACCGGGTATATCAACAAGAAAGCCTCCGCGCAGAACTCACTCTACGCGGAGGCTTTTTTAGGTGACCAATGTATGGCCAATCCGGTTGTCTAAAGCCAAGGCTAGGCCATTGCGGCTCGGCGGGCTAGTACAGCACTGATTAAAATGAGTAGTGCGCCCAGTAAAAACGGCGCACCCGGAAAATAAACCGGCGCGTTTGAAGCGGTGAAATACGAGAACAGATTAGTCATAATAAGCGGCCCAACGATAGATGTCGTGCTGGTCAGGCTCGTAAGTGCGCCCTGTAATTCGCCCTGCTCATTAGGGGGTACCTGATTGGAAATGATACCCTGAACTGACGGTCCCGCGATGCCGCCCAGCGCATAAATACCCATGAACGCAAACATCATCCAGCTTTGACTGGCAAAGGCAAAGAGCGCGAAACCAATGGCGCTGAACATCATACCGACGTATACAGACCGGCGTTGACCTAATTTAGGAATGATAACCCGGCTTAGACCACCCTGTACAATCGCAAAGGAAACCCCAATAGCAGCCAGTGAGAGGCCAACCGTTTTCTCGTCCCACTTGAATTTTTCCATCGTGTAGAACGTCCAGGTTCCCTGTACGGCAAAGCCCGCAATGTAAATCAGCACCAAGGATGCGACTAAGCCGAGGATAACGGGATAGCGACCTAAATTCATCAAAGAACCAACCGGATTGGCTCGTCGCCAGTCGAATGGCCGTCTGTTTTCGGGCGAAAGTGACTCTGGCAGGATAAAAAACCCGTATAGAAAGTTAAGCATCGTTAAGCCGGCCGCGACAAAAAAAGGAACTCGTGGACCGTACTGGCCCAGAAATCCTCCTACGGCTGGACCCAGGATAAACCCTACGCCAAAGGCCGCACCAATTAGTCCAAAGTTCTGCGCTCGTTTCTCCGGCGTACTGATGTCGGCAATATAAGCACTGGCCGTTGTAAAGCTGGCACCCGTAATGCCGGCCAGCATCCGGCCGACAAACAGCCAGCCAATACTCGGCGCAAACCCCTGGAATAGATAATCGATGCCAAAGCCGAATAACGAAAACAGCAGTACCGGCCGACGCCCGAACTGGTCGCTCAACCCGCCCAGAATTGGCGAAAAGACGAACTGCATCAGAGCATAGGAAAACGTTAGCCAGCCGCCGTAACTGGCCGCCTGGCTGATGTTACCGTGAATCAGTTGCTCAATTAGCTTTGGAAAAACGGGAATGATGATGCCCAGCCCCGTAACGTCAATCAGAAGGGTAATGAAGATAAAAGCGAGCGCGGGCGCGGTACGTTTGGAAGCCATAAAATGACGAATGCTGCATGCTAAATGACGAATGACCGGTTAATTATCATTCATTATCAAGCGTGCAGCATTCATTTTACGCGTAAGTATTCAGCATCACGGGCATCACCAGCATCAGGATGTCCTCGTTCTCTTCTTTATCAGCCGGAATCAGCAGCCCCGCGCGGTTCGGAGCCGACATTTCCAGCGTAACCATCTTGGCGCTCAGGTTGCTCAGCACTTCAGACATCAACTTCGCGTTGAAACCAATTTCCATCGGATCGCCGTCGTAATCGCAGAGGAGTTTTTCGTTGGCTTCGTTCGAATAGTCCAGGTCTTCGGCTGAGATGGTCAGCGAGTTAGCCTTCAGCGACAGCCGAATCTGGTGTGTTGTGCGGTTTGCGTAGATCATGATCCGCTTGAGCGAGTTGAGCAGATCAGTCCGGCCGATAGTCATGACGTTCGGATTATTGGTCGGAATGGCGTTCTCGTAATCCGGGAACCGCTCATCAATCAGCCGGCAGATAAGCTGCGTCGGTCCAAAGGTGAACGACGCGTTGGCCTGGCTGAACTCGGCCGTAACGGCTACGCCTTCGGGCAACGATGCCTTCAGCAGTTGCAGGGCCTTGCGGGGAATAATAATCGACGTGCTGGCCGACGAGTTGAGGTCAGTCCGGCGGTAGCGAATCAGGCGGTGGCCGTCGGTCGCAACGAAGGTTGCGTTGTCGGCGCTCAGTTGCAGATACACACCCGTCATGGCCGGACGCAGATCGTCGGTGCTGGTTGCAAAGACCGTATTGTTGATTGCGCTGAGTAGGACGTCGGACGTCATCTCAACCGACATGTTTTTGTTTACCGTCGGTAGCTTGGGGAAGTCAATGGGATTTTCGCCGGAGAGCTTATAGCGACCGTTGTCGGTCAGAATCTCGGTTCCGAAGGTGTTTGTATCAATGTTGATTGTTACGGGTTGCTCGGGCAAGCTTCGGAGCGTGTCCAGCAGCAATTTAGCGGGAATGGCAATCGCGCCGTTTTCGCTGGCTTCGACCGGAATCTGCGTCGTCATGGTCGTTTGCAGGTCCGAAGCAGTCACGGTCAATGTACCATCTTCAATCCGAAACAGAAAATTCTCAAGGATCGGCACAATCGGGTTGGTCGCCACGACGCCGTTGATGTTTTGTAAGTTTTTAAGTAGTACGGACGAGGAAACGATGAATTTCATGAGCCAATCGTTTAGGGCGGTTCGTATTTAGATATAAGAACAAAAGTAGCAAAAAAAGCGGACCTCATTTGACTTTTAATGCTTGGCCGCAAAGAACCTTTCGGACGAGTTGTGCTGTTTTCGAAACAAACGTTAACTGGGCTTTATGGAAACCGAAATTGTTAACCGTGTCGCCAGCAGCGGTCTGATTACGCTGGATCTTGAAAACCTGTACCATCCCGGCGAACGGCTGATTTACGATCTGAAAGATAACCTATACATGGGGCTTATGCTGAAAGAAAAAGACTTTCGGGGATTTCTGAAAGAGCACGACTGGAGCCAGTATTCGGGTAAGAACGTAGCCATTACCTGTACGGAAGATGCCATCGTGCCTACCTGGGCGTATATGCTGCTGACGCTGCATCTTCAGCCTTATGCGCACACAACTGTATTTGGAACCCTGACTGATCTGGAAGAAAAACTGTATTTCGAGGCTATTGCACAGATTAATCCAGAAGACTATCGTGATGCTCGCGTTGTTGTGAAAGGCTGCTCCAAAGTTTCGGTTCCAACGTCGGCTTATGTTGAACTGACACGGGTATTACGGCCGGTTGTCCAGAGTCTGCTTTTTGGTGAACCCTGCAGCACAGTCCCACTGTATAAGCGGCCAAAAGCGTAACCATAGTTTTAAAACTTTTCAGATAAAACTTCTGATCTTATGGCTTATAACTAATATAAGTTTCTGAATAACTTTTGAGCGGATAAAATATTCAGACGACACCTTGGAATACATCTATATTGCAATTAGTCTACAAGTAAAAAATTAGTTACATAATTATTTGCCTAGGCGTAGCGTATTATTATATTTGTCCCGTTGGATAAAATATCCACAAGGCAGATTCTCCGATCTGCTACCACACCATACATATTGTACTATATATGAAACATTCGCTGTCAGCGGAAGTCACAAATCGCTTTGCGCCACGCTTAGTCGTCCTGCTTCTTGATCTGACAGTGACGAAATTTGCCTTCCTCTTCGCCTGGACACTACGATTCAATTTTACGGTTGACCTTGCCAACTGGCACTGGAATCATTTTCTGGGACTGTTACTGTGCAGGTTCTTTGTGTTTTTGTGGATCCGGCCATTTGCGGGTATTATCCGGCATACAAGCGTTGAAGATGCGCTGCTGATTGGACAGGCCGTTACGTTAAGCAGTCTGCTGGCGGGTTTGGGTTCCTACGGGCTCAAACTATTGTTTAATGATCCTTTTCTTTATATTCCAGCTTCTATTCTGGCTATCGAATACTTTATCTGCGTTGTATTACTGATCGGCATACGGCTCGCCATCAAGTATCTCTACCACTTGCTGATTACCTCGTCGACTAATGAGTCCCTGTCCGTGCTGATTTATGGAGCGGGCGCTATGGGTATTCACACCAAAGACACCCTCCTTCATGACCGGACTCGTAAATACCGGATACTGGGATTCATCGATGACAATCCGGCTAAAACTCAGAAAACCGTACAGGGAGTTCGGGTATTTAGCCTTCGGGAGGCCTCTACCCTATTTTTGCAGGGAACGCATAAGCCGGATGTAATTCTGGCAATCGATGCGTTACCGGTTCGTCGACGTAATGAAATTGCCAATTTCCTAATCCAGTATCAGGTTAGCGTTAAGATTGTGCCGTCGGCTCAAAGCTGGATCAAAGGCCGGTTAAGCACCGGACAGATTCGCGATGTTCGGATTGAAGACCTGCTCGGGCGACCACCAATTCAACTGGACAATGCCGCCGTAAGTGATATTGTGCGGGGACAGGTAACCTTGGTTACGGGCGCTGCCGGCTCCATTGGCAGCGAACTGGTTCGGCAACTGGTGCTCCACAAGCCGCGCGAGATTGTGCTGGTTGATCAGGCTGAATCAGCCCTGTACGACCTTGTTTTTACATTACGTCATGAGCTGGGCGATAAGCTGACGGGTACCGTGTTGTCAGTTCAGATTGCCGATGTGACCGATGTCGAGCGAATTCGGCGAACCTTTGATACCTATCGGCCCGCGTTCGTTTTCCATGCAGCCGCCTATAAACACGTGCCGCTGATGGAAGACCATCCATACGAAGCGGTAAAAGTTAATGCGCTGGGGACGAAGATCGTTGCGGATCTGGCCGTTACGTTCGGCGTGAGCAAGTTTATTATGGTGTCGACGGATAAGGCCGTCAACCCAACGAACGTAATGGGTGCAACTAAACGGCTTGCCGAAATGTATGTGCAAAGCCTGAACGGAACTTCTGAAACGGCATTCATTGCAACGCGCTTTGGAAACGTCCTGGGATCGAGCGGCTCAGTGGTGCCGATTTTTAAGCGGCAGATTGAAGCGGGTGGGCCGGTGACCGTTACCCACCCAGAGGTTATTCGGTATTTTATGACCATCCCCGAAGCCTGCCAGCTTGTGCTTGAAGCGGCCGTTATGGGTAGAGGGGGCGAAGTGTTCGTGTTTGATATGGGCCAGCCGGTACGAATCGCTGATCTGGCCCGGCAGATGATTCGATTATCCGGCTACGAAGTTGATAAAGAGGTTGTGCTGCGATTCACAGGGTTACGTCCGGGCGAAAAGCTATTCGAGGAGTTACTAAACACGACCGAATCGACCCTGCCAACGCATCATCCCAAAATAAAAATTGCCCGGTTACATACGCCCGACGCCGATTGGCTGCAACAGGCAATGTTCCGCCTAAAAGCTGCGTTACGCGCAGATGACAACTTGGGTCTGGTAAATATTCTCAAAGAGTTTATTCCTGAATACATCAGTAATAACTCGCCATACCAGGCTCTCGATACGCCAAACGTGTCGGTAAAGCCTGGCTCAACGGTATAATGTGATCAGGTGTCGCTTCACTTAGCTGCCCGTACCGCCTTCACTTCTTCAGCCGTAACGGCCGACGCCTTGTTGGTGAAATTGCTGCGGATATACGTCAGCACGTCGGCAATCTGACCATCGTGCAGGAAATCGTGCGCAGGCATGGCGTTATCGTACATTTCACCTTCAATTTCCTGACCCTGCAATCCTTTCAGCAACACGTTGATGAGCCGGGTTTTGTCACCCAGCACCCAGTCGGTTCCGCGCAGGGGCGGGTTCAGGTTAGGTACTCCCGAGCCATTCGCCTGATGGCAGGTCAGACAGTTTTGCTCATAAATCACCTGGCCGGGCTGTTTAATCTGAGCAGCTGCTGGTTTAGAGGCAGGTTTTGCGGCCGGGCTCTGGGCCTGGGCGGCTGCAACTGAGAGTGTCAGACTGGTAAATACGCTAAGAAGGAGTTTCATACAGGAACAAATCAATTAGGTTGTTAACTTTTGAATGGCTTACTGGCGCCACTTGAGGGTGTTAAGCAGATGTAGAACGTCTTTGCGAATGTACTGGATAACGGGCTGCAACGAATCATTTTCGGTCGCTGTGTTAAAATACAACGCGCCCCGCAGGAAGTGGGTCGTTGAATCAGTCGTAACAAACTGAACCTGACTAGGGACTTCACCCGATAAATCAATCAGGCTCGCTTCCAGCCCTGACTTCAGCTTGATTTTACGTTGCTCGATTGAATAAGCTTTAATGTTATGCCTGGCGGCCAGTTTATAGGCGTCCTCGAGCATAGCCCGGAGTCGTTTCTGATCGTTCAGAACAGGCTTGTAGGTCAACTGGACGCTGGCGTGGAAGGCTGGATAGTTAATAAAAATCCAGTGCGGTTCCGAGCGGGCAAACGTATCGGGCAGAATCCGGGCCGCTTTGTTGTACTCAAACTGGTAAGGATGCGTGGGTTCGAGGAGGGTATACCTAGGCTCAGGCAGATCCAGACGTGGGTACCCTTTGGGTTTGGGCACGTAATTATCGGATGAGCTGTTGCCGCAGGCGGCTGCCAGCAGGCCTATGAGCAGAAAGACAGCGTACTTTACCACAATTAATTGGACTTGTCGGCGGAGTGACAATGAAAAGAACGAAAAAGCCCGGCGGTTTGGTGCCGGGCTTCTGCTAAAGTATCGGCGGTCTGTTTACGAGTTCACCGTTTCGAGTTCCTCCTGACGAACAGGCTGGCCCATCAGCGTAGCAAAGCGGTTGATGTTGAACGTCGGCTCAAACCAGACTTCACCCATTACCGGATGCCGTACTGGTACGTCGGGATTCTGAATTTCGTTCAACAGCAGGCCTGTTTCGCCTGTTGTGTGGCGCTTGACCTGCCGAACGGTATATAGCTGATCGCGCCTGGGCGTCTGGACGCCAAATTCGGCGTAAAAGGCCAGTACCGGGGCGGGAAAACTATCGTTGGTGCAAATGACTTCCATAATTTCTCTCTCCTAAACCGTGCAAAGATAACAGTTTATCGGGCGAAGAGATTCCCGGTTAGTCTTCAAACAGATTCCCTAACTGCCCAAGCACGGAACCGCCTTCCTTGTGAGACTGAGCACCGTAGGGAGCCAGCCGCTGCACTAGTTTGGAAATCGGCATCGACTGAATCCAGACTTTACCGGACCCGCGCAGAGTGGCTACAAAAAGGCCTTCACCCCCGAAAATCATGCTTTTCAGGCCACCCGCGCGTTGAATGTCGAAGTTAACGCTTGGCTCAAAGCCCACTACACAGCCCGTATCTACGCGGAGCATTTCGTTATTCAGCGTTCGTTCTACGACTACGCCACCGGCATGAATAAAGGCCATACCGTCGCCCTGGACTTTCTCCAGAATGAATCCTTCACCACCGAAAAAACCTGAGCCCAGCCGTTGGTTGAACTGGATACTCAGCCGGGTACCGAGGGCCGCACACAGGAAAGCATCTTTCTGTACGATCAGCGTATTGCCGTAAATATTGCCCAGGTTAATGGGCATAACCGTACCCGGATAGGGGGCGGCAAAAGCGACCTTCCGTCTGCCAACGCCCCGATTGGTGAAGTGGGTCATGAACAGCGATTCGCCCGTGATCATGCGCGTTCCGGCCTGAAGCAGCTTACCCATGAACCCCTGATTAGGCTGGGAACCGTCGCCCATTTTGGTTTCAAACTGAATACCGTCCTCCATGAAGAGCATGGCTCCGGCTTCCGCAATGACAGTTTCGTTAGGGTCCAGTTCGATTTCAACAATCTGAATGTCTTCGCCGATGATTTTGTAATCAATTTCGTGGGAGTACATGGGCAATAAGCGGGTTTATGATGAGTGATTGGCCGTTTAGATGGGCCGTTTCTGTAGCCGAAAACTACGTATCTCTACCCATTTCTTTGGTTAATTTTCTGACAAACGGCCAAAAAAAAGCCCGACCGGGCTTTTGAGCGGGTCGGGCTTTTTAACGGGGTTTGACGTCATCGGGCAAATCGTTATCCGTTTCGTCGAAGAGTTTTTCATCGTCGTCCGGTTTTTCGTCGTCATCGTCCGGATTAGCGTCGCCCTTCAGGTTCAGATCGGTCCGGTGGCGAAGTTTTTTATCGTCTACGGTCTTGTTCAGAAACTGATTGATCCGGTCAATGTCGAAGCTCGTTGTGATCTCACCGAACGAGTTAATCTGAATATCAAATCCTTCGAGTTCTTTGTGAACCCGGGGTTTCTCACTTTCGTCGGGGTTCGTTTTTTTCTTAGCCATGATTAAGCGGTGTATGCGGTAAGAGATAGGGCGAAAGTACAGGCAAACGCAGTTCCATCAATGGATAGTACCTGATTTAACAACGCCAGCCGGAAACATGTTTAATCGCTTTTTGCCGTCAGCGACCTTGGTAATGCTTATCACCACACTCGATTGGCAATAACGTTGATGATGCTGTTTACGATGAACGCAAGTCCGAATGATACGCCAACCGAAAACTGGGGCAGTAAAAAGACTTGCAGGAAAAGAAACGTAGAGAAGCCCAGTAACCCAATGACAAGTCCACGCAGGATGGCGATGGTCGCGTTACTACCCTGAAGGGTATGCGAGAAAATAGCCAGAACCGAGGTCAAAATAGGAAACGGCGTTAAGATGCCGCTCCAGTTTGGGCCTAAAACGCTAGCCAGGCCCGTAACAACCAGCACAAACAAGGTAGCTACGGCCATACGTATAGGAATATCGAACGGTAAGCGCCGGGCTTTTACGGGTTTATCCGACGTCTTGGGGAAAAATCGTAAGGCGAGCAGGACATACCCGATCACAAGCGCATAACTCAGGTATAGATTGAGTTGAAGAAAATTAAAGACTAAGACCGTAACGGTGTATAAGCCATACGACAGCAGGAGCGTTGGCAGCCAGGTTAATTTGCGGGAAAATGACGAGTAGCTGAGGCTGAAGCTAATCAGGGCCAGGATACCCGTCATGGCCCCCTGAATCGAATGGATACCAAAGGCCTTACCCTGTTCGAGAATAAAGAACAGTAGGATGGCTCCGGCTACCCAGGGCATACTGCCAATCAATCCGCCTATTTTATGCCCCCACCTTCGTATCGCTAGCGTGACAAGCGCTATGATCGTAGGCATGAGCGTCATTTTGAGGAGGAGAATATTCGTCATTACGTTAAAAAGCACCTGCAAAATTGGCGGCTATTTGTCGAATAGCGCTATCCGCCTGCCCAAATAAATCGTAATTTACGTTAAACCAGCCAGTCGGTCAACTGGTAGGCATCGTTCCAGAAATACCACTCCAGACGGCTTGATTGGACGAAGGCTTCCTGCATTTTTTCCTGTTCGGCCGAACTCGCTTCATTCGCCAGCCTTTCGGTTAGATCGAGCATCTGACCGACGACCTGATCGAAGGCGTCGCCAGCGTAAGTGTCAATCCAGGCCTGGTAGGGATTCCGTTCACGAGATTGAGCGTGGATGTATTTACCAACCTCCCGATAAATCCAGAAGCAGGGAAGTACGGCGGCTGCGCCTACGGCCAGCGACTGGGTTGCTGTCATAGCCAGCAGAAAGTTAGTATAAGCAAAGCAGGCTGGCTTCTTCTGCGTTTCGGGCTGGATGTTGTAGAGGTCAAAATTCGTCTCGTGAAGAATCCGTTCTACCCGGATCGCATTAGCTGCAAACTCGGTGAACTGTAGAATGTCGGCGGGGGCGGATGCCTTTACGGACAGCTGCGCCAGTGCCCGGCTAAAATCGGTCAGGTAAAGGGCGTCCTGCTGAATGTAGTACTGAAACTTAGGTGCGGGTAAGGAACCAGCCGCCAGTTCCTGCACAAAGCCGTGCGACACGATAGTTTCGTACAAAGGCGTGATCTGCTGCCAGAGTTGATCGGTGAAGTGCATTGATAGTTGTTTATTGCCAGATAGAAAAGAAGTGGTGAACCGGGCCGTGGCCATGCCCTAACTGATAAGCGGCCCCGGCCTGTAACGCACCCGTGAGATACGTTTTTGCCTGATTAACTGCTTCGCGAAGGGAGAAACCTTTGGCCAAGCCTGCCGCAATGGCTGAGGAAAGCGTACAACCCGTACCGTGCGAGTTGGGCGTGTCGATACGTTTCGTTGGAAACAGAATCTGCTCGTCAGGGGAGATGTACAGCAGGTCTGTGCTCTCGGCGTCGTGTAAATGCCCACCCTTCACCAGAATCGCACCGGGATATTGACGGCCAAGGTCGGCGGCTGCCTGCTGCAGATCTGTGAATGTATTTAAAGGACGATTTAACAAGACACCGGCCTCGGGCAGATTGGGTGTAATCACCGTAGCCAGGGGGAGCAAATGCGTCTTCAGGGCGTCGATGGCTTCGTCCTGCAAGAGTTTGTCGCCACTGGTTGCCACCATGACGGGATCAACTACAATGGTTCGCACGCCAAACCCGGTCAGCGTATCGGCAATGACCCGGATGATATCGGGCGCGTGGAGCATCCCGATTTTAACGGCATTAACGCCAATGTCGCTCAGCACCGATTTAAGCTGCTCAGCCACGAAAGCGGGTGGAACGGAATGAATACCGCTTACGCCCAGGGTATTTTGCGCCGTAAGGGCCGTAATGACCGATAGTCCATAGCATCCCAGAGCAGAAACCGTTTTTAGATCGGCCTGAATACCGGCGCCCCCACCGCTGTCAGAACCGGCAATCGTTAGAACTCGGGTGTATGTTTTCATTGAATTGCGCTAGGGCGTGTTGACAATCAAGCTAATAAAATCAAAGCCGAAGACAGATAAATGAATCCAGCAAAACTCACGGCCGTCTTCTCATAGCGAGTAGCGACCCGCCGGTATTGCTTGAGCTTGTTGAAATAGCGTTCCACTTGGTTGCGCTCTTTGTACAAGTTTTCGTCAATCTGTCGATCTGCCAGTCGATTCTTTTTGGATGGTATCACCACTTGCGTATGGGACTCTGTTAACCAATCAATCAATTCGTTGGCATCATAGCCTCGGTCCGCTAACACCGCATCTGTTTCATAACCAGTCAATAAACCCTTCGCCTGGGTAATATCCGCTCGCTGTCCGACGCTGAGAATAAGCCGCATAGGATTGCCTAAGGCGTCAACAACGGCATGAATCTTAGTCGTCCAGCCGCCCACCGATTGACCTAAGCACTCGCTGGCAGGATCGCTTTTTTTTGACCAGCTGCATGCTGGTGCGCCCGCACCGTCGTGGAGTCAATCATTAGCCAATCTAAGTCCGGTTCCTGCAACTCGTCAAAAACAGTTTTCCATACACCTGCTTTAGCCCAGCGTCGAAAGCGTTGGTAGACCGAGTTCCAGGGCCCGAACCGCTCGGGTAAATCCCGCCAAGGGGCACCCGAGCGGGCGATCCAGATTACCGCATTGATAAATAGTCTATTATCGACGGCTGAACGGCCCACATGACCGACTTTGCCGGGTAGTAAGTGGGCGATTTGTTGCCATTGTTGGTCCGTAATCTCGTAGCGACGCATGGCACAAAATTCCCAATCATTCCTATATTTACCTAATTGTCAACACGCCCTAGTTGGATAAGTTCACGGGCGGCTTCATAAGGCGAATCCTGGCCGCAAATGGCAGATACGACAGCTACGCCCGTTACGCCGGTCTGCATAACCGACTGAACAGTTGTGGCGTTGATGCCGCCTATGGCAAACGTTGGGAGTTGGGTTTGCTGGCAAACGTCCTGTAGACCGGGAAGGCCCAGCAGGCTAACCGTGTCGAGTTTGGTGCCGGTAGCAAAGATGGTAGCAATACCCAGGTAGTCAATATCGGAGTGGCATTGCGCGGCCAGTAGTTCATCTATACTGTTGACGGATAAGCCAATGAGTTTATTGGGACCCAATAGCGAACGAACCAGTGGATACGGCATGTCGTCCTGACCGATGTGTACACCATCAGCATCAACCGCCTGCGCCACATCGATGCGGTCGTTGATAATCAGCCGGGCACCGTAACGTTGTGTAATGGCTTTAAGCGCAGCACCCAGCTCGACAAAGGAGCGGGTCGTCATAACTTTCTCCCGTAACTGAATCCAGCGAACGCCCGCCCGACAGGCCTCTTCCACCACAAACGGCACGGTATGGCCCGCCTGCCGACAGATGACGCTATCAGTGACTAAATACACGGCGTCGCTCATAGCTGACCCAGTTTGAGGTTCGCCGATACGTCCTGCTGCGTCAACTGATAGAGTGTATCCAGGAAATTTAGTTGTAGACTACCGGGACCAAGTGAACGTTGCGCAGCCAGTTCGCCCGTAATACCCATAACCGCCATGCTATGTACAGCCGCCTGGAAATAATTGGTGTTCACCGCGGCAAAGGCAGCCGTCAACGCCGTAGCGGTACAGCCCATGCCCGTTACTTTAGTCATCATGGCATGACCATTCCCTATGGTAGCTACCTGATCGGCTCCAACAATATAGTCCTCTGCCCCGCTAACGACCACTATGCTGCCGAAATCTGCGTTGAGTTGCCGGGCGCTGTCGAGTGCCGCTGAGGAGCCATGGACGCTGTCAACGCCTTTCGTTTGCGCATTCAATCCGGCCAGCGCCATAATTTCCGACGCATTGCCCCGAATGATAGTCGGAGCGGCCAAAGCCATTAACTCCCGACTCACTTCGTTTCGGTACTTAGTGGCACCAACGCCAACGGGATCGAACACAACAGGCTTGCCCAGTTCATGGGCTTTACGCATGGCTCGTTTCATGCCTGCTACAAAGTTCTGATCGAGCGTGCCGATGTTAATAACCAGCGCACTGGCAATGGCAATGAAGTCGTCAACTTCTTCTTCGGCATGTACCATAGCAGGTGAAGCACCCAGAGCTAGCAGGGCATTCGCCGTGTTGTTCATGACAACGAAGTTGGTGATGCTTTGAACAAGAGGAGACTGGAGACGAATCTGCTCAATGTCGTTCCAGATGGATTGGGGTGTTGCGGTCATAACAGGTTGCGTTAAGGAAATACGACAACCTCAGGGGAGAAAAGACCGCAATCTGGCAAGCCAGTAAAGCGAGGCTAACTTTTCCCTACGGCAGTATGAACTGCATCAGGTGATAAGGGTATTCTCTCAGTCAGCCCGACACGCGAACTGACACCCCTAAAGTTGTACGCCAAAGGTAACGGAATTTTTGTCAACTGGCCAACTAGATTAAACACTGTCGGAATTGGCCAGCTAGACGTATTAATCAGTATGCCCTTAGACTATTTGTTATCCAACTCTTTTCATCCAACAAATGCAGGTACGAAAAGTATGTGCGTATTAATTCGGTTGAGGAGAATAATACCGTTTAATAAATCAGGAGATAACTTTCTAATGCTGCTCTACTGCTTGAACACAAGTGTAATACGGCACTAGAATATAGAAAACTATGCGTTCACTCTTAACGTTGCCAGCGCCGTTTCGAGCCGTTGAATTGTTTCGGCTTTGCCGATGATTTCCATCGTTAGCATGAGGTCTGGTCCGGCCCCTGATCCAGTAAGGGCTAGGCGCATAGCCTGCATGATTTTTCCCTGCTTGATACCCGCCTGCTGCATGGCATCAGATAGTGCGTGCTTGATTGAATCGGCGACGAACTCGCCTTCATACCCTTGTAGGGCGTCATGGAAGGCTGTTACGGCGCGTACGGCATCGTCGTTCCATTTCGCAGCCATTACGGCCTCATCGTAGGTAGCAGGTGCGTGGAAAATAGTGCCTGCTTCGTCGAAAATCTCGCGGGCAAAATTGACCCGGCCTTTCAGCAAGGCGACAATCTTCTCAGCCTTGTCAATCGGACACGTAAAGCCAGCGGCTTCGGCTTGTTGCTGCACCGTCGGGGCTAGTTCGGCATCGGGCCGCAGACGAATGTACTGGTGGTTGAACCACTGCGCTTTCTGAATATCGAACCGGGCTCCGGCTTTGTGAACCTGCGCAATGTCGAAGGTGGCAACCAACTCATCCATCGTGAACAGTTCCTGCTCGGTGCCGGGGTTCCAGCCAAGAAGCGCCAGGAAGTTAACGGTGGCTTCGGGCAAATAACCATCTTCCCGGAAACCACGTGCTACCTGACCCGTAACCGGGTCTGTCCATTGCAGTGGGAAGATCGGGAAACCACCTAGGTCTGCGTCACGCTTGCTCAGCTTACCGTTTCCTTCCGGTTTCAACAGCAGAGGCAGGTGCGCAAACTGCGGCATGGTGTCCTCCCAGCCCAGATACCGATACAACAGTACGTGCAGCGGAGCCGAGGGCAACCACTCTTCGCCCCGAATCACGTGCGTAATGCCCATCAGGTGATCGTCCACGATGTTGGCCAGGTGATAGGTTGGGAGTCCGTCTGACTTCAACAGCACCTTGTCGTCAATGGCCGACGAATGCACATTCACCCAGCCACGAATGAGGTCGTTTAGACGGACTTCTTCTTTACGTGGTGTTTTCAGCCTGATCACGTACGGCTCGCCCGAGTCCATCCGAGACTTCACCTCATCGGGATTCATGGTCAGCGAGTTGCGCATCTGCATCCGCGTGATGGCGTTGTACTGAGCAGCTGGTGCATTGGCTTCTTCGAGCCGTTTGCGCATGGCGTCCAGCTCTTCGGCCGTGTCGAAGGCGTAATAGGCTTTGCCCTCATCGACCAGGCGCTGCGCTTCTTTCTGGTAAATCTCCCGGCGTTCCGACTGGCGGTAGGGAGCATGCGGACCACCTACGCCCTGCCCTTCGTCAATTTCAATACCAACCCAGTGCAGAGCGTCCAGGATGTATTCTTCAGCGCCCGGTACAAACCGATTCTGGTCGGTATCCTCGATTCGAAGGAGCATTTTGCCGCCCATTTTGCGGGCAAATAAGTAATTATATAAAGCGGTACGTACGCCACCAATATGCAGCGGACCAGTCGGACTGGGCGCAAACCGTACGCGAACAGGATTTGACATAAATTTTAAAGAGCGAAAGAGTGAATGAGTGAAAGAGCGAATCGAACCGTCGAAGCGAAATAAAAGAGTGAGTTATAGCCAAACACTCTTTCGCTCTTTCATTCTTTCACTCTTTATTGAACAGCTATGACTGAAATTTCGACGTTAACGTCTTTGGGTAGGCGCGCGACTTCTACGGTTTCGCGGGCGGGGGGCTCAGCGGTAAAAAATCGACCGTAGACCTCGTTGATGGCCGCGAAGTTGTTCATGTCTTTGACAAAAATGCTGCTTTTAACAATGTTTGAGTAGTCTAACCCGGCAGCTTCCAGGATGGCCCCAATGTTTTCCATCACCTTTTGGGTTTCGGCCTGAATGTCGCCCTGCGGAGCGAGCTCAATAGCTACTTGCCCGGAGACAAAAAGCATCCCGTTAATTTTAACGGCCTGGCTGTATGGCCCAATCGGCGCAGGGGCCTGCTCGGTATAAACAATTTGCTTGCTCATGTTTTATAATAGGGATTGACAACGGGCTTATGACCGGGCATTGCCATTACTGACGTATAGCCACTCATGGCTGGTCTTCAGAAAGCCGTTATTTTTTCGCAAAGTTACCACCAAACCACCGTATGGCTGACAAGCACCTGATCATCTTCGTTAAAAACCCAGTGCCCGGCACGGTCAAAACTCGCATTGCCCGCCGGGTGGGTAATGAGCAGGCTGTGCAAATTTACCGACACTTATTGCAGCATACCCAGCAGATTACGCAGGTGCTGCCGTATCATCGGGTCGTGTATTACGGTGACATTGTAAACGATAACGACGGCTGGAATGGCTATGACAAGCGCCTTCAGGGGGGCGCGGATTTAGGGCAACGGATGCGCAACGCCTTTCAGGAGCAATTCGCGGGTGAAGGCGATGGAACAACCCCAGGCCAGGTTGTTATCATCGGCAGCGATTGCCTGGCCATCACCGCCTATCATATTCACCAGGCGTTCAAGGCTCTTGATACGGCTGATGTCGTGATTGGACCAGCTACCGATGGGGGCTATTACCTGTTGGGCATGCGGCAGTTTTATCCGTTTCTGTTTGAGGATATGCCCTGGAGTCAGCCCGAACTTCGTCGGCTTACCGAACTGGCTATGCTGCAAAATGGCCTTACGTTCGAGCGGCTGGAGGAACTGACCGATATTGACGAGTGGGAAGATTATCAGAAAGCTATACAATGACAACTTGGAAAGACTTTATTGTGAATGCGTCGGCCGGAGCCGAAGCACACTTTGACCGACTAAAAAACAAGCTCTTTGGGCGGCTGGATAAACATAAACCCTATAAAATCGTCTATTATCGGGGATTTGGTAGCCCGACGGCGGTATGGCTAAAGGGGCGCGTACTGCGCGAACGGGATCTGAGTACGCCTTCCGATAATGACACCTTCTGGCAAAATCTGCTGGCGACTTACCAGCGGTTTGATAGTGATGAAGTACCCGGCGTTACGGTACGGGTGGAAGCGTTTGGGTTGGCCTATACCGCCCTGACTGACGAGGAAGGTTATTTCGAAGTGACGATTAATCCGCCGAATGACCTGCCGCCCGGTCGGGCGTGGTTTCCGGTTCGGTATTCGCTCGATGGAGTCGTGCAGCCGACGGGCGAATCCGTCGTTAAAGATGGACACCTGATGATTTCGCCCCCATACAGCCAGTTTGGGACTATCTCCGACATTGACGATACGGTACTGGTGACGGGCGCAACGAATCTCCTCCAGACCGCCCGGTTGACGTTTCTGGGGAATGCTTACACGCGCCTGCCTTTCGGTGGGGTAGCGGCTTTCTACCGGGCGTTGCAGAGCGGTCCGGTCACGACCCTGTTTAACCCGATTTATTTTGTATCGAGCAGCCCGTGGAATCTCTACGATCTGCTGGTGGATTTCTTCCGGATTCAGGGTATTCCCAAGGGGCCAATTCTATTGCGTGATCTGGGCTTCGACCCGGCCTTGCTGTCTTCAGCGAGTCATCACACGCACAAGCTGGCGATGATACGTAAAGTTCTCGATGTGAATCCGCAACTGCCGTTTGTACTAATCGGCGACAGCGGCCAGCAGGACCCTGAAATCTACGCGCAGGTCGTTCGCGAAAATCCGGGACGTATTCAGGCGATCTATATCCGGGACGTATCGGTCGAGGACCGGCGCGACGAAGCCGTTCGGGAACTGATTCAGGCAACGAATGCCGATAATGTGCCGATGCTGCTTGTTTCCGATACCGTTGCTGCGGCCGAACACGCGGCTTCGCTGGGGCTGATCGATCCCGATACTATCCCGGAGATTCGGGCCGACCGCCGGGCCGATGAAGAAGGTGGCGTGCAATAACGCCGGCGTCGCTGGAACAGGAAGTAATCAGTTCTCTTCCGGAACGCCCATAGGCTGAAAAGGGAGTGTTACTTCAAAGGTAGTGCCGCGTCCTTCTTCACTCACTACCGTAATGCGTCCATTAAGCAGCCGGACCAGCTCATTGGCCAGCGATAAGCCGATACCGGTGCCGGTATGAGGTCGCGTTGAGGAACCGTCAACCTGGTAAAAGCGCTCGAAGATGTTGGGCAACTTAGCGGGCGGAATACCAACCCCCGTATCGGTTACTGTAAGCCGAATCCCTTCCGTTTGCTCCTGTAGGTCAACGGTAATCTGCCCGCCGGGCCTGGTAAATTTAAGGGCGTTTGTAATCAGGTTATACGTAATTTTTCCAGTGCTCTCCGCGTCGAAGATATACTGATTCTTCAGGCATCCCTGATAGGCAAGGTGCAGCCCGCGCTGTTCAGCCGCTGCCTGAAAGCTCTGCACCGTCTGGCTAATAAATTCGCTCAGGTTTCCTTCCGTCAGGTGAACAGTCAGGCTACCGGTCTTGATCTTCGACAGGTCGAGGAGCTGATTGACAAGTCGCAGCAGGTGGTGCGCGTTTCGATAGATGGACGTTAACCGTTTACGCTGATGTTCATCCGCTGCTTCGGCCAGCAACTGTTCAGTCGGCGTCAGGATAAGCGTCAGCGGAGTGCGAAACTCGTGAGTGAGGTTCGTCAGGAACCGGTTCTGGATGTCGTTAATCTCCTGCTGGTGCGCAGCTTCCTGCCGGCGAAAAGCGAGTTCCATCTGCTGCTGACGGCGCTTGATCCGGGCGAAACTCCAGGCAACTGCACCCATGAGCAGCACGACACCGATCGTCAGGCTCCACGCCAATGAGTCGATTTCAGGAAACGCACCGCCCGGATCGGGCGCGAACAAGCGGTCAGCCAACATACAAAAGCCAAAAACTAGCTACGGTAATGATTGCCGCAAATTATAGGATCGAATTCGTCTTGAACTGCTTATTTATCAGGTGGTTATGTGTATAGTTTGAAGGTGTGGATACTAAAGGCTATTAAACGAAAGCTATTTGTAAGCAATCTGGCTTAAGCGTAAAGCTGAAGTCGTAAACGGTTACGTTATCGGGATTTACGCTTACTGTTTTACACGCCTGCTACCATCGTTTTCATTTTAGAAAATGCCGTTTTTGCGACTGTCGCGGCATCCTGGGCGTAGTAGTTTTTATTGAATACTTCGAGCGAGAGCACGATCGATTTGCCCGGCGCTTTTATCAGCTTCAACGTCTCCCGAATCGGCGCAACACCTTCGCCCGGAAATACCCGGTCGGCGTCAGTGATGGTTTCGCGGGGCAGGTTTGCCGGGTAGTCATTTACGTGGAAAACCTCAATGGCGGGCTTCCCAACCAGCGGCAGACTGGCAGCACTGGAGCCTCCTTTGTAGAGGTGGTAAATATCCAGCAGAAGCCGGGCTGATGGATGCCCACTCTCAACGGCTACAAACATGACGTCGCTCAGGCGGTTCAGGTTTTTAGAAAAACCCCACAGTTCCAGTTGGGGAACCACGCCGGTCTGATCGCTCAGTTCGAGGGCTGCCCGGTAACGCTCCGCCACGTTGTGCAGATCAATGATCGGGTCCTTGGGTGTCTGAGCACCCACGGGTGGAGTGGCAATGCGTCGGCAGTTGATCTGAGCCAGCATTTCCATCTCGCGATTCAGCTGGTCCAAGCCTTTGGCCCGCGCGGCTTGGTCGTCGATAATCCAGGGCGCAAAGCCAATGGCGTTTTCTACGCGCAGGCCCAGATCGGCCAGTAGTTGCCGGGCGCTGGCGGCCGTTCCCCCGTTTTTGAGGTAGTCCTGCAGGGTATCGATCCAGATCTCGACCGAGCGGAATCCGGCTTTTGAGGCTGTTTCCAGCTCTTTTACAAAACCAAGTTTATGGCCCCGGATGGTGCTCATGTTCAGGCAGAGCGTAAACGGTGCCGGGTCAGCCGCCGAAACCGCAGACGGTGTAGTCGCGGAGGCAGGCGAAGATGGGAACAAGGAAGCGCCAACGGAGGCAGTCAGGGCGGCCAGGGTCTGGCGACGATTTAGGTTGAATTCAGACATGAATCTAATAAATTGACTAAAGCAAGGGTTCGTTTACCTGGGTATCAAATACGCCCGTCAGGACACGCCCGTTCCGTTTGACCTGCACCCAGATGCGGTAGTGGCCAGCCCGGGGGAATGCATACGGAAACTGCACCATGTTGTTGATCTTCATCGGATGGGTCATACCCGCGGGCATGGATGCCATCAACAGGCGGTTTTTGTCAGCTTCGGGCAAGGTTTTAAGCTTCGTTACGTAGGCGTCAATACTGTCGCGGAACCGGCTGGCATCCGGATAACGGAACGTCCGGGAGGTGTCGGCCAGTCGGCTCACCAACGACCCTTCGGCTGCCATGGAGTAAGTTCCGACCGGATGCAGGTGAATATACACGGAACCATCTGACCGGATAATGGCCGCGTGACCACTCATACCCAGATACGGTTCGAGCGGAGCCGCTTTACCCTGCGCATCAGCCACGGCAAACTTTAAAGTATACAATTGGCCCGCTTCGAGTACCTGCTTGGGTTTATCCATCCAGAACATGGTAGCGCCATCAGCAAGCCGCGTGCTGGCACCGGGTTTGCCACAAACCACCATGTCGTTATCCAGATGCGGCATATTAACGGCGTTGGCCCGGACACCCATCGGCTTAGCCACGAGCCAGCTGTCATCCGGATCCGGCATCGGACGTATAGCGGATGGGGTTCGGGGCACGGTGGCGTTCATAGCCGTAAAAGCGGGCATCTCCGGTAATTCTACCGTATCGGTCATCGTTTCGGCAAAGCCACTTCGATACACCACGTCGGCGTAGAGCAGGTATTTGCCGCCTGGCAACTCGGGCAGAACGGCTTCATAGCGAAGGGTGTCGCGCCGGTCGGGGTGCAGGTGCGCAAAGGCATCCAGCCCCGGCATGCGAACCAGAAAGGTATGCATGAGTTTTCCGTGATCGGGCAGGACGTAACTCAGCAGCGGGTGGCGCTGCCGGTTTGCGCCGAAGCCGGTTGTGTCAATCTGGATGCTGAGCTGCCGATTCGCACCTGAGCCTGCTACGGTAGCCTGAATGGGCGTTGGCCGATACAGCTGTTCATTGCGGTAAATTTCGGCTTCACTGGTCCACCAGGATCGCCAGCCGACCAGAATCAGAACTACCACGACCAGACCAATGCCCATACCCGCGAGCCGCCGACGGCGAAGCGTCTGGACGGACGTTTGACTGGGGGCGAAAATGCCATCGGCATTGCTGGCACCGATGATCGTAACGAGCATGATCACCAACAGTAACCCCATGGCGGCCAGGCCCCAGCCCGTACCCTCGGGCATATCGCGCAGGGCGGTGGCTACAGCCATGATGGGTACAATTATCTGCTGGTGGCCATCGGGGCCGTCGATGGTCAGCTCAACACTCGACGAGCCGGAGTCCATCAGCCAAAGATCGCCCTCGAATCGGTTGGCAGCCGTTGCGGTCAGGATATCGCGCGTTGGCGCACCCTTATCGCCCGAGCGAAAATAAACAGGGCGGCCACCAATCTGACTGACACGTCCCTGCTCGACAAACACAGTAACAACTGCCGTACCCGGCACCACATCAGGCGGACGAATGCTAATCAGCAGGGCATATTTTCCGGCCTGTTTCTGCACAATAACGCCCGAGCTACCCACGTGGCCCAGCGAAATAGATGCCATCAGCAGGCAACAGCTTACCAGAAGAAATCGGTGAATTTGTGTTTGCATGGTGGTTCTGGGAAAAGAGTCAGCCAATGGTTGAATTGCCCGGACGAACGTCAGCGCTGGACGCGCTGCATCCAGTTGCCCCACAATAGACCGATCCGCGCCGAAATCACTGCATATAGCAGCGACCACCCGTAGCCCCGCCAGAAGTCGGCAGCTGTTTGTAACTTCCGGGGCGAGAACGCGTAACGGTATTCCCAGTCGGGCGGGCTGTCATACGTCCAGGAATAAGATAAAAAGACGCCGTTCCGGGCGTAAGGAGACGTGAGCAAGAATTCGCCAAACGGCCATTGTATCGCTAGCAGCATGACCATAAACGCCAGAGCGTATAGACCGGCCAGTAGCCAGTCATTGAGCCGGTGGCCATCGGCACTGGATTTTTCGAAACGGTGCATGAGCCAGTCGAGAACCAGGGCCGGCACAACCAGCAGCATCGGAAAATGAAAAGGCTGGTAGTGCGTAATTGGATTCAGGACCGGCCCAAGCCGGGGTGTAGCCGGAAAATTCTGAATGACCCAGCTTGGCAGCGCCAGCGCCAGCATGTAAACGGCGGCAATGGTCGTAATGGGCCAGCGGAGCAGCGAGGCCCGACCAACCGCCAGCAGATAAAACGGGAACACGATGGCCGCCGTGACGTAATACTCCGAATGGTGGGATTCCCACATGCCCATTGACTCCGAAGCCAGTGAGAAAAGCATCGTCAGCAGAAGGCCGGCCGCTATGGCAAAGAGCCATTTTAGCCGCCTAGCCCGTGCTGGGCGCTCCGTATTGGTGGCGGAAACGGCAGTCTGCCGGTACTGGTTTTGCAGGGCCAGAACGCCCACCATCGCCCCGAATTGCAGGGTCATAATGCCAATGGCCAGAATGGTATGGGGTGGCGTCAGGATTTGCACGTCGAGGCCATACGTGTTATGCCACCAGTCGTCGAACGGCGCCGAGGTCAGCATGGCCAGCGCCCCCCATACGCAGAACATGGCGCCTAAAGGCCCAAAGAACACGCCCCAGAACGGAACGGCTGCAGTGCGACCGGGGTGGTTGCGGGTGAACGTCAGGTTCAGAATCCGGTAGGCCGAAAACAGCCCGGCTACGACGGCCCCAACGTAAATGACAACGTGCGGAGGAGCAAACAGCCCGTCGCGACCGATGCTCATGTGCCACATGATATCCCAGAGCAGGCCCATCACTACGCAAAGTGACGAGAACACCACGGCGTAGATATACACCGGAATTGTTGAGCGCGGAATCGATTGCATAAAAAGAGGCAGGTTTTAGGCAAGGATGCGGACTGGTTCGGAATGATTTAGACCACGTTCGTTTTTGCCTGCTCAATTTACACGTCTAAAGCATTGGTTTATCTAGTCGCCCGCATCGATTTACGCATCGGTGGTGACCTGAGTAAGCGGGACACGAATACGGGTACTTCTGGCGTTATTTGCAGTAGATACGCTCCAATTCCTATGCACCGCTTTTTCGTACCCGCCCGTCTTCAGGCATTCGTCGCTAGTATCTTCCTGTTTGGAATAGCGCTGCTGATGAATGCATGCGTGCCGGACTTTTTGGTGCCGGATGCTGATTGGGTCGTTATTGAGCCGGGCGACCACGAACCCCTGCCTAAACGTAAAGTCGGGATTCTCTTTAGTCCAGGGGAAGTATCAGCGACCGTAACCTTCGATAGTTCGTGTATCTATGACGTGGGCGCAATTGACGAGCAGGACTGGAATAAAGTTATCGGCCTGGGGTTTGTTGGCTCGAAAGATCAGGATATTACAACCGGCATACCTCCGCATCAGATCGATGGCGCGCGCGTAGGCTGGCGCTGGAATCCGCAGCGGGGCCGCATTGACCTGGGGGCGTATGTGTATGTGGAAGGTAAATTAACTTCGTTCAAGATTGCGGAAACCGCCTTAAATACGCCTACCAAGCTGACGATCAAGATTGATTACAACAAAAAGCTGTATCAGATTCTGGGCGGGCAGCCGGTTCCCTTTACGCACAACAAGACGTTCGCCTATAAAACCGGACTGTATTTCGGAGGAAATCAGACGGCTCCCCACCAGATTCGGGTGAAGATTGTTGAATAATCACTGGCCGACGGTTACCTGCCAGACGCCATAAAGACTAACCCCCAGTATGGCTATTATGCTCGACCAGAGCCATATGTCGTAAATAACCTTTGGCTTCAGATTTTTCGGCAACTCCCGGTAGCGGAATTGCAGTGCGGCCCAGACAACCACCAGCAGCAGGACAGACGTTGCAATACCACCCAGCAGAATCATCAGCACCGGCAGTTTGATAAACAGGAACAGAACGCACCACAGCGCTGGAAAAGCCCAGGATAACGTAGCGAGCGTTTTTTTACGGACTACCGGGTCGCTGAAGTTCAGCCAGCCTAACTGCCCAAACGCGTCGGCGAAAATCCGCGACCAGCTGGCTGTGGCGGTGAATAAGGTTGAGTACAGGACAAAAAAAGCGCCGATCATAAAGACGACTTTCGCACCGGGGCCGAGCGTAACGGTAAAAAGCCGCGACAGGGATTCGACCATTGCGTAACCTTCGGGTATGGCACCCCCTTCGTGCAGGAGCGACGCGCCGAGCAGGTAAAAAGCCGCCGTTACGGTCGTGTACACAACCATCGAGCAGATGGCATCGAGCGTCATAACCCGAATCCAGCCCCGCGCCCGGTTCGTCCAGGCGTCCGTATCTTCGTAGGGGCCGGTATAGGCTGCGTAGCCCTTTTCAATGCACCAATAGGTGTAATACATGATCTCATCGCCCCCAACGCCCGTAATGCCGAAGGCTGCCAGGGCCACGCCCACCGTTGCGGGCGGGAGCGAAAAGGTGAACCCCTCGGCCAGTTCGGAGCCGCTGATGGCAAACTCGGTGCGCTGCAGCAGAAAAACGGATAGCAGGATGGTACCCGTAAACAGCAGGATCATCACCAGAGAGCCTTTTTCAACCCAGCCGTAATGCCCACCGTAAATGAGTAGTCCGGCCGAAGCAGCCGCCAGTATGGCCCAGATACTCGTCGATATAGCAGGAAAAGCCATATTAAGCACCAGGGCAACCCCGCCCACAATACCGCCTACCTGTAGGACCTTCAGGCCCTGTAAACTGAGCCACAGCCAGATGGTCCAGTGGCCCCGGCCCAGCCGCAGCCCCGGTAGCCGGTTAAGCGATTGCATGGTTGGCAGACCGCTGTAGATGGCGTTTTTGCCGAATTCCAGTTGCAGGGCTACCTTCACAAAGCAGCTGACCAGAATCACCCAGAAGGCAACGAAACCGGCCTTGGCTCCTAAGGCCGTCGTGGCAATAAGCTCCCCGGAGCCGACGATAGCCGCCGACAGGATGAAACCGGGGCCGAGGTGGCGGAACTGTCCCAGGAAGGTTGTCGGAGCCGATTGAATAAGCTCGGACGATACGGCGTACCGGTCGACCGGAGCCAGTGTCGGCTGCGTAGCGGAGGTGTCGGGCTGGGTCAAGGAAATGAGGAACAGGTTTGTCGTAACCTACAAAGAAAGCCACCCCCGCAACATACCCGTTACGACGTTCTCCTGATGCCATTGGCACCCATCAGCGGTGATTTGAGCATGATTCGACAGTAAAATACTGGCTGTAAAACGCTTAATAAGCCAGGAAATCATAGATTCTTGAATGAAGCGTTCAACGCTGTTTATATCTTTCCTGTTTTGCCTGATGGGGCGGCATGGCTACAGCCAGCCTGCCGGATCTGTTCATTCACAACAGCCGCCAACTGGTCAGGCTTCAAAAGATACGCTCTGGAAACTAGTATGGGCCGACGAGTTCAATACCAACGGACGGCCTGATCCCAAAAACTGGAGTTTTGAGAATGGGTTTGTGCGCAATCGGGAACACCAATGGTATCAGCCCGACAATGCCCGCTGCGAAAACGGGCTGCTGATTATCGAAGCTCGTCGGGAGCGTCGGCCTAACCCAAACTACCAGGCCAACAGCACCGACTGGCGAACGAGCCGTCCTTTTATCGAATACACGTCGTCCAGTCTGAAAACCGATGGTTTGCACAGCTGGCAGTACGGGCGTTTTGAAATGCGGGGACGTATCGATGTCCGTCCCGGTATGTGGCCCGCCTTCTGGACGCTGGGCGTAGCGGGCGAGTGGCCAGCCAATGGCGAAATCGACATCATGGAGTATTACCGGAATATGCTGCTCGCGAACGTGGCCTGGGGAACCGCCCAGCAGTATAAGGCCGAATGGCGCACAACCAAAAAGCCAATCAGTTCCTTCAGTGATCCAGACTGGGCGAAGAAGTTTCACGTCTGGCGAATGGACTGGGACGAAATCGCCATCAGTCTGTATGTAGATGATTTATTGTTGAATCGGGTTAATCTAAGCGAAACGGTTAACAAGGATGGAACAGGTATCAATCCCTTTCGAAAGCCCCATTACGTTCTGCTGAATCTGGCCATTGGGGGCGATAATGGCGGTGATCCATCGGCCACTACGTTTCCGAGCCGGTTTGAAGTGGATTACGTGCGTATCTATCAGCAGTGAATCAGGATTCCAGTCCGTGCGGTGACGAAAATAAACAGTGCATAGGCTTATGGGTTTAGTCTGCATGGCCGACTACCTACCCCTTCACGACTGGACCAATATTACGCCCACCGAGGCCGTAGCGCTTCAGCAACAACTGCGCTCGCAAATCCAGATTCAACCGCTAAGCCAGCCACCCCGCACCATCGCAGGCTGCGATATTTCGTTCAATAAGTTTGAAGAAACGGTTTATGCCGGCATCGTAGTCCTGAATCTGAAGACGATGGAGACGATAGAAGAAGTTGGCGTGATCAGCTCCGCTACGTTTCCTTACGTGCCGGGACTGCTGTCGTTCCGCGAGATTCCGTCGCTGCTGGAAGCGTGGACCAAACTCCGGGCCGAGCCCGACGTAGTGATGTTCGATGGACACGGTACGGCGCATCCCCGCCGGATCGGGATTGCCTCGCACGCGGGTCTTTTCCTGAACCGGCCCACGTTTGGCTGCGGCAAGTCGGTGCTGGTGGGTAAATACGAAGAACCGGCTCCCGAGCGGGGTGCCTGGTCGCCGATGCTGCACTACCGTGATGTAGTCGGGGCGGCTCTGCGCACCAAAAACAAAGTCAATCCAGTTTATGTATCGCCCGGTCATCTGATTGATCTGGAAATGGCAATCTCGCTGACGCTGCAATGCGACGGTGGTTATCGCATCCCCGAGCCAACGCGCCGGACGCATAATCTGGTGAACGCGCTGCGGAGAGGAGAGCGTAAAGCCGATTAACAAGCTTAACGCCTTTCTGTGAGTTATTCCACTTTATCAATCGGGTAGAAATGGCAATGGTATTACCCGTAGTTCTGCGCTAAAATTCTGTTCCGGGCTCGTCTACCTTCGTCTCGCTAAAGCCGTGATACGCACGGCATCGCTTTACCTTAAACCCTATTAAGTCAATGGAAGCTTTAGTGGATGACAAACTCACCAGGATTCAGCTGGACGAACTGCTGGTGGGACGGAAAACGTTTTTGGTCAATCAGAACATTGGGGAAGCGCTCAAATTCCAGGGCATTAAGTTCTGGGAAGAGCTAACCTGCGTCGGCTATCAGCCCGATACCCAACGACTGACGGCTCTTTTTCAAATTAAACAGCAAACGGGCTATAGCGGCCCTCTCTGCAGCCGCTCCTCGTTTGAACACGTTCGGTTCTTTGTGGACTTCGGCAGCGGATTCCAGAACATGGGTTACGTCAGCACGAAAGTTGCCGACATCACCGATACGCCCGCCAGTCCGCCACACCCGCTGACCTATGCGGTTCAGCTGCACATTGAAGATGAGCGGTACAGGAAGGCCCTAAGCTGTAATCTGGCCGTTATCCCGACCGTGCGGGCCGTGTTGTCGTGGAATGTGGTGCCGTCGACTGATCCAAATGAATTGCCGGCCTATGGTAACCGGCTCGATCGCAAGATTCAATTGAAACGCAAATCGTTCTTTAATCTGGCGGAACTGATCGATCATCAGCAGATTAAGATCAAACCTGATCTAGTGGCATCGCTTAACCTGGACGAGCCCATTAAAGCGCTCTCGACGCAGAATCCTTCGTTCGCTGAACTGTTCAAGCAGAACCAGACGGCCAATGTGCCGGCTCACCGGACGCTCTTCAGCACGGCCGCTGCCCTGTCGCAGATGGCGACCCTACCCGCCAATACACCTCTGTTCAATGTAGGTGATATTGCCAAGGTGGGTATCAACATCAAGGATATTACCGACCTGTTGCTGAAAGACCCGAACAAAGCCGACACAACCTTTGAAGAGCTGATGTGCGTCGGGCTGAATACGCCTGCCGATACACTAAGCGCCGTGGTGAAAATCAAACGTAAGTCGGGTTTTAACGGCAACCTCTGCAGCCGGGGGTCGAAAGAGCACGTTGCCTTCTGGGCCGACTGGGACAATAACGGTACGTTTGAGCACTACATCGGTACAACAAGCTTCGATGCCCACGACATTGACAACATTCCGGCCGAGGGGCTGGATTATGCCGTAACGCTTCCGTTCAACGTATCGGACCGGCTGCGGCCGTGCAAAGTTCCGCAGACGCTACGTATCCGGGCCGTGCTGTCGTGGCAGACGCTGCCCTCTACCACCGACCCGAACCTGCTGAATTACTGGGGTAACCGGCGCGATACCGTCGTGCAGATCCGGCCGGGCATCGGTACAAAAGGCAAGGTGGCATCGGTCGTTACGTACGTGGGTGGTGTGCCGCGGGAAGACATCGACCCAACGGCTTTCCTGTACAACTACCGCCCGACAAGTCCGACGCCCGCCAATAACCGGCCGTGGGGTGGGGCAGTTAGCTTTAATGGCATCATTGACCGGGGCGGATTTGGGGGCGATATTCGCTATAAAATTCTATTCAAACCGGCATCGCAGCCCGACAGTTTCTATCAGCCCGTTTCCTTGCACGAGTCCATCCGGATGTATGATTTTGGAACAGCCTCGTTCAGTAACGACGTACAGACAAGCCCGGACGGCTGGTTTGTGTATCGACAGAATCCGGCTGCGGGGCTGTTTAACGTAAACAACTATTTCGCCACCTGGCAGGCGGGTTCACTGCCTGACGGGGCCTATACGATCAAATTCCTCTTCACCGATGAGACCAGCACGGAGCAGCAGGGTGACGTTTTCACGATGATTATTCATAACACGCCCATGACAGTCAGTCCAACGGCTAATACGGCGGTGGATACGGACTTTACGCTGGACCTGGTGATTGACGGGGGCGACTGCCACTCAACCTCAACGGCCACGCCCGACCTGAATGGACACGTGCGCGCAATTCACCCGTATTTTGCGTCGTGGGAACTACGTCTGGAGCCGCAGTCGCACGTGCATGGGGCCGCTCCCAGTCCAGATGATCGCAGTTACAATACGCTGGGTGATACGGGCGATGCCAACGGCGTGTGGACCCTTAACACCGGACCACTCGACCCATGCGGTTATACCGTCTCGTGCATCGCTAAAACGCGCGTAATCCTGAACAGTAATCCCGGCTATTTCCCGCAGTACGGGCCTAAAGCCGTTGGCTTTGCCAAACTGCCGTAAAGAAAGTGTTTAGGCAACAAATTGATTACGCCCTGTCTCGGGAACCTTCCCGAGACAGGGCGTTTTGCTTATGGCTCAATAGCTATGCTCCTCCAGCTTGACTTTCCCGCGGAACGTCCAGAACATAAACACCGTGTAGGTAGCTACCAGCGGCATGCCGATAAACGCAAACAGCAGCATAGTTCGCAGCGAACCGTCTGACGACGCAGCCTCGTAAATACTGATATGGCCGCGGGGGTCAACGTTCGACAGAACAAGGTTAGGGTACAGCCCCATCGCAAACAGAATCAGCAGCAGGGCCGTCGTAATGGCCGACGAGATGAACCCGCGCCGGTACTGCCGTTTCTCGATGCTCCGGCGGATATTCAGCACGATTAAAACGGCCGCGACGGGCAGAACAAATAATTCCGGATACGCTTTAAAAATGGCTGTCATGTGCGGTACGTAAATGAGCGTTGCCAGCGACGTTGCTATGAAGCACAGGATGAAAAACTTGCTGGTGTTATTGGCAATGATCGTTAGCTTAGCGTAAATCCGGTCTTCGGTTTTCATGATGAGGTACATGGCTCCGTGCATCATGAACAGCGACAGCACCGTAATGGCAATCAGCCCAGCGTAGGGATTGAAAAAGTCGCTCAGCCGCCCGACAAACTCATGATTGGCGTTCAGCGGAATTCCCTGGATCATATTGCCTAAAATCAGCCCCAGCAGCAATGAAATAACGATGCTGGAAATCGAATAGCTGATATCCCAGGTGGTACGCCACCAAGGCATTTCTTCCTTGCTCCGGAATTCGATTGATATAGCGCGGAAAATAATTGCTACCAGAAACAGGATAAACGGCAGATAAAACACCGACAGAATGGTGCCATAAACCAGCGGGAAAGCCGCGAATAAGGAACCGGCTCCGATAACGAGCCAGACTTCGTTACCGTCCCAGACGGGGCCGATGGCGTTGAGGGCAATACGTCGGCTTTGCTCTTTGCGAAAAAACAGGTGCAGCGCTCCGGCCCCCAGGTCAAAGCCGTCGAGAATGCCGTAGCCGCTAATGAGTGCGCCAATCAGCAGAAACCACCAGGTGGGCAAATCAATACCAAGAACAGTATCCATGGGTAACAAGTGAAAGAGTGATTAAGCGAAAGAGTGAATGAGTGAACTGCGAGCAACTAACTGCTCATTCACCAATTCACCCTTTCGCTCTTTAATTAAGTACTGGATTCATCCGGGAAGAGGGTTCGTGCCGGTCGGTTTCTACGTCGGGGCCGTGCTGAATCTTTTTGTTCAGCAGGTACAGGAAGAGCGCGAACAGCATGACGTAGATGAACGTAAACAGAATCAGCGAGCCCAGCACGTGTTCGGCCTTGACGGCCTGCGACAGCGCGTTGGACGTACGCAGCAAACCGTAAACGACCCACGGCTGCCGCCCAACCTCGGCGGTGTACCAGCCGACCTGATTGGCAATCTGCGGCAGCAGAACCGCTCCCACAAAAACGCCCATCAGCCAGCGCGTCTGAAATAGCTTCTTTTTATAGAGCAGGTACAGACTGAACAGCGACAACCCGATCAGGGTCATGCCGATGGCCACCATCAGGTGGTAGGTCTGGAATACAAAGTTGACCGCCGAAGGACGATTTTCGGGCTTGAAACTGTTCAGGCCGGGAATGGGCTTATTAAAATCCTGATGCACCAGAAACGAAAGTCCGCCCGGGATTTTCAGGCCGGTAGTTGCCTGCTGCTTTGCATCGACCCAGCCCAGCAGATACATATCGGCCGGGGCCGATTTCTCGAAGTGCCCTTCCATGGCGGCCAGTTTGGCGGGTTGGTATTTGGTGACCACCTCCGCCGACTGATGGCCCGTAAACAACTGCCCCAGCGACGATACGGCCGCAATCCAGAGCGCAATCCGGAAAGCCGCCTGCGCGTGAGCCAGGTACTGTCGCTTCAGGATATACCACGCGCTGACGCTCAGTACCAGAAATGATCCCGCCAGCAGCGCCCCGATCAGCACATGCGAATACCGCTCGACGGACGACGGATTGAAAACCATGGCCCAGAAGTCGGTCACGATGGCGCGGGCCTGCATGCCTGTGCCTTCAATCCGGTACCCGGCGGGCGTTTGCTGCCACGAGTTAGCGACAACAATCCAGAGCGCCGAGAAAATCGACCCCAGGGCAACCAGCACCGTTGCCAGAAAATGCACCCGCGGGCTCACCCGGTTCCAGCCGAACACGAGAATACCCAGGAAGGCCGATTCCATGGCGAAGGCAAAAATACCCTCGGCTGCCAGCGCCGAACCAAAGATGTCGCCCACGTAACGGGAGTAGGTGGCCCAGTTGGTGCCAAACTCAAACTCCATGACGATGCCCGTGGCAACGCCGATACCGAAAATGAGCGCGAAAATTTTGACCCAGAAGCGGGTCAGCTCTTCGTAAACCTTGTTTTTTGTTTTAAGATACAGGCCTTCCATCACAACCAGACAAACGCCGAGACCGATACTCAGGGGCGGGTAGATGTAGTGAAACGCGATGGTGAAAGCGAACTGAATCCGGGAGAGAAGCTCCACATTATCCATAAGCGTAGCGATAGCCGGGACGGGTCGCCGAAGCCGCGCACCGACTCCAACGACGGTGCGCTCCAGCGAAGCAGCTACCACCCGAAAGGTACAACCGGGCGCTCAGATGGCAGTGGAAAAGAGACGGGTTTTGCCAAAAAAAGAGCTAAAAATGGCGTTCCTTAGTTGCCGGTAAATGGTTATACTAACAACCTTGTATTAATCCGATGCCTTTGTGCAATCTGTAAAGAAATTAACCCTTGCCCAGCAAATCCGGAATTACGCCATCGCGTTCTACCAGACGCAACGGAATGCGTTCGTTATCCTCATTACGCTGCTCATTGCGCTCTACGTGCTGACCGGCCCCGACCAGGCCGACGATATGATTACCGCCGTGATTGATACGGGCGTTCTCAGTCGTCTGTTTCAATATATCCTGCTCAGTACGTTTGTCTGGAGCTGGGTTGTGTACGGCAGCACGCGGATGATTCTGCACATCTCGCCCGTTGGGCTGCGGATAAATGAGCAGTGTGATCAGTTACTGCGCTGGCTTCCCCGGCTTGGAGGAATGATACCTGCCCTGATTCTGGCTTATGCGTTCTGGCAGCCCGGTAATCTGCAACCCTATTTGCTGCTGCTCGAAAGCGGACTGATGCTGGTTTTATTCCGGTGGGTCGAAGAGCACGTATTGATTTTTGCTATGCCAAAACACTGGACGTTCCCTGAACGGTACACCAGTTTCCGGCAGGACGTAGCGGAGTTGTGGCAGCATCGGCTTGGTCGCCTGACCCTTACGGTCGGCTTATCATTGACCGTCTTTCTGATTACGCTATTCAGTTTGCCGGTCGAATGGGAAATTGCCCGGAGCCTGCGTCCTACGGCAGTTATTATTTTCGGTATTTCGCTGTTTACGTTCTGGGGTGGCCTGGTCGTTTATTTCAATGATTACCGCTACCGGCCGCTGGTCGCGCTGACGGGTCTGTATCTGGTCGCTGTCAGTGCGTTCAACGACAATACGGCTGTTCGCCGGGCTACGGCTGCGTCGGTGCCGCTCCTCAGTCAGCGACCAACTGTTGAGGCTCATTTTACGCAGTGGGTGGCCAGTCGGCGGCAGGAAGATGGCGACACAATTCCGCTGGTGCTGGTAGCGGCCGAAGGGGGTGGTATCCGGGCGCTCAACTGGACGGCGGAAACACTCATTCGGCTGGATTCAATCATTCCCAAGTTTAGTCGGCATGTCTACGCGCTCAGTGGTGTATCGGGTGGGGGCGTTGGGGCGGTATTTTATACAGCGTTTCTGCGCGATGTAATCCGGGCCGGACTATCCGAGAAGGAGCGTATTGGTCATTTCGATCAGTTCAGAACCGTAATCCGCGACGACTACCTGTCGGCCGTAACGGCGGCTTTGCTGTTTCCGGAGTCTCTTCAGCGCATCTCGCCGTTTCCGTTTGCGGCCCTGGAACGGGGAAAATGGCTCGAAGACTCCTGGGCCGATTCGTATGACGACAACCTGGGCTTCAACACACTCGATCAATCGCTGACCCAACTCTATCGGACGCCAGCGGGCTATAACTATAACCTGCCTTCGCTGCTGCTGAACGGTACCCTGGCCGAATCGGGACAGAAAACCATTACGTCGAACCTGCGGCTCGATCCCGATTATTTTAAAGACGTAGTATCGACACTCGATATCGTTGGCGCTGATGTGCCGCTCAAAACGGCCGCATCGCTCTGCAGTCGATTTCCGGTGGTCACCAACGGTGGGCTGGTGCAGAAAGATACGCTCGTCAACGGCCGTATCCGGCAGTATGGAGGCCACGTCGTAGATGGCGGCTACTTCGATAATTCGGGGGTGGAAACCTGCATTCAGTTGCTGAACAACCTGGTTCCCACGATTCGGCGGCTCGACACCGCTGGGAACGTAACGATCATTCCCTACATAGTTTTTATTCAGAACAGCAACACCATTGGCCGACTACCCCAGAAACGCTCGATCATGCAGGTCGTCCAGATTCCGCTGCTGGGTTTTTTCAACGCCTGGGACAATGCTTCGATCACGCGCGACAATATGTTCAATTCATTCATGAACCGTTTCCAGAATCCCAGAACCAATTACCTCACGCTCCGGCTGGCGTACAACGACCGATATCCGCTCGGCTGGTTCCTGTCCGACAGCGTGGCCCGGAATCTTAGCCAGCAGGCAGTTGATTCGATTAGTCTGAAAAATAAAGAAGTTGTTCGGTTAAGAGCAGCTTTCGGGCGGTTAGGGAAGTAACCCAGATATGAAAATGGCAACACCTACTTTTCTACTTTACGGGGCTAACGGCTATACCGCCCGGCTGATCATTGACCTGGCCAAATCGCTTGGAATGAAACCCGTTCTGGCGGGACGTAACGAGGCTAAGGTAAAGCCCCTCGCCGATCAACATGGCTTAGCGTATCGAGTGGCTGACCTGAATGACCGTTCGGCACTCGATGCCATACTTCAGGACGTACCAGTGGTGCTGCACTGCGCCGGACCTTTCTCGCAGACAGCCGCCCCCATGATGCAGGCCTGTCTGCGTACCCGGGCGCATTACCTCGACATTACGGGCGAAATAGCCGTCTTTGAATCGGGGATGAAACTTGACAAAGCGGCTCAGGCGCAGGGTATCCAGCTCATGTCGGGCGTGGGTTTCGACGTTGTACCGACCGACTGCATGGCCCGCTACCTCCATGAGCGTTTACCCGACGCAACGCACCTGCAGCTGGCCTTTGCCAACGACGGGGGTGGCCTGTCGCACGGCACCGCCCAGACAGCGCTTGAAGGACTCGGCATGGGCGGTATGATCCGGCAGGACGGTCGGTTGCGAACCGTACCATACGCTCACAAAACTCTGTCGGTCAACTTTGGCGACGGTCGGCTGCGGCCCTGCGTAGCTATTCCATGGGGCGATATTGCAACGGCATACTGGACAACCCGCATTCCTACCATAGAGACCTTTATGGCATCGTCGCCGGGCCAGATTCTGGCGGCAAAAGCCGGAAACTACCTGGGGTGGCTGTTTCAGAACCCGTCGGTACAGTCCTTTTTGAAACGACGTATCTCGACCAGCGTTACCGGTCCCGATGAGTCAAAGCGGCAGCGGGCCCAAACCCATATCTGGGGCAAGGTTCGGAACGCGACCGGCAACATTGCAGAAGCTCGTCTGCACGGTCCCGAAGGATACACCCTCACCGCTCGAACGTCTGTGCTCATCGTTCAAAAGGTACTCAGCGGAAACTGGAAAGCCGGTTTTCAGACACCGGCGGGTTTATACGGCGCAGATCTCGTTCTGGAAGTTGAAGGCGTCCGGCGGGAAGACGTTGGAGTATAAAGTAGGGTTGGCATCATCTCTGGAAAGTAGCTGGCTGGCTGCCTGTAAAGGCCTTGTGCCTCCCTAGGCTAACTCACTAAACGGCGCCCTTTAACAACTATTCAGGTTTATAGGACGTTAATTTGTAACTTAGTATGTTCATTTGCCTCTCGTTGCCCGATCATGAAGTCGCCGTTTGCTGCCCAGTATCCTTCTATGCCCCCTGCTACCGAGACGTTGCTTAGTCGTTCCCACGAACAGTTACAAACCGCGCTGAATGCCGGCCTGATTGCCACCTGGTTCTGGGACGTTATCCAGGATAAACTGCTGGGCGATTCCAATCTGCTGCGAATATTCGGGGTGAGTCAGGAAGCGGGCGCCAACGGGCTGCCGCTGAGCACCTTTACCGATAGCATTCATCCGGACGACAATCCGCGGGTCCAGCGGTTAATTGATGAGGCCATGGAGACCGGGGCAATTTACGAGGCAGACTACCGGGTTATTGCGCCGGATACCGAACCAAGGTGGGTTTTTGCCCGGGGGCGGTTCAGCTACGATGAACAGAAAAAGCCGATTACCTTTTCCGGGGTACTGGTTGACGTAACGGACCGAAAGCGGGCCGAGTTACGCTCACAAAGTGCGGAGAGACGGCTCCGGCTGGCGGTGGAATCGGCCAAGATGGGTACATGGGACTTTAACCCACTTACGGGTGAGCTGATCTGGTCCGACCGAACCAAAGAACTCTTTGGCCTGTCACCAGAGGCACGGGTTGATTATGATCTGTTTTTGCGGGGGCTGCATCCTGATGACCGGGAGCGGACCGATCAGGCCGTGCAGCGTGCGTTTCAACCCGGCGAAAGTGGTCGTTATGATGTAGAATACCGGACAATTGGCCTGGAAGATGGTCAGTTACGCTGGATTCAGGCAAACGGGCAGGCTTTTTTCAACGAAGCGGGCGTGGCCTATCAGTTCATGGGTACGGTCATGGACATCACCCTGAACAAACAGGCTGAAGCGGTGCTGAAACAGCGCGTGTCTGAACAAACCCGCGCCCTGGAGTATCAGGCGCATCAACTGCGGACGGTGCTGGATGCTTCGCTGAATAGTATTATTGCCATGACGGCTATTCGGGATGGGGCCGGTACCATTGTTGATTTCACGATGAATACCGCGAATGAAGCGGTTATTAAAAGCAACTTCATGACGCCCGATCAGATCATTGGTCAAACCTTATTAACGGTTTTTCCGGGGAATAAGGACAACGGCTTTTTTGATCTGTACGTACGGGTTATCAACACGGGTCAGCCAGAGCAAAGTGTTCAGTATTACCGTGATGAATTTGGATTGGAGGGCTGGTTTGAAATATCGGCCGTCAAGCAGGGCGAAGATGGCGTTGTGGTTACCTACAATAACATTACGGACCGAAAGCGCGCCGAGCTGGCTGCCGCGCAGCATGAGGCTGAACTGAAAGAGGCCAATGCCGAATTGAAACGCTCCAACGAAAACCTTCAGCAGTTCGCTCAGGTGGCGTCGCACGATCTGCAGGAACCTCTCCGGCGTATTCAGGCCTTCAGCGACATCCTGCAGAATCAGTTCATCGATAACCTGTCCGACGGAGAGATGGATATGGTTCGGCGAATTCAGAAATCGGCCCAGCGGATGCAGATGCTGATCAAAGACCTGCTGACCTATTCGCAGCTGGCTACCCAGCCGGATTCCTACGGGCCTGTTTCGCTGACCGATGTGCTGACCGACGTATTGAGCGATCTGGAGATGGTCATTACCGAAAAGAATGCTGTCGTTGATACGGCTCCGTTGCCGTCGGTGCTGGGCAGTGCACCCCGGCTGCGTCAGCTTTTTCAGAACCTGATTGCCAACGCGCTCAAGTTTACCTTGCCGGATCAGTCGCCCGTTATCCAGATTACGGCGCACTCAGCCCAGCCCAATGAGTTTCCGCTTCACTTTCAGGACTATGCTCAACAGCCATTCTGGATGATCACAGTCAATGATAACGGACTGGGGTTCGAAGAAAAATACAAAGACCGGATTTTTGTGCCTTTCCAGCGTCTGCATAATCCCGCCAGCTATGGCGGCACCGGCATTGGGCTGGCCATCTGCCAGCGGGTGGCCGAAAGTCACGGCGGCACTATTGACGTTAGCAGCGAGCCTGGTAACGGCTCAACCTTCAAAGTGTTTCTGCCAGTTATTAATCCGGTGTAGCGTAGAAGTATGCCTCAGTCAGGCCCGGCTGAAAACTGCGTAGCCCAGAAGAGTACCTGATAGGCCTTGAACGCCCGCTGAGCGCCGGACACCACTTCGTCGGGCTCCGCAACGGCCTGCTGCGTTAAAAAAAGACCAAAATCCCGCCAGTAGCGGCCCGTGGCAGGGCCGTAGCCCTGGTAAAAGCGGGCTGGCGTTAACAGCGGCTGTAAAGCCGGGTTCTGCTGTAGTAGCTTCCAGACGACGGTGCCGCCCAGCATGGACCCTTCACCTACGTAAGCCGCGCCCAGCAGTTCAGCAGGCGACCAGTCTGCAAATAATTCAGGTAAACCGGGCGGATGTGCTTCGCTCAGATAAGTCAGGTCGGACTCCAGCCAGGGCGCTTTCCGGCGGTTCACGGCTTCGTAATCCCGGAAAAAAATCGGGTAACGGTCAATGGCCTGTTCCAGCGCCCGATGGAACGCCAGGTGAATGCGCAGCAGATGGACGTATTCCGGTGCTGTCAACGTACCGGCTCGCAGAGCTTCTGCATAAAGGAGCTGTTCGGTTTGCTCATGCAGCGGGCGGGTTTCCTGCCGCAGCCGTTCTAACAAAGTGCTCATCGGTAATGGGTTCGGGTGTTATCCTGCAGCCAGAAATCATACAGTCGGCTGAGGAGCAGGCCGGTGGCCGGATAGCTGCCCGGTTTAACCACATAGGCATTGACCCCCGCTTCGTAAGCCGAACGTATATCGGTTGGGCTGTCGGAGGTGCTGAACGCAACAATGGGAATGAATCGGGTGCGCTCGTTCGACCGAATGTGTTCCATTACCTCTACACCGCTCAATCCGGTTAGATTCAGGTCGAGCAGCAGCAGTTTGGGCAACGCAGTCGGCTGGTTCTCGTACCGGCCCTGACCCGTAAGATACTCAACGGCTTCTGAGCCGGTAGTCAGTATGGTAAAGCTAATCGGACGGTTCAGTTTCCGCATCAGGCGGTTAAAGATATCTGCGTCATTAGCATTATCTTCTACGTAAAGAACGTCAACCATAAATCAAATAGTAGGAACCGCCGGGAAAGTAACTGAGAATGTGGTGCCCCGGTCCGGTTCACTATGGAACCAGATTTTTCCCTGGTGCCGGTTGATAATTCGTTTAACGATGGCCAGACCAACACCGGAGCCCTCAAACGACCGGGCGTTTTCTAACCGTTTAAACAGATCAAACATTTTACCCGCCTGCTTCATGTCGAAGCCAATGCCGTTATCTTCAACCGAGTAAATGACGTCGGATGCGGTTTGCTCACCCTGCACCCGGATGACGGCTTCCGGTTTCAAACGGGTGTATTTGGCCGCGTTGCTCAGCAGGTTGGTGAACACCTGCGTCACCATCGTAGGGTCGGCGTTGATAGGCGGTACGTCGCCAATGTCAATGCGCAGCGATCGGTCTTTGGCCGTCACCATAATCTCTTCCCGAATCCCCTGCAGCAACTGCTTCATATCAACGGGCTGCGCATTCAGGTCATTCCGGCCCATACGCGAGTAGTGCAGAATATGCCGGATCAGCGACCGCATCCGCTCGGTGGAATCGATGATTTTCTGAAACAGCGCCCGGGCGTCGGGCGTAAAGTCCTGGCCGTATTCTTCCAGCAGGATTTCCGAGTAACACCGGATCGAGGACAACGGCGTGCGCAGATCGTGCGAGACGGTATAACTAAACGCGTCCAGTTCTTCATAGGCAACCTGCAAACGCTGGTTCAGCAGCCGGATTTCGTTGGCCTGGCGGGTAACGACCTGCAGAACATCTTCCCGGAGTTTGACCACCGCCGATACCTCAGATTCGGCCCAGGACTCCGACGTATTTCGAACCGTTTCGGTCCAGGCCGCAAAGCTCGTGCGGGGACTGAGCCGGTGCTGACCATCTTCGGTTACTATAACGGGTTTCTCCGGATTGCCTGCCCAGGTAACCTGCTGAATACGTTCGGGCTTGAACCAGAACAGATACTCGTTTAATTCCTTGGATAGAACAATAGCCAGTAGCCCTGATGCTTCGGCCCGGAAGGCTTCGGCGGGTGCGTACAGATTAGGGAGCTGGTCCGTTTCGAAGAAGGTTTCGGCGTCAGTCGTTTTGAGCCAGTCAGCCAGGGCCAGAATATCGGCATCGCTGGGTGTCTTCCCCAGTTTATAAAGCTGGTTATTGAACAGCAGCGCGACTCCGGTGCCCGTTGTCAGGTTCAGTACCGTTGTCGGTTGCCGGGTTAGCGCCTGCACCACATCTTCGCTCAGGAGTAATTGCTGGTGCAGTTGCTGACCGTTCTGCCGGTATTGCTGAAGAGCAGTCTGGTCTTCCGCATCTTTGCGAAATTCCAGGGCGGCCGATAGCAACTGGCTGACGAACCGGGCGGCCTGCCGGGCAGGATAATCGACGAAGCGGGGCGTATAATTATGGCATGAAATCAGGCCCCACAACTCGCCCCGGTACAATAGCGAGATACTCATGGATGCCTGAACGCCCATGTTTTTGAGGTACTGAATATGCACGGGCGATACAGCCCGTAATACCGAATGGGTCAAATCCAGCGGCTGGTCGGCGGGCCAGTTGGGGGCCGACAGCAGGCAGGCAGGTTGACTGCCTGCATTGGCAATCAGCCGAACCAGATTCACTTTATACAGTTCCCGGGCCTGACGCGGTATATCCGAAGCTGGGTAATGAAGGCCCAAAAACGGCTCCAGATGATCTTCGCGGGCTTCGGCAATGACCTGCCCGTGCCAGTCTGCGCCGAAGCGGTACACCATTACACGGTCAAAGCCGATAATGGTTTTTACGCGTTGCGCGGTATTCTGCAACAGGTCGGCCAGTGTCCGGCTCGCCTGAACTTCTGTTAAAGAATGAGCGATTAACTGCTGATTAACAAGCGTATTATTTTCGCCCACCGGCTCCCATTCCAGCAGGATTAGGCCCTGATGCTTGTGAATAATCAGGTTCCAGTCGGTTCCATTCAGCAGAAACCGATTCGGATTCATAGACTCCCAGGACCCGTTACGGGTACCTACGTTTAGGATCTCGATTAAGGTAGCCGCCGGGAGTTTGGTTTGGGTTAAGGCAGTCTCGACAGATTGTCCGAGCAGCTCAGCGGGGGGGTGCCCAAACAGGTCGGCAATGTTCTCGCTGACATGAACGATGGTGTACGTATCAGGCAGGATAGCTATCAGATAGCCGTACGACTGGATATGGCCGAGGATATGAATCGGTTCCCGTTCGCAGTTCGTCAGGTCAACGGTCAGAGAAGTCATTAGATAACAGCACGTTGGTAAATCAGCGTAATCGTTCTGACAGGTTAGCCAGCGACTGCCGCTTAGGAGCAGCCAAATTCCTTAGGAACGTTGCGCAATATACGGATGTTTCAGCGAACCTGAAACGAAGCCGGTAGCTGTCATCAGGCGTCTCCTGTTACGTTTTACCGGCTTCGTGATCAGAAATAACCGCCTTCCCGCGACTTCAGCAGTCCTTCCGGAACCATCAGTTCCCCCGTATGAAAGTCAATCAGGCCGTTGCGTTCATCTTCGATATTGGTTGCCTGTGTGTAAACGTCGCCCGCAATGGCCCGCTTCCTTAATTCCTGCTTGAACAGGTGAATCCGGTCGGCGCGATCATCGCTATCAACCGGACCACCGTAATTGACAAAACCGAACCCGCCCCACTCGCTGACAACCAGCGGCACCTGTCGGCGGAAGAAGAATGGATCGCCGACAACCAGCGGATAGGCAGCAACGCCCTCAATATCACCTGACACTAGACGATCGAGCAGGTAACGCCAGTGTTCAACGTCGGGGGTGTAGAGGTGAGCCGTCAGCAAGTCTGATTTCAGGCGGCCTTCGGTTGAAATATGGTGCCAGCCATCGTTGTCGATCACCAGAAACTGCGGGTGGTGAATAAGCATGTAGTGGTACAGGTCAGTAATGTACCGCCGGGTTTCGGGATTGGTAGCAATGTCCTGCGCACCCCAGTCCTCGTTATACAGACTCCAGATGATAATGGAAGGGTGGGTCTCCATCAGCGTGAGCATGCGAAGCAGTTCGGCCTTGTGATTCTCGCGACTGCGCATGGTCGAGCTATGCGGGCTGGGTACTTCGACCCACAGCAGCAGACCCATCTCGTCGGCGAGGTTATAAATCCGGGGGTCGATGCCCGCGATATGTACGCGTACGAGATTACAGCCCAGTTTTTTCATGGCCGTAAAGTGGCGCTTCATTTCCTCAAACGTTGCCGTGCCGGGCTGATACAAAATACCGTCGAGGTAAATGGATTTGTTGTTCAGAAAGACGCAGCAGCCCCGGGCTTCGACCTTACGTAAGCCAAAATGCGATTCAATCTGCGTAACGAAGCCGTCTTTGTCGATGAGCTGACCTACCAGCCGGTAGAGCGTCGGCGACTGGGGCGACCACAATTCCGCATTGGGCACTTCAATGACCAGGCGCTGCTGTTTTTGGCCGGCCTCCAGCCGAATCGGAAAATCGGATGTAGCCATTGGCTCATCCGTTGGCGCCCCCTGTCCGTAAACTGTCAGCCGGATTACGTAATCGCCGGGGTCATGAATGCGCGTTGTCAGGTTAATCCTGACAATCTGATCTTCAACTATACTCACAATCCCCACGCGTGAACGCAGGCGATTCCGCCCGACCGCTTCAATCCAGACGCTGCGCACGGCGCCGGTGGCCGTCTGGTACCAGATGCCTCCGCGTTTATACACGTGCGATTCCTGCTTGCCGCGCGGAATTTCGGCATCCATTGAATCAGCAATCCGGACGGTCAACCGATTGACAGGACGTAAATATTCGGGGTTTAGCTCATACGAGAATGACGTGTACTCGCCATAATGCACTTCGTCGCCTTCGATTGTCTGGAGCGGCATGCCATTCAGCCAGACGCGGGTTTCGTAGCCACAGGCCCCGAATGTCAGCTGAAACATCGAATGACCAACCGCCGATTCGGATAAGTCGGGCAGCCTGAACTCCCGCTCGTACCAGGCAACGACTTTATCGTGCCAGGTGGAGGTCGGCTGAGCCGCATATTTGGCTTCGACCATATGGTCTTCGATGGTGCCGGGCCATTGAGCGGTGCGCTGGTATTGATAGCCCAGCTGCCAGCTGTCCTGCAGTCCCTGATCGTCGGGGTCAAGCGCGAATAACCATTCGCCGTCGAGGAGCATGTAGCCGTCGGGTCGGCGCACGGCGCGGGGAAGCGATTGGGGGTCTGCCTGGCCTGGCAGCAGCATGCTGGGCAACTGTGTCTCAGCCGTTAGACTTTCGTGGGGGAGTTCTTCCTGACTCTCGGTCAGGTTAAGGTTGGGTTGCTGTAATTCCATACGCCCTTAAACGTCAGGCAGGGGGCGGGGGTTTTGGAAACTTGTTTAATGCACATATGCAGAAAAGTAAAAACTCCTGCCAGCCTCGCTCGAAAGCCTTACGTAGTACTTCCAAATGAAAAAATCCAGGTACCATCTTTCTGTATAGTACCTGGATTTTCAACTGATAAAAGCCGGATGATTATTTCTTGGCGTACATCACTCGCCAAACTGTGCCGCGCACTGAGTCGGTGATGTAAAGCGAGCCGTCCGGACCCTGAGCCAGGCCCATGGGCCGGTGTTTGGCGTCGCCGGGGCTGGCCAGGTCAAGCTTGCCGGCGTTGGCCATTGTGCCTGGTTTGCCCAGCTCCGCTACGCCCGCGAAATTCTCGGCAAATACCTCATATTTACCCGATGGCCGACCGTCTTTGCCGAATGGAATGAACGCCACAAAGTAGCCGCCCTGCTGTAGCGGAGCGCGGTTCCATGAACCGTGGAAACAGACAAACGCGCCGTTTTTGTAACGCGCTGGAAACTGATTGCCCGTATAAAACAGCAGATCGTTAGGTGCCCAGTGACCGGGGAAAGCCATGATTGGTTTTTCTTTGCCCGCACAGCGGTCAATAATCTTACCGTCTCCGCCGTACTCGGGAGCCAGGAATTTCTTGTTCTGATAGTGGTCGTTGTAGCAATACGGCCAGCCAAAATCCGAACCGTTTTTCACCATAAGGAATTCTTCTGAGGGCAGCTCTGCGCTTAGTGAATCGGTGAATACACCCCCCCAGTTATTGAGGTTGTCGCGACCATGCTGTAGGGCGTAGAGCGTATTGTTGGCGGTATTCCAGTCGAGGGCAACCGCGTTGCGAATACCGGTGGCGTATCGTTTGCCATCCGATTGCTTCTGGTTCAGTTTGTTGGCGTCGAAGACCCAGATGCCTGCGTAATTCTCAAGAATCGGGCAGGGGTCCATCCCTTTTGAGCCGCGCTGCCGGTCTTTCTCCTGGCAGGCGTTAGACGGAGCGCCAAAATTTACGTAAAGCTTGCCATCGGGCGAAAGGGCGAACGACTTACTGGCGTGCTGGCGCTGGAGGGTCAGACCAACCACGATGGGCTCAGGTCGGGTCGTTTCCAGTACCTTGCCATTCGTCAGTTTATAGCGGTACACGGCGGTATCGGCAGATGCGTACAGATAACCGTTGTAGATGCCCGCACCCGTGCCGGGATAGTTGCCAAACATCGTCGTTTGATCGGCCCGACCGTCGCCATTGTTATCGCGCAGTTCAACAATGCCTTTGCCGTTTTTAAGCCGGTCGAGCTTAACAAATACGGTACCGCTGGTTGGGTCAACGGCTATGTGACGGGCCTTACCGAGGCTATCGGCGAAAACCATTGCCCGAAAACCGCTGGTGAGCGAAAGGCCACCGTTGTCGGGGTCGGGTGCAAGAGCAGAAACGGCCGGGCGGGGTTTAGGTGATTTGGGTTTGACTGGTTTGAGCGGACCACCGAAGGCGATAGCCGTAGCCGCTGTCAGAAAAAGCAGAGTTGCTTTCATGGTAATTGACTGATTGGGTTGAGCGTACAGAGTGACAACGCCCGTAAACGGCTCGTTGTAATCAAAAGTTCGGGGCCCAGAACAGGAAATGAATGGCTTTATTTACCTTTGATCAGGACAAAAGTACGCATTCCGCCTTTGTGATTCAGAGGAATCTCTCGGCTACGTGGCTTTCATCGCCGGGGCGTAATCATGAACAGGACATACGATGCCAGCAGAACCTATCACCTGGAGCGATTTTGAGAAAGTTGAGATTCGGACTGGTACGGTCATAGCCGTTGAGCCATTCCCGCAGGCCCGTAAACCAGCCTATAAACTGACGGTAGACTTCGGCGATTCAGGTATAAAACGCACATCGGCCCAATTGACCAAACTGTATGAGCCCGCCGAGCTGATCGGGAAGCAGCTGGTGGCAGTCGTTAATTTTCCACCTAAACAGATCGCTACGTTCATGAGTGAATGCCTGGTGCTGGGCGCTGTGGCCGATGATGGTACCGTCACGCTTCTCCAGACCGAGCGCCCAACGCAGAACGGACTGCGTATCGCATAAGCTGACTGTTCTGTGTCGGCCGCTGGGTAGTAGGCAGGAATAGAGTTATTTTCTGGTCGTTAACACCGTTTCTCCACGCGGGTAAGTGACCTCTGCATCGTTCTCGGCGGTTATAAAAACCTGCGTTGGTTTAGTGATCGAGGTTGCACTCAGGTCAGCTTTCAGCGATTTGGAGTAAGGGGCCAGCTGGCCTAACTTTTTGGCTGAGCTATTGTCCGACTCCATCCAGACCAGGTAGGTACTCTTGGGAGGATTGAGTTTTTGCGGTTCGGCCAGATTTCGTACACTCACATTGACGATATAATTGTTGTTCTTATCTTTTTTTACCTCTACATCGCCACTGGCTGCGGGAATGATGGAAGAGGTAGTAAAGGTCATCTTAGGCGTACATGAATTTAAGGTCAGGACGCTGAAAAAAAGGATGACAATAGAGTTAATGGCTTTCATAGATTTAATAGGTTGACTACTTAGTAAACAGATCAATTACGGAGATGTTTACTCTGCGTTCCAGAAAACCGGGCTCGGAACAAAAGACCAGGGAGTTACGCCAACGTTTATAAAGTAGTGGATTCACTTCTGGTTGTCAGTCTGCAGGAGGAAGTATCTGAGTAGTCAGGAACTGGTTGATAAAAGCGAAGCCATAAAAAATAATTTGTCTGATTATCAATTTCTTAGCTTTTGTACTACTACAGTACACCGGACTATAAAGCATTTTGAAACATTCATGAACGGTTGTACGTTTGTAATTACATCGTAGCCACTTCTTTATGCGGTTAGCCGTCGTGTCTATTGGCAATTCCAAAGGCATTCGTATTCCGAAAGCCATTCTCGATAAATACCAGATCCGGGATTCCGTCGAGCTTGAGCTGCGCGAGGATGGGTTACTGCTGAAGCCGGTACGTACTCCCCGCGACGGCTGGGAGAATTCCTTCCGGCAGATGCATGAAAATGGAGATGATCGTCTGCCGTTTCCCGATGAGTTCACCCATGAAATCTGGACCTCATGGTAATTAATCAGTACGATGTTGCTCTGGTCAGCTCCGAACCAACCGCAGGCGGTGACGTCCGTCCACCCCGGCCGTGCGTGATCATTTCGCCCAACGAGATGAACCGGCAGGTCGATACGCTGGTTGTTGCGCCGATGACCGTTACGTCGAAATCCTATCCATCCCGCGTTCCGGTTCGTTCCAACGGGCACACGGGCTGGGTAGTCCTCGATCAGATCCGCACGGTTGACCGACAGCAAGTCAGCCAGGTACTTGGCAGGTTAAGCCAGGACGAAACTGACGAAATCAAACAAGTGATAAAGGAATTATTCGTTGACTGACCTTGAAACGACTTCTGCTTCTTACTCTGCCCCTTATCGTTGTTTCATTGACAACCGTTGCCCAGCGCAGCCGACGCGCTGATGACACCGGCCACTATCGAACGGTTCCCATTCCGGCACATCTGATGCCTATTGAGCGGGCTTATAGTTCCTCAGCGCTGGGGAGCATTTATTTCTATGGCGGCAAAAAACTTTCCTCGCCCTATTCGCTGGAAGTTCCGTTTTATGAACTCGACGACCCAACCGTGAATCACCATTTTAAAGCTTACCGCACCATGACGACGCTTAGTCGCCTGACAGCCTTTGTGCCGCTGGCCTATATTCTGCTCCGAAATTCCCGGAGCAATAGCGCCTACTGGACCGTATACGGAGGGTCCATTGCGGCTTCCTTAGCCTTCGTAATTATTGGTAATGGCCAGGTCAATAAAGCCGTTTCGCGGTATAACGAAATGCTGCAGCAACCCCGGGTGGGGGTAGGGGTATCTGTCGCGCCGGTTCCGCTCACAGGGCATGCGGCCGTGGGCGTCGGGGCTGCGTGGCGGTTCTGAACCAGCGCTACTTACTGACCAAGCAGTAGTTTTGCATTGAGCTGATAGCGGAGTATGCCAAACAAGGCGATTGACCTGGCGGATCCTGAGTAGCTGGCGGGTAGCGTAACCGCATGCCCGGATCGAATCGTCAGCCTGTCGGTGGCGTTTGGCACCCGGTTGCAGGACCAGACGGCCGGGTTGTTCCAGTTGCCGCTTTGCAGCGAAAACATGGTCGCTACGGGCGCAACGGTTATGGACTGACTGCTGCTGCACCCGTCGGTTGTGCAGATTGCCGTGTAGGTTGTTGGCACGGTCGGATTGACGACCAACGAACTGCCTGAGCCGCTCGGCAGCCAGGCTACGCTGCCACTGCAGTTCGTAACGACCAACGTAACGCTTTGCGCCTGACAGGCAAGGCTATCGGCCGAGGCTGTAATAATCGGCGCGGCCGGGTTTGCCCTTACGGTTACAGTAACTGTGGTCCGCGTACTCTCGCATTCGCCCTGTGTGCAGGAGACGTAATAAGTTGTGGAGGCCGTGAGCGCGGGCGTAACCCAGGCGCTGGTTGTTGCCAGCACGGTGCCGCCAGTCGCTGCGTCATACCACCTGATGGTACCGCCTGTGCAGCCCGATGCACTCAGGGCGGCCGTCGTACCGCTGCAAATGGTCGTGCTGCTGGCCAGCGGAGGAGTAACGGGCTGATCCCCGCAGTTCGACTCAATAAACACCCTGTAATCTTCTGTTTCACCGTAACCCAGCGTAGCGCAGGGGTCAGTTACTGGATTGTAATACTGATTCCGGATACGCATGCGCCGGGTGACACCACCGGGCGCTGACTCAGGAATCGTAAAGCTACTCGTTACGGGTGTCTGGTATTGCTGGGCGGTTGCATATACCAGTTCTGATGGCTCATACTCATAATTGTCGTTGAAATCAATCCAGATAGCTATATGCTGGGGGTTATTGTAACCCAGAAAGCCAACCGTAAAGGTATTCGAGGCCGCTTTGGACACGTTGACAACCGGCGTAGGATAATCCGTGAAATAACTGGGGGAGCAACCCGAGTTGGTCGTCATGGCAACGCCGTTCAACGTAACCGAGTTTAGCCCTATCGCGAAGTTGCAGCCATTGTTGGTGTACAGCGGGGTGCAATATACCGGTTGGCCGGTCGTGAAGGCCGACTCGGCGGAGTACTCGCTCGAACATTCACCCGTAACCCGCCATACGTAGGCTGTATTGGGGGAAAGATCTGTAATGATACGTTGCGGACCCAGAAAAGGACCTACCGTTATCCACGTATTGGAACTGGTTAGCCGGTACTGGAGGGTAAAACTCGTGCTGCCCGAGTTGGATACCCAATATACCATTACGGAAGTTGCCCGGATGTTTTTAACGGCCAGACTGGTTGGTGGACCAGCCGCCGATGGCACACAACTCGCTGAGGCCGTCCGGTTCCGGATCAGGTTGCCCGGCTGAATGCCAAAGCCATTGGCCAGATTAACCCCATAACTCGTCAAATGGCAGTAACTCATGATTGTTCCTCCGTTGACAGGCGCCGGACCCAGCGGACAACCGCCTTCCGTTGGATAGCAGTTATCCAGTGCCCCGCCCGCCCAGGAGCAGCTTTGCGTATGGGGCGACCCGAAATTATGCCCCAGTTCGTGGGAAATTACGTAGACTTCCCAAGAATAATTTGGAAAGTCGGCGTAGGACGTGCTCAGATTGGCGCTAACGCCGTACTTGACCGAAGGAGAGCATAACACATCCACGTAAGCGATGCCACCGCCCAGTCCTCTGGTCGAAAGTAAATGCGATAACTGACTGGTCACCGCCGGAGGATTGGCATTCTGATAACTCAGGAACAGGGACAAGGCTTCGCTGGTCGTTGTGGCGCTGATGTATGGATCGGTTGCCGTCCATATTTTAATCCCGGCTACCCGGATGGCAATGTTTTCCTTATTGTATATCGTGGCAACCTGGTTGAACACGCCCATGATGAAGTTGGTCGTCGTGCTGACGCTGGAGCCGTTGTCCAGATACATCTGGTAGTCAGCTTCGAAATAAATACTCACTACCTGACAGCTTACGTTATTCGCGACTCGGACATCCTGACCCCGCAGCGCAGTGCCTGGGTCCTTCGTTGAGCAGACGAATGATTTCTGATTGGCTACGCTGTTGTCCGGATAAAAAAGATAGCTATTCGGACTTTGCTTCAGCCGGCTCAGGATGCGATTCCCGGTTTCGTCGGAAACGAAGCCCGCTAGTTCACCGTCAATAATGCTGAGCGAAACCAGTGAGTTGGGTTTGTTTTTAATAAATCCCTGGTAGTACACACCCCGGCGCAAGGGTGCTTCAATGGTTCCGGTGGGGGTGCCCAGCAGCAATTTGGTGTTTGGCATGAACAGTTCGACCGGAACAAGCTCCAGTTCAATCGTTTCCGGGCCAGCCGGAATAGCGATCACGAGCAATTCCGGCTTTTCGGTTGCAATCCGGTTCAGCGAAGCCGTAACGACCGAAAGCTGAACCGGCAGCTTTCCGGTTTTAAACAGGCTGGGGTTATAACTGGCTGTGTTCGAGGGGTTGAAAAGCGGAAACGTCTGGGGTTGCGCTGTTTTTCTGGCGATGTCCAGGAGTTGCTGCAGGTAATTTTTTTGCTGCGCCTGTACCGACAATGCAGCGCTGAGCAGGATCAGCAGCAAAAACCAGCGTCGAATGAAAGGCATTCGGGAAAGGTGTTTCATAAAACCCGCGGGTGAACGAGAAAGGCTGGCAACGATTGGACTGACGCTGGTCAAACAGCTATGACGGCATCCCTGACACAGGGCTAAAACTGGAGGCTTTTTGTTAATTTCTCAAAGAAAATTATTAATCGTTCAATAAATTCAGGTAGACTTATATAGTTTATTCAGAGCTACTTGGCATAATTCGGATTGGTTGGCCTTTTTTAGTAGTTTCGTTGTCCAATCATCGACTTCATGAAAAAAGCGGTTCTCTCTGTTTTCATTGCTTCCTGCATTTCACCTGTTTTTGCCCAGACAATTCTGAATCGTGATCCGCAAATTGCTGACCTGGTCAGCCAGGTTTCGGCCGACAGCCTGCGGGCGCACGTTAGCGGTCTGGTCAGCTTCGGAACCCGGCATACACTCAGCACAACCGCCGACCCCCGAAAAGGTATTGGGGCCGCCCGGAACTGGATACTGGGTAAATTCCAGCAGTACGCCAAACAGTCGGGTGGGCGAATGACCGCCCAACTCGATACCTGGACGCTTCAGCCCGACGGTCGTCGCGTCGACAAACCCGCTGATATGGGGAATGTGATGGCTACTCTGAAAGGCACCGACCCGAACGATACGCGGGTGTTTATTGTGCAGGGCCACATGGACAGCCGCGTAACGAACGTCATGAATCGGGAATCCGACGCGCCGGGAGCCAACGACGATGGCTCGGGTACAGCCGCCGTCATTGAACTCTGCCGGGTGATGAGCAAAGCGCAGTTTTCGGCAACAATCGTCTTTGTAACCCTGACGGGTGAAGAGCAGGGGCTGCTGGGGGCCGAACACCTGGCCGAGCGGGCGGTAAAAGAAAAGTGGAATCTGGAGGCCGTGCTGAACAACGACATCATGGGCTCGAACCACAGCAACGAAACGGGTATCATCGACAACACCCGGCTGCGGGTTTTCAGTGAAGGCCTGCCCGCCAGTCTGCTGAAAGACAGCACCGGGCGGATTGGCCAGATCCGGCAGTTTGGGAATGAGAACGACGGAAAAGCCCGCACGCTGGCCCGGTATCTGAAAGAAGTGGGCGAACGCTACGTCGAGAATCTGGAGGTGGTGATGGTTTACCGGAACGACCGCTACCTGCGCGGGGGCGACCATACGCCGTTCGTACAACGCGGATTCGGGGCCGTTCGGCTGACCGAGATGAACGAAAATTACGATCATCAGCACCAGGACCTGCGGACCCAGAACGGCACTGAATTTGGCGACTACGCCAAATTCATGGATTTTGAGTACCTGCGTAAGAACACCGCCGTTAACCTCGCAACGCTGGCGAACCTGGCGAAGGCCCCGGTCGTGCCCCAACAGGTGACGATCGACGTTCGGAACCTGACGAACTCAACGGCACTTTACTGGCAGGCGCCCAAAACGGGCAAGGTAAAAGGCTATTACGTGCTGATGCGCGAAACCCATTGGCCTTTCTGGCAGAAAAAAATCTTTACGACCAAGCTGGGCATGACGCTGCCGTACTCGAAAGACAATTATTATTTCGCCGTGCAGTCGGTCAGCGAAGACGGTAACGAAAGTCTGCCGGTGCTGCCCATGCCCAATCTGCGCTAATCACTTTGTCAACACCAACTCAATCACCAATGATGAACAGCCGTTTTCTTCTGCTGGCTCTGCTCACGCTTGGCGGTTTCAGCAGTCTGGCGCAAACGTCAGTCAAGAAACGCCCCCTGACGCCCAGGGATATTTATCGCCTGCAGACCATCAGCGACCTGCAGGTTTCGCCCGACGGGAAATGGGTTGCTTATGGCTTGTCGACCGTCGACTCGACAAAGGACAAACGAAATACGGACATCTGGATGGTGAGCTGGAACGGCCAGGAATCTGTGCAGTTAACTAACACGCCCGAGGGAGAATCCAAACCCCGCTTCAGTCCGGATGGTAAATACCTGTCGTTCGTCTCGGCCCGGCAGGGCGCCACAAAAGGCCAGATCTGGCTGATGGACCGCCGGGGCGGTGAAGCCCGCAAACTGACTGATCTGAAAAACGATCTGGAAGATTACGTCTGGTCGCCGGATGGTAAAAAAATCGCCATGGTTCTGCGGGACGTTGATTACGCCGACTCGGCCAAGACAAAGGTGCGCAAGCCGTACGTGCTGGATCGTTACCATTTCAAAGCCGACGTTCGGGGCTATCTGGAAAACAGCCCGGTGCATCTGTACGTCTTTGACGTAACGACTAAAAAGCTCGACACGCTAACCACTGGTATCTACGACGAAACCTCACCGGTCTGGTCGCCGGATGGGTCGCAGATTGCCTTTGTCAGCAACCGGACGCAGGAGCCCGACCGGAATCAGAATACCGATATTTACGTGATCGACGCCCGGAAAGGGGCAGCCTTCAAGCAGTTAACCACCTGGACGGGCTCGGACAATAGTCCCGCCTGGAGTCCCGACGGCAAGACGATCGCGTATCTGCGCTCGACGGCATCAGGCAATTTCCTGATGTATGACCAGCCCGTGCTGGCAGTTATCAGCCGCGAAGGGGGCGAACCAGCCTTGCTCTCCAAAACGCTGGACCGGCCCGTTCGCAATCCCCACTGGACAAAGGATGGACAGGCCATTGGCGTTCTGATCCAGGACGACCGGCAGGCCTACGTAGGTCAATACACGGTTGCCACCGGCAAACTAACGAAGCTGACGAGCGGCAATCGGGCGTTCAGCGATCTGGAGGCTGTTTCGGCCAATAACTGGGCTACCCTGATGAGCGATCCGCAGACGCCCCCGGAACTGTACGCGGTCGAAAACGGAATAACCCGCCGGCTAACGCACGTACACGATGCGTTTCTGGCTCCGCTCGAACTGGCCCAGGTTGAGGGCTTCACTTCACGCAGCAAAGACGGGGCGCAGGTGTCGAATATCCTGTATCGGCCCGCCAATGCACCGGCCAACAAAAAACTGCCGACTATTCTCTATATTCATGGCGGACCCGTTTCACAGGATGAATTTTCGTTTGATCTGACCCGGCAGCTTCTGGCGGCTGGCGGCTATGCCGTCGTTGCGGTCAACTACCGCGGCAGTAACGGTCGGGGAATCGAGCATACCAAAGCTATTTACGCGGACTGGGGTAACAAAGAAGTGCTGGACATTCTGGGCGCAACCGATTACGTAGTCGAGAAAGGTATTGCTGATCCGGAGCGGCTGGGCATTGGAGGCTGGAGTTATGGCGGTATCCTGACCAACTACACCATCGCCACCGATACGCGATTTAAGGCCGCGGCCAGCGGAGCCGGCAGCTCGCTGCAACTATCCATGTACGGTATTGATCAGTACACAAACCAGTACGAAAACGAACTGGGCGCTCCCTGGAAAAACACCGATAAGTGGCTGAAACTGTCTTATCCGTTCCTGAAAGCTGATCGCATCAAAACGCCCACGATCTTTATGGCGGGCGAAAAAGATTTCAACGTACCGTCGGCGGGTAGCGAGCAGATGTTTCAGGCCTTACGTTCGCTGGGTATTCCAACCCAGTTGATTATTTATCCGGGGCAGTTTCACGGTATTACGGTACCCAGTTACCAGAAAGACCGCGCCGATCGCTATCTGCAATGGTTTGATAAATATCTCAAGCCAAAGACAACCTGAAAAAGTTAAAACAGCCGTCTTCACCATTAACTAGAGCAGCTGTCAACATAGTGCCATTGAGTAAGCGAGAGGGGGGATAGATTTCCCCCTTTTTCTTTTTACCCATAGCCAGGTAGTCAGTTCTGACGATGGTTCTGGCTATCTCTGGTTTTATCTCACTCTAACCCGCGTTGGGGCATCACACCAGCAGCGTAATCTGAACGAAACCCTGGTCTTTTGACCGTTCACTAAATCACCGAATCTCCACCAGGCAGTGGTGGACTATGAAATCTACCGTCTATAATCAACGTAACTCAATATAATTATTTTGCAAAAAAGTTGATTTGCAGAATTATTTATATGGGATTATGGATTAACGGCAATTTTTTATTGGCATTAATTCGTACTTTCACATCGCGCTAAGAGCCAATAGATGTGTTTATTATTTACTTTTATTAATTCCTAAATAAATCCAAAACGAAATGGCATCACAACTAACCCGCCGGGATTGGCTCCGCGCCAGTGGTCTGCTGACGGCTGGGCTAAGTACGGGGCTGCGGTTCGCTAAGGCGGCCCCAGCGACCTATGGTCAGTCGGTATTTGTCGATGAGTTTGCTGCCGTGCGCGGCACAAACACGGCTACCCCCCCCGATACGCTGCCCAAACTTCGGGCGCGGTTATTGGCGAATGAGAACCCACTCGGCATTGCTCCGAGTGCAAAGGAAGCGCTCGTAAAAGCCGCCGACATTGGTAACCGATATGCCTGGATGGAGTTTGCGCAACTGAAACAGCTTATTGCGGCCGATGAAGGTGTTTCGCCCAAAAACATCATGATGTCGCCAGGTTCATCGGATATTCTGATGGCGGCTGCTACCCATTTTGCCAAAGGTGGCGGTACAATTCTGACCAGCGCCATGACCTACGACGACCTGCTTGAACGGGCGCAGAAGCAGGGTGCCAAAATTGTGGCCGTACCCATGACGAAAGAGTATACGTACGACCTCGCAGCCATTAAGGCCAGAATTACCCCCGACGTGAAGCTGGTTTACATCGTGAACCCGAATAACCCAACCGGCACTGTTGTCCCGGCGGCTGATTTGGAAGCGTTCTGCCGGGAGGTAGCGCCTAAAGTGCCTGTGTTCCTTGACGAAGCCTATATCGATTTCTATGAACCCGCCGACCGGCCTAAGCTGGGTAAGCTGGTGGCCGAAGGACAGAATGTGATCCTGGCCCGGACGTTCTCCAAGATTCATGGCTTCGCAGGGCTGCGCCTGGGTTATGCTATTGCTAAGCCTGAACTGCTGATGGCGATGAAGCCCTATACCAATGGTGAATTTGCCGTTAGTATCACAACCCTGATGGCCGGTATCGCCAGTTACCAGGATAAAGACTGGCAGAATCACTGCCGGGCCGAGAACGCCAAAGCCCGGGCCTTCACCACTAAAGCCCTGACCGATATGGGCTATGACGTGATTCCATCAGCCGCCAACTTTATTCTGTTTCCCATTCGGATGAAGACCAAGGCATTTGAAAACCAGATGTTCGCCAATGGTATTGGTATTCAGACGCGGGACTTCAGCGGGCAGCCTTACTGCCGCGTCAGCGTCGGGACAATGGACGAGATGGCCATGTTTATGGATGGGTTTAAAAAAGTGGTAGGTTAACCAGACGACACAGCAGGCTGGACCGTACATGCACATTATGACGAGACGGGATTTCATTAATTCAACAAGTGCCAGTTACGCCAGCTTATTGGCGTGGGGAATGCTGCCGTCGGCTCCGGCCTCGGCTATGAATTTACCGGCTAATGGTCGTACCAGCGAAGGAAAAGGCCGGAAAGTAGTGATCTTAGGCGCTGGTCTGGCCGGGATGGCTACGGCTTATGAACTTGGAAAGCTAGGCTACGACTGTACGGTGCTGGAAGCGCGGTCGCGGTCGGGTGGCCGCGTCTGGACAATCCGGGGCGGTACGAAAGAAACTGAGATGAACGGTGGAACTGATCAGACCTGCCGATTTGAAGACGGCTTATACTTCAACGGGGGAGCCGCTCGTATTCCGCATCACCACCAGTTAACCCTTCAGTATTGCCGGGAACTCAACGTACCGCTGGAGATTTTCAACGGCAACAACGAAGCCGCTTATTTATATAACGACGGCGGTACGGGCGATTTTGCCAACCGGCGGCTGCGCATTAAAGAATATCATAACGATATGCGCGGCTATACGTCCGAACTGCTCGCCAAGGCTCTCGATCAGTCGGCTTTAGACCAGCAGCTAACAAAAGAAGACATTGAAAAGCTGGTCGATTTTCTGAAGAACGAAGGCGACCTGAATACCAATCATCTGTACAAGGGCACTAACCGGCGCGGCTACAAAGCAAAAAACGAACCCGGCGCCGGAACTGCTCCGGGCGAAGTAACCGATCCGTATGGCCTGACCGATCTGCTACGTTCAGGGTTTATGCAGCCGGTATTTTATAACGTCGGCGATTACATCTATGAGCAGCAGACAACGCTCATGCAGCCTGTCGGCGGCATGGACGCCATTCCGAGGGCGTTTGAAAAAAAACTAACGGGTAAAATTCTGTTCAACGCCCCTGTAACGGAACTTCGTAAAACCGAAAATGGCGTTCGGGTCGTCTATCAGAAAGGAGGCAAACCGCAGGAGTTAACCGCCGAATTCTGCGTCTGCACGCTGCCGCTGCCCATGCTGAAAAACCTGGAATCTGATCTGTCGGGTACGGTGAAGCGGGCGGCTGATTTTGTGCCCTACATCAAAACCGGCAAAATCGGTCTGCAATTCAAAAGGCGCTTCTGGGAAGAGGACGACTGGATTTACGGGGGCATCTCGCGCACCAACATGGACATCAATCAGATCTGGTATCCGTCGTTCGGCTTTCAGGGTAAGAAAGGTGTTCTGATTGGCTATTACAATTTCTATAGCCGCGCCGAAGCGATAGGGGCTATGCCGGTGGCTGAGCGCGAGAAACTAGCTCTAACCCAAGGCAGTAAAATTCACCCGCAATATCCATCCGAGTTTGAGAACTCATTCTCGCTGGCCTGGCACCGGGTGCCTTATAGCGGGGGCGGCTGGGCTACCTACGACGATGCGACGCGTCGGAAATATTATCCCGCCCTGCTGGAGCCCGACGACAATATCTACTTTGCCGGTGAGCACACCACTTATCTGACCGCCTGGATGGCGGGCGCTCTGACATCCGCCCGGCGGGCTGTGGAAGCAATCCATGCGCGAGTGGGCGAGTACACAAAAAAGTAAATACCCATCTCTATTTCGGCCTAACTAATCATTAATTATGCCGGTTCAGAAACCGGTGAGCCCTATCGATTATGAAACACAATCTGCTTTCTCTCTTCTTTTTCTTTGCCTGCGCGATCACAACCCAACTTCTAAGCCAACGTGTCTGGGCACAAACCGCGTCGGCGGGTATGACGCTCGATCAGCTCAAGGCCGTCAAAGCCATTAAAATTGCTAACCTGGATAAGGACACGTACTTCAAATCGGGCGGGTTTATCCTGGATCGGTATGAAGAGCGGCCGGCTTACGTATTTACCTACAGCGATGGTATCACGCGTAAGATTTATCTCTACAAGATTTTCACCGCTGCCGATACCAAAGATCTCGGTCTGCTGGCCATCTACCAGAATGGAAAAACCGGCGAGGTAAAACCGTTTGTCATTCCCGGTGCAAGCGCCGAACGGGGTGCCTGGGATGCCTACATCGACGACCTGAAGTACGTTGGCGAGAAAGAGCCTGGCCTGATGTCGACGCTCACCTTCGTCCTGTCACGCGAGATGGCCGGACTCCTGGCGGGTGGCAGCGCTAAAACAGACGACGGTGGCGCGAAAAAGAAAGAGGAATATAACTTCTGCTTCGCAGCCGACGCACCCGTAACGCTGGCTGATGGCTCTGCCAAAAAAATCAGCGATATAGCCGTTAATGATGTCGTGATGGGCTATAATGTTGCCACAAAAATTACGGCTCCAACGCACGTAACGCGCATTGATACGCATCAGGGTACGTTCAATCTGACGGGTGTCTGGCTGGCCCCGGTTAGCGAAATAGTGGCTCAGACCGAAGTCGGCATGTCTCCGGCTGTCCTGCTCGAAGCGACGGCCAATCACCCGGTTCTGACCGCAACGGGCCGTAAAGCCCTGGGCGACGTTACGGCCGGTGAAGTGCTCTACCGGAATGAAGCTGGAAAACCAGTTGCTTACCGCGTAGTTCGGGTTGAAAAGCAGACCAAAACAGTTTCGACCGTATATAATCTTGCCACGGAAGCCGGTGCGTATCTGGTCGGCGAGACGGTGGTACTCGATAAATAAGGTAGATACGTATTGATTCAAGCGTCCCGCTGAACGAATTACACCGCTCGTTCAGCGGGACGCTTTCTGTTTTCAAGCAAAGAATTTACCAGCAGCAATAAAGCCGTTGCCTAGTTTTGCATTTGGCTGTACTTTTGTTGAAAGAAAACCGTATGCTTGCATACTAATTTTTTAGCAAAACTATGGCAGAGGCTTTCATTTACGACGCCGTTCGAACCCCTCGCGGTCGGGGTAAGAGCGATGGCGCCCTCCACGACATTCAACCGATTACGTTGCTGACCAGCGTTCTGCGCGAACTGCGCGATCGGAATCAACTGGATACGTCGCTGGTTGACGACGTGATTATGGGTTGCGTTACGCCCATTGGTGAGCAGGGAGCCGATATTGCCCGAACGGCCGCGCTCGAAGCCGGATACGACGAATCGGTGGCGGGTGTGCAGCTCAACCGATTCTGTTCGTCGGGTTTGGAGGCTATCAACATGGCGGGAGCTTACGTTATGTCCGGGCAGGTGGATGCCATTGTGGCCGGTGGTGTCGAGTCGATGTCGCGCGTCCCGATGGGAGCCGACGGCGGAGCCATTTTCATGAACCCGCAGATCGTGGCTCGCCACAATATCGTGCCGCAGGGCATCTCGGCTGATCTGATTGCGACCAAATATGGGTACTCGCGCAGCGACGTCGATACGTTCGCGGCTGAGTCCTACCGCCGGGCCGTTGCCGCTCAGGCGGATAATCGCTTTCACAAAACGCTGGTTCCGCTCAAAGACGAAATTGGCATTACCGTTCTCGACCGCGACGAGGGCGTTCGGCCCGGCACCACCGCCGAAAGTCTGAGCAAGCTCAAACCCGCCTTTGAGATGATGGGGCAAATGGGACTGGACGCCCTGGCTTTGCTCAAATACGCCCAATTCAATAAAATCAATCACGTACACCACGCGGGTAACTCCTCGCAGATTGTCGACGGGGCCGCCGGTGTATTGATTGGTAGTGAGGAGTTTGGGCTGAAAACGGGTTTGAAACCCCGCGCCCGGATTAAAGCGTTTGCCATTGTCGGCTCGGAGCCAACGATCATGCTGACGGGGCCGATTCCCGCTACACGTAAAGTGCTGAAACGGGCGGGCATGAGCATCAGCGATATTGACCTGTTCGAAGTAAACGAAGCCTTTGCGGCCGTACCGATGCTGTTTATGGACGAGTTTGGCGTCGATCACGGAAAACTAAACGTCAATGGCGGGGCCATTGCGCTCGGCCATCCGCTGGGTGCTACTGGGGCTATTATCTCGGCTACGCTGATCGATGAGCTGGAACGTTCAGACAAGCAGTTCGGTTTATCGACGCTTTGCATTGGGGGCGGAATGGGTATCGCAACGATTTTCGAGCGAGTTAATTAAACACATGCATCGCTGTTGGTTCTCTATATGCAAACGACACAATGTCAATTGGTTGGCAATGCATAAGTGAAAAGCAAGTAACTGGCTACTGACCATGATAAATTACGTAGTTGACCAGAACATAGCCGTCATTACGTGGGCGATGACCTCGTCTCCGATGAACGTGCTTAACGACGAATCAATCCCGCAGTTTGAGGAAGCGCTCAACCGGGCTTATGCCGACGAGGCTGTACTGGGTATCATCATTACGTCCGAAAAACCGGAGTTTGTGGTGGGCGCCGACCTGAAGATGATCCTGCGGAATAATGATAAGGAACCCGCCGAAATGCTGAAGGTATCGGCCGGGCTGAACCGCGTTTTCCGTAGTATTGAAACGTCGGGTAAACCAGCCGTAGCCGCCATAAACGGCACGGCGCTGGGCGGTGGGTATGAAATCTGTCTGGCCTGCCACCACCGGATTGCGCTGGATGAACAAACCCCGGATCGTCCGAAAACGCAGATTGGGCTGGTTGAAGTAACGCTTGGTTTATTGCCGGGCGCGGGCGGAACGCAGCGATTGCCCCGCATGATTGGCATGCAGGCGGCCTTGCCCCTACTGGTAGAAGGTAAAAAAGTCGACGTTCAGGCGGCTCTGCGTCTGGGCATGATCGACGATATCGCCGGTAGCCCCGCCGAACTGATGGATAAAGCCCGTGTCTATATTGCCGCCAACCCAAAACCTCTGCAACCCTGGGACGAAATAGACCGTAAAACCGGTAAAATCGTCGGGAAGGATAACTTCAAGGTGCCGGGCGGGAATGTACAAACACCCATCGGGGCGCAGACTTTCGCGGCTGGCACGGCCATGTTGATGGACAAAACCCGGGGGAACTATCCGGCTCCGCTCGAAATCATGGCCTGCGTGTATGAAGGGCTACAGGTCAACATTGACCGGGCGTTGGTCATTGAAGCGCGGCATTTTGTGAAAGTCGCTACTTCAAAAGTGGCCCGGAATCTGATTACAACGATGTTTCTGGGACTCAACCAGGCCAACAAAGGCATAAGCCGACCGAAGGATGTGCCGAAAACCGAGGTCAAAAAACTGGGCATTCTGGGCGCAGGCATGATGGGCGCGGGTATTGCATACGTATCGGCGCTGGCGGGTCTGGAGGTTGTCCTGAAAGACGTATTGATTGAAGCCGCTGAAAAGGGAAAGGACTATTCGCGGAGCTTGCTCAAAAAAGGCGTCGAACGCGGTAAAGTAGACCCGCTCAGCGTAGATGCCATTCTAAACCGGATCAGACCCACCGTCGAGGTAACCGACCTGCAGGGCTGCGAGCTGATTATTGAAGCCGTGTTTGAAAACCGTGAGCTGAAAGCGCAGGTGACCGTAGAGGCCGAGCCGATGCTTGCAGCAGGTGGCGTATTTGGCTCCAATACGTCTACGCTGCCCATCAGTGGTCTGGCGGAAGCTTCGGCTCGGCCCGAAAACTTCATCGGTATCCACTTCTTCTCGCCGGTGAATAAGATGATGCTCGTGGAGATCATTCTGGGTAAGCAAACGTCCGACTATGCCCTGGCCGTAGCGATGGATTACGTTCGCAAAATTCGAAAAACGCCGATAGTCGTGAACGATAGCCGGGGCTTTTACACGTCGCGCTGCTTCGGTACGTACACCGCCGAGGGCATGGAACTGCTCAAAGATGGCGTAAAGCCCGTACTGATCGAAAACGCCGGGAAAGACGCCGGTATGCCAGTCGGTCCGCTGGCCGTAACCGACGAAGTTGCGCTTGATCTGGTTTATAAAATATCGAGTCAGGGAATTCAGGATGGCGCTTTACACGAGGACGATACCAGCTATCAGGTGGCCCGGAAGTTTGTGGAACTCAGACGCCTGGGTAAAAAAACAAAAGCTGGTTTTTACGACTATCCCGAGGGCGAATCGAAAACGCTTTGGCCGGGACTGGCAGAACTGTATCCTGTTTCGGCAACGCAGTCGACGCCTGATGAGGTAAAAACGAGACTGCTATACCGGCAGGCCCTTGAAGCCGTACGCTGCTTTGAGGAAGGCGTAGTCCGGACAAAATTGGATGCCGACCTCGGTTCAATTCTGGGCTGGGGCTTCCCGGCCTACACGGGAGGAGCTCTGTCGTTTGTCGATTTTGTAGGCATTGAAACGTTCGTAAAAACCTGCGACCGGCTGGCCGATCAATACGGCGAACGTTTCCGTCCGACGCAGAAATTACGTGAACAGGCCAGGCAGCCCGAATTGGTCAACTGAGCCAACGGTCAGGTTAATCGAAAGCTCATCCGGTGGTATTTGGTTGGGCCAAGTTGTCGGATGGCTTCGCGGTGAGCGGGCGTAGGATAGCCAACATTCTGCGCCCACCCATAAGCTGGAAACTCAGCGCTCAGGCGTTCCATCAGGTCATCGCGGTAGGTTTTAGCCAGTACCGACGCTGCGGCAATGGACAGATAATGCGCATCACCTTTTATAATGCAGGTATGCGGAATCATGGGGTAAGGCACGAAGCGGTTTCCATCCACGAGCAGGTGTTCAGGCCGAATCGTAAGGGCGTCCACGGCCCGGTGCATGGCCAGAAAACTTGCCTTAAGAATATTGATCCGGTCAATATCCTCATGCGATACTTCGGCCACCGCCCAGGCCAGCGCATCGCGTTCAATAGCAATACGTAAGGTTTCACGCTGGGCGCGGCTGAGTTGCTTTGAATCGTTCAGAATCGGGTGGGTGTAGTCACCCGGTAAAATAACGGCAGCTGCGACCACCGGCCCCGCCAGACACCCCCGGCCGACTTCATCCAGGCCCGCTTCGAGCACGTTGGCGTTATAAAATGATTTTAACATCAGGTATTGAGCGCCCGGTTTTGGGTGTCGGTTAATCTTCGAGTACGTTCCCGACAATAGTAGTTTTGAGTAGCAGCGTAACGAGCAGGAATACGATAGCCCAGTATAAATAGATGCGGTAATAGTCCTGCACATCTTCATAAACCTGCACGCGGACAGGCGATTTTTCCAATCGGTTAATCTGGGCGAATATGGCCCGTAGCCGACTGGCGTCGGTCGCGCGGAAGAAGCTGCCTTCGCCAATCCCGGCAATGGTTTTCAGAATCCCTTCATCTACAGTCGACGCTGTTTCCTGCGACCGGCTGGCGCGACCGACGGCGATCGTATAAATTCGGATGCCAAACGCTTTGGCTAATCGGGCGGCCGTGGTGGGGTCGAGGTTGCCAGCCGTGTTATCGCCATCGCTCAGCAGAATAATGACTTTACTGCGAGCTGCAGCCGGTCGGGTGGAATCCTGAGCGGCACTGGCCGGTTCGCGCATCCGATTAATGCAACGAGCCAGGGCGTCGCCGATGGCCGTGCCGGATGCCGGAATCATGCGGTCGTTCAACTCGCTCAGGTATTGTTTCAACAAGGTATAATCAGTCGTGAGCGGACAAAGCGAAAACGCTTCGCCCGCGAAAATAACCAGGCCAATCCGGTCGTTTTTACGGCCGTTGACAAACGCCTGCGCTACACGTCGAGCCGCGGCCAGACGCGTGGGCGGCAGATCGGTTTCAGTCATGGACGACGACACATCCACCGCCAGCATAATATCAATTCCCTGCGAGAGCTCCTCGCGCCGTTCCCGTACAATCTGTGGTCGCGCCAGGGTAACCAGCAGCAGGCTAACGGCCATGAACATACTGCCCGGCAAAAGATAGCGCAGGTAACTAACGGCCGCCCGCGCACTTCGGGTACGATTCAGGCTGAACCAGCTCGACGAATCAACGTTACCGACAATTGGCCCTAAGGCCATGTTTAGCCGTTGCTGCGCCCCGCGATGCAGGTAATAGCGTAGAGCAAACAGCAGTAGAATGGCCGGAATCAGGTACAGCGCCAGCGGATAGGCAAAGCGAAACTGCTGCCAGAAGGCCGGGTCGAACCAACGAAGCGAATACCAGGCGTCCATATCAGGCTAAAGTGGAGGGTTCAGCTGCGTCGGGCGAAGCAACGGGGTGAGTAGCCCGATTAGCTATTCGTTGCCGACGTCGGCGATACGTTTGATCAGCGACTTCGCGCAGCACGCGCAGGGATTCGGGCAACTGGGCCGAAAATGAACCACCGTAAATCATTCGGTCGGCTTCGCGCAGCGCATCGGTTACGCGTTCATCCCCCGTGCGTTCGGCAATTTCGAGCGTTGTTAATGACGCATAAGGCTGATTTTCCAATTGTTCCAGATAAGCCTTCCAGGTAATAACGGCCTGGTTGGCGGTATCGGCAGCCGTGTCGGCATTAATACCCCGGCTCAGCCGGTTGTAGTCGCGCATGAACCGTAGATGCTGCTGACGGAGTCCGTACAACCGCCATTGTCGCCGGATCGAGCGGCCAAACAGGCCGTATAACAGCAAAGCTGTCAGGCTCAAAACCAGCAGCACAAGGCCTAGTGCAGGATAGTTGAACTGCTGCTGCAGGGGAGCCAGCCGGGTCGCTGACGCCAACGTAAGGCCCGTCGGTAGACCACTTCCTGACGCCGGACTCGTCAGGCGCGAACGTAGAAAAACCGTATCGATGCCGGTCATCAGAATCGTACAGTCACGGGCGTTAATCAGACGAATGGGAACCCGTAACAACTGGGCCGGATCGGTTTCGAACGAAATAAGCGTGTACACGGCGCTGTCGCGGCTGATGGCGCTTAGACCCTGACCTGTCGTTTCCGTTGGCGTAATGGTTATCTGCCTGACCCGAAAGGGAAGAAAGTGCCGGGCTGTATCGGGGAAAAGAACTTCGGCCGTGGGAGCGTGCCGGAACGTCAGCGCGTACTGAAACGGTCGGCCAATCTCAAAACTATCGCTCAGAAACCGGCCGGTCGGCTGCTGCTGTTCCGGCACCTGTGCCCGTAGCGACAGCGCAAGCAGCAAAAAAGCCAGTAAAGGTCGAACAAAACAAGTCACGGATAGCTGGCGGTTGGGTCTATTAATACTTTCTCACCCGAAACAGCTCAATCAGTTTCGGAACAAAATCTTCCTGCGAATCGAGCGCAAGGTAGTTGGCATTAAACTGTTTGCAGAGCCGTTCCAGCCGCGCCTGGTTCTGCTGGAATGTATCGCGCAGGTGTTTCCGAAACGAGACTGATGAGGTATTGAGCCAGACCGTCTGCCCGCTTTCGGTGTCGTGAACCGGGATAATACCGAGCCGGGGCAGATTGATCTCGCGTTGATCGTACAGGTGAATAACGACAAGATCATGTTTTTTCGCTAACGCCTTCAGGTTATGGTCGTAACCCTGGTCGATAAAATCAGAGAGCAGAATGACCACACTCCGGCGTTTGAGGCAGTTTAACGTAAACAGTAGGGCATCAGCCAGGTTTGTGCGCGTCGATTCGGGTTGCAGCTTAAACAGGCTCATAATCAGTTGATAACCCGTTTTCATGCTGTTCGAGGGCTTGATGTACCGTTCTTTCTGATCGGAAAAGCAGTACAGTCCCACGTGGCTGGCCTCACGAATGGCCGACATCGCCAGCACTCCGCACACTTCCTTGGTCGCGTCGAGTTTGGCGCGGTGCTGCGGCCCTACCTGCTGGGAAGCGCTGACGTCGACGACGAAAAAAACGGTCTGGTCCTTTTCTTCCCGAAAGACTTTCACGAACGTACCGTGGCCTTTTGACGAAACGTTCCAGTCAATCGCCCTAACATCGTCGCCATACTGGTAAGTGCGCAAGTCGCTGAACTCCAAACCTGTACCTTTGAATACGGAGCGGAACGACCCGCGCATCTGCGAGTTGACGGCTTTGCGGATCTGAATGTCGAAATTACGAAGCCGGGCTAAGAACTCATCCATGCGGAGCAGGCGTTATACTATTTTAACAGGCAATCCCGAACTTTGCCCCTGGGGATCAACTTACAAAATTAACGCATTGATCCATGCGTCGGTATCGAATGAAACGAACCATCTGGTCATGTTTATGGCTGTCAGTACTGTGGGTAGCCGCAGCTTGTCAGGCTGCTGAGGACACCCGCCCCGATAACCTGATTCCCGAAAGTCGTATGGTTGATATTCTGACGGAGGTGCACATGACCGAAGCGCGCGTGAGCCGACTCAGCCTGTCGAGTATCGATTCGTCCAGCGCTGCATACAAACATCTAGAAGCGCAGCTGTTCAGAAAAATGCAGGTAGATACGGCTGCTTATTCGAAAAGCTATACCTACTATTCATCGCACCCGAAGCAGATGGAAGCTATCTATAAGCAGGTTATCGAGAAGTTGAAAAAGAAAATGGAGGCCAAAAAGCCGGTTCGCTCATGAAAGTTGGAATTATTGGCGCGGGTATCTCCGGTCTGACGCTGGCCTATGAGCTCCAGCAACGTAATATTGCTTACCAGCTCTGGGAGGCTACTGATCAGCCCGGTGGCTATATTCGCTCGCGCCAGCAAGCTGGCTCGAGTGGGGCAACCTACTTGCGGGAGTTAGGCCCAAACTCGCTCCTGGGCGATGCTGACCTGTTACGCTGGCTCGATGAACTGGGGTTGACGCCTGAGCTGACGTTTGCCCGGCCCGTCAGCAAAGCCCGGTATATTTTTCGGGATGGGCAATATCGGCCGCTTCCGTCGGGGCCGCCTTCGCTGCTGTTTGGCTCGTTCTTTAGCTGGAAGACCAAGCTGGCCGTTTTTCGGGAACGTAACAACCGGACCACCTCGCCCGAGGGCGAAACCCTGGCTCAGTTTTTTCGACGTCGGTTTTCGGATGAGATCGTAGAGTATGCCCTGGGCCCATTTGTGGCGGGTATTTATGCTGGCGATCCCGAGCAACTGCTGGTATCCGAAACGTTTCCGATTCTGTTGCAATACGAGCGGGAACACGGCTCAGTGCTGCGGGGACTGATTAAAAATCAATCGGCTACCGGCCGGCGGCAGTCGTTCAGCTTTCGGGAGGGCATGCAGATGCTGCCGAAGGCGCTGGCCGCCCGACTGACGAATCTTTCCCTGAACGATCCAGTCGAACGTATTGAGCGTCGTTCCGATGGCGGCTGGCAGGTCGAAAGTGCGACGGGAACGCAGACGGTTGACCGGCTGGTGCTGGCCGTTGGCACCAACGTAGCCGCGCGGCTTGTTGCTCCTCACTTTGCTGATCTGGCCGATGCCCTGCGTCGGGTTACGTATCCACCCATGACGGCTGTACACTCAGCTTACAAACGGGCCGATGTTCGTCATCCACTAAACGGCTTTGGTGGATTGAATCCTAAATTAGAGAACCGGTTTGCCGCCGGACACATCTGGAGCAGTTCCGTGTTTGACGGGCGCTGCCCCGACGATGAGGTTTTGTTCACGACCTTTGTGGGGGGACAGCAAAACGTCGAAAACGCCCGTCAATCGGATGCCGTAATTTTCCAGAATGTGCATCAGGAGCTAACCGAAGGCTTTGGGATTACGGCTAATCAGCCCGTGTTCCGGGCAATCTACCGCTGGGAACGGGCTATCCCGCAATACGATGCGCACATTGCCACCGTGCGGCAGCAGGTCGAGGCTTTAGACGCTGATGAATTGCTGGTCTGCGCGAATTGGTATAAAGGCGTTTCACTGTCCGACTGCATCAGTAAAGCCCGCCAACTAGCTGATCAGCTGGATCGTAAATCCTTGATTAACAATTTTTAATAGTAGATTTAGACAAAAAAAGTGGATTTTGCTGTTTTCTTTATAGTAAAACCCACTCGCTAACCCGCCCCCATAAGCCGTGAAAGAACGCCTGGTTGTTATTCCTACATACAACGAAATTGAGAATATTGAAGCCATTATTCGGAAGGTATTCAGCCTAACCGAACCGTTTGATATTCTCATTGTTGACGATGGCTCGCCCGATGGCACAGCCCAGCGCGTCCGCGACTTACAGGACGAGTTTTCGGGGAGTGATTCGGCGTATCGGTCAACCGGCCAGCGACTGCACCTGCTCGAACGGCGCGGTAAGCTGGGGCTGGGTACGGCCTATATCGATGGGTTTAAGTGGGCGCTCTCGCGGGGGTATCAGTATCTATTCGAGATGGACGCCGACTTCTCACACAATCCCGACGATTTAATCCGGCTTTATCACGCCTGTGCTGATTCCGGACCGGACCGCGCCGACGTTGCCGTGGGATCTCGTTACATTCGGGGGGTTAACGTCGTCAACTGGCCGATGGGCCGGGTGCTGATGTCTTATTTTGCCGGGGTTTACGTCCGGTTCATCACGGGTATGTCGATCATGGACCCAACGGCGGGTTTTGTCTGCTACCGACGCGAAGTGCTGGAGGTGATTTTACATAATCCCATAAAATTTGTGGGTTATGCGTTCCAGATTGAAATGAAGTTTACGTGCTGGAAATACGGTTTTCGCATTGCGGAAGTGCCCATCATCTTTACCGACCGCACGAAAGGTACCTCGAAGATGTCGTCCAAGATATTCAAGGAAGCCGTATTTGGGGTTTTGCAGATGAAAATCAGCAGCTTCTTCCGGCATTACATTCCCCGCCGGGAAGCCGCAGCCCGACCAGTTGAACCGGTGGATGCGGTATAAATGGATGTAAACAAAAAGTCCCGGCTCACATCGTGGGCCGGGACTTTTTTATTGTAGCTTCCCTAGGACGGCGTTGATCGTAGCCATATCGGCATCTACCTCTATTCGCTTGTGCGGATTGGTGAAGCCCGCTACAATCGTTACATTGGATTTGGGGATACCGAACTGCAGAGCCAGAAACCCGACCAAGTAGACATTCGCCCGACCATCCTGCGCTGGGGCCTTGATTTTAACGTTCAGTTGCCCGGCTGCATCGTAAAACAACTGGTCCACCCGACTGCCGGGCTTTACTTTCAGATGCAGCGTCATGGTTCAGACGTTCATTGTATGATTGGCCTCAGCGTAGCATTAAGTATTGCTTTTAACCTTTCAACTGGTTAGCCAGTACGGCAATTCCTTCTTCGAACGAGTGTGGCTCGTAGCCTAAAACTGCGCGGGCTTTGTCCAGAATAAACCCGGTGCGCGGTGGTCGGCGGGCAACCTGCGTAAAGGTCGACGCGTCGGCTTGTGCGATGAGCGATTTATCCAGGCCAAAATAATCGGCCGTTCTGATCGCCATGTCGTAGGGTGTCAGGACCTCCTTACCCGAAATATTGAAGATGCCCTCGGCTTCTTTGTCGGCAATCAGGTAGCAACCCATTGCTAAGTCTTCGGCCAGCGTTGGGCTGCGCCACTGGTCGGTCACGACCTTGATATTTTTCCCGTCCTCCAGCGATTTCTTCACCCACAGAATGATGTTGCTCCGGCTCATGTCGTGGGCAATGCCGTAAACCAGCACCGTCCGGGCAATGGCCCACCGGAGATTCGAGTGCCGAACGGCGGTTTCGGCGGCCTGTTTGCTCCAGCCATAAAAACTGATTGGATTCGCTTCGGCGGCCTCGTCGTAGGGGCCGGCCGTGCCGTCGAAGATAAAATCGGTGGAGACGTGCAGCAGAAACGCATTGGTTGTGCGGCAGGCCTCGATGAGGTACTCAACCGCCTGTACGTTCTGCGCCCAGCAGTCATCCTTTTGTTGTTCACACTTATCCACATCGGTCATGGCGGCTGTGTGGATAACTACGTCCGGGCGTTCTTCGCCAATTACGTCCAGAACCTGCTGGCGGTTCGTAATGTCCATCGCGCGATATTGATACCCCTCCGAGAAGGGCAGGCGGTTCTGACCACGCGCGGTAGCAACCAGCTCAACATTCGACTGCTGCGTTAACAGCCCGACTAACTTCTGACCCAGCAGCCCGTTGGCGCCGGTAAGGAGGATTTTTTTCATAAAGTCTGGAACCGTATTCCACGGTATCCGGCTGCGTGAGTGAATTGGCTGAGTTAGAAACAGCAGCCTGGCGTTAATACTTGAACCCGTACTGCTTCGTAATTTTCTTCTTCCTGACCCATTCGCCGGTCATGGTCATGCGGATATCGCGATTCGGGCGGTCGAGGTTATTGCGGGGTTGTCTGGCGATACTATCTACAACGGCTAAGCCGTCGATGACCTCGCCGAAGACGGTATAGTTGCCGTCGAGGTGGGGCGTACCGCCGAGTGTTTTATACACCTGTTTCTGGGCGTCGGTTGGCTGGCGGCCTTTCATTGTCTGAATACGCTCAAGCTGTCTGTTTAAACTTTCATCGTCCCAGACGCGGCCCTGCACGACGTAGAACTGGCAGCCGCTCGATGCTTTTTCGGGATTGTTGTCGCGGGCAGCCGCCAGAGCGCCTTTCTTATGAAATAATGACGGGACAAACTCGGCCGGAATCGTGTAGCCTACGTCGCCGTTGCCGAGGGGTTCACCGGGTTTGGCTTTTCGCGAGTTCGGATCGCCCCCCTGAATCATGAAGTTCTGGATAATGCGGTGGAACAGCAGACTGTCGTAAAAGTGCTGATTGACCAGTTTAATAAAATTGTCTTTGTGCTTTGGCGTCTGGTCGTACAGAACGAGCCGCATGGTGCCGTAATCCGTTTGCAGGGAGACTAGGTAATCTTTTCTCTTTCGATTCTGGGCAAAGGCAATCACCGGAAGCAACAAGGCAAGCAGCAGGAGTTTTTTCATTAGAAACTATAAAGCTACGCGGTTTTGAAAAGCATCTTTTAGCCGCTGGTCGTGTGTGACAACAATCAGGCTGGCGCCAATCTGGCCCGATTGCTCGCGCAGCAGGTTCACCACGCGGGCGGTGTTTTCGTCGTCGAGACTGGACGTTGGCTCGTCGGCCAGGATAACGCCGGGCTGATTCATGACGGCGCGGGCAATGCTGACGCGCTGCTGTTCGCCCTGGCTGAGCTGGTGCGTTTTCTTATCCAGATGATCGGCGAATCCCAATTGTCCGGCCAGTTCCCGGGCGCGAGGGCTGTTCTGCGGTTTACTGGCCAGATAATTTGCCATCAGCAGATTATCCAGAACCGACAGCGAACTAACGAAATGGGGTTTCTGGTACACGATGCCAACATGAGCCGCCCGGAACGCTGCGGTTTCGGCGGGGTTGAGCCGCGTCAGATCGGTATTGTTGATCACAATGGAGCCACTTTTCGGACGAAGCAGCAGGGCCAGCAGGTGCAGCAGCGTTGTCTTGCCGGTGCCCGATCGGCCCAGAATCAGCAGGGCTTCGCGGTCGGCGCAGAGCAGATCAGGAAACGTAAAGCGCTTCGTAGGGCCGTATTCAAACGTGAGTTGGTTGGTTGCCAGCATTGGATTCGGGCGAATACCCGCAAAAATAGGTAAAAGTTGTAAGTTTGACGGGCAGTTAACCGGGTAGTTCGTGGCCGAAACAGGCGCGAATGGAGCCTGACAGCGCAAGCTGGGGTCAGTTAACTGGTGTCTGACAGGAAGAAAACCAACCAGGACGTAATCCGACTAACTAATCACCCTTTGAAACGAATTGCTCTCTTTGCCTCCGGTTCGGGTTCCAATGCCGAGCAGATTACGACGTATTTCGCCGACAGAACTGACGTAACGGTTTCCTTGATCCTGTCTAACAATCCCAAAGCAGGGGTTATTGACCGGGCCCGGCGGCTGCACATTCCGGTCCTGCTTTTCGACCGAACTACGTTTTATAGTACCGATCAAATCACCTCTATCCTGCAAAAACAGGAAATTGATCTGATTGTGCTGGCCGGGTTCATGTGGCTCATGCCGGGCGAGCTGGTACGGGCGTTTCCGAACCGGATTGTTAACATTCACCCCGCTCTACTGCCTAAATACGGCGGCAAAGGCATGTATGGCCACTTTGTTCACGAAGCGGTCGTTAAGGCTGGCGAGGTTGAATCGGGCATTACCATTCATTACGTGAATGAACGCTACGACGAAGGGCAGATTATCTTTCAGGCCAGTTGCCCGGTTCTGCCGACCGACACACCCGAGGAAGTAGCCCGGAAAGTGCAGGTTCTGGAGCATGAACATTATCCCCGCGTGGTTGGCGAGGTATTGGCCGGAATAACGCATTAGACCATGAAGAAACTTGCTGTCCTGCTTATGGCGCTTGGGCTGACGGGCTGTTTTCAGCCGATCGTTTATCTGAAGAACCAGCCGAACTACCCGGTGGATGTTTTCTACGACAACCAGCGGCCCGAACGACCGTTTGAACCTCTGCAGGATCTGGAAGCGAAAGGCGAGGTGCCGCTTACCCAGCGTCAGACGGTGAACCGGCGGATGCTCAGCCGGGGGAATGATATGCAGCAGAAAGAACTTCTGCTGGCCCGCCTGACCCTGCAGGCCAAAAAACTTGGTGCCGATGCGCTGGTAGCCGTTCGGTACAAATACTATACGTCGCAGACCGACAACGGTTACGTCATGACGGGGCTGGCGGTAAAGTATAAGAAAGAGAACCAAACCCAGTAAACAGTGAAAAGCCGCACAACCCTGAGTGGAGTCTGTGCGGCTTTTCACTGTTTATAAAACGAATCTTTACTTAATCTCTTCGTAATCAACGTATTCACCGCCTTTGTAGCGGGTTTCATCCTGGCTGGGGCGGACGTGAACTTTTACCTCGCCATCGCGCTGGTTTTTACTTCTGGGATCATGACGTTTCTGCTCTTTTACCAGTTGCCGGCCAACCAGCAGGTAAAACACAAACCGGCGCACCGGCGGCACAAACAGGATTATGAGCGTGATGATAAACAGATATTTGAACAGCATATCGGATGACGTTAACACTAAATAAACGCTGGGATTGTCAGATTAGTTTTCGTTCTGGCAATGAGATGGCTCTCTGACCAGATAAAGACACCCTAGGCGGAAAACTTACTGTCCATACAGGGCTTTGCCGACTGCCTCATATTTATCGCCTGCCGACCACTGCGGACGCGTCGGGCGGTTAGCAATCAGCCGGGCAGCATGGACGTATGCCTGACAGAACCGTTTGACGTAATTAAAATCGAGCGATTCGGGGTTGTCGCTGGTCTGGTGGTAATATTTACCAATGGCTTCGTCGAAGGTTTTGAAACCCGGCGAAAACGTAGGCGCCGGAATTCCTTTGGCTGCAAAGGCGACATTGTCGGAGCGGTCAAACAACCCCTGCTCAGGAGCGGGTTCGGCAAAGACGCCCAGGCCAAAAACTCTGGCAGCCGCTTCAATTTCGCTTTTTGCCCCGGTCCGTTCTAGGCCAATGACCGATACGATGGTGGTATCGTTGTAACCCGCTCCGTCGATATTGAGGTCAAAAATAGTTTGCTTCAGGGGCACCAGCGGATGTTCGGCATAATAGCGGCTGCCCAGTAGCCCAACTTCTTCACCCGTCAGGGCTAGGATCAGCACCGATCGTTTGGGCCGTTGCTGCGACAGCGCTTTAGCGGCCGTCAGCAGGGCAGTAACGCCCAGTGCGTTGTCGCGGGCACCGTTATAGATCGTGTCTTCAGTTGCGCCGTTTGACTGCTTATGGGTTGTGCCGAGGTGGTCAAAATGCGCCGAAAGGATTACGTATTCATTCTTAAGAGCCGGATCGCTGCCTTCTACAATCCCCGCTATGTTGACCGCATTAACACGCTGGTCAGACTGGCCCGGCGTCTGGATGCTAATCGTCTGGCCATTTTTGAGCGCGATGAGCTGGTTTTTACTATTATCGGCCCAGATGTGCACGATGGATGACGGCTGGGCTGCTGCCTCGTCCGTGGCGATGGCCAGTTGCGTCCGGCTGAAATTACTCGCTACCAGCGACCATGGAAGGCTGGGAACCGCGAACAATTCAACGACGCCAACTGCCCCTTTTTCGGCGGCCAGCTTAACCTTTGCCGCTCCACTCGCGACAAACTCGCGGGGACGGGTGGCACCTTCCGACCCTACCTGTGTAACGATCAGTTTTCCACGTACATCTTTCCCGGCATAATCCGCTTCGGTCAGGCCATAACCCACAAAAACGGTTTCGGCCGTTAACGAAGCGGCTCCACCACCCATGACGACAAACTGCTTGCCCGCACGGAGGGTGTCTGAACCAACGGTCAACGTAGCGTTGGAAACAGGTTTGATTTGACGGAGTGGAATAGACTGCCGGTAGGAATCGGCTCCGGTGGGTGCCGTCAGGCCAAAGCTCCGAAACTGCTCGGCAATGTAGCGGGCGGCCGTCAGGTTACCGGGTTCGCCCGTCCGGCGGCCCTGCAGTTCGTCGGATGCCAGAAACCGGGTATGGCTCTCAACTTCATTACGGGTTATAACGGCTTCAGGCAACTGAGCTGCCGCGGCCATTGGGCGCGGTGGGGCCGCTTTTGCGGTTCGGGACTGGGCTTCTGCCGACAGCGTTGCTAGAGTCAGAACCGCGAAAAGCGTAAGAACGGAATGCGTTTGCATGATGATTGGGTTCAGGGCGTAAAAGTACGAAAACTGCTCCGGTCTGCAGGAACGCTCCGATTCAATTCGGGGCCCGTTAGCCTGTTAGCGTCGGCTATAGTGCTGGCGGGCAAAGCGCATGAACGTATCGGCCAGACCGGCGCTGACGCCCTGCAACTGAATGGAATAAAAATCGCGCCGGATGGCCAGTCCCTGCACATCGAGTACATTAAGGGTTCCGGCGCGTAGCTCATCCTGTACCGCAAACACCGATACAAACGCCATACAGCGCGAACTGCTCAGGTATGATTTAATGCTTTCGGTACTGCCCAGCTGCATTTCAATTGTCAGATCGGTTAGACGCAGACCTACGCCCCGGAGTGCGTGTTCGACGACTTCCAGCGAGCCCGAACCACGTTCACGCAGCACAATGGGGACGCTTCTGAGCTCGTCGAGGGTTATCTCATCGCGGTGAGCCAGTGGATGATCGGCCCGGCAGATCAGCACCAGCTCGTCCTTTACAAACGGCGTATAGCGGATATCGCTATGGTGAGTCCGGCCTTCCACAAGGCCCAAATCAATATCGTTGTTGAGCAGGCGCTGCTCGATCTGTTCGGTATTGCCGCTCAGAAGCGAGATCGATACGTCGGCGGAGTGTTCGCGGAACCGGGCCAGAACGGGCGGAATGACGTACTGCGCTACGGTGGTGCTGGCTCCAAGCCGCAGCGTTCCGCCTGGTTCACCCTTCAGTGCGTTCATGTCGAATTCGAGCTGGCGATACGTAGCCATAATGGTTTCGGCATGACGTAGAAGCAGTTCTCCGGCCGTAGTCAGACTGATCTGATTGCCGCGCCGGTCGAAGAGAGCTGTCCCAAAATGATGCTCAAGTTCCTGAATGTGCTTCGTTACGGCGGGCTGCGTTATAAACAGTTCGGCAGCCGCTTTGGTGAAGCTAAGCCGCTTGGCCACGGTGTAAAAGACATTCAGGCGAAAATCGAGCATGCTGGTCTGGGATTACGTCTGAATGACGCCAACTGAAAACGGCTTGGTAATGGGCGCGTGGTTAGCCGCCGAAATGCCTTCGGAAAGAATCTGCCGCGTTTCCAGCGGGTCGATGATCGCATCAATCCATAGCCGGGCGGCCGCATAATAGGGCGATAGCTGCGCGTTGTATTGGTCCGTAATTTTCTGCAGCTGCTCCTGTTCTTCCTCCGGTGTCATCGGCTGGCCTTTGGCTTTCTGGGCAGCCACCTGAATCTGAAGCAGTGTTTTGGCCGCCGAAGCTCCGCTCATAACGGCCATCTGGGCCGTTGGCCAGGCGAGCATTAGGCGCGGGTCATAGGCTTTGCCACACATGGCGTAGTTGCCCGCCCCATAGGAGTTACCGACAACGACCGTAAACTTCGGCACTACTGAGTTCGCCATAGCATTCACCATCTTAGCCCCGTCTTTGATAATGCCACCCTGCTCGGCCCGACTCCCGACCATAAAACCTGTTACGTCCTGCAAAAACACCAGCGGAATTCGTTTCTGGTTGCAGGTCATGATGAACCGGGCGGCTTTGTCGGCCGCGTCGCCGTAAATAACGCCACCCATCTGCATTTCGGTGGGTTGGCCCGTACGGCCTTTGGCTTTTACGACTTTACGCTGGTTAGCGACGATACCTACCGCCCAGCCATCAATACGGGCATACCCGCACAGCAGCGACTGACCGTAGCCGGGTTTATAGGCATCGAATTCGGATCGGTCCACCAGCCGGTCGATGATCTCCTGCATATCGTAGGGCTTGACGCGGTCGGCGGGCAGAATCTGGTAAATGTCGGCGGGGTTTTTGGCGGGCGGAGCCGGCGTTGCGCGGTCGAAACCAGCTGTTTCAGCATGACCCGTTTTGTCCAGAATGCGCCGGATGGCGTCCAGGCAACTTTTATCGTCCGGGTATTTGTTGTCGACAACGCCTGAAATATCGGTTTGGGTAGTCGCTCCGCCGAGGGTATCGGCGTCTACGTCTTCGCCAATGGACGCCTTGACCAGATAAGGACCGGCCAGAAAAATCGACCCCGTTCCTTCCACGATCATTGTCTCATCGGACATGGCAGGCAGGTAAGCGCCACCCGCTACGCAGCTGCCCATGATGGCGGCTACCTGCAGAATGCCCATTGCCGACAGGTGCGCGTTGTTGCGGAACATCCGGCCAAAGTGTTCCTTATCGGCAAACACCTCGTCCTGTAGCGGCAGGTAAACACCCGCGCTGTCGACCAGGTAAATAATAGGCAGCCGGTTCTCCATCGCGATTTCCTGCGCGCGGAGGTTTTTCTTGGCCGTAATGGGAAACCAGGCGCCCGCCTTTACAGTCGCATCGTTGGCGACGATAACGCACTGCCGACCGGACACGTACCCAATACCAACGACTACGCCCCCGGACGGACAGCCACCGTGTTCGGCATACATGCCCTCGCCGGCAAACAAGCCAATCTCGACAAACGGTTTGCCATCGTCGGTGAGGTAGTCGATGCGTTCGCGGGCGGTAAGCTTACCCTTGCGGTGTTGATCGTCAATTTTTTTGGGACCACCACCGAGTTGAGTCCGGGTAGTTCGCTGATAAAGTTCGTCGAGGAAGGGTTGCATACCTGGTAGGCAGTTGGCAGTGGCCGGGAGGCCCGTAATTTACAGTTGTTGGCACCAGAACACCGGCTACCCGCGGCTTATTGATTGATAAGAGTGTCTTTCTGCGCTGCCACCTGCGTTGTGGTAGCCGGACTGCCGGGCTGAGCAGGCGGAGTTTTGTCTTTTCTGCCGAAGATTGAGAAATGCACGTATCGCTTTGGGTTCTCGCGCAAATCTGTCAGCAGGCGTTCGAGGCTGGCAGTAGTTTGGTTGACGTTACGGTAAAGAGCCTCGTCGGAGGTCAGCTTGCCCAGCGACCCCTGCCCGTTATTAATCCCCGCCAGAAGTTTCTGCAGGTTGTCGACCGTCTGGTTAACGCTGCTGAGGGTCTGCTTCAACTGCAATCCCTGCAGTGAATCGGCAAACGTATCGGCTTTCGCCAGAATAGGCTTCAGCTGGCTTTCGGTTTCAATCAGGGAAGCCGAAAGCCGGTTCACGTTGTCGAGCGTGGCGCGTAGGCCCGCCCGGTTTTCGGCAATGGTCAGGTCCAGCGTGCCAACGGCCGCGTTCGCGCTGCGTAGCGTCTGGGCCAGGATGATGCCTGTCTGGTCAAACTGAGCAACAACCCGGTTTAACTGATACGTCAGCGAGTCGACATTATTGAGAACCGGTAACGTTTTTTCCCGAATGAGCGCCGACAGGCCAGATTCTTTAGCCGCCACCAGCTGACCGCCGGTCTCGAGCAGAGGAGCGCCCGGATTAACCCCAATCTGAATCATTTTGCCGCCCAGCAGGCCGTCGTCGACTAATACGGCCCGCGACCCTTTAGTGACCCGGATATCCTTGTTCAGTTCGAGCGTTACCAGCAACTTGTTGCCCTGATTCTGCAGAATGTCAATTTTATCAACCCGCCCAACGGATAGGCCGTTGATTCGAACTGGATTAGAGGCCGTCAATCCGTCAATACTGTCGTAAATGACCTTGTATTTATTCGTTGAAGAAAAGAAATCAGAGCCTTTCAGAAAATTGAATCCAAAATATAACATCAGCAGCGTAACGACCGCTAACAAACCAACTTTTACTTCCTGCGAAATTTTCATGCGTGTGCGAAGGTGGACAGCCACAGAGGCCGCGCCAGCCAAATAGGATTGAATGTATAACCAACTTTAAAGCTGGTTTGTCCCATGAGGCCGGGGAATTTAGCGATTGGCGGGGCAAAGTGCGCTGACGCTGTCCTTTGGCGAAGCAGTACGAATTGAGCCGTTCCCATCGTACGGGGGCGGCTAATCGGCCGATTCAATTTCCTGCTTATACTGCGCAAAGGCTTTATAAATAGCATCGGCAATCTGCTCCTGGCCTGACTCCGACATCAGGTACTCTTCTTCAGTGGGGTTGGTCAGGTAGCCCGTTTCAATCAGAACGCTGGGCATGGTCGTACGCCAGAGGACCAGAAACCCGGCCTGCTTGACGCCGTTGCTTCTGCGCTCGGCATTATGCCGGAAACTCCGCTCCACTTTCTCGGCAAAATTGATGCTGCTGCCCATAAACGCGTGCTGGTAGTTAGCCAGCATAATGTGGGCCAGTGGCGAGTTTGGGTTGAAGCCCTTATAGGTCTGCTGATAGTTTTCTTCTTTCAGAATAACGGCGTTTTCCCGCTTGGCCACGTCCAGATTCCCGTTGGTTTTGTGCAGACCCATCGTATAAGTTTCGGTACCGTACACACGGCTCGACGAGGGGCTGGCGTTACAGTGAATGGAAATAAAAAGATCGGCTCTATTGCGATTGGCAATGGCCGATCGTTCGGCCAGCTCAACAAAGTGATCCGTAGAGCGGGTATAGATTACCCGCATCTGCGGCATCGCGGCTTTAATTTTACGCCCCAGTTCAAGCACCAGCTTGAGCACAACCCGCGATTCGCGCGTTTTGCGACCGATGCAGCCGGGGTCTTTGCCCCCATGACCAGCGTCGAGCACAACGGTACGAAGCTGGTTCGGAGCATTTTCGACCGGCTGGCTGCTGGCTGACCGTTGTGTCTGAACGGTATCCTGAAGCAGCTCGGGCGTGGGCAAAACCGTTAATGCCAGCAGGGGGCAGACTGCCAGCACCAGTGTTGTTACTATTCCGGGAGCCAGAATGAGCGTCCGAACACTCGTTGGTTTAATGTTTTTTAACAGCCGAAAACGTTTCAAAGCAATAGCGGGATAACAGTTCGTGAATACCTTTGTAAGCCATAGGCTTAACGGTCTTTTGGCAAATGTAATTTTTTTAATAAACCTGAAAAAGACATACTTTATTTTACGGCCTCCGCGGATGCGGGCGCCGTGGATACGGGTTTTCTTCTGCTTCGTCTGTTCACTCTGGACGCTGAGCGCACTTGGGCAGAATAATCCGACACCTCAGCAGCCGCCTAAAGGTGGTATTCCGCCCGCCACGGTGCCGGCGCAGCGTGTTCCCAACGCCCCCTCCGGGACGTCGTCGGGCAACACGCCTGCATCCCGCACGTCGGAAGGAAACCCGGCCGCTAGCAATGCAAGCAACCCTTCGTCGGCGACGACCACGCCCGGCCTTGTTTCGCCGAATATTGTCCGCCCCGAAAGCCCAACCGCTCTCGGGAGTGATTCCCTGCGCATCTCGGCCAACGATTCGGTTCAAAATGACGATTCGTTCAAGACAACGGTAAAGTATCAGGCAAAAGACTCCACGATTTACGCAGCCGATGGCCAGACGGTTGAGCTATTCGGTGACGCCAGTGTTGAATACGGTGAAATCTCGCTCAAAGCCGACTACATCCGCATTAATTACCTGACCAACGAAGTCTATGCCAAAGCGCGTTACGACTCAACGGCTCAGAAATACATTGGTCGCCCTATTTTCCAGGACGGTTCCAGCAAATACGATACCAAAGAGATTCGCTATAATTTCAAGACCAAAAAAGGGAAAATTCAGGGCGTCATTACCCAGCAGGGAGAAGGGAATATCCGGGGGCAGACGGTCAAGAAAGACGAGGAAGATAACCTGTATATCGGTCGGGCAATCTATACGACCTGTAACCTCGCTACGCCCCACTTCCACATCAACGCCAGCAAGCTAAAGGTTATTCATAATAAGCAGGTAGTGGCCGGTCCGTTCAACCTGGTCATTAACCAGATTCCGCTGCCGATTGGTCTACCGTTTGGCTTCTTCCCGTTCCCCAAGAAAAAAGACATTGGCGTATCGGGAATTCTGGTACCGCAGTACGGCGAGGAGCCCAACGGACGGGGTTTTTATCTCCGCGATGGCGGCTATTACTGGGCCGTCAGCGAGAACCTGGGTCTGCAGTTTAAAGGGCAGATTTACTCACGCGGCAGCTGGGGACTGGGCGTTTCGTCGGCCTATAACAAACGCTATCGGTACAGTGGGGGCGTAAACCTGCAATTTAACCGTAACCGCTCCGGGGATCGGGTAGACCGGACGCAGACGCCCCGTAATGACTTTTCCTTTACGTGGTCGCACTCGCCCGTACCGCGCGGACGGGGAAGTTTTTCGGCCAACGTCAACGTCAGCAGCAACAGCTACAACCAGTTTAACTCCTACAATACCCAGCAGTATATTTCCAACGTAGCGGGGTCGTCGGTGCAATATAGTCGCACTTTCGGGCAGTTTGCCCGGGCCGGGGCCAACGTTCGGGTGAACCAGCAGTTCGGGCAGGTAAACCCACAGACGAACATCCGCGAGAACGGCAAAACCGACGTATCAACGGATTTTAACTTCGGTCTGAACCAGATTTCGCCGTTTGCGCTCAAGGGCGGCAGTGGCCGGTGGTACGAAAGCTTCCGGGTAGGACTCGATATCAGTGGCTCGCTGACGGTCAACAACACCATCCGGACGCAGATTGACACCAGCGGGCTCGGCTTTCCGGTCAATACCGAGCTAAGGACAATCAATACCGTTCAGCGTACGCTCGATAGCATCGCCCGGGCCAACAATCTCCGTAATGGTATTGTTACGCCCGATCCAACGCTGATTCCGTTCAATACGCAGAACCTGTCGAGGCTGTGGGAAAATCGGGTTGTTCAGGCTCGCTATAGCATACCCATTACGCTGCCAAACCTGAAGCTGCTGCGTTACATCAACCTGACGCCGGGCTTCTCGCTACAGGGCGATATTTATACCAAGAAGCTCCGGTACACTTATTTGGGCTATAACGATCTCATTCAGGTCGATCCAACCACGGGCTTTTATGCTTCTGACCGAAATGCTGTTCGCATTGATACGCTTAAAGGATTCTTTCCGTCCTATAACTTCTCGATCAACGCCAGCATGAACACACGCTTCTATGGCACGTATTTCGTTCGGGGCAAGCGGATCGAGGCTATCCGGCACACGGTGGCTCCGTCGATATCGTTCAGTTACGTGCCTGATTTTACGAATCCGGCATTCGGCCAGTTTCAGGTGCTGCCCGCGGTTGGCAGCCTGGCGGGTCTGCCCGAATATCGGCGAACGCTGTCGGTGTTCCGGGGCTTGGGTGGCAGCAGCGGTACCGGCACCACGGAGTCAGCTTTTATTTCGTTCGGTATTGTGAACCAGCTGGAAATGAAGGTGCGCACGCGTGGCGATTCGGCCGGGCAGGATTTCAAGAAGGTGCCTATTTTCGATAACCTGAGCCTGACGGGCAGCTATAACCTGCTGGCGCCCGACTACAAACTGTCGCCGATTTCGGTCAATGCCAACACGCAGATTTTTAAGAATGTCAGTTTTAACTTCTCGTCGACTTTTGACCCGTACGCATTACGTCCCTACGGCGGAACACCGTACTACGGACTACCGACGGCCGTAACGGGCGAGATTCCGATCCCGCCGATTACCTTTTCGCCCCTGCTGCTGGAAACGCTGGGATACCTGAACCAGGAATACGCCCGGGTACCAAGCCGGTTTGCCTTCCAGGAAGGGCAGGGGCTGTTGCGGCTGACGAACGTACAGGCTTACGTCAGCACGCGCCTGGCCCCGAAACAGGCCGACAAAAAGAAAACCAGCCCAAACGCAACGGATGCGACGATGCGTGCCATTAACAACAATCCGGAGCTTTACGTGGATTTCAATATTCCCTGGTCGCTCAACATCAGCTATACGTTTGGGTTGACCAAACTAACCCCGGAGATCTCGCAGGTGGTGCAGGCGCTGACCCTGACGGGCGATTTGAGCCTGACACCCAAGTGGAAGATTACATTTAACTCAGGCTATGACTTCCAGTACAAGCGCCCGACGCTGACGACCATTGGTATCAATCGCGATCTGCACTGCTGGGAAATGGCATTCAACTGGACTCCCTACTCGGGCAGCAACATCCGTTCGGGTAATTATTCGTTCGATTTGCGGGCGCGTTCGTCTATACTGCAGGAACTCAAACTCAGCCGTCGCCGGAGTTTCTATGATAACGGCGGGTTCTACGGGCGATAAGGGGCACGTTTACACACGAAGAAGGCCGGTATGCTGAAACAGCTACCGGCCTTCTTCGTAGTTGCTAAGGCAATACGTTACAGCACAACCCCTTCGGGATGGGCGCGGCTTAGCGGATTTGAGTCCGACGTGTGGTAAGTAGAACCATCGCTGGAGCCTGCTGACCCTGCATTCGCGGAAGCTCCGCCGGTTTCCATTAACTCCTTAAACCGGCTGATATCTTCTTTGATCATGTATTTGAATGCCGGATTGAAGAGTTTCATCACGGCTTCGCCAATACTGCCTTCCGGTGCCCGGTACAGAATTGTAACCTGAACCTCGGTTCCCTGGTTGCCCCGTGCATCGACAAAGCGAACCTCCCCTGAGTTATCTACAGTGGCGCCCGGTACCGAACGCCATACCAACCGGCTGTTGGGCTCTTCTTCAATAATCTCGGCATCCCACTCGACGGTTGGCAGCAACTTCGCCACCGCCTTGCCCGCGCCGGCTTTTGCCACCCAGTGCGAACGCCGTTCGTCCTGCTGCGTTACCGATTCAAGGTGATGCATGAACTGCGGCAGGTTCTCCAGGTGGCGCCAGAACTGATAGACTTCCTCGCGGGATTTGTTGACCGTAATCCGTTTGTTGATTTCAACGACGTCCGTTTCGGTCTTTCTGCCCGATGTATCGCGGCCTATAGCACTGTTGATCGGACAATAGCCCGACGCGCCCCGGTACACCAGTACGCCCCCCAGAGTTGCCAGAAACAGGCCGCCAAGACCACCCCGGCGCAGACCAACGGTCGTTAACAGTGCGCCGACCCCGGCTGACCAGAAGCGTTCGTTCTCGCCTACGTTTATCTGACTCGATCCGCTCGGAATAGGTTCTACAGGCGCCATCGCCTGCATGCTGCTCTTCGCTGAATAATTCGTCTCTGCCACGATGATAGAGTTGTTTTGATTCTATCAATCAACCAGACTAATCTCTGAATGTTAAGAATTTTCCGGAAATGTTGGAGAAACAAAAAGAGCCTGCGTGTGCAGGCTCCCGGATAAATACTTTGGTTAGCTGATTATTGCTGCTCTTCATTGACTGGTTCATTCAGGATGGTGTGCCCCATTTTATCCCGTTTCGTACGCAGGTACTGGACATTATGGGGGTTGGCCTGCATTTCGAGCGGTACGGTCTCAACAATCTCTAGTCCATAACCCATCAGGCCCGCCCGTTTTTTAGGGTTGTTAGAAATCAGGCGAAGTTTGTGAATGTCAAGGTCGCGTAAAATCTGCGCGCCAACGCCATAGTCGCGGGCGTCCATCGGCAGGCCCAGTTCAAGATTAGCCTCGACGGTATCGCGGCCCATCTCCTGCAATTTATAAGCTTTCAGCTTGTTAATCAGGCCAATACCCCGCCCTTCCTGGAACATATAGACAACCACGCCCTTGCCCGCGGCTTCAACCATCTGCATGGCTGCGTGGAGCTGCCCTCCGCAGTCGCAGCGACAGGAGCCAAAAATGTCGCCCGTTATGCAGGACGAGTGAACACGCACCAGCACCGGCTCATCGGGCTCCCACGAGCCTTTTACCAGCGCCAGATGCGTATCGCCGGTGTTACTTTGCTTAAAGGCAATCAGATCGAAGTGCCCCCATTCGGTCGGCATATCGACGCCAATTTCGCGCCGGATCAGCGTTTCCGTGCGCAGGCGGTATTCAATCAGGTCCTCAATGCTGATAAGTTTCATCCCAAACCGGTCGGCCATCGCGCGTAGCTGGGGCAGGCGGGCCATTGTGCCATCTTCGTTCAGAACTTCAATCAATACCCCCGCCGGCGAAAGCCCCGCAAGCCGCGCCAGATCAACGGCTGCTTCGGTATGGCCCGCCCGGCGGATAACCCCGCCCTCAACGGACCGCAGAGGGAAAATATGGCCTGGTCGACCCAGATCGTCAGGCGTTGTGGACGGATCAACCAGCGCCTGAATGGTTTTGGCCCGGTCGGACGCCGAAATGCCCGTCGTGCAGCCATGACCCAATAAGTCGACTGATACCGTAAAGGGCGTCGTATGAATCGACGTGTTGCTGCTGACCATCATGTCCAGACCCAGCTCGTCGCAGCGTTCCTGGGTGAGCGGAGCGCACATCAGCCCGCGCCCTTCCCGAACCATGAAGTTGACCATTTCGGGGGTAATCATCTCAGCCGCGCAGATCATATCCCCTTCGTTCTCGCGGTCTTCGTCGTCTACAACCAGAACGATCTTGCCCGCCCGGATATCGGCGATAGCATCTTCGATGCGATCCAGCCGGATTGGAGCCTGTTCGGCATCCATCAGGTTGGAGTTTATGTTGGTATTATTATTGCTCATTGGTTTGGTTGATGCGTGTCGGTGGCCGTAAATTTGAGTTTCCGGTTTCTGCGATCAGAGCGTTGGCTCAGCGGCTGCTGACTGTTATTATAAACCGAAAACCGTTTTCCGAAGAGATACGTTTCGCGGGGCGCGAAAATGTCCGGCCTGATGTTTTTAGGGGGAACTGATCTACTGTACTCATTGAAAAAACTTTACCCTCCGTGCGAATTTTAGGACAGTGGCTGATTGGTAGTGGGAGAAAAGCCGGGTGGCCAAAAGGTGTACTATTCTGCTGGCTCATGCTGATTCTGGCTGGCAGAACAATGGCGCAGAACGTCTGTTTAAGCCCAGCCTATAAGGGCGATTTTACGTTAGAAAAAGCAAAGATATGCATTGGCAGCCCGGTGAAGATTGTTAGTGTTCCGGCCAGCCTGACCAGTGTTGGCTACAACTACGAATACAGCGGACAGGGATTTCCCACAAAAACGACCACGAATCTAAGTTATACGTACGATAAACCGGGATCGTACACCATCATCCAGGTTGGCAGCGGGAACGGCAGCGGAACCGGTACGATTGCCTGCAAACAGGTTGATGTATTGCCCCTCGACCCCGTCAACTTTACGGTAAAGACTTGTACCGACCGGAAGGCCATCATTAGTCTCGATGCCGCTACTCTTGGGCAGTACGATAGCTATTACATTAACTGGGGGGATGGGCAGGCCGAAACGAAAGGTCGGGCGGCTGCGCTGGCTTCGCTTACGCATATCTACACGAACAACGGGCCTTATAACGTAACGCTGGCCGGGCTGTATGGAGCACCTGTCAACTGCACGGGCATAGCAAAAATATCGCAGGCGTTTAATTTTAATCCCAGCACCTCAACGCCCGTAATCAGCCGGCTGACGACTGTTAGTGATAACTCAATTTCGCTTCAGTATACGGCCGGGAACGGCAATACGGTGCAGCTCCTGCAGCGGGACGCCAACGGGCTATACGCACCAACCAGCATGACGGCTACCGGCTCGGGAACGTTTACAATTCCGGTCAATGCAACGCAGGTGCAGTGTTTTCAGCTCGCTTATCAGGATGCCTGCAACAACATCGGTCAGAAATCCGAGCAGGTGTGTAGTCTGGTGCTGGAAGCTAAAGCCGCTGACAAACAGAACCAGCTCAGCTGGCAGCCCTATGCCGGTAGCGGAACGCCGTTTCGGCAGTATCGCCTGACGCGGAACGGGGCTGCCCTCGGGAGTCCTCTGGGCAGCCGGACAACGAGTAATTACGCCGACAGTCGGGTCGATTGCGGAGTGCGGTATTGTTACGTCCTCGAGGCTACTATTGGCCCAACGGCGGCTCCCACGGTTGTTACGTCGGCTCAAGCCTGCGCCGTAGGGCTTAATACCGATGTGCCGGGCAGCTTTGGTACCATTGTCGTTTCCGTTGAAAATAACCATCCGCGACTGATAGCAACATTACCCACATCGGGTACCTCCACGTCCTACACGATAAATATCAGCCGGGCCAGCAGTGCGTCGGGCCCTTTTCAACCCGTTGGCACGACGAACACCAACACCTTCACCGACGAAAACGCCGATGCGTCGGCTGGGTCTTACTGCTATCAGCTCACGTATCAGAATAGCTGCAGTTTGGCGTCAGCGCCATCTAAGCCTGTCTGCACGGTGTTTCTGTCCTCTAAATCGCCGACCAGTATCGACTGGACAGCCGATTCGCCATTCGCGCCGAGCAACGTAGCTAGTTATAGCCTCGAAATCCTTGATTCGCTGAGCGGTACGCAACGGATTATTCCACTCGGCACCAATACGCGCTATACCCCTGATCCCAACGACCCGAACCTGCAATCACAACAGTACCGAATTATTGCTTTGTCGGCGGGAGCCGGTTCAAGCTATTCCAATTTCTTCACCTTCCGGCGCGAGTCCAAGATTCTCATTCCGGATGCTTTTACGCCCAATGGCGATGGTATCAACGATGTGTTTATCGTCAAGGGCGTTTTCGTTGATCAATTCCGGATGACTATCTACAACCGTTGGGGCGAAGTGCTGTTTAGTACAACCGATAGAACCAAAGGTTGGGATGGTACGGTGAACGGGGAGATGGCTCCGGTCGGGCAGTATATGTACCGGGTTGAGGTTACGGATACGACCGGCCAGAAAACCGTTCGTACCGGTAGGTTGTTGTTGTTACGATAATAGCCGGTGATGGTATAGATTTACGGCCGCTGTTTGCTAACCATAAATTTCTGGAAAAGTATGAATATGATGGATATGTTCGGGAAGATGAAGGAGGTTCAGTCCCGGATGAAAGACGCTCAGGAAACCCTCAGCACCGTTACTGAAACGGGTGAGTCGGGGGCGGGTATGGTTAAGGTTACCGTTAACGGGCTCAAAAATGTTCTGAAGATCGAGATCGACCCCGATCTGATCAAGCCCGACGACCGTGAAATGCTGCAGGATCTGATCGTAGCCGCTACGAACAAAGCCATGGCGAATATCGAAACCAAAGCCCGTGAACACCTGCGTCAGGCCACCGAAGGGCTGCTGCCGAACATCCCCGGTCTCAACTTAGACGGGCTAATGTCCTGAGGAGTTCATAAGTTTGTAGTTTATGGTTCGTAGTTTCTCCGGCCGGGTCAGATTCTTCCGGCTGGTTGGCTGACTACAGACAATAAACGTCAAACGTTCAGACCCATTTCGTGCCTACCCTCGCAATCGTCATTCTGAATTATAACGGGCAACCGTTTTTAGCTAAGTTTTTGCCTACAGTGCTCGCCAACGCCGACGGGCACCCCGTTTACGTCGCGGATAGCGCATCGACCGACAACTCGGTTGGTTTTGTCAAAGCAAACTTCCCTGACGTCCGGGTGATTGAGCTTCCCCGCAACGAAGGGTATGCCGGGGGCTACAACCAGGCACTTGACTACATCCGGACGCACGACGGCGGGGCTACGTATTACGTTCTGCCAAACTCCGATATAGAAGTTACACCCGGCTGGATTGCGCCCATTCTTAGTCTCTTCGAGGCAAACCCGCAGATGGCTGTCTGCCAGCCTAAGATTCGTTCCTACAGCCAACGCGAACTTTTCGAACACGCGGGCGCGGCCGGCGGCTTCGTCGACTGGCTGGGTTACGTCTTCTGCCGGGGGCGGGTGTTCGCTACGTTCGAGGCCGATCATGGGCAGTATGACGACAACCGGCGGGTGTTCTGGGCAACCGGCGCGTGTCTGTTCGTACGGGCCGAGGTGTTTCACCAGACGGGTGGTTTCGATGCTTCATTCTTCGCCCATATGGAAGAAATTGACTGGTGCTGGCGGGTGCAGCAACTGGGGTATGAAGTCTGGACCTGCGGCCAGTCAACGGTTTTTCACGTAGGGGGCGGTACGCTACCCAAGTCCAACCCGCATAAGACGTATCTGAACTACCGGAACAGCCTGTTCATGCTCTACAAAAACTGGCCGGCCGATGGCTGGCTGTGGGGCAAAATCCTGCTTCGGCTAGTGCTGGATGGGGTATCGGCCCTGCTGTTTCTGAAAGTAGGCCAGTGGCGGGATATCAGCGCGATTCTGCGGGCGCATTTCGCCTTCTACGGCCGTCTGCCAGAGCTGCACCGGCAACGTAAGGCTTTACAGCGGCAACAAAAAAACGATGCCCGCCTGTATCCGCGAAGCATTGTCTGGCAATATTTTGTCGAAGGAAAAAAAACGTTTGCAGCCATAATGGGAGCTGATACGCTCTGAACTTGCCCGGACACCTGTCGGCTTTATAGTTCCCAGATTGTGGGATGGGCGTGCCGCCGGAGGTGTTTGTTCATTTCCATCCAGAACGCCATGATCAGGTACAGAATAACGGGCGACCCTAAGGTTAGAAACGACGTATAAATGAAGTACAGGCGGATGCTGCTGGCCGAGATGTTCATCTTCTCGCCGAGGAGCGTGCAGACCCCAAACGCCTGTTTTTCCACGAAATACCTGATCTTATTCATACCTCTTAATTGACAGCCTGATCCTATACACGGGAAGGCCAACTGAGCAAAGCTAACGAATAGAGACGGTATAATGTTTGCCGTTTACGAAGAAATCCGCAATTTTCTTAGCGAAATTACCTTAAAAGTAAAGGTGCCTGTATTGAAATCGGAACAAATTTATTTACTTTGTGTTGTACCGCGTTGGTGACTAGTCAAGTTATCGGTATGGTGCTGTTGACAAAGTCCGTTGAGTTTCAGCCAAGTGTTCAGCCTTATAAATACTTCGGTGCCTGTTTCGCGTCCTTTGTTACTAACTGACCCCTTGTATGTTTAATTGTTTAATTTTTTAAGTTTTATGCAAACAGGTGTAGTAAAATTCTTCAACGAAAGTAAAGGCTACGGATTTATCGTTGAGGATGATTCAAATCGGGACATTTTCGTCCACATCACCGGCCTGAACGGTATCACCATCCGTGAAAAAGACCGGGTACAGTTCGAAGTAGTTGACGGCAAAAAAGGCCTCAACGCCGTGAAGGTAAAGAAACTGGATTCAGACTACTAAGCTTTTGGGTCTGATAACAAAATAGAAACCCCGCCCGGATGCCGAGCGGGGTTTTTCTCTTATGAATTTCCTGTCCAGCTACGAACGGTGGCCAGATCAGGCATGGGAACGTCTAGTTTTAGTTTCTTCCGGACCCCGCCCAGGTCGTTAAAGAGCTTGTTCGGACTGGCTGTGCGTAGCTGTTCAACGGTCATGAAGCCTAATTTCTGCACCGCCAGAACCCACTCGGCCGGCACACCGGCAGCAAGGAAGTCGCTTTCGTCCGATTGTTCCAGTTTCTTTTCCGGGCGCATCTGCGGGAAAAACAGAACGTCCTGAATGGAAGGCTGGTTGGTCATGATCATGGTCAGCCGGTCAATGCCAAGACCCACGCCCGCCGTTGGGGGCATTCCGTATTCGAGCGCGCGCAGAAAATCCTCGTCCAGGGCCATGGCTTCTTCGTCGCCCCGCTCGGCTAGTCGTAACTGCTCTTCGAAGCGTTCGCGCTGATCGAGCGGGTCATTCAGCTCCGAATAGGCATTCGCAATTTCTTTGCCATTGCAGATAGCCTCAAAGCGTTCAACCAGTCCCGGTTTGCTGCGGTGCTTCTTGGTCAGGGGCGACATCTCGACGGGGTAGTCGGTAATAAAGGTCGGTTGAATCAGTTTCGGCTCGCAGGCGTCCCCGAAGAGTTCATCGATCAGTTTCGACTTACCCATGGTGCTGTCAACCTTAATGCCGCGGCTCTCGGCTACTTGCCGCAGTTCGGCCTCTTCCATCTGCGATACGTCAATACCAGTGTACTCCTGAATAGCCTCGAACATAGTCAGTCGCTTCCAGGGACGTTTGAAATCGATAATGTTCTCGCCGACGGGCACTTTCGTAGTTCCGGCTACGTCTATCGCTACTTTTTCAACCATCTCCTCAATGGTGTCCATCATCCAGAGATAGTCTTTGTAGGCGACGTAAAACTCGACCTGCGTAAACTCCGGGTTATGCGTTCGGTCCATGCCTTCGTTGCGGAAGTCCTTGGCAAACTCGAAGACACCGTCGTAACCGCCCACAATGAGCCTCTTCAGATACAGCTCGTTGGCGATGCGCAGGTAGAGCGTCATGTCAAGCGTGTTGTGATGGGTCCGGAAGGGCCGCGCGGCTGCTCCGCCGTGGATGGGCTGCAGAATAGGCGTTTCGACCTCCAGGTAACCTTTCTGGCTTAGAAACTGCCGGATGGAATTGACCAGTTTTGTCCGCTTCACGAATACGTCACGCACCTGCGGATTGACGATCATATCGACGTAACGCTGGCGATACCGCTGCTCCGGATCGGTAAAGGCGTCGTAGGTTTCTTTTTCACCCTGTTCATTTACGACTTCCTTAACAACCGGCAGGGGGCGGAGGGATTTGTTCAGTATTTTGAACTCCTTTACGTAGACCGACAGTTCGCCGGTCTTGGTCGAGAAAACGTGCCCCCGAACGCCAATAATATCGCCGATGTCGAGGAGTTTTTTGAAGACGGTGTTATACAGCGTTTTATCTTCACCGGGGCAGAGGTCGTCGCGCCGGAAATATACCTGAATCCGGCCTGTCGAGTCCTGAATTTCGGCAAAGGATGCGCTCCCGCTGATCCGGATAATCATGAGCCGCCCCGCCAGTTGAACGTTGCCCCAGCGTTCGTCGCCCGAAAGATCCATTTCGGGCTCAATATGGGTGCCGGGCCCGCCCGGTTGAAAAGCCGCCCGAATGTCGGCAACGGTGGTGTTTACGTCGTACAGTTCTGCGGGGTAGGGATCGATACCCATCCGCATCAATTCTTCGCGTTTTTGTCGGCGATTTATCTCTTGTTCGCTCAGCAGCATAGCAGTCAGACAGTTGGCCAGTGTACAGCCAGTATTTAAGGCCGCAAAAATAGCGAAAAGGATTGGCGTTTGCAGGATTATATGGAAAGAAGCCGCTGATGGTCACCGGGAGCCGTTCGTAAAAATCCTGGATAAGGTGCTCAGAGATTCACTAGCATTGTGCTATCAAAATGCTATCAATTACTGCCCTTAAATAACAACCCTATCATGAACGAAAAACAACTTACATCAGTCTCCGGCTATCTGTTTATGCTGTTAGCTGTGCTGTGCTTACTGGGTTCCGTCGGGCTGGCTTTTGCCCGGCTTGGTTTCGTGCTGCCGGGGATTATCTTCCTGATTTCCATGATTCTGTTCATGGGCATTACGGTCATCAATCCGAACGAGGCCGTCGTCTGTACGTTCTTTGGCGATTACGTAGGCACCATGAAGCAGAACGGCCTGCGGTGGGTTAACCCACTATACGTCAAAACCAAGATCAGCCTGCGGGCCCGTAACCTGAATGGCCAAACCATTAAGGTGAACGACAAAATGGGGAACCCCATTGAAATTGCCGCCGTGGTGGTCTGGCAGGTAGCCGATACAGCCCGGGCGTTATTTGATGTCGACAATTACGTCAACTTCGTACAGATTCAGTCAGAAGCGGCCGTGCGGTTTCTGGCCAGTTCGCACGCGTACGATAATATGGAAGACGAACACGAGACTGTAACCCTGCGCGATAACACCGGGCAGATCAACAAATTTCTGGAGCAGGAACTTGACGAGCGACTGGGGCAGGCCGGGGTTAGGGTTACCGAAGCGCGCATCAGTCACCTGGCCTACTCACCCGAGATTGCCGGCGCGATGCTGCAGCGACAGCAGGCCACCGCCGTCGTGTCGGCCCGGAAGCAGATCGTGGAAGGTGCCGTGGGTATGGTTGAGATGGCTCTGGAACGACTGGAGCGGAAAGGAGTAGTTCAGCTGGATGAAGAGCGAAAAGCCGCGATGGTCAGCAACCTGCTGGTCGTTTTGTGTGGCGAGAAATCGGTTAGCCCGGTCGTCAACGCAGGGACGCTCTATACGTAGTAGAAAAGTCATTCAGTTTCAGGGTACGGACTGTATACCTCTGAAACTGGATGATTCAATATGACCAGACAGACTATGGCTGCTGAAAAAAAAGCCTTTGTGCTGCGGATTCAGGCCGAGACCCTGAAAGAGTTGGAACGATGGGCGCAGGAGGAGTTTCGAAGTGTCAACGGGCAGATCGAGTTTCTGCTTAACGACGCCCTGCGAAAACACAGGAAGCGAACCCGCAACCCAGCGGATAACGACCCACCCGCTGACGCCCAGGCATAGGGCTCAATGCGGGGCGTTGCCGGGGGGGCGGGCAGAAGCTGTTCTGGCTTCCTGCTGCGATAGAAAATTGAAATGGTCAATTAAAACCAGACGACCCAGCAAGGTGCGGGCATTAATGTTGTGGTTACGGACATAGGTTTGCAACTCTTGGTCGTAAAGGGTTAGCAGGGGCTGGTAAATGTCCGAATAAAAGCGGTCTACGTTCAGGAAGTTGCCGGCCTCATACACATAATAGTTAAACTGATCCGGGTTCTGCGTCAGCGTCTTCTCGTCCGTATAATAAGCGGGATTGGTCAGGATCCATTTTGCTATACCGCGAGTCCGCTTCAACCGCCTGACTACTTTGAGCGAGCCATCCATATAGATCTCAAAAAAGGTCTGGTTGAATCGTTCCGGGCCTGTAGGATTAGCGAGCGATACGAACGTGCGCTGTTTGGCCTGCTCGTAGTCGAACCAACCGAACTGCCGTATCTGACTAGCCGAGTAAGCCCGAACGCGGCCATCAGTCTGTCGGAGCAGGACCGTTTCGGCCGACCAGTTATACGATAGTTCTCCTTCCAGTATCGTATTGTCCCAGAAGCTGAGCCGACCGGTCTGCCAGCTCGTTTTTGGTCGTCCGGCCCAGGTGCTGACAACGCAGAAAAGTACAAGCAGCATTGTCTGCACAGACGTAAACAGCGTCTTCATAAGATTTTTTAATAAGTTGGATAAACGAAAAATTAACTCAACCGGCGCTCTCAGCTCGTAGCTTCTCCGGCTTTGTAATTTCTAAGATAACCATCAGACTATAAGCTTGTTATTTGCCCATTTGCAGTGCAATTTGTCTTTGTTTAACTATGGGCAGAAAGAATTGGCTTGTTAAAAGAAGTTTGTTTTGAAGTAGAAATTTTAGCCGAAAGGGTTATACAAACCCATTAATCAGTATTTATTACACGGCTATGTTTTTATTGCTATCGAATGGTGAATATTGGTATAATACAAAAAAGACACCTTGTTTTGTGGTGTCTTCATTCAGGTGAATGCATAGTCTATTTATAAGCTAACCAGGTTTCCTGCTAATTCAGTCGTTACGGACTGGAGACTCTGCACGCGAGTAGTTGTATTGATTAATGAGCATAGGTCTGGTGAAAATTCTTCCAGGAACAATGGCCGTAACAACGTTTGTTTAAATGGCTACATTAAGTAAGCCGTCTGGTCAGCGTTTGGAAAATTCCATGCCAATAAAGTGTATGGAAAGCATAGAGTTGGACTTAATGCCTTAGATCTATTTCTTTTCAGCAGAATTGTTTTTCGCTATATTAACTTGCTGACAGACAGGCGTTAGTGGCGAAGATTGCTTAAGCTTTAAAAAAATCAGCCAAGCTCTTTTAGCCGCTATAATCAGTTGGTTGAAGCCGCTATCGTTTCACCAATCAGTCGGATACCATCCAGCGTTAATGAGGGTAATACATCCACAAAGGCGTCATGTAACGAAGGCAGCCGGCCCGATAATCCTCCCGTTGCAATAGCGATACAGTCGCCGTTAAGCTCGGCGCGGATGCGGTCGATCAGCGAGCGAACCAGTCCTTCGTAGCCCAATACAACCCCGGCCTGAATGGCATGGGTCGTGTTATCGCCGAGCGCCGTGGTTGGGGTTTCAATAGGCACTTCGGGAAGCTGGGCGGTATTGGCGAATAGCGACCGGATAGCCGTTTTAAGACCTGGAGCGATGGCGACACCCAGAATTTTGCCCGTTCCCGATACGGTCGTGAAGGTGAGCGCCGTGCCGAAATCGACCACGACGCAGTTACGTTGATAACGCGTATAAGCCGCCAGGGCATTTGCCACCAAGTCGGTGCCTATTTCGTGCGGACGCAGAATATCGAGGGGCAGGAGTGGATATACGCCCGGTCCAACAACCACTGGGCTAAACCCGAACAGGTCGGCCAGCATAGTACGCATAGTAGGCGTTAAATCCGGTACGACGCTGCTCAGGACGGTTGTCTGAACGGCACTGAGCGAAATACTGGCTTCCAGCAGCCACAACCGCAGCCGACCCTCGTAGGATTTAACCGGTTCATCAGGGCGGGCAGGTGTGCGCCAGATGTGTAGCCAGGCGGTTTGGTCGTAAAGGCCGAAAACGGCATCGGTGTTGCCGATGTCAACTATAATCTGCACGAGCGTAAGCGGGACGGTTGCCGGGGCGAAATAAGGAGAAAAACGGCAGATTCCCGCAATTCGTCAGACTACGGCCCGCCTGGGCTGCGTTGTCATAAAATCTTTCAGGTAAAACGGCTCGAACGTCGCTACGTCTTCAAACCTGCTTTCCGTAAAGGCAGATGTCGCCAGTTTGCCTACCGTTCGGGCAGAGGGCAGAATCGTTACGTCGGGGAAAACAGCATTAGGGTGCTGGCCCAGGAAAGTCCGGCATTTAGCGGCTCCGTCGCCGAAAAACACAACCGGCCCCTGCGTCAGCCACTCACCGAACGAGGTTTCGTCGATTATTTCGGCTGAGGTAGGCCGTAGTTCCTGCCCGGCCGAATCGTAGAATGCGCAGTACACTTCCATCCGGCGGGCGTCGAGCATAGGGCATAGCCGGGTATTGGCAGGGTAAAACTGGCGAATTTGTTCGGTCATGGCCGCCAGCGTGTTAACGGCCAGCAGCGGTTTGTCCAGCGCAAAACATAATCCTTTGGCGGTCGAGACGCCAATGCGTAAACCCGTATAGGAGCCCGGACCTTTGGCAACGGCAATGGCGTCGAGTTGATTTAGCTCATGGCCCGTGTGCTGCACTACGTCGTTGATGAGCGTTGTCAGCATGGCCGACGATGTACGTTCGGTAAACAGTTCGTAAGCGCCCAGCAGCATCCCGTCGCGGTGGAGCGCTACGGAGCAAGCCGTTGTCGATGTGTCGAGGGAAAGAATAAGCATGAAACAAAAAGACAGGCGAAGAAACAAACGGGAGGATTGTGATGCTGCCCGGTTATTTCTTCGCCAGGTCTTCGACTGATTTATTTTCCTTTGAGAATGGAGTTATACCGCCCCATATCCTTAAAAAGGTCAAGAGCCGCTTTCAGTTCGGGGTCAGTGGCAAAAGAGGCTTCTTTAAGTCCTTTCTGCAGATAATAATGTCCGGCGATTTCCTGCTCCAGCAGCGTGCGGATCTCGGGTTTGAACGTATTCAGGTCGGCATCTTTGCTGTGTGACATCTTGGTCTTGAGCGATTTCAGCTGATCCTGAATCTGATCGAAGTACTTTTCTTTTTTGGCGGAAGCTTCGAGCGTGCCGAGGTCTTTTTCAACCTGGGTGGTATAGTCATACTCCTTATCGCCCAGCCACTTCACAAACTCGCTGTATTCGGCATCGGTCAGGCGGAACTCGCGGGCGGGCTTGATGCTCGGATGCTCATGGCGGTATTTCACGGCATAGTCGAAAATCAGCCCTTTGTTGGTCAGGCTCAGCGCAATGGGCGTCGGCGTCTGGTCTTCAACCACGATATCCGGCAAAACGCCCCCGCCATCATACACAACCCGGCCAGCTTTAGTTTTAAACGCCGTTTTGAGCGAATCGGGAATTTTACCGACGCTACCATCCGGATTACGGTGGCTATAGTCAATGGCCTGAATACAGCGACCGCTGGGGATGTAATATTTGGCAGTCGTGATCTTGAGCTTGGTGTTGAACGACAGTTCGCGGGTTGTCTGCACCAGCCCTTTTCCATACGTCCGCTGGCCAATCAGAACGCCCCGGTCGTAATCCTGAATTACGCCCGATACAATCTCGGCAGCCGATGCGCTATGACTGTTGGTCAGCACAACCATTGGCATGTCCAGATCCAGGGGTGGGTTCAGCGCCGTGTAGGTCTTATTCCACTCGGTTACCTTTCCCTTAGTCGTTACCACCTCCGAATCTTTCGGGATGAAAATATTCGAAATGTCGATGGCCATGTTCAGCAGACCACCGGGGTTTTCGCGGACATCGATGATGAGTTTTTTCATCCCTTTGCCCTTCAGTTCCTGGAAAGCTGTGCGAACCTCCCGCGAGGCCGTAGCTGTAAAATCTTTCAGATCAATATAGCCAACCTCGTCCGAAATCATACCGTAATACGGCACGTTGGTCATCTTGACCACATCGCGGACTACGTTCAGATCCAGCGGTTCTTTCTGGCCGTACCGGCGAACGGTTAGTTTGACGGCCGTGTTGGTTTGCCCCTTAAGCAGTTTCCCCGCGTCTGCGTCTTTGCGGCTTTTTACGTCGACTCCATCGACCTTAATGACCTCGTCGCCAATCTGAAGCCCCGATTTTTCGGCAGGTGTGCCTTCATAGATCATTAAGACGATGCTTTTGCCATTCCGCTGACCAATCAGCGCGCCAATGCCGTTGTAGCGGCCGGTGGTCATGGTCATGTAGTCCTCAATCTCGTCTTCGGCGAAGAAGTTCGTATAGGGATCAAGGGCCTTCAGCATGGCGTCGATACTGGTCTTGACCATGCGGTTGGGATTTACTTCATCGACATAATACAGATTCAGTTCCTTGAACAGGGTCGCGTAGATGTCGAGGTTACGGGCGATCTCGAAAAACCGGTCGTCGGTTTTAAACGAGAAGAAGCCGATGCCTCCGGCAACAACTGCCGCAGAAGCAAAAAGCGTAAGGCGTTTGGGGAAGCGCATAAGTCAGTTGGCAGTTAACAACACCTGGATGCAGGGCCACAGCAGTCAGAAGAACGGCCTGCTATAAACTGCCCATTTTCTTTAAAGCTAATTTCATACCTTTTTCTATCTCTTCAAACGAAATTATCTGTTTGGCGGTATAAAGAAAAGCGATATAAGCCGGAGTTGGCCGGGACAGGGAGTCTTCACCAACTAAAAGTGATTTTTGAAGCCGGTAGGCTTCCCGAATCCGCCGACGGATGAGGTTACGGTCAACGGCGCGTTTGAAGGTCCGCTTCGGGACACTGATAACAATAGCGGGCAGGGATGGGGCCTGATCGACTGGCCGAATGGGCAGATAAAGCGCCCGAAATGGAAAGAGGTAGAACGTCCCGACGGTCTGCTGCGACCCGGCCGTACTACCTCTTTTAAATAACTCGCCCAAAACTTTTTTGCTGCAAAGCCGCTCGGATTTCGTGAAGGTTTGCCGCATAAAACTGGTTGACGGTTTTTGATTGCTGTTCGTACTGACGATGGCGAACCGAAAACCGTAAACGCCTTACATTTTGAAGCGTTCGCCTTTTTTCTCGTCCGAAACGGTCAGTTTCCAACGCCCTTTCGCGCGACGACGGGCCAGCACTTGACGGCCGTTGGCACTGGCCATACGCTCGCGGAAGCCGTGCTTGTTTTTCCGCTTGCGGTTCGATGGTTGGTACGTTCTTTTCATGATATATCTTCCCTAAAACCCTTGTTTTCCAAATGAGTCCGCAAAGATAGCAGAATGACAGTAGTTTATCAAGTGTTGTCTTTAGAAAAACAACCGGCCGGTACGCAGTCTGGATAAATCAACGGATTGGACGTAGCTTGTCAAACTAAATCTCCTGTTCGGCCATTCATTATTCAGTGCTCAATCACGGACTTTACGTTATACCCTATGCATTATCGCTTATCTGCCGACCGTTCTGCCCCGCACTACATCGCCGTCGAAGCCCGGTTAACCGACATAACTACCCCGGAGGTTGATCTGCAGCTACCTGCCTGGCGACCGGGGCGATATGAGTTGCAGCAATTTGCGAAGAACATCCAGCGGTTTGCGATTGTGGATCAGGCCGGTAAGCCGCTACCGTTTCGAAAAGTGACGAAAGACCGCTGGCGGGTGCAGACAAACGGCGTAACCGAACTAACAGCCCGGTATAACTACTACGCCCTGCTGCCGACGCCTAACCTGCTGAACGCCGGAAGCAGTTTTGTGAGCGATACGCTGCTGTACGTCAATCCAGTGAATCTGTGTCTGTATGCCGAAGGCCGGATTGATGAGCCGTGTGTGCTCGAACTAACAGTGCCCGATCAATGGACAGTTGCGGGTGGTCTGGCCCAGACAGCATCGGGCCTAACCGGCGTAAAAGCGTTCCGGGCAGCCGATTTTTACGAACTGGTGGATTGTCCGCTCATAGCCGCGCCCACGATACAGCATATTCAGTACGATACGCAGGGCGTTACGTTCCATGTCTGGATACAGGGCGGCCGACGTACAGATGGCGGGCTAACCTTCAACTCAGAACGAATCCGGCGCGATTTCAGCCAGTTTTCCAAAACGCAACTGGCGCTTTACGGCGAATTTCCCGAATGCGAATACCACTTTTTAACGCTGGTGCTGCCCGTACCGTATTATCACGGCGTAGAGCACCGCAACTCAACCGTACTCGTTCTGGGTCCGAACGACGAAGGCGAAGGTCTCTATCAGGATCTGCTGGGCGTATCCTCGCATGAACTGTTTCATGCCTGGAATATTATCCGTATCCGGCCTACGGAACTGTTACCGTATGATTTCACGCGGGAAAACTACTTCCCCACCTGTTTCGTCGCGGAAGGCGTAACGACCTATTATGGTGATCTGATGCTGCGGCATTCGGGGGTGTTCGATGATGAAGCCTACCTGAAAGAACTACAGGTACTGTTCAAACGTCATTTTGAAGCCAACGGCCGGGCATTTCAATCTTTGGTCGAGTCGTCGTGGGATTTATGGCTGGATGGTTATGAAAAAGGCGTGCCCGACCGGAAAGTATCGGTTTATCACAAAGGCGCCATCGGTGCGCTCATGCTGGACCTGCACATTCGCCGGTTGACCAACCATGCCCGTTCGCTGGACGACGTCATGCGGGCCATGTGGCAGCAGTTCGGTAAACCATTCGTGGGCTATACGCTCGACGATTACCGAGCCGTCACCGAGGCCGTTGCGGGTGAGTCGCTGGACTGGTATTATGAGCTATGCATTTTCGGCAACCAGCCCCTCGAAGCAACGCTGAACGAGTTTCTGGCCTGGGTTGGCTTACGGGTAGTTTATGAAGAGCCCACCGCCGATCAGCCGGGCGGTATTCGACTGCTGGAACTGGACGACGAAGCGGGGCGGCAGCAGCGGGCGCGCTGGTTCGGTGGCCCGTTGACCGAAGCGTCTCACGAAGGACTGGTTCCGGAGGATAAACTGGGTAAAGACGTAGTTGCCAAGTAAGCCGAAAATCCGGCTGCGGTTCCGCACCTACTTTGTTTTGGCTATATTGGCTCATAAACCATTCTAACGCACTGCCGGTATGTCCCTTTCCGTTTCCCGAGCCCTGACTTTCGACGAATACACCAAACACGATGCAACGGCGCTGGCCGATCTGGTACGTACCGGCGAGGTTACGCCCGGCGAACTCCTGGAAACCGCCATTGCTCGGGCCGAAGCTGTTAACCCCAAACTGAATGCTATTGTAACGCCCTTATACGATATGGGCCGATCAATAGCCACGCACCTGCCACAAGGAGGGGCGTTTCGCGGGGTGCCGTTTCTGCTGAAAGACCTGGAGCTGGAATGGGCCGGAACCCCGATGAAGTCGGGTTGCCGGGGGTATCAGAACTACGTATCCACGAACGATAGCGAAGTTATTAAACGGTTGAAAGCCGCTGGTCTGGTGTTTTTTGGGAAAACCAACACGCCCGAGTTTGGTCTGACACCCTATACGGAATCAAAACTGTACGGGCCTGCGCGCAACCCCTGGAAGCTGACCCATTCGCCGGGTGGATCGAGTGGCGGGTCTGCGGTGGCTGTTGCGGCTGGCATCGTTCCGGCGGCAACCGCTTCGGACGGGGGCGGCTCTATCCGGATTCCGGCGTCATGCTGCGGTTTATTCGGCCTGAAGCCGTCGCGTGCCCGCGTTCCCATTGGGCCGCGCTTTGGTGAACTCTGGAACGGAGCCGTCATTGGTCACGCCCTTACGCGGACCGTTCGCGACAGTGCCGGACTGCTGGACAGCATTGCCGGTCCGCTGGTGGGCGATCCCTACGGCATTGCTCCTCCCGAACGGCCGTTTGTAGAGGAGGTGGGCCGCGAGCCGGGTAAACTCCGGATTGCGTTTTCGACACAATCCCTCATGCCCTCGCAGACCACCGATCCGGAATGCGTGAAAGCCGTGCGGGAAACCGTAACGCTGCTGGAAAGCCTGGGACACGCAGTAGAGGAAATTCCATTGCCCTACGAAAAAACGCTCGTGACCGAAGCCTTTTTCGTGAATGTCCTGAGCGAAACGGCGGCTACCCTGCGGGAACTGGGCGAGCACCTGGGCCGACCCGTCCGGCGCGACGATGTGGAGCTGAACACCTGGGCGCAGGCCCGCTTAGCCGAAGGCTTTTCGGCCACCGATCTGGCTTACCAGAAACGTCGCTGGAACACGCTGAACCGCAGCATGGGTCAGCTTCATCAGACCTATGACCTGTTTCTTACGCCGACCCTACCGCGTCCGCCTATTCAGATCGGTACGTTTCAGAACAAGGTTTCGGAGCAGCGACTCCTGAAATTAGTAGATGCCGTGAATGGTTTGAAGTACCTTAAGAACAGTAAAATAGTCGAAGAGTTGGCCGAGCGGTCGCTGGGGTATATCTCGTTCACGGTAATCACGAACATGACCGGCCAGCCGTCTATGTCGGTGCCACTCCACTGGTCGGCGGATGGCCTGCCAATCGGAGTTATGTTTGCGGCCAAACTGGGCGACGAAGCAACCTTATTCCGGCTGGCGGGGCAACTGGAGCAGGCGCGTCCGTGGTTCAACAAACGTCCTGACCTGAGCCAGCCGCTATGAACTGGATAACCCGCGAACGACCTAAGATCGATCGCATTGCCTGCCCGTGGCTCATCCGCCGGTTTATTGACCCGGCCGCCCGAATCATTTTTGTACCGGCACAGGAGGTAATGAAGCAGGCTGAAATCCTGCAGGCAATTCCGTTCGATGTTCCCGATACGGAGTTTTCGCACTATGGGGATCACTGCACGTTCGATTACTTTCTGAAAAAGTACGTGCTGGCCGATCCGGCCCTGCATGCAATGGCGCCAATCGTGCGTGGAGCCGACACCGACAACCATGCCTTAGCGCAGCAGGCTGCCGGTCTATGGGCAATTTCGGCGGGGCTGGCTTATAACATTCGAAACGATTACGAACTACTGACTGTTGGCATGCAGCTTTACGATGCGCTCTATAGCTGGGCGAAGTACCTGCCCGACGAAAAACATACGCAGAACCCTACGGAGCAATTGTTGTTGCAGGTATATGCTTCTTATCTGAAGCCCAAACGGGGACGTAAAACGGCGGTTCCTGTCTGGGCCGATGAATTGCGGGCCATTATTCAGGATCATATTGATACCAACCTGACCGTCAGTCTGAAAGAGCTGGCCGATACCCTCCAGGTGAACCCATCGTATGTATCGCGGGAGTTTGCGCGTTACTTCGATAACCTTTCCTTCGGTGAGTACATCCGTAAGCTCCGGCTGGAAAAAGCAACGGAATTACTTCGGACCTCACGCCACACGCTGTCTGAAATTGCTTACCTGACCGGCTTTTCGGATCAAAGTCATTTCACCCGTATTTTTAAGAAACAGATGGGGCAAAACCCATCCGACTACCGAAAAAGTCTCGTAAAAAGTAAAACCCATACAAAGGGTTAATTCTGTTCTATTTTATGCCGTGATGAGCGTGTAGCATTGCAGCCAAATGGACGTTTGTCCGCTATTGACTTGCTAGCTGCTTATGCGTTTACGTTCACAAAATGCCTTCAGGGCTTCCATTCAGGTTGCCTGTAGATTGTTGCGTCTGAGAAAGGGATTATTTACATTCGTGGTGGCGGGCGTTTTACTAACCATCACGCAGCTCCAGGCTCAGGATAAACCGCCCGTCTATCCTCGGGTAGCGGGTTACGTCGGCTTGCTGCATCCGCTACTGACGTATAGTCAACAGGAAATGTCGTCCAATTTTAACGGCTACTATGTAGTTGGATTGCCAACCGGTATCAACCTCTGGAAAAGTGATCGGGTTGGCTTTTCGGTTGAGTTCGTGCCTCAGATTCGGGTGGAGAACGGCGTCAGTCGAATGAGTAACTTCCTGTTTCATCCCGGTTTGCTGGTCAATCTGGGGCATGGCTACACTTTTGCCGGACGAGTTGCTTTCGAGACGTCGGGCCGTTACGGCTTCACACCCGTGTTGAATAAAATTGTTAAACGTGGGCGCTCGAGTACCCTTTTTGTCGCGGTGCCACTGCCGGTTCGGTTTGGGCTTGATCGTCCCGCTTCACTCACGGCCGGGTTTCAGTTTGGAATTGGATTCTGAGTAACGTTCGTCATTCTTTCCGGTTGGTTATGAATACAAGTCCGGCTTACTCGCTTGCGCAGCTTACGCACTATTTTCTGCGGCTGGGTACGTTTGGTTTCGGCGGGCCACCCGCTCTGGTAGGGGCCATGCATCGCGATCTGGTGATGACCCGTGGCTGGGTCACCGAGGATGACTACCGTGAGGGTCTGGCGCTGGCGCAACTGGCTCCGGGTCCGCTGGCGGCTCAATTAGCGATCTATCTGGGCTATGTCCATTATGGTGTTTTAGGCGCTACGATTGCTGGCGTGACGTTTGTCCTGCCCTCGTTTCTGATGGTACTGGCGCTGGGCTGGGCTTATGTCCGCTTTGGTGGGTTGCCCTGGATGCAGGCAATATTCTATGGAATTGGAGCCGCGGTTATTGGCATCATTGCCGTTGGGACGTATCGATTAACCCGCAAAACAGTGGCGGCTGATGCGCTGAGCTGGGGACTCTTTGCGCTGTCGGCGCTGGCTACCGTGATTACCCAATCCGAACTGTTGTGGCTGGTGTTGCTGGCGGGGGTTATTTACTGGCTGGTTAAGGCTCCGCCAGCCTTCGTGAGTTCGGGACGAACTTCGTTTTTTGTGCCGGTCTGGGCCGACTGGCTGCCCGCAACGGATTCTGTCCTGTGGCAGTTAGCCGTATTTTTTGCCAAAGCGGGCGCGTTTGTCTTTGGCAGCGGCCTTGCCATTGTGCCTTTCCTGTACGGGGGCGTCGTAAAAGAATACGGCTGGCTGACCGAACAGCAATTTCTGGATGCTGTGGCCGTCGCTATGATTACCCCTGGCCCCGTCGTGATTACGGTTGCCTTTATCGGCTATTTAGTTGCGGGTTTCGCCGGAGCCTGCGTAGCTGCACTGGCTACCTTTTTACCCTGCTACGTGCTGACGATCGTGCCTGCCCCGTACTTTAAACGTTACGGTCGCCGACCCGGCATTAAAGCGTTCGTTGATGGGGTGACGCTGGCTGCTGTCGGGTCAGTTGCCGGGGCGGTTCTTGTGCTGGCTCAGCGGCAATTAATTGATGTACCCGCCCTATTAATTGCCCTGGCAACTATTGGGTTACTGATTCGCTTCAAACAACTCTCCGAGCTAAGCCTGATTGGGGCTTCGGCGATCATTGGGTTGCTGCTTCGCTACGCGCATCAGGTATAGGCGATACGCTTTACACCCGCGCCGTTTGTGTGCGGGCAACGGGTTTATCGCCGGGGGCAAACCGGTCTTTCAGCTTCAGGAACTGCTTCTCGAAATATTCGTAGGAGAGCCAGGCCAGCAAGGTCGTCAAGGCGTAGCTCGTTACGTAGAGTAGTACCGAAAAGCCAATACTGTAGGGCATGAACTGCCGGATGACGTACAGACAGGTGACAATGGCGACCGGATGGTACATATACAGTCCGTAGGAAATCTTGCCCATGAAGTTGCAGAGCCGGTTTTCAAGGTTAATGACCGAGTCGGGATTCGCGGCTAGATTCATGAGCAGGAACACAAAAAAGAGCGCATAGCCTTCGTAGTTCAGCCCCGGAATCCGGACGCCCAGTGCCAGCATCGTTCCCAGCACGGCATACACGACCCACTGCGCTGGTTTCTGATACAGCACGCGCAGAATCGGGTGTTTGATAAAGACCAGATAAGCGCCAATACCACCAATTGCCATGGAACCGATGCGGAAGTGGGCCAGAAAATCCGACACCATCAGCATGGTTGTGCCCGCTTCGGGAGCTGTCGAGCCGGGACCGTAACGCAGCCAGAAGAATGTCCCGCCCAGAACCAGCGCAATGCTGGCCAGCACCAGCAGCGTCCGGCGGGGACGTACACTGCCAATGAGCCACGGCCAGATCAGGTAAAACTGTTCTTCGACGCCAATGGACCACGTATGCGAACAAAGCGGCATCTCGTGGTAGAGCATCAGCGCGATATTGGGCATGACCAGTCCGAAGAACGCCAGCTTCTGCCAGAAATGATCGTACGCAGATTCCGAGATACCCGGAATCTGCAGGGCCGGAATATGCGGAAAGACAAAGAAACTCAATCCAACGAGCCAGAAGTACAGCGGCCAGATGCGCAGAATCCGACGGACGTAAAAGTTGCCGATATGAATCCGGCCCGCCGATTGCTTTTCGGCCAGGAGCAGGTACGTAATCAGAAAGCCGCTCAGCACAAAAAACAGGGCAACACCCAGTCGGCCGGCCTGATAAACGACCGGATGCTCATTGGTTTGGGTAAACGTATCGGTATAGCCAAAGATCGTTTTAAACTGCTCAATGTGGTGAAAAACCACGGAACTGGCGGCAATGAAACGAACCCCGTTGAAGCCGGGAAAATACACCGTTGCCGGGGACACTGGACGCATGGTGCTGAAAAAATCGGTTTTGTTGAGTGAGCAACGGATCGGTGCGCTCCGTCTGCGGTGGGCTAAAGTTCCGCATAATCCAATTCTTTGCCAAACGTCTCTTCCATAGTGGCCAGCGACCAGAAGCCCAGCCCAAAGCAGACCAGTGCCACGATGGCTCCCGCGCCCAGCACACCAACGGTTAGTTTCAGGGTCTGAAAGGCCGGAATGGTAAGCAGCGTGGTGGCCCGGACGTTATTGGCGACCGAAGTTGTGGCGGTAGCGCGGAGGTTAGTGCCAAAGCTCTCGGCCGTGATGGTCAGAAACATAGCGATATAGCCGATACCAAAGCCCATACCCATGCAGACGAAGTAGAACGTACTGGCATTTTTCAGGCCACCATAAAGATAAATAAACACGAACACGAAGGTCATGCCCATCATTAGGCCAATGGCCCACCGGCGCGAACGCAGATACTGGCTTAGAATTCCACTGAATAAATCGCCGGCGACGGTGCCGATGTACGTATACATCACGCAGCGCCCCGGCTGAACCGCTTCATTCAGATTCAGCGCATTGCCGAATTCATTACCGAAAGTAGCCAGGATACCGATTACGAGATAGGTCGGTACCGAAATGCCCATGCAGCGGAGGTAACGCATGAGTCGGTCGCGCTTCTGAAACAAGGCCCAGAAGTTACCCATGGCAACGTTTGTGCCCTGCACACGCCTGAACATGCCCGACTCCAGTACGCTGACCCGAAGCGCCAGCAGGCCAAGCCCCAGCCCCCCCCCGATAAAATAGGTAGTGCGCCAGTCGAACAGTGTGACGGTGAAATAAGCGACAACCGCGCCGAACAGCCCGACGCTGGCTACCAGCGAGGAACCGTAGCCCCGCAGTTCTTTGGGCAGAATTTCGCTCACGAGCGTGATGCCCGCGCCCAGTTCGCCCGCCAGGCCAAATCCGGCGATAAATCGAAGGCCGGCGTAAAGATTGGCGTTCTGCACGAACCCGCAGGCAATGTTGGCAAGGGAATAGGTTATGATGGAACCGAACAGCACCGATAGTCGCCCACGTTTGTCGCCCAGAATACCCCACAGGATGCCGCCCGCCAAAAGGCCCGCCTGCTGAAAATTCAGAATTCGGCCGCCAATGAGCGAGATGTCAGCTTCCGACAGACCGAGGTCTTTCAGGCTCGGCACGCGCACAATATTGAACAGCAGAAGATCATAGACATCCACAAAATAGCCCAGCGCGGCCACGATAACCGGCAACGTAAAAAGCGGACGTAACGAAGTAGAGGAAACGGCAGAGACGGGTTGCATAGGAACGAAGAAACCGGACAGGCGGCAAGTTAGGAAAAACCGCTATAAAGAAAATGGCACGAAGCTGAGCCCCGTGCCATTGCCAAATTACCGAAGGAGAAACGATTAATTCATTGAGATGAGCCTCGTTGGGAGTTGCTCTTCCAGCGTCGGGGTTGATAATTTGAAAGTGATCTGTTCAGTCTGGGTGCCGTTTGAGATCCGGAAGGTGTAATTGCCGTCGCCAAGCTGGCTCATGTCGAACTGCTGCCGGAAGCCTTTTTGTTTGCCGCTTTTCTTGGGTAGTGCTTCCCAGAACATTACCTGACCTTTCTGATTGATCAGCGATACACTGATTTTTTCTTCTGGTTTATATTTTTCCAGACACATCCATAGTTTGCAGGCATTAGCGGCAGGGAACATGGCTACGGCGAATGATTTTTGTGCGTTTTTCTCATCCTGGGCATTGCTGGGCGCACATACGGAGATACTCAGAACCAGCAGCAACAGGCTGGTAACCAGTTTACTGAACGTTTTCATTGGGTTGATAAGGATTAAGTTGGAACCTTTAGCTGTCAACCCAATGATGCAATCCGGCCGCTTCAAAGCCGCCGTTCAGGAGCAACGGTTTAAGAAAATGATGAGTGGTTTACTCGACGAAATCCAGCTCTTTGCCGAAGGTTTCTTCAGTGCGGCTGAGCGAACTGAACGCCAGTCCATAAACGACCAGACCCAGCAGCCCGGCCGCCACCAATGCCCCAACCGACGGCTTAAATGCCTGAAAAAGCAGGGTCATGGGAATAAGCGTTCCGCGAACAACGCTCGGTACGGACGTAGTGGCCGTGTTGCGCAGGTTGGTGCCGTAGAGTTCAGCAACCATCGTCAGGTACATGGCGACGTAGCCCGTGCAGAACCCTGCCAGTCCACAGACGGTGTAAATACCGGCTGCCGTGCGAATGCCGCCAAAGAGATACACTCCGCTCAGGAGCATACTAAACAGCAGCAGACCGCCAATGGCCCACCGGCGCGAACGCAGAATCTGGCTCAATGGCCCGCTCAGCAAGTCGCCCCCGGCCAGTCCGACGTAAATCATCATGACGCATCGGCCGGGCTTTACGCCTTCCAGAATTCCCATCGCTTGCCCAAGCTCGTTGGCAAACGTGGCCAGAATACCCACCACAAACCAGGTCGGCATACCAATTGCCACGCAGCGCAGGTACTTGATGGCCGACGGCCAGTTTCTGAAAAATTGAAAGAAATTGCCCCGGCTTACGTCGCTATGCTGCGATTTGAACCGGCTGAACAGCCCCGACTCAAACACACTGACGCGTAGCAGCAACAGCGCCAGGCCCATGCCGCCCCCAACGAAGAAGGCTGTTCGCCAGTCGAAGTACTCAACCGTCAGATACGCTACGCCCGCGCCGAGGTAACCGATACCCGCTACCACCGATGTGCCGAACCCGCGAATCTGTCTGGGCAGGGTTTCTGCAACCAGCACCATAGCCGCGCCGATCTCGCCCGACAGGCCTATACCCGCCACAAAGCGTAAGCCAGCGTAGGTGGTTACGTCCTGCACGAACCCGCAGGCGATGTTAGTTAGCGAATACGTAATGATGGAGCCAAACAGCACCGACATGCGCCCGCGTTTGTCGCCCAGCACACCCCACAGAATCCCACCCAAAACCAGCCCCGCCTGCTGGCAGTTCAGAATAAAGGTGCCCGCCTGCGATACCTCAGCCTCCGATAAGCCAAGCGATTGCAGACTCGGTACGCGCACGATGCTGAAAATGAGCATGTCGTACACGTCCACGAAGAAGCCCAGCGCCGAAACAATCACCGGCAGCGCAAACAGCGGACGTAACGAAGGTCGGGGTGGAGAAACAGGCGTCTGAACCAAGATGTTCCGAGGAAAGTGCTTTTAAGGGTGTACGTCAGTTGCCGGTGTTTTACTCTTCCAGATAATTCAGGTCCTTGCCGTGGGTTTCGGGAATGGTCAGGATGGAATAAAAACCGATGGCGAAGCTGATCAGCCCCACAATCGCACCGGCATTGATAACGGCCAGCGACGGTTTGAGATACCCGTACAGACTCGTCATCAGAATCACCGTACCGCGCACCATGTTAGGGACGGTCGTCGCGGCCGTGGCGCGCAGGTTCGTGCCAAACTGTTCGGCTCCGATGGTCACGAACATGGCCCAGTAGCCAATGCCGAAGCCCATAGCCAGGCAAAGTGCGTAGAGGACTGTTGCGCTTTTGATACCAACAAACAGGTAAACCAGGCTGAAAACAAGCGCGATGGCCATGAGCAGAGCCACGCCTTTCTTACGCGATTCGAGCGCCTGACTGATAAATCCGCTGGACAGATCGCCAGCGGCCAGCCCTACGTAACACCACATAATGGCCAGACCGGGCTGAATTTCTTCAGTAAGGCCAAGCGCTCTGCCAAACTCATTGCTGAATGTCGCCAGAATACCAATCACGAACCAGGTGGGCAGACCAATGCCAATGCATTTGAGGTAGCGGCTCAATCGGTCAGAATTGGTGAAAAACGAGAAAAAGTCACCCCGGCGCACGTCCTTTTGTTCCGTAACGTCCTTAAACATACCCGATTCAACAACCCCGACACGTAACAGCAACAGGCCAATACCCAGGCCCCCACCCACGAAGAAGGCCGTCTGCCAGTCGAAGTATTTAACGGTAAAATACGCGACAACGGCTCCCGAAAGGCCAATGCCGGCCACTAGCGAGGTGCCAATTGCCCGTTTCTCTTTGGGTAAAATCTCGCTCACGAGCGTAACGCCCGCGCCCAGCTCACCCGCCAGCCCGATACCCGCAATGAAGCGCATGAGGGCGTAATAGGCCGTTGGGTCCATGAACGTAACGTTCTTCACAAATCCGCAGGCAATGTTGGCGATGGAATAGGTGATGATGGAACCGAACAGGACTGACAGTCGCCCGCGTTTGTCGCCCAGCACACCCCATAGAATTCCGCCTAATAGCAACCCGCCCATCTGCCAGTTCAGGATGGACGCGCCAACGGTCGAGATCTGCTCGGCACTCAGGCCGAGATCCTGTAGACTGGGCACCCGAACAATGCCAAAGAGTAATAAGTCATAGATGTCAACGAAGTAACCCAGCGCGGCCACAATAACCGGTAAGCTAAACAGACCCGATGGCGCTGAATGAGGTTTTGGAGAAAGAGTAGGAACAGCCATGCGGCAGAATCAAGAAGAATGATACTAATGCTTCTGCAATAATACGAAATGGCCAAAGAAGATTGGGAATGTTACGCATCTTTGCCCGGTAAAGATGCGCTAATCAGGCAGACGGTGCCTGCGGCTCGTGCGGGTTGGGGTTAGTGGCGGGACTATACACCGGCTCGGTTAATGGCGCCGGGGCGATTGACCGTAAGCGGAGTGAAGGCCGGGGAAGTTGTTCGTATTGAAAATAAGCCGTCCCCAGCCAGCCGACCTTCAGCGCCACCCGGCCGAAAACCAGCGCCTGCTGAACCAGAAACATGAGAAGTATTGTCGGCCAGTTCCGCATCGGAATCAGATCGTCAATCAGGAAATAGATGGCAAACAGGCCTGTTCCGGTCAAAATCAGAAGCCAGTACAGACCATAGGTTCTACCCAGGTTACGTAAGACCAGTCGACCGGCCTGTCCGAACGCCCGGAATGCGTTTCGCTCGTCTTCGCGGAACATCAGCACTTTGGCGAAATCGCCGATGCAGAGCAGTAGTGTAGCGGTCAGGACAAACAAACCAAAGAATCCCAGTCCAATCCAGAACAGGCCGCGCTCGGTGAAGAGATCACTCAGGGCGATACTCACCAGCGTGCCCGCAACGAGCCAGATGCCGGCCCCCGCCAGCACAAACAGACTCGTAACGCCGAACAGCCGCATAAACCGCCCGAAATAATGGCTGCAGGCCTGCCAGAATGTTCCCAAGTCGAACCGAGGACCGGTCTGAGTGAAACGCATCAGGATACCACCGGCCCAAAACACGCTAAGCAGCAGATAAACAGGTCCCAGCCATCGCCCGACGCTGAGCAGTGGAGCAATAGCGCGGCCGCTGCGGTGCATGAAGTCAGAATAGACCGTATAGTTGAATCCATCCAGCAGGGTTAAAAACGCGGGCGAGTCCTGATCTTCTACTTTCAGCGCATTAAAGAACGGCAGCGCAGCTACCAGACCCAGCACCAGCGTAATGCCATACAGCAGCCAGATGAGCCGGCCCGAGCGAAAAAGATGTCGGAAGGAAACGGTCAGCGCGTTCATCAGGAGGCTGGCAGAAGATCGTCGGACGGAGCTGGTTTATCAGCCGAAAGTACGACTTCTTTGCTTCCAAGCAGCGGATGCTCGGTTCGGATTTTCTCCTGCAGTTTCAGGAATCCATCGATCAGCGCTTCCGGGCGGGGTGGGCAGCCCGGCACGTACACATCAACCGGAATAATTCGATCAACGCCTTTGACCACGTGATACCCGTGCTGCCAATAGGGGCCACCGCAGTTTGAGCACGAGCCCATTGAAATCACATAACGTGGCTCGGGCATCTGCTCATAGAGCCGCCGGATACGGTCGGCCATCTTATAGGTTACTGTTCCCGACACGATCATAATGTCGGACTGACGGGGGGAGGGGCGGGGGAAAATACCGAAACGGTCGAGGTCGTAGTTCGACGCAAAGGCCTGCATCATCTCAATGGCGCAGCAGGCCAGTCCGAAGCTCATGGGCCAGAGCGATTTCTCGCGTGACCAGTTGAGCAGTTCTTCGGAACGCATCAGAATAACGCTGGCTTCGCCGGATTTATCGGGGGATTGGGAGGTCATGCTTTAAAAGGTTACGGTATTACGTCTATAACGCTTCATGGACGAACGCGGTTCAGCACATCCAGTTGATACGCGTAGGTAAAGGGTTCCAACTGACGACGCAGGTTTTCGCTTACCTGTTCACCGTCGCGCCCTCTGGGGCGGATCACCTTTCGGGAGTTCGGACCGAGGTGGTTACCCAGCACAGCCCCCAGGCCGGCCCCTCCAGCAACCGCCAGCGTCAGGTTAAGCCCATACAAAACAGGGCTGCGGAATCCGTTTTTCTGCGAACTGCGCACAACCGTATAGCCCAGCAGCAAGCCACCAAGAATGGCACCCTGAACCGGACTGCGCTGACGATTGCGCCGTCGAAGCACGACCTTTTTCACGCCAGACAGGGGAATGTTTCTCGTGGGCTGATACCAGCCGGTTCCTTCGCCATTGATTGTTACGTCGGTCTCCGATACGTCGGCCAGCGTTCCCCGCAACCGCGGACCGCCCTGCATAACAACCTTTACTTTGTATACCTCAACACTGGGTTTTTGCGCCAGCGCAGCAGTAACAGCGGTCAGGAGAAAGAGCCAAATAAAGACAACGGGCCTCATGCTGGTTTTTGGTCGGTCTTTCGGCCCGGACTGTACTTGTCGTTTACCTGCTGGTATAAGTTTGTCGGGACCCGGCTATCAACGGTCGGCACTTTCGGCTGGGGCTTAACCCAGTCGAGATACCCTTTCGCCCAGACGTAAGCCAGCCCAAGCGCCAGAATCACGACGAATAAAATGGCTTCGGTCAGCGCAAACCAGCCCCACAGCCCGTCCGTTGCCCGAATCAGGCGTTCCTGACCAAAGACCGTTGCCCATGGAAAGAGAAACACCAGCTCGACATCGAACAGCACAAACACCAGCGCCACAACATAGAACCGGATGTTAAACTGAACATTAGCGTTCCCGACGGGTTCCTCACCCGACTCGTAGGTACTATTTTTTTCTGCGTTCGGATGATCGGGTCGCAACAGCCGCGCAATGAACAGAACCAGCCCGATGAACGCAAAAGCGGCCAGAATAAACAGCAGGATGATACCGAAGTCGGAAAGCATAGTCGGGTCGGTGGATTATATCCTGTACGCCTTACTTTTTTTGCTTTGGATACAGATTATACACAATAGATGCCTGAAGCACCCGATTCTTGTAAACCGCCAGTGGCTCGGGCGATACATTCGTAAAGCCGTACACGTAGCGTACGTGCAGACTAAATTTGTCGAGCATATCCAGAAAATCGTAATGCGCACCCACGACCAGACCCAGGTCGTTTTTTGCCCCCGGTCCGCCCGACTTACCGGCATTCAGAGCATAACTAAACTCCGGACCGGCCTGTAACGTAATTCCTTCGGTTGGAATATAGCCCAGCAGCAACGGAACACTCAGATAATAATAGTTGTTGCGAATGGTTTCGCGGGTTGTCGCGCCTATGCGCTGCACCTGCATCGTACCTCCTTTTGCCGCAAGCAGTACTTCGGGCTGTATCACGAATTTATGAAGCCGATACCGGTACATAACGCCTAAATGCGGGTCGAGCTTCTGCTTTGGAATATTGGGACTAATCCCTGAAATATTGAGCCGGGTTAGCGATACCCCCGCTTTGACCCCAAAATGACCACCGGTCGGATTGTCACTTTGAGCATAGGAAACTGAAGAACAGGCCAGAAAAGCGGCCAGAAAAAACCAAGAATACGTGCGCATACAGGAATAGATGGCGAGTAGTTACCATCCAATAACGGCTGATTATCCTGCAAAATTGATTAAAAAAAGTTAAGATACGGCCGCCGGAATGCAGGACCAGTCTTTAATAGGCCAGCCGAAGTTGTAGCTGGCTAGTTCAGGCGGGGGTCAACGGGGTAATTAGCAATGGATTTAAACTCACCTCCCATGCGCTTGAGTACTCCCCGCCAGAACTGGTCGGCTGGGGTATCAAACAAAAAACCGGCATCCGTACGGCTAACAATCCAGGACTTCTGATCCAGCTCAGCCGCCAGCTGCCCGGCGCCCCAGCCCGAGTAACCAACGAAAAAGCGAATGTCCCGTTCCGTGAGGGTGCCAACGTTTACGGCCTGCTTAACCTGTTCAAAGTCGCCACTCCAGTACAGACCATCCTGAATGGCAATGGAGCCATCAATGAGGTCAGGGCGCCGGTGAATAAAATGCAGCGTATTCTGCTGAACCGGTCCACCCACAAACAGTGACTGATCGGCGTAAACGTCCTCAATGACGTCGCTCAGATGCAGATCGGTCAGCTGATTGAGAACCAGACCGAACGTGCCAGCCGGACTGTGTTCGCAGACTAATACGACGCTGCGTTCAAAGTTGGTGTCGCCCAAAAATGGTTCGGCAATTAAAAGACTGCCATTAGTAACGGGTAGCGAAGTAGCGTCCATGAACCAGATAACATTAAACGGATAGTCTTCTACAAAACGACGAGCTATTGGACGATGTTACTAAAATCGGGCCAAAATTATTAAAACCGCTGATCCATACTTTATTATACGATCAACCGTTCTGGCCAGACTTCTTTACTGCCGATCATCGAAAACCAGGCCTACTTTTTTGCCCGAAACACGAGCCAGCAGGGGACGTAGCATCTGGTCGGCATTTCGGCGGGTTTGGGTCAGAATACCACCGTTCAGAGCAGCCTGCCGGATTTGGCGTTCGGCCTGCCGATAGGCGTCGCTCACTAACTGCGATTCGTTGAGGAACGAAAAGCGGGTGTCGTAAACCCGCGACCGGTCATGGTTGATTTTCCAGCCGCAAAGTTCAGGCTGAGGCAGCCGGATCGTGACCGAATCGGCGTCGGCCTGGATATCCTCTGGTTTGATTCGGGTGAGATCAATACAGCCGGTCGCTTCGCCTTCAACAATCAGGATGGCGTTTGCATTCGGCAGAAACGTATTGATCTGTTCGTGCTCAACGATGTCTTTGAACGTGTATTTAACCAGTTCCAGCTTACCCAGGGACGTAACCTCTTTCAGCACAGTGCGTTCGGTCGTTTCGCTGCGCCGGAATCGGCTAAGCAAACTGCTGGATCGGACCTGCTCCCAGATGGCGATCAGTCCCGCTATGAGCATAGCAAAGAGGATCAGGCGAAGCAGGGCGTTGATGAATTTGGACATTAGTTGTGAAAGGCTTTAGTACGTAAACATAAAAAAGCTCCCAAACTGTTGCCAATTTGGGAGCTCGATAGGCTGTAGACCGTTGCTTAGTGCAGGCCTTTGGCGTCTTCGGCAGGCTGCTTCTCCAGATCAAAGAGATCGTTCAACACATCGATAAGCGTTTCGGCTTCGCCCCGTTTGCAGGCTGCTTTGAGCTGCAGGACGGGGAGTTTAATGATTTTCTGCATGATGCCCCGCGTAATCTTGTCCACTTTTTCGGACTCGTCGGGCGTCAGGTGCTTCATGTGCCGGGCAATTTCGTCTTTACGAATCTGCTCCAGCGCGTTTTTCAGTTTATTGATCGTTGGCGAAACAACCATTTCCTTCGACCAGTCGCCGAACTCGGCCACCGACTGCGCAATGATTGCTTCAACCTGCGGAATAGCCGCCAGCCGCTGGTTCAGTGCCTCATCAGCGCGGTTGCGGATGTGATCGATGTTATAGACCAGAACCCCCGGAATCTGTTCCACAGACGCGTCGACGCTGCGCGGCACCGATAAGTCAATGAAATATTTATACGTCAGGACGTTCAGACCCTTTAGCAACTCGGGCGTAATCAGCGGCTCGTCGCGCATGACAGACGAGATGATGACGTCGGCCCGGTGAATTTCGTCCGTGAGGCTCTCAAAGTCGGCAACCCGGAAATTAGCCGCGTTGGCAAGGGCATCGGCCTTAGCGCGGGTGCGGTTGATAAGCGTAATATTCCGAACGTTGCGGGCTTCCAGGTTTTTGCAGACGTCGGTTCCGATCTCACCCAGACCAATAACCAGAACGTTAGGGTTCTGCTGTTCGCCAACCAGTTCGTCAATCAGCTCCACGGCTGCGTAAGAGACCGAAGCAGCTCCGTCGCGGAACGACGTCTCCTGCGCTACACGCTTGTTGGTAAAGAAAATGGTGTGCATCAGCCGGTGCAGAAACGGTCCGGCCATGTCCAGATCTGCCGACCACTGATACGCCTGCTTCACCTGATTGGGTATCTGCATATCGCCGACTACCTGCGAATGCAAGCCCACGCATACTTCAAATAAGTGCTGAACGGCTTCGTTATGAGCGCCCAGAAACTGGAAATAAGGCAGATATTGATCGGTGTCTGTCAGCCCTTTTTCAATGAGCAGCAGGCGGGCAATTTCGGCATTGAGGTCCTGGTCAAACGCGTAATAAACCTCTGTCCGGTTGCAAGTTGAGACGACGAGCAGATCCGTCAGCCCAAAAAAGTCCCGCAGGCGAAGCATCAGCCGCTTGGCTTCGCCTTCGTTAAGTGCAATTAGTTCACGAACTCCGAGGGGAGCCGTTTTATGCGATAAACTAATTGATTTGAAAGTGTCTAACATGGTTATAACGCACTCTATTTGGCCTTTGACCAGCACAAAATTACGGTACAATTGCCGGACATGAAAACAGACTGAACAAACGGTTGAGTTATTTAGAATGTGTCTATATAAACGCTTGTTCTCTTTGTTCAATCCTATTCTTTAAGTCAACAAAGGTTCATCATCGGAGGTTCGTTTTTGCACAATTGAAGCGGTTTTAACGTTTACAAATCAGGTAACCTGTTTGGTTTGATTCGTAAGTAGGCAACAGGTTTATTTTAGAGTACGACGAAGTCAGTTTTGAAGGATTGTTTCCTGGCAGCAACCTGATCAGAACCGGCTGCACGAGGCTATGCTGAAATCATTTGACATTTACAGTCAGAATAATATTCTGAAAATTATTGTGGCCCTGAACGTACTGCTGGTTGGAACGGGGTCGCTCTTATACACCAACCGGCTGATCAATAAGCTGGAAGACCGGGAGGAGCAGTACGTTCAGCTATACGCCCGGAGCATTGCGTATTTAGTCAGTTCAACGCACACCAACTCGGGTGACATTACGTTTGTTACCGATCAGATTCTCAGAGCCAATACGACAATTCCAGCCATTTATGTAGATCCTGATGGGCAAATAGCTAATTACCGAAATCTGGATGCTCCTAAAGAATATACACCCGAACAGGTAGAGCAGTTTCTTCGGCAGAAAATTGTCGAAATGAAAAAGCGGCATAATCCCCTGGTCGTTGACATTGGTAATGGCGAACGCGGGCTGGTGTACTACACAAACTCCAGATTGCTGCGTCAGTTAACTTATTTCCCCTACGCTCTGCTGACTATTTTGACGGCGCTGGGGGTGCTGGCTTATCTGGCCTTTAGTTCATCGCGCCGGGCCGAGCAAAACCGGGTCTGGGTGGGGCTGGCCAAAGAAACGGCGCACCAGTTAGGTACACCCATGTCGTCGCTGATGGCGTGGGTCGAGTACATGCGCTCCGATCCGGCGCAGTATGATCAGAGTATAACGGACGAGATTGAAAAGGATGTTCAGCGGCTGGAAACCATCACGGCGCGGTTTTCCAGTATTGGTTCGATACCAACGCTGAAAGATGAAAACATAACCGATGTGGTTCAGCAATTTGTGGATTATCTGTCGAAGCGGATTTCAACGAAGGTCAGAATGAGCGTTACGAGTCATCTGCCGCCCGGTCAGACGATCAAGGTCAACAAACTCCTGTTCGAATGGGTCATTGAAAACATCTGCAAGAACGCCGTTGACGCCATGAAAGGCGTTGGCGAACTACGGCTGACGATGGTACCGCTGCCGCATCAGGAGGTGGCCATTGATATTACGGATACCGGCAAAGGGATTTCGAAGAAAAATATGCAGAAAGTCTTTACGCCGGGCTACAGCACTAAACAACGGGGCTGGGGCCTGGGCTTAACTTTAGCCAAACGGATTGTGGAAGAGTATCACAACGGCCGGCTGTTTGTTAAAAGTTCGGAAGCTGGCAAAGGAACCACCTTCCGGATTGTACTCCACGCCGATTAAACCCGGAAGCCCGCGTTGTCACGGACTTCTGTAAATCAATACGTATTTGTCTGTAAATCAGCCTTAGTTTTCAGGGAAGGCGACCGTTACGGTGTCGGTTTCGATGACGTTACTCTGGTTCAATGCCCGGTCCCGAATCTGGATCTGGTATTTGACCGGATACCGACGGAAGCGGTTCCCGTAATAATAAATCTGGCGGAATTCAAGGGTGCCTTCAATAGCTCCCTTCGGCTTGCCTTTAGTCAGGTCTGGGAAATACAGAATCCGGTTCTCCTGCAGGTTGACCTCTTCGTATTTCTTATTAACCAGGCGGAACGTCCGGATTTTATAATTACCCCAGTTCCCGTTCGATACATAACGGGCCGAATCAGCTTTCGGTACGGGCACGTCGTTACCAAGGTTACCATCGCCATCTTTGAAGCCAATCGTGATGATAACGGAGTCGCGCTTCTGCTTACCAATCCCGGTTCCGGCCTCGATGGTGTAGGGCGGGCTCACCTCTTTAAACTCAATTTCGGGCGTATCCGAGTAGTTAGGCTCGTTGAAACAGGCCGAGAGTGTGAGGGCAATCCCAAACACGAAAAGGTACGGTTGAATTAGTTGCCGTCGCATACTGTTAGTACTGGTAGTGCAATAAACGCTTTTTTACGTTGTCTTTCTCATTAACGCTTTCCGCCGAAGCAGCCGCTCGTCGGCAATGGCTCCGGCAGCAGATTCTGACCATTAATCTGGACCGGAACAAGTTCGAGTCGCTGGCCCTGGATGTTTTCCGGTATCAGGCCGCCTGGAATCCCGTTTACAGGGCGTACCTGCGTCATCTCAACGTTTCGGCTGAACACGTTACGGACTTACGCCGGGTACCTTTCATGCCGATTGGTTTTTTCAAAACGCAGACCGTTCTGACTGGCTCCGGAACCAATGCCTCAGCGCTCTCGGACACGTTGACCTTTGCCAGTAGTGGCACCACAGGCGAGCAAACCAGCCGTCACCTCGTACCTGACCCAAACCTGTACGATGCCGTCAGCACCCGGACTTTCGAGCAGACCTACGGCCCGTTGCAGAACTTCCATATTCTGGCGCTGCTGCCATCGTATCTTGAACGAAATAACTCGTCGCTGGTGTATATGGTTCAGCGATTTATAGCGCAGACAAACTCGAATCAATCCGATTTTTTTCTGCACAACCACGATGAACTGACCGGGCGGCTCCGGCAACTGACCCAACAGCCCGATGGCCGGCAGATTCTGCTCATCGGCGTTACGTTCGGGTTGCTCGACTGGGCCGAGTCGGGTCGTGAGCTGTCGTTTCTAAAGCAGAATCCTAGCCTGATTGTGATGGAAACGGGTGGGATGAAAGGACGCCGGAAGGAGTTGCTCCGTGATGAAGTGCACGCCATCCTGACGAGTCGGCTGGGTGTCGATGCTATCCATTCGGAGTATGGCATGACCGAACTGCTCTCACAGGCGTATTCGCAAGGGGAGGGAATCTTCCAGCCCAGCGCGACATTACGGGTCTTTCTGCGGGATATTAACGATCCGTTTTTTCTTTATCCTGACGCTTATGAGCGCACCGGCGGCATCAATGTAGTAGACCTGGCCAATCTGGATTCCTGCTCGTTCATCGAAACGCAGGACCTGGGGCAGTTCGTCGGCGCAGCGGGCAGCTTCCGGGTGATTGGCCGTTTCGACAATTCAGACGTTCGCGGCTGCAACCTGATGGTTATCTGATCTACTGAACAGGACCAGTAGTACTTATTTCGATCCTGATACAATGCACCGTTGAATCTACTCAATGGTGCGTTGGCACGTAACACGAATAAACTCGTTAGAGGCAGAAGCCGCAGTATGGCGAATAGCGTTAATGGTGCGCTCAAAACTACCCTGCCTGCCCCACGCCTATTACACATAGGCGACATTCTCACAGATACTGGGTCAACTCATCGTTGGTTCTTACGTAGAGCGTGGGCCGCTTGCCGGTGATCTGCGTAAACTCGCGGATGAAGTGCGACTGATCCTAGTAGCCAAATTGATAAATCAGTTCGTGCCAGTCGGTCACTTGCCAGCGTTGGGCGGCCATCTGCGCACACAGGATTCCGACTCGCCGGATGCGGGCGTAGTACTTGGGACTAATGCCTACTTTGAACAAAAACTGCCGTTCGAACTGCCGTCGACAAACATAGAGGTCATCCATCAATTCATTAATGTTCAGAAGGCCTTGGCGGTCAGCGATCAGGTTGGCTGTATAATCGGTGCGATCAGCTTGGTTACCTCGGCGCAGGAACTGACGACTTACAAACCCCTCTAACAGGGCCACCCGTTCTGCGTCGGTTTGAGCTTCGGCGAGTTGATCTGGTAACGACCCCACCAATGGCTTCAGCACATCGAAAAGGCAAATGCGCTCGTCAGTGAACTCATACATAGGCAGGCCAAACAGCGAGTTCAATCCCGCCGGCCGAAACACGATACCCGCCATATTGATGCGTCCCGTTAGTTCAAGTTCGTACCGGCTGGTTGCCTGTCCTGTCAGAAAGGCATTCGGGGCTATTTGATCCGTTCTGGCTGTTCTGACGCGGTAAGCATCTCCCAGGTTGAAAACCATAGAACCAAAACCTGATGGGGGAGATTCGATGCGAAGTGGAGCCGTCAGTTGATCACGCTTTTCCCAAATGAAGTAGCACTCCACAAACGGGGCAAGATGTGGAGCCGGGGCAAATTTCTGGTAACGCATGAGCCGAACGGGGTAGAGAAGGGTGAAGCCTTATTAAATGTACCCTGAGTAGCAGCGAGATACAAGGTTTGTCGAGCTCGTATTTAGGAAACGGTCTTGCCAACTACACCGAAAAGAACCACTCCAACAGCTACGTATTAATACGGGTGGTGCTTTCAGGCTGCTTAACCAAAGCAATCAGGCCAACGGTGTCGATGGGGTTTGAGAAGGTAAGCTAACCCGCTGAACCGGAACGCCCGCACTGCATATGGGTTGTAGATACGCTCAGGTAGATACTCGCCGAGAATGTCGCATTTGTACAATCGGACTCGGGCCAGGCAAGGTAGTTTTATGAACCTTACTGAATGATCTAAATATGAAAACTAGCCCTCTATTTGTAGCATTAGCTATACTGTCCATTGCCTGCCAGAATACCGGCAAATCGTCAGAAACAGAAACGAATTCTTCTACCCAATCGCCTATTGAGGGCAACTGGGAGTTGGTGGAAAACCGGGTGAATGGAAAGGTGGTTAAACCGAAACGTCCTCAGCAGTTTAAGGTCTATCACGATGGCTTTTATAGCTTCATTATGTATAAACCGGATGGCAGCTTTTATATGACCGCAGCCGGGCCGTATAGCCTAAACGGAAATCAGTATAAAGAGACCGTCAGGTATTGCTCCGACACGACGCTGGTGGGCACATCCGACTGGCAGGAATGGAAACTTGACGGGGATACGCTCATTTTCTCCGGTTTCAAAAAAGTCACTGATCCAACCGGCAAAGACGTAACAAAAAAATGGGGTGGTGATCATTTTGTTGAAAAACGAGTCCGCGCTAGGTTTGAGCAGTAAGGATAACCAAACAAGATTGACTTCGTTCAACCTTCTATTACCTTATTCTTATAGGCTTCCGACTAAGGTGTGAATGTTCAATGACTATCCACCTGCTTAAAAATACCCATGAAAGAGCTTACATGTCTATCCCTCATTGTTTGGATAATTGCTACCAGTAGCGTTCTGGGCCAGGCTGTTAACCAATCTAATACTCGTATTGAACTTCGGCGTTACATAATGGACGTACGATTCATTGGCAAAAAAAGCCAACAATCGGGTGTACTGTTCGACCTGACCGATTCTTCAGTTGTACTGGCTCCTATACAGGATCTGAAACCTTTGGTAAACGCCTTAGTTCGCCAACACGGTGGTACGTTGCCACCGATTGATTCATTAATGTCGGCCTTGCCCCTACGGGTGTATCGGTATGTCGACATCAGCCGATTGACGCTGCAGCGCCGGGGACGTGCCGGTAAAGGCTTTTTATTAGGAGCCGGTTTAGGGGTTATCCTCGGATTTATTCAGGGTGGCGACACATCAGGATTTATTCGGTTTCCGGCAAGCTTTTACGCAATTGCTTACGGCGTAATTCTCTCCGGAGTCGGTTTGATCATTGGGTCCGTTAACGTCGAAAGCGTAAATATCAGAGAGCAGTCGGTCGCAACGGAGGTGCCAAAGCGATTTCAACGGTTCACCATTGTCGAACAGTTTAAACAGGCTAGCCTATACACGCCATGAAAGCCCTTTGTTTTCTGCTCCTACCCTTGGTGACATTGGCCCAGAAAAGCATTCTTCCACCACCGGAGCCAACCGTGCAGGCGTTTGGACGACCTTGGACGGTTGCGTTCTCATGGGCAGGCTGGCAGGGCTTCGGACCAGGTGCATCTATTGTGCAGAAAATGAGAGACACTGGATGGGAATCTACAAATCCGGGCGGGTGTTTCTTTGGGTGTACAGGGCCGACCAATTTTCCGCGTGTTCGCAAAAACGTTACTGCCGATCTGGAAATCACTTACCAAAAGTCCCGTCGACATGGCTATCAGCTTAGTCTAGGAATGCCCCTTACCGCCGAGATTACAGGCCGTTCTTCGAATGGACCTTACCTGTATCTACAGAGTCGAATCTATTATGGGTCGTTTCGCTGGGCCTGGTTTGGGTTAAAGGGCCGGCTAATCGGCAGCGCTGGGCCCGCTTTGCTGCTGGTTCAGGATTTTGAGAAACTGGGTTCGCAGGCAGGACCCCGGCACAGTCAGCTAAGCCCCGGTATGCACTTGAGTGGGCAGTTCCGGTTCATCAATAAACGCATTTGGTTACTGGCCGCTAAAGCCGATGCTCGAATAGGACTACCGTCCTCTACGGGAACTTATGAACATGAAGCCTACACGTATACGCCCCAGGGTAGCCAGCAAAAGACCCTCCAATTTTCAGCCGAAAACATCCCTACATTTCATATGAATCTGGGATTACAGCTTGGCTTTAAACTCCTGAAGCGTACTAACCTTCAGTAGAGAAACGCCCTTCTCATGTCCAGACAGCCATAGTAGCTGTTGTTCTCCTAACCGGAACTGTGGGGGTTGCTTGTATTATTGTACAGAATATATTCAGTTTCAGTGTTTTGTGTGCTGCTACCTCGGGCTAGGAAAATGATCATTTACAACCGAATTAAAGCCAATGAACAGGCGCGTCTAAAGAAGTTTCGGTTTAGTCCGCCCTGGAAAACTACGTTCTGCCGTTTTGATTACAGCTATAGCTACCTTAGATAATTCACGTTTATGAGTGGGCCAATGGCTTTAAAGCTGGGACGCTAGGTAAAATCACCCGGCGTCCCGGTTAATAGTGTATTGTATCCACTTTAGGAATATCGAACGCCAGATTCAAGCCGTGGGTCGTAGTGGTAAAATCAGAGTTTGGGCAGAGTTCAATCTCGTTCAAACTCTGGTTCAGGAATTACGCGTACAGCTTCACATCATCCAGCGAAATCTCGTCGCCACACATGATCACTAATCGCTCGACTACGTTTCGCAGTTCGCGGACGTTGCCGGTCCAGGGCAGCGACTGGAGGTAAGCCATTGCCTCGGGGCTCAGGTCTTTTACGGCCGATCCGTACTCATTCGCAATGTCGTGCAAAAACTTATCGGCCAGCAGCGGAATATCAGCCCGCCGTTCGGCCAGGGGCGGCACGTGGATAACAATTACGCTCAGGCGGTGGAAGAGGTCTTCGCGGAAATTACCGTTGGCGATCTCCTGCCGCAGGTCTTTATTCGTGGCTGCGATTACGCGCACATTGACCTTAATCTCTTTATCGCCCCCAACGCGGGTAATCTTGTTTTCCTGCAGCGCCCGTAGCACTTTGGCCTGCGCCGAGAGGCTCATGTCGCCAATCTCGTCGAGGAAAAGCGTACCACCGTCGGCCTGTTCAAACTTTCCGACGCGCCGGGCACTGGCCCCTGTAAAAGCCCCTTTTTCGTGACCGAACAGTTCGCTTTCAATCAACTCACCGGGGATGGCCGCGCAGTTGACTTCAATCAGCGGCATACTGGCGCGGCTGCCTTTTTCGTGAATCTGCTTGGCCACCATCTCTTTGCCTGAGCCATTGGCGCCGGTAATCAGCACCCGCGCTTCGGTAGCCGCCACACGGTTGATCGTTTCCTTAACTTTCCGAATTGGGTCTGAGTCGCCAACGATTTCATTTAGCTTATAGATCCGTTTCTTGAGTGTCTTGGTTTCCTGCACCAGTTTGGCGCGGTCGATTGCGTTACGTACCGTTACGAGCAGGCGGTTCAGATCGGGTGGTTTCGTAATGAAATCGAAGGCTCCGCGCTTGGTTGCTTCAACCGCGTTTTCAACGTTACCGAAGGCCGAGATCATGACGAACTGCGTGCCCCGACTGGCGTCATTGGCTTTTAGTAATAACTCCAGCCCGTCCATTTTGGGCATCTTGATGTCGCACAAGGCTACGTCGTAACCCGTGCGCATAATCATATCCAGACCTTCCTCGCCGTCTTTCGCTTCGTCTACCTCGTAGCCTTCGTACTCTAAAATATCGCGTAGTGCCGCTCGAATACTCTTTTCGTCATCTACGATAATCAGTTTGGCCATGCGTGTGGGTATGGGTTAGGGAGTGCTGAGGCACCGGGCCGAAAATAGGTATTTTACAAACGTATCTGCAAGTACAGGTCCTTAAAGTTACCGGAAACGACCAAAATTTTGTTGTATGACATATGCCTGTTTACCGGAGCCGAGGGTATTCTAACTACTGCGCTTCAGCCTGGGCGAACTGGATTTCCGGCGATTAATCCCCAGATGCCCGAAAAACAGGCACCAGTAGGTCAAAAAAGAAAGGAAATGGCTCGTTTGTGCATACCAAAGGCCTTTGTTTCGTTACAGGAACGGGTGTTCGTTGCTGCGAAGTTCTAATCGCTGGTCTGCTACCGGCTTTTTCGCTGCAACCATACGTTTTGCCAGTTACATCTTCTTACGTTCCTCTGTCTGATGTCTGTACGTAGTTTTCTTCTGTGTTTGCTGATGGCCGTCTGGGCATTGACGGCTCTGGCTCAGTCGCGCCGACGCGCTCAGCTGACCACGCCCGAAAGCAACGGTCCGGTGCCGGTTGTTACGGCCCCTCAAACCCGGTTACTGGAGAGTCTGGTCATGAACAGTTCCATCCTGAACCAAACGGTTAAATACTCAATTTACCTGCCGCCGGATTATTACGTGTCGAACCGGCGGTATCCGGTTGTGTATTTGCTTCATGGATACGGTGATAATGAAACGGGCTGGATACAATATGGCGAAGCCAACCGGATTGTTGACGAAAAGATCCGGCTAGGCGAGCTGCCGCCCATGATTATTGTCATGCCCAATGGGGGCGCAACCTGGTTCATCAACGATTACCAGAACAAGGTGCGGTTCGAGGATATGTTTGTGCAGGAGCTGATCCCGCACATTGATTCAACGTTCCGGACCCGCCCTAAACGCGAGTACCGGGGCATTTCCGGGCTTTCGATGGGGGGCTTTGGCTCGCTGGTACTGGCCATGCATCACCCCGAGCTGTTCGGCTCCTGCGCTGCCCTGAGCGCTTCGGCACGTACCGACGATATGTTCAAAAACATACCTGACGAGCGGTACAACAGTGTGTTCGGACCGGTATTCAGCGGCCCCGTAAAAGGCGAAGATCGGCTGACCGTTGCGTGGAAACGCAACAGCCCCATCAACCTGGCTCGTTCGGCACCCGAAGGCGATTTGAGCCGGGTGCGCTGGTACATTGATTGTGGCGACGACGATGCCCTGTCGGCGGGGAATGCCATGCTGCACGTTGCGCTGCTGGACCGGAAAATTCCCCATGAATACCGGGTTCGCGATGGGGCGCATACCTGGGCGTACTGGCGGAGCGGCCTGCCCGATGCGTTAAAATTTATTGCGGATAGCTTTATGGGTAACGACTGATCTGGCTGAGGCTATTGTTTCTGAATTGGCACAACGGCTTCGGTATCATCCCAGACGAGCATCATGTCGGTACCGTTAGGCTGCGGCACAAAGTTGATGGTAAACTGTTCGGCCGCCGGGCTGTGGGGACGGGCAACAATCGGCACGCGCATAACATCACGTTTCGGGTCATAATTAGTGCCCCACTGTCCGGTTTCGTCGTTGAAGATGGCGATCCAGCCCTGCTGAGATGGGATAGTCCAGAAACTGTATTCGCCGGCGCTCAGAGGTTTGCCAGCCACCGTTACGCCCTGATCGAAATTAATCAGAGTGGCTTCATTCGCGCCGGTACGCCAGACTTCTCCATATGGCACCAGTCCACCGAATATTTTACGGCCTTTCTTGTAAGGCTGGCAGTAGTTGACCGTAACCGATAAGCCGTCCTGATTGTACTGCGCAACGGCCTCGGGGCTGTTGGACTTGGTTAAACTCCGCAACGTAAAGAACGCTGCAAGTAGAATGACGGCAATGATGCCGAGGATGATCAATATGCGTTTCATGGCAGGTAGTCGGTTTTGAGCGGATAGTCAGCAAGTTAGAAAAAAGTAGACTGGCAACGGATAGAAAACGAGATAAGCCCGATAAAACCAGATTTCTACAGCACAAATTGCCATAAAGAACAAGAGGTAGGTCAAACCGGCTGGTTCAACCTACCTCATTGTTTCATTTAGACTTATGCCGGAACGGGCGACTTATAGGAATTCAGGCCGTTTCTTTCTTTAGCTTGTCGCGTAGCTGGAATAGCTCATCGCGCAGACGGGCCGCTTCCAGGAAGTCGAGCTCTTTGGCGGCCCGTTCCATTTTAGCCTGCGTTTCAGTGATGACCTTTTCCAGATCACTCTTACCCATGTACTGCACAACCGGATCGGCAGCAATGCGAATCTCATCCGGCTCAATATAAAATTGCTTCGGTTTTGAGTCGGCCACTTTAGTCTGACCCATAATGGACTCGCGCGACTTGAATACTGTTTGCGGCACGATGCCGTGATCCTGGTTGTACTCCATCTGGATGGCCCGGCGCCGGTTGGTTTCGTCAATGGCTTTCTGCATTGACCCCGTAATGGTATCGGCATACATAATCACCTTCCCATTAACGTTCCGGGCGGCCCGGCCGATGGTCTGGATCAGGGACCGGATGTCGCGCAGAAAGCCTTCCTTGTCGGCATCCATGATGGCAACCAGCGATACTTCAGGCAGGTCAAGGCCCTCGCGGAGCAGGTTTACGCCTACCAGCACGTCGAAATTACCCAGCCGCAGATCGCGCAGAATCTCGACCCGGTCGAGCGTTTTCACTTCGGAGTGGATATAGCGGGTTTTGATACCTACGCGGTCGAGGTACTTGGTCAGCTCCTCGGCCATACGCTTGGTGAGCGTCGTAACCAGAACCCGTTCGCCGTTTTTGATGCGGGCGTCGATGGATTCAAGCAGGTCGTCAATCTGGTTCAGACTCGGCCGAACCTCAATCTCGGGATCGAGCAGACCCGTTGGCCGAATCAGTTGCTCAACAACGACTCCTTCGCTCTTGCGGAGTTCATAATCCGAGGGCGTTGCCGACACGTAAATCGCCTGACCGGATAAATCCTCAAATTCCTGAAAGGTCAGCGGCCGGTTATCCATCGCCGAAGGCAGCCGGAAGCCGTAATCAACCAGGGCGGTTTTGCGGGAACGGTCTCCGCCCCACATCGCCCGAATCTGCGGAATCGTTACGTGGCTTTCGTCCACCACGAGCAGGAAATCGTCGGGGAAATAATCGAGCAGACAGAACGGCCGCTGACCGGGCAGCCGCCGGTCGAAGTAGCGCGAGTAGTTTTCGATGCCCGAGCAGTAACCCAGTTCGCGCATCATTTCGAGGTCAAACTCGGTGCGCTCCCGAATCCGGACCGCTTCCTGCTCCCGGAACTCCGATTCGAAATAGCGGACCTGCGCCACCATATCGTCCTGAATTTCGTGGATGGCATTGTTGAGCGTATCGCGCCCCGTTACGAAGAGGTTGGCCGGGAAGATCGTTACGAGCCGCTCATCCGAAATCTTCTTGCCGGTGCCGGGGTCAATGCGCTGGATGGTTTCAATCTCATCGCCGAAGAAAATGACCCGGTACGCAAAGTCAGCGTAGGCAACGTACAGGTCGACCGTATCGCCCTTGACGCGAAAATTGCCCCGCTGGAACTCGCCTTCGGTACGGCTGTAGAGAATCCCGACAAGCTGGTGCAGAAACTGGTTGCGGCTCATTCGTTCGCCTACGCCAATCCGCACAACGTTACGCTTGAATTCTTCGGGGTTGCCCATGCCGTAGATGCACGAAACGGAAGCCACGACAATCACGTCGCGTCGGCCGCTCATCAGCGCCGACGTAGCTGACAGCCGTAGCTTGTCGATTTCCTCATTGATGGCGAGGTCTTTTTCTATGTAGGTTCCCGTTGTCGCAATGTAGGCTTCGGGCTGGTAGTAATCGTAATAGCTGATGAAGTACTCAACCGCATTTTCAGGGAAAAACTGCTTGAATTCGCCGTAAAGCTGGGCCGCCAGCGTTTTGTTATGGCTCAGAACGAGCGTAGGGCGATTGAGCTGGGCAATGACGTTGGCAACCGTAAACGTCTTCCCCGAACCCGTTACGCCCAGCAGCACCTGCGCCGGTTCGCCTTCTTTAATGCCACCAATAAGTTTTTCAATAGCAGCGGGTTGATCGCCGGTTGGCTGGAATGCAGAGGTTAATTTGAAGTTCATTAGCATTGCCGCCTGCGCGGCCAGTTGAATCTGGCTAATTTACGAAGATTTGGGCTGGATTACAAGGACGGTTTTAAAATCCGAAGCGGTTCCCGTGGGTCAACTCGCCATCGGCCGGGAGTGTTTTTATATGCCCGGAAACCGCTCTGTCTGTTCAGGCATCCCGTGATAACTTCCTCAAATAATCGAATCGGTGGGGTTTGCGGAAACGGATGCGAGCGATTATCGGTTAGTATCGACATAATGAGTACCCCGCAGCAGTTGGCTGTCAACATAGAATTATATTCGCAACGGTATGCTCGCCGTCCCATATGCTACTTCGCGTTAGAGACAGCAGGATGCCCACATTAACCATATGCTCGACTCGATCAAATCCCTCGCCCGGCAGTACGCAGCTGATATTGTTCAGACCCGCCGACACCTCCACGCGCATCCTGAGCTTTCCTTTCACGAACGGAACACGGCGCGGTTTGTGGCCGATCAGCTAAAGGCCATTGGCATTACGCCCCAGGAAGGCGTTGCCGATACAGGTCTGGTCGCCCTGATTGAAGGACGTAAAAGTTATAGTTCTTCGGCTAGCTCACGAGTAGTTGGTCTGCGGGCGGATATGGACGCGCTGCCGATCCATGAAGCCAACAACGTACCCTATAAGTCGACCGTGGATGGGGTGATGCACGCCTGCGGCCACGATGCGCATACGGCCTCCCTGCTGGGCGTAGCCCGGATTTTGAACGTTCTGCGCGATCAGTTCGACGGAACGGTGAAGCTGGTATTCCAGCCCGGCGAAGAAAAAGCCCCTGGTGGCGCATCTCTAATGATTAAGGAAGGGGTTCTGCAGAACCCGGCTCCCGTAAGTATGATCGGTCAGCACGTAGCGCCTAATATTCCGGTGGGGAAAATCGGCTTTCGGGAAGGCATGTACATGGCCAGCACTGACGAATTGTACCTGACAGTGCGGGGCAAGGGCGGCCACGCGGCCATGCCCGATAACCTGGTCGACCCCGTCCTGATTGCGTCGCATATCATCGTGGCGCTGCAACAGGTCATCAGCCGAAACCGGCCCCCGGCCAGCCCTTCGGTGCTGTCGTTCGGGCGGTTCATTGCCGACGGCGTGACGAACGTAATTCCGAACGAGGTAACGATTCAGGGTACGTTTCGCTGCATGAACGAAGAGTGGCGGGCCGAAGGCAAACGGCGTATGGTCAAACTGGCTGAAGGCATTGCCGAAGCCATGGGCGGCTCGTGCGAATTTGAGATTGTGCATGGCTATCCCTTCCTGCAGAACCACCCCGAACTAACCCGCCGACTGCGGGCGCAGGCCGTTGACTACATGGGGGCTGAGAATGTCGTTAACCTCGACTTATGGATGGCCGGCGAAGACTTTGCTTTTTATTCGCAGGTAGTAGACTCCTGCTTCTACCGGCTTGGTACCCGCAACGAAGCGCGGGGGATTACGTCGGGTGTTCATACGCCAACGTTCGACATCGACGAAGCCGCGCTCGAAACCGGTGCCGGGCTGATGAGCTGGCTGGCCGTGCAGGAATTACAGACGGTCTAATCCGTTTTGAAGTAAGTAAACGGTCAGAAAAACAGGTAGTTATACGCTAGCTGGCAGAATGAGCAGATGGTATTTTCGTGCAGGTTTCTAACTAACTATCTGCATGAAAATACCATTTAGTGTTTGTATTGGGTTACTTGTTAGCCTAAGCACCCTCGCTCAGAACATGCCGGCTACACGTAAACAGCCAGTTACCGACGTTTACTTTGGTAAAGCCGTTGTCGACAATTACCGCTGGCTCGAAGACATGAACAGCCAGGAAGTAAAAGACTGGTTCAAAGCCCAGGGTGACTACACGAACGCCATACTCGACCAGATACCGGGCCGCGACAAGCTGATCCAGCAATTCGTTGACTACGATAAGTTACTGGCCGTTCGCTACGGAGAGATCAAAAAACGGGGTAACACCTATTTCTACCGCAAAACGCTGCCGAGCGAAAAAGCCGGTAAGCTCTACAGCCGCGAGGGTAAAACGGGTAAAGAAACGCTGCTCTTCGACCCGCTGGCCTACGAAAAAGGCAAAACGTATCTGATGACGGCTTTTACGCCCTCTTCCGACGGGAAGAAAATGGTTATTGGCCTGCAGGAAGGCGGGGCTGAACTCTCGACCGTCCGAACGATGGAGGTAGCTACCAAGACTTTCGGGCCGGAGAGCATCACGGCGGTGTTTGGCGGTGAGGTAAGCTGGCTGCCCGACAACAGCGGATTTCTGTACACGCCCAACAATTCGATGGACACCAAAGACCCTCAAGGCAATCTGAACACCAAAGGGCGGCTGCACAAACTCGGTTCCGACCCCGCCAACAACCCTGACCTGTTTTCCATTGAGAAGAACCCCGACTTTGGCATCAAGCCCGACCAGTACCCGGTTATGTACTACTCCGACGATAACACGCAGGTGTATGGCTATCTGGGCACGGTAGACCGCCGGGCCACAGCCTGGGTAGCCCCGGCCTCGGATGTGGGCCAGTCGACCATCGGCTGGAAGCGACTGTGCGCTGTTACCGACAGCGTAAGCAGCTTCGTCAAGTTAGGCGACCGGCTATTTGTGCAGAGTGTGAAAAACGCGCCCAACGGGCAGATTGTGGTAACCGACGCGACTAATCCCAACCTCGCAACGGCGACCGTACTACTGCCCGAAGGCAAGCAGAACATTACCCGAATGGCCTCGTCGAAAGATTTTCTATTTGTTATCCTGAGCGACGGCATTAACGAAAAAATCCGGCAGTATGACCCACGCACCAGCCAGTGGGCCGACGTACCGATTCCGGGCAGCGGTACCAAGGGTATTGAGTTCTACGACGCGCCACGCTCTAACGAAGTCCTGGTGTATGCGACGTCGTGGAACGATCCCGGAACGCTCTATGACTATAATCCAGAGACGGGCAAATTGGTTACCAGCGCTTTCCATACGCCGATGAACTACCCCGGCGTGGCGGACCTGGTGGTGGAAGAGGTAGAGATTCCGAGTCACGACGGAACGATGGTACCGCTGTCAATTATTTACCGGAAAGGACTCAAGCGTGACGGTAGCGCAGCCTGTCTGATGGACGGCTACGGCGCCTATGGTATTTCAGGAACGCCCTACTTCAGCCGTCGAAATTTAGCCCTGCTGAACCGGGGCGTTGTGCTGGCCGAAACCCATCCGCGCGGTGGCTCCGAGAAAGGGCAGGCGTGGTACAAAGCCGGTTATAAAACTACCAAGCCAAACACCTGGAAAGACTTTATTGCCAGTGGGGAATACCTCATTAAAAACGGCTACACCAGCGCGGGCAAACTTATCGGTATGGGCACCTCGGCGGGCGGCATTCTGATTGGCCGGGCCATTACGGAGCGCCCCGATCTGTTTGCTGCGGCTATCAGCAACGTAAGCTGCTCGAACGCTCTGCGCATGGAAAACTCGCCAAACGGCCCCATCAACGCAGCCGAGTTCGGTACTGTCAATGACTCAACCGAATGCATGGCGCTCTACGAGATGGATGCATTCCAGCACGTAAAAGAAGGCACCAAATATCCGGCAGTGATGTGCATCGGGGGCATGAACGACCCCCGCGTGATTGCCTGGCAGCCGGGTAAGCTGGCCGCAGCCCTGCAAAACGCCAGCACATCGGGCCGCCCGGTGCTGATGCAGGTCAATTACGACAACGGCCACTTCACCGAAGATAAGACCGTGACGTTTCGCAACTTCGCTAACATGTTAGCCTTTGGACTCTGGCAGGCGGGCCATCCGGACTTTCAGCCCAAAATGGTCGTGAAAAAATAGACGCGTTAGACAGCTAAAAAACAGAGCCTCCAGATTAGTAGAGGCTCTGTTTTTTTACGTAAACACTTCTTTCGGCATATGGGTAATCCGGCAGGCCAGGTCGACTTCGCCGGAGGCCACAATATAGTGGTCGCCTGCGTCGAGAATGCCCGTTGTGAAAACGACATCCGAGAGATACATCTGATCTTTTAGTTCATGCAGTAAATCCGGGCGGGATTCGAGTACGGGTGTCTGGTCTTCGAGCCGGAGAATGCGCGAGGGATCATTCGCGTCCAGTAGCGCCCAGAACGTTCGGTAGATACCAACAATGCCCTGCCGTTCGACACCGTGGTAGAGCAGCAGCCAGCCCTGATCGGTCAGGATAGGCTGGGTTCCGCCCCCGATTTTAGCCGTGGACGTTGAGCCTTTACGTCCCCGGATGAATGGCGCATCGGTTGGTTTCCAGTGGAGCGCGTCCGGCGATTGGGCCAGATGCATGGCGGGTCCGGGCAGGTAGGGGCTACCGGGCGGATAGGCAAAGTACAGATCGCCAAGCGGTCGGGTAAGGGCGTAAAACTTGCCGTTTACCTTGCCCTCGAAGAGCAGCATATCCTTGTTCTGGTGATCCAGAATGATACCCTGCAAGTCATAATTCAACCCATCGGTCGAGGTGTAAAGCGTCGTGCTGTGGCGCTCGGCACTAACCGAGCAGGTGGTCATGTAATAGGTATCCTCGATCTTGCTGATGCGGGCATCTTCCACGCCGTATTCCTGATACGACTTGCGGGGCGCAATGATTTTATCGTAATGAATGTGGCGCACCTCCGTTCCGTCTACGTTCAGTTCAACCGGCAGCAGCCAGGAGAGCGACGTCAGGGCCATGATTCGAACCGGGTGATTCAGTAACTGGAATTTCCGGGGGTCGGCGGCATTGACATCGTCGAGCGGATACTCGTCCAGAACGTAACCCTGTTCCGGGTCCCAGCGAATAGCATGAATATGCGTACCCACAATGGGTTGCCGAAGCGCTTCGGCAACCCGGATCATGATGAGCAGATTCCCGTTTGGTAGCCGGGTCAGGCCCGGATTGAAAGCGCCCAGCACGTATGTTTCGGCCTGAATGGACGTACGCAGGGGGGAACTCTGAAGGTCAATATCGTTGGGGCCGAAGATGATCAGGTCGGTTGGGAAATTCATAAGCGCAAGCTGGTCATAACAGGCACATACCCTGTTCATGTCGTTTGTGGACAGGAAACATGGGGAAATAATGGTTAAATCAGCTGCATGTGCGGCCGGATCTGCATGGAAACCACATCGCAGCGGTGGGGTTGCGTCACGACGTAATGCACAGCAACGGCAATGTCCTCGGCCAGCAGCATTTCTTCTTTGGCAATCTCCGCTTTCTGCTCATCGGCGGTCGTTCCGTGGATATCCGATTTTACCTTACCCGGCTCGATCAGACAGACTTTAATCCCGGTTTCGTTAACCTCTTTCCGCAAAGCCTCGGCAAAGCCCTGAATCGCGGCTTTCGTTGCTACGTAAACAGAACTGCCACTTTCGCGCACATCAGCGCTCATGGACCCGATAAACACAATATGGCCTTTTTTCTGCGCCTGCATCCGGCTAACGGCTTCCTTGGTGCAGGCCATGTACCCCAGCAGATTCGTTTCGACGACGTTACGCCAGCCCGCATTGTCCATGTCGGCGATGGATTCACCGGCCAGAGCCGCGTTGCTGATAAACATGTCGATACCGCCCAGAACCCGATCGGCCTGCCGAAACACGCGTTCGACATCCTCCTGCTTCGATAAGTCCGCAACGATACCATCGGCCTGTCCGCCAACTTCCCGAATTCGGCTCAGGGCTTCGTCTAACTGTTCCTGATGGCGGCCGAGCGTAAAAATCCGGGCTTTATAGGAGCCGAGTAAAATGGCAATTGCCTGACCAATACCCGTCGTTCCGCCCGTTATCAGAATTCGTTTACCTTCCAGCGGTTCAACTTTTGTGTGTGCGTTACGTGCTTCCATACGTTAAGTTATGCGTTGTTTTTAGGGTTAGTGAGCGTGTGTTCAGCTTTTTGACTCGGTTTGCCACTCGATGCGCAGGCGCACACCGCCCGGTACCTGCACTTCGTAGAAGTCCTCAGTCTTGGTTTCAAGGGGCCATTCCCGTTCCGTTCCGGTCTGCACTTCAACAACCCGAACCGAGGGCAGGGCCTTCCGGTTGGGAAAAATGCGTAACCGGCATTTCAGCTCGGGCAGCCCGCAAATCTCGAAGGTGACCTCACCCGTTTTGGGCGTTCGGGTACGGAAGTCGGCCCGCAGAATAGGGTATTCAGTGAAAACAACGATTGGCACCTTAGGCAGCTTCAGATACGCGCACTTGGTAAAAACAAAGGCACTGGCGCTGCCGTAAACTTCCTGCCCAACCTGCCCGGCCTGCTGCCAGCCCGTTCGGAGGTCTTCGAGCGGAATTGGCAGGTTACGCTGAATATGACCTTCGCGCGGCTTCTCACAAATGGTATCTTCCGGCAGTTCGGCGGGCAGGTAATAGCGGCCCCGGTGCAGCAGATACTTCATGTACTCGGCCAGCAGCAGATTTAGCGACGGCGATACTTCGTGCTCAACCAGTTTCAAGTAGGCCAGCGCAGCCGTAAACGCTTCCTCTTCCTCATACGACGCTACATAACTGGCATCCTGCAGACACGATACGCCCATGAACGTCGTGTAGTGTTGCGCGTGACCGAAGCTGCAGTCCCATAGCCACATCTTGGCCACCACGCTGGCCATGCACACTTTACTCAGATCAAAATAGAGCCGGTTGCTGGTTATGCGCCAGAGCTTCGCCATCGTCACCGCGCTCATGATGGTGTTATTCGTCTGGTACAGCAGATCAAATCCTTTGCCGCATAGCCGGTGCGCCGACATTTCGGCTTCGTTCAGATACGTCTTATCGTTGGTTAGCTCATAGGCCTGTAGCATGACGTGCGTGTAAAGCCCCGGAACGTCAACCTCGCCCGCTGTACCGGGTTTGGGGTCGGCTTTATAAACTTTTAAACTGGTTATGTTATAAAAAACCGGCCATTCGTAATCGAAGTGATGAGCCGCTTTGATGACATAGTTGAGCGACGAGAAAAACATTTTCTTGGCCTCTTCATCGCCTTTCCCGGCCAGTCTGCCCAGGTTCATCAGGCTATACAACAGATACCAGGAGTCCATGCGCTGGGGGCCTTCTTCTTCGCTCAGGTCGGCGTCCGCCTTCTTAAACTCAGCACCCGGCAGCCACCGGACAATAGTGCCTAACTGCTCATTAAAGAACGTATAGACACTATGCTGGAGCTGTTTGACCAACTTTATCGGATCACCTTTCCACGGCTCATACTCCATCAGCGGCAGCAGGATTGCCAACTGCACCATGCTTTCGGGCGGTTTATAGGACGAACCGACGTAGGCGTTCAGATACACATGGTTTTTGATCCGGCGACTGCATACCGACGAACGGGTCAGCGTTTGCAGGGTCCGGACAGCTGTTGTGGGCCAGTCGTAATAGTCGGTTTCGGGTCGGGGAATATAGCGGTAGATAGCCGCAGTGGCGTCGATGTACTGATCGGCGGCCTCAAACTCATCGACTGGGAGCGTTTCGCTCAAATACAGATACGCATCCGAAAGAATCACTTCTTTTTTGCCCGGCAGCGGTTTGTCGGATGTAGGCAGCGACAAACCTATTTCCGGCCACTGAGCGCCTACTGTACCACTGGGGTCTGTCTGCGTCAGACTACAGTACGGATTCAGAGATGTCAGATTCTGAAAATAAAGCACGGTACCGGTCTGGTAGTCCTCCAGACAGAAATAGGCCGTGCCGGACGTAGGGCCGTTCTGGGTAGTAAAGATCTTGCCAGCGGTTTTAGAAAGCCGGTATCGCCGGTCCAGCACATAGACATCCCGCGGCAGAGCTGATAACGTCAGGTCCTGGTGGGGACGCAGTGCGGTTGTATAATGAAGCACTGGGCGCTCAGGATCGGGCCACTCAACCCGCACCGTAAACTGCCCAATGGCACCATCAATCTGGTATTCAGCGAAGGTATTACTTTGATTTCCCGGTTGGCATTTCTTCAGTGTCTGTGGGTCAAAACAGGTTCGAATCGCTACTTTACCGCCTTTAGGGAAACTGAAAATCAGCCAGAAGGAGGTAGCGTCGAGGCAGGTTTCCAACTGACCGAATAAGGGCTGAAGGTTGGCAGGCTTTCGGTTTCTGGATGGGCTTAGAGCTTCTTCGATACCCACCGTCCACTGGGATGCGGCCTGCTTTCTGGAACGTGACTGAGAAGAAGATTCTGCCATAGACGTGGAATTAGTGTATGGCAGAACTAAACCCGCTCCTAATAGTTAGCGATCGTACTCAACAATTAGGATACGGTTAAAGTCAGATTAACCAGTCAGAATTAGCTGGTTTTATCCTTGTCCTGAGGTAGATCAGACCGCACTATTGACAGGGGTAATAAATTTCGCTAAGGCTCGCGTTTGAAAGAATCTGACCAAATCAGGTCATTTAAAGATTGTGCAGCTACCAATGGCCGTTTATCATTGATTTTCCGGCTCGAAACCGCTAAACTTGTCCCTTCGCTGCCCTATTTCGTATCGTGGATTCAATTTCAGTGTTTGCGCCTGCTACCGTAGCCAATGTGGCCTGCGGGTTTGATATATTCGGTTTTGCAGTTGCCAGCCCCGGCGATCAGATTACTCTGACAGCGCGTCCGGAACCCGGCGTTCGAATTACCGACATTATTGGTGACGAGGGGCGTCTACCTCGGGAAGCTGCCCGTAACACAGCCGGGATTGCCATTCAGACGTACCTGCAGCATATTAACCGGACCGATGTCGGCGTAGATGTTCTGCTGCATAAGCAGATGCCGCTGGGTAGCGGGCTAGGCTCAAGTGCCGCCAGCGCCGTGGCGGGCGTATATGCCATTAACGAACTGCTCGGACGGCCGTTGGCGACGATGGACCTGCTGCCGTTTGCAATGGAAGGGGAGCGGCTGGCCTGCGGCTCGGCCCATGCCGATAACGTAGCACCATCGCTGCTGGGTGGGTTTGTGGTGATTCGGAGTTACCACCCGCTCGACGTAATCCGGATCGAAACACCGGCAGCGCTTTTCTGCACAATTGTTCACCCCGACATTGAAGTCAATACCAAAGATGCCCGTTTCATCCTGAAAAATGAGGTGTCGCTGAAGAATACGATCACGCAGATGGGCAATGTGGCGGGGCTGATTGCCGGGCTGATGAAACCTGACTATGACCTCATCAGCCGGTCGCTGGTCGACGTAATTATTGAACCCGTGCGGGCCATTCTGATTCCGGAGTTCAACGAAGCCAAACAGGCCGCTCTCGACAACGGCGCATTGGGGTGCAGTATTTCAGGCTCGGGACCATCGATGTTTGCCTTGAGCCGCGACGCGCATACGGCCGAGCGGGTTGGCGCGGCTATGCAGCAGGCATTTCTGTCGGTGGGTATCACCAGCGAAGCATACGTCTCGGAAATTAACCGGCAGGGCCCCAGAGTGCTGGCTAACTAATCCAGCAGCCGCAGCACGAAATTTTTGATGGCGTTGTGCTTGATTACTTTGACCAGACGACCGCGTTCATAGACATACTCGTCTTCCCGGTCGCCGAGTAGAGCACGATACGTTCCTGCCTGAGTTTGGCTGAGCTGAAAGTAATCACCGAAATACTCCGAAAAGACTTTGCTGCGGCCAATTGGCTCCGTGAAGTACAACGAGGAGAGGACGTAGTCGATCGGATTTCGTTCCGTCGCCTGCCGTTTGTATTTATACTGATCTGCTGAAATTACGTAATGATCGCCTTTCCACTCCGTTCGGGATGCGTAGTTGCCCCGGTTGGTGTGCGCTTCCACCGTTGAAAATATAAGCTTTTTGCCCTCAAAATGGGTATTGGCCTTGTAATATACCGTTACGGTGTAGACCAGCAGTTTAACCTTTACGTCGCTGATGAGCGTGTAGGTTGATCGGTTGTCGGCTAACGGCTGACGAACGGCGGTCATTGTGCCTACACGAATACCCGCGATTTCAATCGCGTAATGGTGCGTTTCGGCAGCTGACTGACCCGATGACTGGGCCAGGCTCACCGAGCCCAGCCCGCAAAGTATGCCCGCCAGAACCGCTTTCATCGCTCCAGCAGCATCGCTCCGTAGGAATAGCCTCCTCCGAAAACCGTCACTACAATCCGCTGTCCTTTCTGGAAGGTGTCCCACTTTTCAGACAAGGCAATGGCGCATCCCGCGCAGCCCGTGTTGCCCAGGTACTGAATATTAGAGATCAACTTTTCTTCGGGAAGATCAAGCGTGTGCATAACGTTGCGCGAAATTCGCAGGTTGGCCTGATGAGGCAGCACATAATCAACATCGGCCAGCGTCAGACCACAGCGCTCCAGCACCTGCAGGCTGGCTTTAGGCATATACTGGCAGGCATTGATAAAAACGTCGCGGCCGTGCGGCATCACAACTCCGCCTTCGTTAGGTTTGAGCACAACCGCGTTGGTAGCTTTGGCCGTATGGGCCGCTCCGCCCGTCAGCAGGGCTTTAATAACGAAATCGTCCTCGCTCTGCCGCTCTTTGGTAATCAGCAGGGCAGCCGCGCCGTCGCCCCAAAGATGCCCCGACACTTTATCCTGCTCGTTATTGTAGGCCGTGTTGTGTTCCGATACGATGACCAGGGCCCGACTGGCTTTGTTAAGCGCAAAGTATCCTTCAACCACTTCAATTGCGTTGAGTAGCGAGGAGCAGGCCGTCGAAATTGAAACAACCGGAATGTCGGCAATGCCCAGGCAATGCTGAGCTTCGTGAGCCAACGAAACAATGGTATCGTAGGGCGTATACGTAGCGCCAACAATCAGGTCAATCGTTGAGAGGTCAGTTTTGGGCGCGAGCCGACGGATGACGTCGAGCGTCATGGTGTTCGTGTTCTCACCAGGGGCGGCTTTGCGTCGCTCCCGAATCCCGGTTCGTTCAATAATCCAGTCGCTGGAAAGGCCGTTGAGCTGGGTAAAATGGTCATTGCCAACTACTTCTGTTGGTAAGTAGTGGCTTGCTGCATGAATATACATCAGGCCGATAAATAAAGCGGATTCAGGCATTGCCTGAAAAATATCCGAAAGTTAAATCCTTCCGGGAAAGCATGGTATTTGTCATTAGAACAATACCATAACGTGTTGGTAATGTTAAAAACATCAGGCTAGGGCGAATGATTCGTCCGCAGAACGATTTATTCGTCAGTTAGGCATGGGTTCGGTTCGGATTGTGTGAAATCTGTTTATAAAAGGCAAGCAGCTTCTGGGCCTCCGAATCCCAGTTGTATTCGGTTTCGACCGCCTGCCGACCACGTTGCCCCATTGCTTCGGCTTCGTCGGGGTGTTTGATCAGATACGTTAATGTTTCGGCCAGCCGGGCGGGATCATAGGGCGAAACGCAGAAGCCGCAGCGGTGACGCTCGACAACATGCTGATACAGCGGAAAGTCGGACGTAATAACCGGCAGACCCAGCGCCATGTATTCAAACATTTTGGTCGTGTATGAGTCCGGGTAATCGCCGACGGGTTTCAGCAAGGCCAGACCGGCCGTTGCTCCGGCTGCGTAGGGGAGGGCCTTGCGCTGATCGGCATACCCGTAAAAGCGGAGGTTTGATCGCACCGTTGAAAACGCAGGTAATTGCGCCAGATCAGCGTTCGTGAAGGTGCGCCGGCCGAAAAAATGAGCTATAAAATCGGGATGTTGGCTTTTGAGTCGGGCTAACGAATCTACCAGTGTATCGAATGCCCGTTCGAAACTTAGCCAGCCAATGTAAAAGAACGAAGGCTGCCCAGGGTTGGGCTGGTAAGGTCGGCGAAACGGTTCGAGAAACGACAGGAGCGGGTAATTATAGATTACCGCGTAAGGTTTAGCCATCCGGGTATAGGTGTCCAGATAGCCATGTTCCGTAAAAATCAGAAAAAAATGCCGCTGCGCCAGCCGGTCGAACCACCGAAACGCCCGTTCCAGCCCGTATCCCCGGTTGAAGGTCTTCAGATGTATTTTCTTGTATAGGTTCTCCTGCACTTCATAAATCACTTCTGCGCCAAACCATCGAAAGACAAAGGCAAATGGGATGAACTCCGGTACGTAAACATGGATGATCCGCGGACGCAGCCATAAACACCTTAGGAGAATAAGCGGACAGGTCAGTAAGGTTCGCCAGATCACGCGTCTGAAAAACGGCAGGCGAATGAAATGAATATCGGGGGCAACGGCCGGGTCGGCACGGGGCAGGGCGCAAAACACGTCATACGCCTGGGTGAGTGTCTGGCACTGCTTGAAAACAACACGCGGGTCCTGAGGCTGATGAGCGGTGCTGATGTGCAGGATACGAGCTTTCATCGAATAAGGCAACGCACTAGCAGCATGTCCGGCATCGCAAACAGGTCGTGTTTAGTTTTTCACCCCAAAGGTACGTAACTCTGCGTCAATTCGCTGATTCCATCGCTCCTGCGCCATCTGGTTCGTACCGTGGCCGGTCTCGGCGTCGTACTGCTCCTGCATCCGGTTCATATCCCGAAACGATTCAATGAACTGATATTGAATGATGCTGTTATAATCTTCCAACGTCAGGCTGTCGGAATGGAGTTTCCGTTTAAACCGCTCGGCAATGATTTTTGTAATGTCGAAGTGCCGTTGCTCGTGGTTTAGCGCATAATCGTTTCTGGCTTCGGTACGTCCCCAGGACGAGCTCTTGAGCATATAACTCTTCACCGTCAGGTTCACGTTTATAATCCCTTCCTTGACCGTGCTTTTGCCTTCGTAGGCGAAGCTGGTGAAGATTTCGGCGGCATAATGGCTGCCTCGGCGCGGTTCGGCCCGAAAATCATTCCAGGTAAGTTTACGGTCAGGATTATAATGTACCGTATCATCGTCGGTCATCCGGGAATCATCCGTGAAGATGACCTTCAGGCCGGTTGCCAGTTTTTCATTCTGGCTCACTTCGCGGGTCATATAGTCATTCAGCGTCCGCAGAGAAGCGACAACTGCCTGCCGGATAGTCGGTTCAATAACGGTTGTCTGGCTCAGGGGACGGGTGTAGTTGACGCTGCCCCGGTAGGTGGTCAGGCGGGTGCTGGTTTCGCTGCCGTCCTCGTTTTTGCCCAGCAGGTCGAAAGCAGCGGCAAACAGAAAGTGGCCCGTCACGCGGTTGCCTACAGCGGTTTCGGTCAACCGGAACTGCGTCACGCGCATGGCAATCGGTCGCAGCGTTTTATTCGGTCTGACACTCTGGTTGATAAATTGCCGGATGCCACCAACAAGCCCGTGTTCCAGATCAACCGACTGCGGAGGCTGATTAAGCACCAGCGCCAGCCGGGCAACCGGACCCGATTCGGATCGCTGATCAGAAACGGCAGCAATATAAAATTCTTTGGGCGTAAACGGCAGGGATTGCGGCTGAAGCCGGATAGGAACAGACGGAAGCGTATGGAACGCTCCGTACAGCAAAAGTAAGAGAAAGGTAACGGCTCTCATTCTATATCTAAAAACGGTTTCTGCGTTTAGAAAGTGCCGTAAACAAACGCCCTCCGAACAACAATCCGGAGGGCGTTTTAGAGGTAGTTGAGCAGCTGAGGCCTTACTCGATCAGCATGGCCCTGCCGCTCATAACGTCGTTCTCGACGGTTTTGAACTTCACATCACGTTTCACCGAGCCGTCGGCATACTGCACACTAACCCGGGCATTACGGTCCAGCTTCGCTACCCGAACCGGAGCCTGACGCGGAGGCATTGGAGGAGCCCCGGCCCCCATGGCGTTATTTTCGGCCATGCGACGGGCGTATTCCTCAGGACCGCTGGCAAGGTGGTCGTCGTCAAAATCCTCCATATTAGTGTGCAGCTGGGGCTGCGGCTCGGGCCGGTGCTGCGCAGGAGCCTGCCGGATTTCCTGCTGTACCTCTTCGGCCTCCTGCGCGGGGATATCGGCTTTGCTCAGGAAGCTGATCGTGTCGAAGTTGACTTTACTCAAGAATCGCTTAAACAGCTCTACAGATTCGAACTTATATACCAGCAAGGGGTCTTTCTGTTCGAAAACGGCGTTCTGTACCGACTGCTTCAGGTCGTCCATTTCGCGCAGATGTTCTTTCCATTCCTGGTCAATCACCGACAGCGTTACGGCCTTTTCCATTTCTGTGACCAGTTCACGACCACCCGTTTCAACGGCTTTCCGCAAATCGGTCACAACGGTCAGCTCGTGCAGGCCATCGGTAAAGGGCACCACAATATTTTTAATCTGGTGGCCCTGTTCATTCAGCACCTGCGTCAGCACGGGCAGGGCTTTCTCGGCGATGGCGTGGTTTTTAGCCTGATACTGTGCTTCGGCTTCGTTATACAACTGCCTGATCTGATCCGGTTTCTTCATCCGGCCAAACTCGTCGGCTGTCAGCTCGGGCGTAACGCCGAGTGTGGTCAGCAGTTGCAATTTGATTTCTTCATAGTTGCCCTCGGCGTTATTGACCGTTTCTTCGACAACATCATACATCGTGTTGGCGATGTCGAGCGGTAGCCGGTCGCCAAACAGGGCGTTCCGACGGCGTTTGTAGATAGCTTCACGCTGGTAGTTCATGACGTCGTCGTATTCGAGCAGACGCTTCCGGATGCCGAAGTTGTTTTCTTCGACTTTCTTCTGCGCTCGCTCAATAGACTTCGTAATCATTGAGTGCTGAATGACTTCGCCTTCTTCCAGGCCCATCCGGTCCATCACCTTTGCAATCCGGTCGGAACCAAACAGACGCATCAGGCTGTCTTCGAGCGAAACAAAGAACTGCGACGTACCGGGGTCGCCCTGACGACCCGAACGACCACGTAACTGCCGGTCGACCCGGCGCGACTCGTGACGCTCTGTACCAATAATCGCCAGACCACCCGCAGCCCGCGACTCGGGCGTCAACTTGATGTCGGTACCCCGACCGGCCATGTTGGTCGCAATCGTTACGGTACCCGGCTGTCCGGCCGAAGCAACGATCTCGGCTTCGCGCTGGTGATATTTAGCGTTCAGAACCTGGTGCTGAATCTTCCGCAGGGTCAGCAGGCGGCTCAGCAGCTCAGAGTTTTCAACCGACGTTGTTCCCACTAGCACGGGCCGGCCTTTCTCAACCAGCGCGGTGATTTCATCAACGACGGCGTTGTATTTCTCGCGAACCGACCGATACACTTTGTCTTCTTCGTCCTTGCGGCTGATGGCCCGGTTGGTCGGAATCACGACCACGTCCATTTTATAAATCTGCCAGAACTCCGATGCCTCCGTTTCGGCCGTACCGGTCATACCGGCCCGCTTGTGGTACATCCGGAAATAGTTCTGGAGCGTAACGGTCGCGTAGGTCTGGGTTGCGTCTTCTACTTTTACGTTCTCTTTGGCTTCAACGGCCTGGTGCAGCCCATCCGACCAACGGCGGCCTTCCATGATCCGGCCGGTTTGCTCGTCCACGATTTTTACCTTACCGTCCATGATGACGTATTCGGTATCCCGTTCAAACAGCGTGTAGGCTTTCAATAACTGGTTAACGGTATTGATACGCTGCGTCTTGACGGCATAATCGCGCACCACGGCTTCGCGGTGCAGAATCTTTTCCTGCTCCGAGAACTCGGGGTTTTTATCAATCGCATTGAGATCAATCGACAGGTCGGGCAGGATAAAGAAGTTAGGGTCCTCGCCCGAGCCCGTAATGTAGTCAATGCCTTTTTCGGTTAAGTCAATGCTGTTATGGCGCTCGTCGATGGTGAAATACAGCGGAGCGTCGGCTTCGGGCATCAGCTTCTGGTTTTCGGCCAGATAGATGGCTTCCGTTTTTTGCAGCAGCGCTTTGTTGCCGGTCTCACTCAGAAACTTAATGAGCGGCTTATGTTTGGGCAGACCCCGGTGCGCCCGGAACAAGGACAAACCACCTTCTTTCTCATCGCCGGCTGCAATCTTCTTTTTGGCGTCGTTTAGAAAATCGAACACCAGTTTCCGCTGGGCTTCTACCACGCGGGCTACGCGGGGCTTCAGCTCGATATAATCCTGCTCATCGCCACGGGGAACGGGGCCGCTGATAATTAACGGCGTCCGGGCGTCGTCGATCAGAACGGAGTCCACTTCGTCCACCATAGCGTAGTGGTGTTTGCGCTGAACCAGTTCGCCTGTTTCGCGGGCCATGTTGTCGCGCAGGTAGTCGAAGCCAAATTCGTTATTGGTTCCGTACGTAATGTCGGCCAGATACGCCTGCTTGCGTTGAAATGAGTTGGGCTGGTGCTTATCGATGCAGTCCACGCGCAGGCCGTGAAACTCAAACAGCGGAGCCATCCACTCGGAGTCACGCTTGGCCAGGTAATCGTTTACCGTTACGATATGGACACCGCGACCGGCCAGACCGTTCAGGAAGGCCGGGAAAGTAGCGACGAGGGTTTTTCCTTCGCCCGTCGCCATCTCCGCAATTTTGCCCTGGTGCAGAACCACACCCCCGATAATCTGCACATCGTAATGGACCATGTCCCATTTGATGGGCGTTCCGGCCGCATCCCAGCGGTTAGCCCAGTGAGCCTGGTCGCCCTCGATCACGACGTTTTTCTTGCGGGAAGCAATTTCACGGTCGAAGTCCGAGGCCGTAACCGTCAGTTGGTCATTCTCGGTGAACCGGCGGGCGGTTTCTTTCACAACGGCAAAGGCCCGGGGCAGAATGCTGAGCAGAACGCGCTCCAGTTCGGTATTACGCTCGGCCTCCAGTTTGTCAATCTGGTTGAAAAGCCGCTCTTTCTCGTTGACGTCAACGTCGGGGTTGCCAGCCTGTTCGCTCAGCTGGGCAAGCTGATTGTCGATGTCGGCCAGCTCATCCGCAATCTGCGCTTTAAGTTCGGCCGATACCTGACGAAGTTCATCATTGGAAAGGTCTTTCAACCGGGCAAATTCGGCGTTTACCTGTTCAACGTAGGGGAGCAGTTCCTTGATGTCCCGCTGCGATTTGGTGCCGAAAAACTTGGCTATCAGGTTGATCATATTCTTCGTTAATGGTTAGTAGCTCAGGGTTGGCAGGAAATAAAATTGCTCGTTACCAGTCACCAGCCACTAAAATTTTCTACAAATTTAGTGCATTAGCGCCGGACTTTAACATAGCTAAGGGCTGGCGATTTGTACGTTACCTTATGGGAACGACGTTTTGGGAGTAATGCATTACTTTTGCAAATCAAATTTTGGCCCAACAGCCAACATTCATGCGTACTAACGACAAATTGTCACCTACTTTATCATTGACTCGCCGTTTACGAACCACGTTTGTCTTACTCTTACTGACGGCAGCTATGCAGGCGTTGGCCCAGCAGCCTGCTCAGTCGCGGGTTGATCAGCTGACCGACGCCCAGGTTGAAGAGTTCTACCGCCGGGCGCAGGCCAGTGGTCTGAATGAAATGCAGATTGAGACCTACGCCATGTCGCAGGGCTATACGCTCGATGATATTGCTAAAATGCGCAAACGTATTGCGAATATTCGTTCGCAGACGTCGCGCCCCGGCAGTCAGACCGGAATTCGGGGGAACAATCGGCTCAACAACCGGGGAAATACCGGTACACGGGGGAACGTAAACGAGCCCAGCATGGAGTCGGGCCGGATGCTGCCCGACGATCTTTCGCAACGGGACGATTCGCTGCAGTTGCTGCCGCGCCAGGATACGGTTCGTAAACTACGGGTATTTGGCGCATCGCTGTTTGAGAATGCCAGTTTGTCATTCGAGCCGAACCTGCGCATCGCCACCCCCCGGAACTACATAGTAGGTCCCGACGATGAAATCAGCATTGATATCTCCGGAGCAGCATCCGATAACTTTCAGCTGCGGGTCACGCCCGAAGGAACGGTTAAGGTGCCGAACGTACAGCCTATTTTCGTTAGCGGGCTGACCATTGAACAGGCCGAACAACGGATTATTGCCCGTTTGCGGAAGGCGGGCTATCAGGGGCTGGGTGTGCCGGGCAGCGGAATAGATGCCAACGTAGCGCTGACCAATATTCGCAGCATTCGGGTGACGCTCGTAGGCGAAGTGGTACGGCCGGGAACGTACACCATCTCTTCGCTCGGGTCGGCCTTCAATGCGCTCTACCTGGCGGGCGGTCCGAATCCCGAAACTGGCTCCTTTCGTAAAATCAGCGTTATCCGCGGTAATCGCGTTGTCCGGACCATTGACCTCTACAACTTTGTCCTGCATGCCGATCAACGGGACAACATCCGTCTTCAGGATCAGGATGTTATTCGGGTGGCTGATTACGAAACCCATGTCGAGCTGACCGGCGAGGTACGTCGGCCCGCTATTTTTGAGTTACTGCCGGGCGAAACGCTTAAGACGCTGCTGAGTTTCGCAGGGGGCTTCGGTGATGATGCTTACCGGGCGTCGATTACGCTCCGGCGCAACACCAGCCGCGAGCGCCAGATGGTGAGTATTACCGAAGATCAGATTGCCACCTTCATTCCGCAGCGGGGCGACAAATACTTTGTTGGGAAAATTCTGGAGCGGTATGAGAACCGTGTGCAGGTAGCGGGGGCCGTCATGCGGCCGGGTGATTACGCGCTTGGACAAGGTCTGGAAACCGTACGGCAACTCATCACCCGGGCCGAAGGGCTGCGTAAAGATGCGTTTACGAACCGCGCAACGATCATTCGGGAACGCCCCGATATGGACCACGAGAATCTATCGTTCGATCTGGGTAAGTTAATGCGAGGCGAAATCGCCGATATTTCGCTGGTGAGCCAGGATAGCCTGACGGTGTTTTCCATTCGTGATCTGCGGGAAGAATATTACGTCACGATTGAAGGGGCGGTCAATAAACCGGATACGATTGAATTCGTCAACAACATGAGTGTTGCCGATCTGATTGCCAAGGCGGGCGGTTTTCAGGAAGGGGCTAAACCGACTCTGATTGAAGTGGCCCGGCGTATCCGGCAGGATTCGGTTGGTATCCGGACCACTATGCAGGAAGTATATCGTTTCTCGGTTGACCCGAACCTGCGCATCACGCAGTTTGAAGGCGGCCCCGGCACCGGTTCGGGCGGATCGAGTGCGTTCCGACTGCAGCCGTTCGATATTGTGTATGTTCGGACATCGGCGAACTACGAACCGCAGCGGCAGGTGCATGTTTATGGAGAGATTATGCAGCCCGGCAATTATGTGATCTTTAACCGGGAGGAACGCATTGCCGACCTGATTCGGCGGGCGGGTGGCCTGAAACCGGAGGCTTATCTGTCCGGTGCGCAGTACCGACGCAAGGGCCAGCTCGTGGGCAATGATCTGCGGAATCTGCTGACAGACCCGGGGGGCGAGGAAAATCTGCTGCTTAAGGAAGGCGATACGCTGTTCATCCCCCGACGGTCGGAGGTTGTTTACATCCAGGGGGCCGTACTGAACCAGTCGTCGGTTAGCTACAAGGCAGATTATAACTTTAATGATTACATAACTGAATCAGGCGGGTTTACGGAGAATGCACGTCAGAGCAAAGCCTATGTGGTGTATCCAAACGGACGGAAAGACCGCACACGTCGGTTTCTCTGGGCGAACCTGCGGCCGAATGTAGAGCCCGGTTCGACGATTGTTGTACCGTTCCGCCCGGATGATGACCGGAATCTAAGCCCAACCGAACGGATTGGCATTTTCTCGCTCATTGGGACACTGGCGGCCACGACGGCAACGGTGCTGATCAACGTATTGCGATGATAACCCGTATCCATCGTACCGAAACCCATCAAACTACACCTGTGCATGTCCGTAACGGAACAAAATAAAGTAAACTCCCCGAACGATGGCGAATATGAGATTCGGCTGAGTGAAATAGCTCAGTGGCTTGCCGAAAGCCGTCGTACCGTTGTCCTCTGGGCGCTGGGTGCGTTGCTGGTTGGGGCCCTGTATGCTTTTCTGACGCCAAATGAATTTACTACGTCGGTCCGGATCATGCCGGAGCTAAAAGCGTCCGGTAACGCGGGTGGCCTGGGCGACCTGAAATCGCTGGCCGGACTGGCGGGCGTGAACCTCGACAATGTAACGGGCAGCACCGAGGCTATCCGGCCCGATCTGTACCCGGACGTAGTATCGAGTGTTCCGTTCGCGCTGCATATGCTGCGCCAGCCGGTTTTTGTCGCTGAAACTGGCAAAAGCATGAGCCTGCAGCAATATCTGGTCTGGGATAACGAACGGCGCGTCATCGGCGCCATCCGGACGTATTTAAATTCGTTATCGTCTGCCGAAAAAGTGCCGGTAAGGAATATGGACAAGACTCAGGTGCTGACCATGACGTCTGAGCAGGAAATCTGGGCGCGGGAGATATTCAATCGGATTGGGGCCGCCATTGATAAGAAATCGGGTATTATCACGATTTCCGCTGAGATGCCGGATCCGGTTGTGGCCGGGACGGTGGGGCGCCAAACTCTTGATTACCTGCTGCATTACGTTACCGACTATCGGACGGGCAAAGCCCGCCAGCAGGTGCGCTTTCTCGAGCAGCAGGTCCGGAACGCCCGTCGCCGGTACGAGAGCGCCGAATATGCCTTGTCGGCCTATCGGGACCGTAACCGGAGCCTGTTCCTGAATACGGCAAAAATTGAGGAGCAGCGCTTACAGGGCGACTACCTGCTGGCTCAGACGGTCTATAATGATTTGTCCAAGCAACTGGAGCAGGCACGGATTAAAGTCCAGGAAGAAGCCCCCGTTTTCCAGACCCTTAACCCCCCCAGCGTACCGCTTAGGAAAAGTGGCCCGAAAAGGCTGGTAATTATCATCGCGTTTACCATCTTTGGGGCCTTAGCTGGTCTGACGGCCTTCTTCGTTCGTCGGATCTTTCGCCAGAAACCTGTACGGTTCGTATGAAAAAAGCGTTGATTTGTGGTGTGTCAGGGCAGGACGGAGCCTATTTAGCCAAGTTACTGCTCGAAAAAGGATATCAGGTATTTGGCGGTTCGCGCGATGCACAGATGTCGGGTTTCCGTAATCTGGAAAAGCTGGGAATACGGAAAGATATTCAGTTAATATCGGTCAATATCAACGACTTTCGGAGCGTTCTCCAGACGCTTATCAAGACCAAACCGTATGAGGTCTACAATCTGGCCGGGCAAAGTTCGGTGGGTCTGTCGTTTGAGCAGCCCGTAGAAACGCTCGAAAGTATTAGCGTTGGAACGCTCAATTTGCTGGAGGCCATTCGGTTCAGTGATCTGCCCATCAAGCTCTACAATGCCGGATCGAGCGAATGCTTTGGCGACACGGGCCATGCCGCTGCGGATGAACTAACGCCTTTCCGGCCCCGTAGTCCCTATGGCGTAGCCAAGGCGGCTGCGTTCTGGCAGGTTGCCAACTACCGCGAAGCGTATCAGCTGTTTGTCAGCACCGGTATCCTGTTTAACCATGAGTCGCCCCTGCGCCCCGAACGGTTCGTGACGCGTAAAATCGTGGCGGCTGCCTGTCGTATCGCTCAGGGAAGCGACGAAAAACTGACACTGGGTAATATTGACATAGCCCGCGACTGGGGCTGGGCACCCGATTACGTAGAAGCCATGTGGCTTATGCTACAGCAATCGCAGCCCGACGATTACGTTATTGCAACGGGGCATACCTGCAAACTAAAAGATTTTATCCGCGTTGTCTTTGACTGCGTTGGGCTGAACTGGGAAGACCATGTTCGCACGGACCCGGCTTTTTTCCGACCCACCGACATTGCCGAAGGCCACGCTAATCCTACCAAAGCCCGCGAACAGCTGGGCTGGCAGGCTGCGCATCGCATGGAAGATGTAGCCCGGCTGATGGTGGATGATCAACTTCGCTAATGCTGCTAACGCAACAGATCCGGAACGCCGTCCGGCGGGATCGCCATTTAGTAAAGAATTTTGTCGCCCTGGGGTTGGTCCAGGCCACCAACTTCATTATCCCGCTGGTAAATTTTCCGTATCTAATGCGGGCGGTCGGGGCCGAAAAGTTTGGCGTGATCGCCTACGGCCTGACCGTGCTGAACTATTTTATTGCGTTTACCGACTACGGCTTCAACCTGTCGGCAACCCGGCAGGTAGCCATTCATCGGGACGACCGGCCGCTCTTATCGCAGCTTTTTTCCGCCGTCACCGTTACCAAACTGCTGCTTTTTGGGGTCACCATCGCTACCATGGCCATCTTATGCCTGCTGGTGCCCCGGTTCAATCAGGATGCTCTGGCCTATATGCTGGGGCTTTTGTTTGTACTAGGTAATGTGCTCATGCCAGTCTGGTTTTTTCAGGGCATGGAGCAGATGAAGTATATCACCTACGTAAACCTGATTGCTAAAGTCGCTTTGCTGGGCCTGATTGTTCTGCTGGTGCAGCGGCCCGCCGATTACATTTATGTACTTGGGCTATATGGAGCCGCCAATATTCTGTCGGGTCTCCATAGTTTTTATCTGATTCGATCCCGTTATCGGCTGACGGTTTACTGGCCCGGCTGGCAGGCCATAAAAACTCAGTTGAAGGAAGGCTGGTATGTATTCCTGTCGAACTTTTCGATCATGCTCACGTCTAATCTGAACGTGCTGCTCCTGGGTTTCTTCGTAACCAACACGACCATCGGTTACTACAGCATCGCTGAAAAAATCGTATTTGCCATGTGGTCGCTGTTGTCGCTGTTTTCGCAGGTCATCTACCCGCACGTCTGTCGGCTGGCGCAGGATTCACACGCGCGTCTGCAGCAATTCCTGCGAACAACATTTGCTCCGCTGTTGATAGGGACTGTCCTGGTGGCGATCGGCGTGTATGCATATGCCGATGAAATTATCCGCCTTGTAGCCGGCACGACGCAGGCCGAAGCCGCCCATGTTCTGCGGCTGATGAGCTTTGTGCCGGTACTGGTCTGTTTGAATATTCCACCCTATCAGACGTTGCTGGCCTATAATCAGCAGAAGCTTTACGTAGTTTCGTTCAATATTTCGGCCGTTGCCAACCTGATCATCAGCCCACTGCTTATTTTCCAGTTTGGTGTACTGGGAGCGGCTCTGAGCCTGATGCTGATTCAGTTGCTGATTACGCTCTCCCTGTATTATACGCTTGAAGCAAAGCGTCCAGCCTACTCGCTTTTCAAACGTGTCTGATCGCCCCAACACCGCTGTCTTTGTGTCGGTAGCCTTAGCAACGTTTAACGGCGAGAAGCACCTGGCGTGTCTGCTCGACTCTCTGGTCGAGCAAACCCGGTTACCAGACGAAGTGGTGGTCAGTGATGACGGATCGCAGGATCAGACTTTAGCTATTCTACAGCGGTACAAAGGGCAATTGCCTCTGTATATTCATCAGCAGCCCCGGCCCGTGGGCATTGTAGCAAATTTTCGGCATGCCGTTTCCTTGTGCCGGGGGGATGTGATTGCTTTCTGCGATCAGGATGACGTATGGCTGCCTCACAAAGTAGCCACGGGTTTAGCCGCTCTGGAGCGCATTGACGGGTCAGATCCCGCGCTTATATTTACGGATTTAGAGGTAGTCGATCAGCAGCTGAACCGTATTGCCCCATCCTACTGGAACCACCGGCAATTACATCCCGAACGCGAGACATTCGGGTCATTGCTATACGGTAATTTTGTAACGGGCTGCACCGCCATGTTTAACCGGCCGATGGCGGAAGAAATAAAACGTATGCCCGATGATGCGCTGATGCACGACTTCTGGTTAGCCTGCGTAGCCTACGGCATTGGTCAGGTTCGGTACCTAACCAAACCATCGGTTCGCTATCGGCAACATCCCGACAATGTTACGTTGAACAACGCTATTACCTTCAACACCCGCTGGCGACGATTAAACAGGTTTATTGTTGATAATCAATACGCGTCTGAGTACCTTTTACCGGAAATTCGCCAGGCTGAACTGTTTTGCCGCTATTATAATGCGCAACTCGATGCTGCCCGCCGACAACAGCTCAATGCTTTTATCCAGCTAAAAAGGAAATCGCCCACCTATAGACGCTGGCGGGCTTTTCTGACTAAATTCCTGTATTGGATCGAATGAAATTTATTAATAATTATCCTATAATGGTAACTTGCGATTTGGTTTTTTAGTATTTTGCAGTCCGCTTGAGATAAGAACTTATCAGCCCGTACCTTATCCGTATGAACAAAACATTACTAGTCAGTACGCTGGCCGCCCTATCCAGCCTAGCCGCAGGCGAGGCCATTGCACAGTCAACACAAACCAATATTGCGATTACTGATCCTACCTCCGTTACAACGGGCGGCTCCGATAATACGCTGGTGGGCGTAGGGGCCGGCAACCGGAATATGAGTGGTAACGGTAACCTGATTCTGGGCCGGGGCGCAGGTGTTCAGAACATGGCCGGAGCCCAGAATGCGTTTGTCGGTGGATTAGCAGGCCGTCAGAATTCGTCGGGAAGCTACAATAGCTTCTTTGGGTACGAAGCCGGTGCTGGTAACACGATCGGAAATAACAACTCGTTTCTGGGCAATGGAGCCGGATACACCAATACGGAAGGGTATGATAACCTGTTTGGTGGTTACCGGTCTGGTTACTTCAACAGCACGGGCCACCACAACGTCTTTATGGGATCGGGAGCTGGCTACAGTAATACAACGGGAGCAGACAACACCTTTATTGGAGCTGATGCCGGGGGCAGTAATACCACTGCAGCCGGTAACGTGTTTATCGGTTCGCTCTCGGGCTCATCGACAACGACCGGCAGTCAGAACACGTTTCTGGGTACGCAGTCGGGGCAGAATGTGACCACGGCAGCTGCGAATACTTTTGTGGGCTATCGGGCCGGGGCCAGCACAACCACCGGGGCTTATAATACCTTTTTAGGCGTACAGGCTGGTCAGAATAATACAACGGGTAGTTCTAATTTCATAATGGGCACCAACGCCGGGTCGGCGAATACGACGGGAACGGCTAACTTCTTCCTGGGCGATAACGCTGGTGCAGTCAATACCTCTGGCGGGTATAACGTGTATCTGGGCGCTAATGCCGGTAATGGAGCGGGTGTTAATGGATCCAATAACCTGTCGATTGGTTTTGAATCCGGCCGGGCAAACAACGGCGGCAACACTAATACGTTTGTAGGCTTCCGCGCTGATGCCGGAGCGGCTGGCCTGAGCAATGCAACGGCGATTGGCGCGAACGCAAAAGTAAACGTCAGTAATGCCATTGTGCTGGGTAATGCGGCTAACGTTGGGATTGGTAACACGGTCCCTACGGCGCGGCTGCACGTAACCAGCGGCACGAGCGGGCAGTCGGGGTTGCGGCTGGAGAATATAACCTCGGCCACCAGCACCTCAGTGAATGCCAGCAAGTTCCTGACCGTCGACGGAACCGGAAACGTTATCCTGGCCAATGTCGCTTCAGGGGCGCGGCAGGCTGCGGGGGCCGAAGCGGTGGAGTCGCTCTGGGAACGCAAAGGCAACTACCTGCTCAGCCGTCAGGGTGAGGGGCTCATCATCGGCTCGGGCGTGCAGAAGACGCCGGCCGACTACAACCTGTTTGTCTCCAAGGGCATTCTGACTGAGAAGGTCAAGGTGGCCGTACGCAACAGCTCGGACTGGAGCGACTATGTGTTTGGGTCGGGCTATGCGCTTCGTCCGCTGGGGGAGGTGGAGCGGTACGTGAAGGCCAACAAGCATCTGCCGGGTGTGCCCTCGGCCGCGGAGGTGGTTAGGGAGGGGGTTGATCTGGCCCGCATGGATGCCAAGCTGCTGGAGAAGGTCGAAGAGCTCACGCTTTACCTGATTGAGCTGAAAAAACAGAACGACCTTCTGATTCAGCGCAGCAACCGGCTGGAGCGCGAAAACAAAGCCATTCGCCGGACTCTGCACTCGCTGAAGAAAAAGTAACTCCTACTGCTTACTGACAGTATAGACAAGCCTCTCAGGGTGTCACCTTGAAAGGCTTGTTCGCTTATTGCCTAAGTTTTTTGAACATTATCAAGTAAATCCTTTTCTATTCTGTGATATTGTTACCGTTTAATCAACTTTCGGCAAACTACGCTACTATGAAAAATCAACTGTACTATGGGCTGGGCTGGGGCTTGCTACTGCTCCAGATTAACGTAAGGGCACAAAACACAAATACAGTACTTAGCACGGGCACAGGGTCGCCGGGGCAGAACAATGTGTTGATTGGGGTTCAGGCCGGAAATGGTTCATTAACCGGTTCGGGCAACGTGGCCGTTGGTAAAAGCGCTGGTACACAGCTGACAACCGGCACGAACAATACCTTTGTGGGCTTCGGAACAGGAACTGCTAATACATCCGGGCCTAACAATGTATTTGTCGGTACGTTTGCCGGGAATGCCAATACCACAGGGGGGCAGAACACTGTTGTCGGTGTATCGGCCGGAACCTATAATACAACCGGTTTTGCCAACGCCTTCTTCGGAACCAACGCGGGGCAGGATAATACGACCGGCTCGCAGAACGCGTTCTTCGGGACGTATGCCGGAGCGGCAAATACGACGGGCCGATTCAACGCATTCATGGGTATAGAGTCTGGCGTGTACAATACAACAGGCTCCTATAACAGTTTTCTGGGAGGCTACGCCGGCAATCGGAACACGACGGGTCAATACAATACGTTTGTCGGGCAGGCCGCCGGGACGTATAATCTGACGGGTAATCAAAATACGTTTGTAGGCTGCTTCGCCGGAACAAATAATCTCACGTCAAATAACACCTTTGTGGGTTATAGCGCTGGTAACGGCAACACGACTGGCGACGGTAATACATTCATCGGCTGGTACTCCGGCTGGAGTAATCTAACCGGCACACAGAATACATTCATTGGCACCAGTGCCGGATTTAAAACCACCTCATCGGCTAATACGATGATTGGCAACAACGCGGGCTATAACAACACAACCGGCGATTTTAATACCTTCATTGGCGCATCGGCAGGCTTTAATAACTCGACAGGTAGCGCCAATTTCTTTTTGGGTGTCAATAGCGGCCGGGGTAATACGAGTGGTACCGGTAATTACTTTATGGGCAACAACGCTGGCTATTACAACACGACAGGGGGCTTCAACCTGTTCATTGGCAGTAATGCCGGTAACAGCAATACAACGGGTCAGAACAACGTAGCGCTGGGTTTTGAAGCAGGCACAAATAATACGACGGGTTCAACCAATACCATGATCGGGTTTCGCGCTAACGTAACGTCCGGAGGGCTGACGAACGCAATGGCCATCGGAGCTAATGCTACGGTTGCCGTCAGCAATGCGGTGGTGCTGGGCAATGGCGCCAACGTTGGCATCGGCAATAATGCCCCCACGGCGCGGCTGCACGTAACCAGCGGCACGAGCGGGCAGTCGGGGCTGCGGCTGGAGAACCTGACCTCCGCTAATGGGGCCGGCAGTACGGCCAGCAAGTTTCTGACCGTGGATGGCGTAGGGAACGTTATTCTGGCGAATGTGAACTCGGGTGCCCGGCAGGGTGATCTAGCCGATTCGTTCTGGCGGCAGAACGGCCAGTTCCTTCAGAATACGTCCGATGGGGGAGTCATTATTGGACAGCGGGTAAATAAAACGCCCACCGGTTACCGGCTTTTCGTTGAAGATGGTATCCTGACCGAAAAAGTAAAAGTGGCCGTGAAGAACACCAGCGAATGGAGCGATTACGTCTTTGCCGATGCTTACCCGTTAAAACCATTGTCGGAGGTCGAACACTATGTTAAAACAAACGGTCACCTGCCGGGCATTCCTTCGGCCGAAGAAGTTGTTAAACAAGGGGTTGACGTAGGGAAAATGGAGGCTAAGCTGCTCGAAAAAATTGAAGAGCTGACGTTATACGTTATTCAGCTTAAAAAAGAGAATGAGGCAATACGCAGCGAAGTAGCAAGGCTTAAAAAAGGGCCTCAAAAGCCGGTTAAACGGTAAGATGAATACGACGAAAGTTATATAGAGGCCGGGCAGGCCTAACTTTCGTTGTATTTTTCGTATATCCCTCTCGCTCAAATACTTCCGAATGGGTCAGGGCAGCGTCAAGGATTTTCGTAATTTTACAGCCAAAGCCTGCAACAACGCAACGAATCAAAACCTATGGAGACTACGCCAACGCCCCCGTCAACGGCTATGCAGTATTATGACGAGAAGATAGATATCTACTTCAACAACGTCCGACGGGACCTGATTGCGCAGCTTCCAAAACAACCCCAGCAACGCATTCTGGAGGTCGGCTCGGGTGGTGGCGATACGCTGGTGGCCATAAAAAAAGAGGGCCTGGCTACCGAGGTAGTAGGCGTAGAGTTATTCGACATGCCGGGTACGAACCAGCAAAACCCGGCCATTGATCAGTTTTTTATCCGCAATATCGAAACGGATATGCCTGCGCTGCCGCTGAATTATTTCGATGTAGTGCTGTGCGGAGATGTGCTGGAGCACCTGGTTGATCCCTGGAAAACGGTCCGGCAACTAACTGCGTTTTTGAAGTCGGGAGGCATTATTATCCTTTCCTGCCCGAATATTCGCGAAATAAGCACCTGGCGTAAAATCTTTCTGCAGGGCGACTTTGGCTATACTACGAGTGGCATTCTGGATAAGACGCACCTGCGCTTTTTTTGCCGTAAGAATCTGGAAGCGTTGGGTACAACGGATGAGTTACAACCGATTCGCAGCATGGCTAATTACACGCTGACGCCCCGGCGCCAGTCGCTGCGGCCCTTTCACTTCGGGCTGTTAGATGAATTTCTGGCTCCGCAGTACATGGTAATCAGCCGGAAGCGTTAAGCAATTTATCAAACGGTAATCCTTGGCCAGACATCTGTTTGACGTAAAAAATTGTCTGGTAAGATAAAAGTGCCGCTTTAGCACAGGGAATGACTATCGTTTGCGGTTTGTTAACACCTTTAGTAAATCAGTAAAAGAAATAAAACATTACGTTAAGTAAACAGATTGAACAACTTAACGAAAAAAGCAGTAAGATTGAGCATAAAATCATTCAGCCGAATCATACACACTTTTTCATAAACATGAGACACCTTTTCCTGCCATCCGCCCTTTTCCTGTTAACCACCGCCGTGGCGGTTGCGCAGGAATATCCTGTTCAGCAGGAAGTGAGCCGTACCCTTACGGGTGGTTCGCTTACCGAAGAAAAAGCCGTTGAATACCTGACCGGCCGTAACGAAGTACAGGCAGGTGCCGCTGCCTACTACGTGGCTGGTAAGTCCGTAACGCTCCAGCCGGGTTTTACCGCTCAGGCGGGTTCTGTTTTTCAGGCTAGTGTCGAGAAAGTTGTTTCGCGGCCGAGCGAAAATGGCGGTATTCTGACCGTTTCGGCTTATCCGAATCCGTTTGAGACCGTATCTGAAGTGCAGTACGTCCTACCAGCGGCCAGCAAAGTATCGCATACACTGACAGATGGTCAGGGAAAAATAATCCGTCAGGTTGACGCTGGCGAAGTGCAGGCCGCGGGCAAATACCAGACGAAAGTTGATGGGCAGGATCTCCCAACAGGCGTTTATCTTTATCAGGTGCAGACTGACCGCGAGCGCAAAGTCATCCGGTTGCTGAAGAAGTAGAAGCGGCAATCAACAGCCGTTCGGATAGTTTTACTAAACGGTAAAAAAGGCTGCTTCGGCGCTATTGTACGATAAGAAAAAGGCAAATCCGGGGGGATTTGCCTTTTTTGCGTGTTAAAAACAAGTTAAAGAGTTGCACAAGTTCATAGATGCTCTTATCATTGAGTAGGCTTATTTTAAGACTCAATTGATTACTTCTATGAACAGAAAATTTACAGTATTCACCTGGGCAATGGTGTTGTCATTGACTGGATTAACCAGTCGTGCACAAACAAATTTACTCATCAATGGTCCAGCCTCAACTACGCCCGGAGCTGCCAACACGTTTGTGGGCGTGAATGCGGGTAACACGGCGGTTACCGGAGTGAATAACACGCTGGTGGGTAACGCGGCAGGTCAGTCGGTTACCGGAGGAAACGCTAACTCATTCTTCGGACAGGCGGCTGGTACCGCTAACACGAATGGTTCACAGAACAGTTTTTTCGGTGTATCGGCCGGAAACGCTAACCAGACGGGGAGCTTCAATACGTTCATGGGAGTTAGTGCCGGCGCCAGTAACACGGTTGGCAGCTATAATGCGTTTGTGGGCTATTCTGCCGGAAACAAAAATCAGACGGGTAGTTATAATACTTTCCTGGGGCCGTGGGCAGGCTACAATAACACTGCAACCAGTAATAACGTCATTATTGGCGACTCGGCCGGTTTCAATAATGCTCAGAACGGGAACGTCTTTATTGGATCCAAAGCCGGTATTCGAAATACGGTAGGAGCCAGCAACGTATTTATTGGTGGTCAGGCTGGTATTAGCAACCTGGACGGCAATTTTAACACCTTTGTTGGGAATCAGGCCGGTGTCCGGCACACGTCCGGCATTGAGAACGTAATGCTGGGCTACTGGTCTGGCTTTAACACCACTACCGGCAACAGCAATACCTTTCTGGGGACCTACACCGGGTATAGCAACACAACGGGAACCAACAACGCATTTATTGGCACATCTGCCGGGTATTCGAATACCACCGGCATCAATAACGTAGCGATTGGCAGCCAGGCGGGTTATCGGAATACAACCGGCGGTTCGAATACATTCATTGGTAACTCAGCCGGAACCAATAACACAACGGGAACAAGCAATGCCTTCATTGGCACGCAGGCCGGTAATAACAGCACAATCGGCAACAACAACGCGTTTATCGGCAATCAGGCAGGTTATGGAAATACATCCGGTTCAGACAATGCTTTTGTTGGTACGCAGGCCGGTTTTAACAACTCTACTGGCAATCAGAACGCCTTTATCGGTTCGTTCGCTGGCTTAAACAATACATCGGGTAACAGCAACGTATCGGTTGGCGTCAATGCCGGCTACTCAAACACAAGTGGTAACAACAATGCCTTTGTTGGGAATCAGGCCGGGTTCGGCAACACGACCGGCAGTGGCAATGCGTTCTTCGGCTATCAGGCAGGTTTGAACGCACAGACCGGCAACAACAACACCTTTATCGGCAATTCGGCAGGATACACGAATAATGCGGGCGATCGGAACGTCATGATGGGCTACCAGGCCGGTTATCTGAACACGTCTGGTGCCAGTAATACCTTTGTTGGCTACCAGGCTGGTAACCGGAATACGACCGGAGCCAGCAACGTTGTGATGGGAATGAACGCCGGGTACTTTAATCAGACCGGTTCCAACAACATCACCATTGGTGATAGTGCCGGGTTTAACAACACGGCTGCCGGCAACCTGATTATTGGCTCGAAAGCCGGGTTTAACCTGACAACGGGTAATCAGAACACCTTTGTTGGGTTTCAGGCCGGATACAGCACGTCCAGCTCAGCGAACGTATTCATCGGTTATCTGGCTGGCCGGCGAAATACGACGGGTAATTTCAATACGTTTCTGGGTGTGCAGGCTGGGTTTAACAACAGTACGGGCTCCAGTAACTTCATGATGGGGACGAACGCGGGTTATGGCAACTCGACGGGAACGGCTAACTTCTTCCTGGGCGATAACGCCGGATACTCCAACTCAAGCGGGAGCTTCAACGTGTATCTGGGCGCTAATGCCGGTAACGGTCCCAGCGTCAATGGAGATAACAACCTGGCGATTGGTTTTGATGCCGGCCGGAATAACAACCTGGGCATTAACAACACGTTCTTAGGGTTCCGGGCGGACGCGGGTGCCAACCGCCTGACGAATGCCACTGCTATCGGCTCCAACGCGAAAGTTCTGGCCAGTAACGCCATTGTGCTCGGCGACAATAGCACCAATGTAGGCATCGGTGTGGGCGCTCCGACAACGAAACTTCATATCGTGAGCAGCACAACCGGCACAAGTGGATTGCGGCTTGCCAGTATAACCTCGGCCACCAGCACCTCAGTGAACGCCAGCAAGTTCCTGACCGTCGACGGAACCGGAAACGTTATCCTGGCCAATGTCGCTTCAGGGGCGCGGCAGGCCGCGGGCGCTGAAGCGGTGGAGTCGCTCTGGGAACGCAAAGGCAACTACCTGCTCAGCCGTCAGGGTGAGGGGCTCATCATCGGCTCGGGCGTGCAGAAGACGCCGGCCGACTACAACCTGTTTGTCTCCAAGGGCATTCTGACTGAGAAGGTCAAGGTGGCCGTACGCAACAGCTCGGACTGGAGCGACTATGTGTTTGGGTCGGGCTATGCGCTTCGTCCGCTGGGGGAGGTGGAGCGGTACGTGAAGGCCAACAAGCATCTGCCGGGTGTGCCCTCGGCCGCGGAGGTGGTTAGGGAGGGGGTTGATCTGGCCCGCATGGATGCCAAGCTGCTGGAGAAGGTCGAAGAGCTCACGCTTTACGTAATCCAACTACAGAAAGAGAATCAGCAAATGAAGCACCAGATCAAGCGGCTGAACACTAAGTTGAAACCCCGTCGCTAGGTAACCCTTAAGCCAAAAAGTCTCGCACACCGGACGTTTGACAGACACGGGCCCTAATAGCCTGGTCAGGTCAAACGTCCGGTGTTTGCATAGGTAAGCCGGGTAAAAGGAACGATAAAGAAGCCACTTCGCTAAGCGTATTGCATTGGTGCTGATCTGATTCGGGCGGTTAGTGTGTTGAAATACACGTACCTTTGTGCCCAGATTATTTGTGAGGTTACTGATTTTATGCGTTTAACCCGCTTTTCGTTCTGGTTACCTGTCTGTATCGCGTTTTTTGCTTTTTGCTGCCTTGTTGATCTGGTTTTACTAACCATTGACGGAGACCACGCGCTGCCCGTTGAGGTGCAGTTGACCACGGTAACCGCCAGATCAGTAACCGCCATTGATGTGTACCGGATTTCACCAGGCGGTACCCCCAGCCTGCTGACCCTGAAACGTACTGGGTCAGCCAACCAGCTTTTCGTTCGCAGTGAAGCAGGCAATCTGTACTATAAAGGTCTTCAGCTAACTATACCTGATAGTGTATTACCCGCAGTTCGGCAGGTTGGTGTACGCGTAGGTGACCGGCTGTTTGCTTATTTGCCCGCTGAGGTGGTTGGTTCCTGGCAGGTGACAGAACGTGTGGACGGCAGGACAACTTATGCATTTCCGGCAGAGGTTGTGGGTGTAACCTCCTTTATTCCGGTGTTTCAGAATGTGTTTAACTGGGCAGGTGACCCCCGGCTGATTCAGGCTGTTATCCTGAATAATCTGCCTATACTGGCGCTGTTGCTGATCGTAGCGGGTTTATACTCGAAACGGGGTCAACGCTTTCAACGGGTTTTTCAGGATGCGCTGCTGGCTCATCAGGGAAACCGGGCTGTGGGAGTAGCCGTTGTAGGCGCTGTTCTCTACCGGATGCCCTACGAACTGCAACCCATTGAGACAGGCGTAGATCCATCGTGGATACTGGGGCTGAACTGGGCCAGCAATGAAGGCTTCCGCTGGGGACAGGACTTTGTCTTTACGTATGGGCCATACTACTGGCTTATGGTACCGAACCTATTACTGCGTCAGCCGGTACTGCTTCTATCCTTTGGGCTAACGCTGCTCATTTTTGGGTTTTCCATCGGGATTATTGTCCGGCAGCTCCTTAATCAGCTCCGGGCTAACCGGTTGACAGTTCCCATCGCTGCGCTGCTGCTGCTGCTGCTGTTCCTGGCAGACTACAGCGTGATGGATGCCGTTGTCGTGGGCGTTCTGCTGTTACTTGTCAGGGGGCGGCATAGTCATTACCTGAGTCATACGCTGCCCGCTGCTACTTTGCTGGCTTTGCTGTCGCTGACCAAGTTTAGCTACTTCGCCGTTGCACTCGTGATGTTGATAGTTCATAGTCTTGCTTGTGTAACTGAACGGGACGTACGAGTACCTATCCGGGTGTGGTTAACCTATCTGAGCGCAGGGGTCCTGCTTTGGCTGGCGGCTGGTCAGCCGCTGCCGGGTCTGGTGGGGTATATTACGGGTGGCTTTGATATCGCCAGTGGTTATTCGGAAGCTATGGCCACGCCTTTGTGGAATGAAAACAGTACTCTGGTGGTCAACAGCGTTGGACTTCTGTTTCTGGCTGCCGCTGTTATACTACTGGCGGGTATCGGACTGATTTTGCTACTGGCTTTTCTGAAATCAAAAGACTGGCTGTTTGCCCTACTGCTAACTACGCCTATTTTATTTCTGGCTTTTAAAGAAGGCTATATCCGCTTCGACCGGATTCACTTCTCTCAATTCTTTGAGCAGTGGCTCGTCGTCATAATTGGCGTTTACCTGCTCGCCTATCCCTGGACCGCACGATTATTTGTACGTGGGTTTGCAGGACTTTCCCTTGTTGCCACGCTGGCTATCATTGGCTTTCGGGCTCCGCATTATTCTGCCGATCTGGCAGGCGTATTCAGCGCATCAGTTCGGGAGGATCGTTTGCTGGCAGCCCGTCAGCAGCTCCGGGCCGTGCATGGGCTGGACACAGCGCTGGTGCAGGAACTGAATGCCAGTCAGTCAGCCGACGTGCTTCCCTGGGACATTACGCTGCTTTATGCTTATGAACTCCCCTGGCGGCCCCGGCCCATTATCCAGTCCTATGCCGCCTTTACGACTAAGCTCGACAGTCTGAACACGCAGTCGTACCGGCAGGCTGATGCGCCTGAGCAACTGCTTTACTCATTCAAGGCTATAGATAATCGGTATCCACTCTTCGACGAGCCAATGCTGTTCGCGGAGTTGATGCGTCGGTACCGTACTGTTGGCTGTCATGGCGATGCATTTCTGCTTCTGCGAAAACGTCAGCAACCTACCCCTGCTCCTGACCGGCAGTCCGTTTCCAGTCATTTGGTAAAATTCGGTCAGAATGTAAATGTGCCTCGCCTGCCGAATCAACTGGTTTTCGCAAAGATTGATATCAACTTAACCCTTCTGGGGCGAGTGCTCAATTTCCTGTACAAAGTGCCGCCTTTACAGATCGAGTTTGTCACTACCACCGACGCTACACCCCGGCAGGCGCGTCTGGTCCGGCGAACGGCTACCGATGGCCTGCTCGTATCAACTTACCTGAAAGACTTAGAATCGGTGCAGCAACTGTTTGACGGCCGGAGTGCAGCTAATGTCCGATCGTTAACCCTGATTGGTAATTCGTGGGTCTACCAGCCGACCGTCGCTCTGGCGTTTTATAGCCAGCCAATAATTACGTCAGACAGCACTTCGCAGGCAACGGAGCCTCTGGTTGCCAACGGGACCTTGTCTGAATAGTGATCCGTTTGGTAAGGAAAGCCGGGTTTTTGTCTTCCATTTTGTACTATACCATGACAACAGGCCGTTAAGGGCCGAAAAGGTTGTATCTTTGGCTACCAAATTTGGATGTATGCGTAAAGCTGTCTTTTCGATTGTTGCCAAAAACTATATCCCGATGGCCAACGCCCTCGGTGATTCGATTAAAGCGCAACACCCCGATGTGCCGTTTTATATTGTTGTCGCGGATCAGGAAGATGGTGTCATCCGGTTCGATGAACAGCGCTATCCGGTCGTTCAGGCTAGCCAGCTGGGTATTGATCGGGCAGGTAGTGGCCAGCTGGCAGAGATGGCCTTTAAGTACAATGTTACGGAGTTCTGCACCGCTCTGAAGCCCTTCGCCTTTGACTTTTTTTTTGAACAGGGCTTCGAACAGGTCATTTACTTCGATCCCGACATTTATGTGTTTGCGAGTTTGGACGCCATATTCGACCGGCTTAATCAGGCATCCGTTGTGGTGACGCCCCATGTCTGCACCATGCAGAGCCAGTATACCGGGCTGGTGCCGGAGGGGATGCTGATGCACGTAGGCATTTTTAATTTTGGCTTCTGCGCCATTGCCAGCAGCGCCAACGGGCGCCGGGTAGTTGAATGGTGGAAAATACGGTTAAAGGACCAGTGCTACGCCGATAAAATTGATGGACTTCATACCGATCAGAAGTGGATGGATTTTTTGCCCTCGCTGATTGAGGATCTGCATATCGAGCGCGGGTTAGGCTATAATCTGGCCATCTGGAACTGGCATGAACGCCGGATTGAAGCCCATAACGACGCGTTCTGGGTCGTTAATCGACTCGATGGCACCGGCCTGATGCCGCTCGTCTTTTTTCACTACTCCAATTTTCTGTTCAGTCAGGCCGCCGATCGTGACAAGTTCCGGCCTAAATACATCCAGAAGTTTCCGGATGTGTATGCCGCTGGTGATTACTACGCCAACCAACTGGCCAGGGAAGCCATCGGTGAATACAGTCGTCTGTATACGTACACGTACGCTACGTTCGACAATGGAACGCCGATCAGTCATTTTCATCGGCGTTTGTTCCGCCGTCTGCTTGAGTCAGGTTATCTATTTGCCGAGCCGTTCCGAACGGGTACTGCCGGCTCATTTTACGATCTTCTAAAAAAGAATAACCTGGTCAGCAAGCCTGGTCAGCAGGCAGGCGGAAAGCAAAACGAAGAAAACTTCGCCGGATTTGAGCAGAAACTGGCTTATATCCAGCGTATTGCCCGGCTTATAAAAGGCGTAATCGGCATGGATCGGTACGCTCTGCTGTGCAAATTTGCGCAACGGTTTGTGCGGCCGGAGAACCAAACGTTCCTGATTAATGAAGTTGGGAACCGGATTCCATTCTATAACGAGAACCGATACATCAATTGGGAGGTATCGTCCGAGCAACCAACGCATCAGCCGTCGCTCGAACGAACCGCAAACGATTAGGGACCTGGCATGAATGTTTCTCTTCCCGTACTCAGATCGGCTAATCTGACCCGAATATTCTGGCATGTACTGTTCTATACGGTGGTGTGCTATGGGTTTCACCGGTACCTGTTTAAGTACAGTCACGGCGCTTTTGCCAAGGAAGGGTATCAGCAAACGCCCCTGATCTGGCAGGCTGGTAAGTTTGTGCTGGTTGCCGTAATGATGGGTTTGATCTATCTGAACAGCCGGTTTACAGCCCGCATTTCGACAAGGCTACTGCTTATCTACGCGTTCCTAGCGGTTGTCCTGATCGTTAACATCGGTTCTATCGTCCTGTATCAGGAGGTAATGACGGATGAGCTGGAATACCTGATTTATGCCACCCTGCTGCTGCCCCTGGCGTTTGTAACCCGGGACGATCTGCAGGTGCTGGCCGATGAGATTGACCCGATTCTAAACGTATCCCAGTATATCTTCATCGCATCCAACTGGATTGTGATTTTCAACTATTTCGCGTTTCGCATTATTCCGTTTCATGCCTATGAGGGCGTACTGATGCGGTTTGGCGGACTATGGGACGACCCGAATACATTTGCTATTTTCAGCGTATTCCTGATGGGCTACGCCATGCTTAAAAAACAGTACGTTCTGGTTACGCTGCATACGATCAACGTGTTGCTGACCATATCGCTCAATGGGTATCTGTTATTGCTCGCTTTTGGCAGCTACTGGCTTCTGAACAGCAGCAAAAACCGGATACTATATGTAGGGTTATTCTCTATTCTGCTGGGTTTCATCGCGGTGCTGGTCTTTTACAACCTCGATTACGCGATTCAGATTTATGAAGCCAAACAGGAGTCGATCGATCAGCACTCCAGCATTGTGAACATGGCGTTTTATGGGATTCCACTGCTGCAGCCTATTGAATTCCATGAAACTTGGTTTTTGAGCGAGAACGTCAATTACTTTCCGTTTTCAGTGCCGTTTACGGTCGCCATGATCGTTATTTTCATTCGTTTTTTTCTGTTCAGGCCCCGCAGTATGCAGCGGCTACTGTTCATTATATTTTTCATAACCAGTTTATTCCTGCCATTTCTGTACATGTTCCCGGTCAACTTTATTGCCTTGTTGTTCCTGGTGCTATACACGAAAGGCGTTCAGTTTTAAGCCTGCCGTAATGATTCGTTTTTGTGCCGACGTTCGTATGATTCACAATTCCGGGATTGGGGTATACATCCGTCAGTATATCCGGCATATTCTTGAAGCGGATCAGTACATGATTACGCTGCTGGGACGTCGTACAGAGCTGGATCGCCACTTTGGGATGTTTACGAACTGGCAGCATATTGAAGCCGACTTTCCAATTTATTCGGTACAGGAACAGCTAAAGTTGCCCTTTCTGGTGCCGGAGTGCGATATCTTCTGGTCGCCCCATTATAACATTCCACTGCTTCCTATTCGGGCCCGCAAGCATCTGGCCACGATTCCCGACGTATTTCATCTGGCGTTCTACCATACGCTCAGCGCAGCGCAGAAAGTGTACGCCAAGGTTGTTGCCAATGCCGCCGTTCGAAAGCCGGATTTGGTGACAACCATTTCGCATTACTCGAAGCAGGAAATTGTGTCATTAACCGGAGGCAGGGCCGATAAAATCAAGGTGATCCATTTGGGGATTGATCAGGCGCTTTTCCGGCCGGTGACTGACCTGGCAACCCGGCAGCGGGTTCGGGAGCAGTATCAACTGCCAGACCGCTTTATCCTGTTTGTCGGAAACGTCAAACCAAATAAGAACCTGCGCAGTTTGGTAGAAGCCTTTTCGACGTTACTGACCGAGCTCCCCGATGTTTATTTGATGATTGTAGGCAAGAAGGAAGGTTTTATTACGCTGGACAGCAGTCTTTTTGAACGGATTGAGGCCGACCCGGCTTTGGCCGAACGGGTACGCTTCACGGGTTACGTCGAGACAAACGATTTACCGGTTCTGTACAGTCTGGCAACTCTTTTTGCCTTTCCGTCCATATACGAGGGGTTTGGTTTTCCTCCCCTCGAAGCCATGGCGTGCGGTTGTCCAGTGGTTGCGTCGAAGGTAACCAGCATTCCTGAGATTTGTGGCGACGCGGTTTATTACGTTGACCCTCTCAGCCCGGCTAGTATAGCCGAAGGGTTACGAGCCGTAGCAACGGATGAAGGATTGCAAAAGCGGCTCGTTGAGGCAGGTAACCACCAGTACCGTCAGTACAACTGGCAGCATTCGTCGAATCAATTTATTGAAACTATAAACGAACTGGTTTGAGTCTATAACAAATAGATACGTGATTTGCGCCGTTGAACCGGCTGGCAAATCAGAAGTTGGCAACCAGTTTTGATTAGAGCATCTATGAAAATAGCACTTGTACAGGATGGACTAATGTGCCGGGCGGGTGGCGAACAAGTCGCGCTTTGCTTCCACAAAGCATATCCAGACGCACCCATTTACACACAATGCTATCAACCACACCTGACGTTTCCGGAGTTTCAGGGCTGCGATATCCGAACAACCTGGCTGCAGCGTTTCGTCCGTACGGATGATACGATGAAGAAGCTGTTCTTCCCCCTGGGCGTGATGGCGATGCAGTCCCACGACCTGACGGAGTATGACGTAGTCCTGATGTCGGGAACGCATTGCGCCAAATACGTAAAGGTTAACCCTAGGGCACTGGTCATCAGCTATAGCTTCACCCCGTTCCGGCTGGCCTGGAACCCGGAATCCTATGCGCAGTATGCCGAGTCCGGGTGGGCGGTACGTAAAGTGTTTGATATGGTTCTGAAACGGCTGCGGTCCATTGACTTCAGGGCGGCTCAGCGCCCCAACCATTTTGTGGCTATGACCGATGAAACGGCCGATCGGCTTCGGGAATCGTATCAGCTCAACGGGAAGATTGAAATCATCAACCCGCCGGTTAATGCAACCAACTTTTATGTGTCCAATAAGCCAAAGTCATATTACCTAGTTGTATCCCGGCTGGAGTACTACAAAAAGGTAGATTTGGTGATCGAAGCGTTTAATCAGCTCGGTTATCCATTGATTGTTGTAGGTAAGGGCTTGCAGGCCGATGAAATTAAGGCGATGGCCAGCGAGAATGTAACCTTTAAAAGCGGGCTGTCGGCCGAAGAGTTGGCCGAGCTATACGCCAACTGCCGGGCGTTCATCTTTCCTCAACATGAAGATTATGGCATAACTCCTTTGGAAGCCAATGCCGCTGGCCGGCCCGTTATCGCTTATGGACGGGGCGGAGTACTGGCAACCCAGATTCCGGTTTCGGATGACCCCGCTCAGGCTACGGCTCTTTTCTTTGACGAGCAGACGGTTGAATCGCTGGTGGAGGCCATCCGGCAGTTTGAGCCGATTCAGCATCGATTTGATTCCGCCTTTATCCGGCAACATGCCGAACAGTTTGACGAAACGCATTTTATTGATCAGATTCGTGAATTCGTTGGCCGTAAATACCGTGAGCATCAGGCCGAGCCCATAAGCGTATCTTAACAACAATACCACCGTAACTCATTACGAAACCCTGCCTGAATGAACTATAAGTCCCGAAGCGCCCCACGAATAGCCGGTTATCGTGCCGGACTGTGTTTGCTGGCGTGCCTGAACGCGGCTGTTGGACTGGCGCAAAGCTTTCGGGCTCCAAACGCATTCTCGACGGAAGTGGGTGGGTTTGTATCGAATTCTGACGTAACCCCGTTCTGGCTGCGTGCCAATCAGTTTGGTCTTGTTCCTAATGAGTCGCCTGCGCTCACATTCCGCGCGGGTATTTATTCCGGATACGATTCCACCCGCCGTTCTACGAGCCGCTGGCGTACTTCGCAGTATGATTTCGGATACGGTATAAACGTAGTGGCCAACTCCGGCAGCGCCATCACGGGCAACAAACTTCTGCTGCCCGAGGCATATCTGAAAATACGCCGGGGCATTTGGGAGGTCTATGTCGGCCGCCGACGCGAACGGTTTGGTCTGGCCGACTCGGCAATTTCAACGGGCTCGTATTCCTGGTCTGGAAATGCCCTGCCAGTTCCTAAAATTCAGGTGGCTATTCCGGCCTTTGCGCCGATTGGTTTCACGAAAGGCTGGGTAGCCATTCAGGGTACGTATGCGCATGGCCTTCTGGATGCATCTGGCTACATCCGCAATACCATGCTGCATCAGAAGTCGTTCTACGTGCGCCTGGGCCGGGCCAGTGAGGTAGTGCGCCTGTACGGCGGCTTTAACCACCAGGTCGTGTGGGGCGGGAAAGCCGCCGATCCGGCCGGGATTCCGGGGGTTATTCCCGTTGGTGGAAAACTGCCGTCCAGCCTGATTGATTACTTCTACGTGGTTACCGGCATCAACTCCGGACGAACAGACTCAACTAAGTATACGTATTTTGACCAGACCAACCGGGTCGGTAATCATCTGGGCTCTATTGACCTGGGATTTGAGCTTGATTTGGTCCGGCATACGATTTTTGCCTACCGTCAAAGCCTGTTTGAAGATGGTTCACTAGCCTCGCTGATTAATATATCGGACGGGCTAAATGGCTTGCGCATTCGTCGCAACAACCCCAATGCCCTAGTGCGGGATATCCTGTTCGAGTTACTAAACACGACCAATCAGGGCGGGTCGGTCTTTATAATCACCGAGGCCAAGCTGCGAGGAAAGGACAATTATTTTAACCACCAGCAATACCGCGACGGATGGGCCTATCGGCAGCACGCAATCGGAACCCCATTTATTACGCCCGCCATCAGTCCGGATGGGGCGTATCCATACGGTATTTTCACGTTAAACAACCGCGTACGGGTGTTCCATCTTGGACTGGCGGGCAGCCTGCCCATTCGGGGAAGCGCTTTGACAAGCCCGGTGGCCTATCAGGTTAAGCTCTCCTACAGTCGGAATTTAGGCACGTATGATGTTCCTTACCAGCCTATTCGGGACCAGTTCTCGGGGTATGCGGGTATTATGATTCCATTCTCAATGCTGGGAGGCATACAACTGACGGGGAACGTAGCAGTCGACAATGGAGCCCTGTACCAGAATACCTTTGGTGCCTATATAAGTCTTCGAAAAATATGGTCCTCTCGCCCCTGAAAAGTTACATCGTTCGCGACACCGTTTAATAGAGCAAGTTACGGAATTGGATAAAAATCACTACTTTGCGCGGCAACTTTACAAACCGTAGGATAATTTAAAGAATGTACTTCGGTTTCAAACGTTACTTTAGCGTGATGGGTTTAAGCACGTACGCACCTGAATGTAGCTGGTAAACCAACAGGGTATGAGGCACCGTTATTCCATATTGTTTTTCCCGCTCCATGTTTTTGTTGATTTCCTAAGTCTCAACACGGCTTTTGTCGGAGCGTACTGGCTCAAGTTTGGCATTATCGACCCTGTTTTTGAGCCGCCCTACGCTACATTATTGTGGGTCTTTAACCTGATCTGGCTGGCCGAAATCCTTCTTTTTAAACCCTATATCTTTCCACGCCAACTTTTCAAAGCTGACCATTTAATCAAAAAAATGCTCCTCCTGATGGCGGTGCATATTGCCCTTATCTCATTGTACTGGGTAGCGATTAAAGGGTATTATTATTCGCGTGAGCATCTGTTTATTACCTATGTTCTGTTTGCCGGACTGGGCGCTGCGTTTCGGCTGGGCGCATTAATTTTTTTACGCGAATACCGTGCCCGGGGATATAATAACCGGAAATACGTCGTGGTCGGTTACGGTAAGTTGGCTACGACTATCCGCGGCTTTTATGATGCCCATCCAGAAATGGGGTTTCATTTTTACGGGTACTTCGATCAGCCGACTGCCGAGAACAGCGATTTACTGCAGGGAGATTATGATAAGCTGACAGCCTATATTCAGGCTAATCGGATTGACTGCGTTTACTGCTGCATGCCCTATATTGACAATAGTCGCCTTAAAACGATTGTCGATGACGCGGAGTTGGTTGACTATCAGGTAAAGCTGCTGGTTGACTTCCGGGGCTTCCTGGCCAAGGGCGCATCGGTCGAGTATCATGATTTTCTGCCCGTGTTGAATCTGTCGTCGCAGATGCTGGCCGATTTTCGGGTCAATACGTTAAAACGGGCTTTCGATATTGCGTTCTCATTCGCCGTACTGACCATAGGGTCGCCGTTTTTTATGCTCATGGCGATTATTACGTGGATTACTTCGCGAGGCCCTGTTCTATACGCTCAGGAGCGCATTGGTCGGGACGGTAAGCCATTTACTATCTATAAGTTCCGGAGCATGTACGTCAATGCCGAAACAAGCGGACCTGTGTTGTCGGCAGGGGAACAGGATAGTCGTATTACGCCCTGGGGCCGGTTTATGCGGCAAACCCGTTTAGATGAGCTGCCCCAGTTCTACAATGTGCTGAAAGGAGACATGTCGGTGGTGGGCCCCCGGCCAGAGCGGCAATTCTTTATTGATCAGATCGTAGAAGTTGCTCCTGAATACCGGACCTTATTGAAGGTTAAACCCGGCATCACATCAATCGGGCAAATCAAGTTTGGATACGCAGCCAACATTGAGGAAATGGTTCAGCGCCTACGGTATGATCTGCTTTACCCCGAACGCCGGTCGTTTCTGTTTGATATGTGGATTATTGCCCAGACGGTTCGGGTGATGATGCAGGGACGTGGTAAATAACTGTTGTAACGGTTGGTACTACCCCGTTCGATTAGCCCACTTTATGAAACTTGCGCTTTTTTCATGTCGTTGTCTGCTGCTGGCTGCGGTCGGATTATCAGCCGCCTACGGTCAACGAATTAATCAGTACTCGGTTGAAGCAGGCGCCATGGCTGCTTCGGATCAGACACCGTTCTGGCTTCGGGCTAATCAATACGGAACCGTTCCGCTACGAACGCCAGTAGCACGTCTGACTGCCTCGCTTCGCTCGGATTATCGCCTAGCCGATAGTACAGGCTATCGTCGAAAAACAGATTGGGGCTACGGTCTGAACGTTGTCGCCAATGCAGGTCCTTCGGGGCAAGTGTTGCTGCCGGAGGCTTATCTGAAAGGGCGGGTTGGCGCTTTCGAGGTATATGCTGGTCGTCGGCGTGAGATAGTTGGTTTAGTCGATACGCTCCTGACGACCGGCGCCTATGCCTGGTCGGGGAACGCGCTGCCAATTCCTAAAATCCAGATTGGCCTACCAGCCTTTACGTCTATTCCTTTTACGAAAGGCGTTTTCTCTATTATGGGTGCCTTCGCACACGGCTGGTTTGAGAATTCGGACCGTTTAGTGAAAGGCTCGTATCTGCATCACAAATATTTTTACGGGCGGCTTGGAAAGCCGACGTGGCGGGTTCGGTTCTATGGCGGGTTTAATCATCAGGTCATCTGGGGTGGTTACGCCGATCCAAGCGTGCTGGGGCCCGTGGTGGCGATTGACGGTAAACTGCCGTCGAGTATCCGCAATTATCCGGCGGTGGTATTCGGAACCCGTGGCGATCCGCAGGATAAGACGATCACCTCATTCGAATGGAACCGGATTGGCAACCACCTGGGCTCGGTAGATGCTGCGCTCGAAATAAATCTGAACCACTGGAATTTGTTTGGTTACCGGCAGTTCCTGTACGATGATGGATCGCTGTTTTACGGTACGAATCTGGAGGACGGCCTGAATGGGTTGCGCATCCGGAATAATGATCAGCCAGGCGGATCCGCGTTTTTTCTGCGGCAGATTACGCTGGAGTATCTATACACGGGCAGTCAGGGCGGCTCGGTGTTCGTTATTGATGACGAAAAACGGCGGGGCAAAGACGATTATTTCAACCATAGCCAGTTCATAGATGGCTGGACGTATTTTGGACGCACGATTGGCACCCCGTTTCTGACTCCTCAGTCGGAAGTGCGTCCTGATTCACCAGACCATAGTATAGGTATCGCCAATAACCGGGTCAGCGTGGCTCATTTTGGCCTGAGCGCCTTGCTGTTCGCTACTGTTGAACTAACAACCCGTTTGTCATTCAGTAAAAACGCGGGTACCTACAATGTGCCTTATCCGTTGATGCCGCGCCAGTTTTCGGGCGTGCTTTCGCTCGGCCTACCGTTGCCTATTTTAGGGGGTACGGTCCTCAGCGGATCAATAGCAGCCGATTCGGGCGGACTCTTTCCCAACAGCGTAGGTGGTTATCTCGGAATTCGGAAAACAGGCTTTCTGGGTAAGCCACAGGGCAGCCGGTCTGCTCCAATCAATTCACCGCGCCAGTGGTGAACCGACGCAGAGACGCAGGTAGACTAAGACTAATTTTCACTCGTTTTTAACGAAGCGACTCTTGGAAGAGTGAACGCAATTTCTACATTTGTAGCAGTTGGATTAAATACGAGTAAGTTAATAACGCGTAAGGATGGTGCGGACGAACGGCTTAGGAGGTTTATTAAGCGTTTTGCTCAGTGTAGGAATTTTGCTTTCGTGCGGACAGGATTCGCAGAAACAGTTAAATAAGTCGGCGGATGCCTTACGTAACTGCGCTGATGATCAGAAATTAACGCGGGCAGAGGAACAATCCATTCGTCGTCAGATAAATGCGGACGAGAAAGCCCGTGAAATCGAGCAGATCATTCAGCAGAAAGTTCGGGCTGGTTTCAACGGAAACGTGCTGGTTGCTCAGAAGGGAATCGTATTGTACAAAAACTGCTTTGGCCTGGGGCATTTTGAACGGGGGCAGCGCGACACGCTGGTCGATGACTCGAAGTTCCAGCTGGCGTCGCTCTCAAAGACCTTTACCGCCATTGCAACACTGAAACTGATTGAGGCCGGTAAACTCAGTCTGGAGGACAGTATCCAGAAGTTTTATCCCGATTTTCCGTATCACGGTATTACCGTCCGGCTTCTGCTTAGCCACCGTAGCGGCCTACCCAACTACGCTTACGCCTTCGACGACAGTATGAAGGTTAACTTCTATAAAAAGGAAAAGCCCTATCCAACCAACGCAGTTATCATGCACTGGTTTGCGACGGTAAAGCCGACACCCCAGCGGTATAACATACCAGGTCGCGGATTCAGCTACAGCAACACGAATTACATGGTGCTGGCGTCTATTATTGAAAAGGCAACGGGTCAGACTTACGAGCAGTTTATCCATAAAAACATTTTTGAGCCGCTGGGCATGCACCAGACGTTTGTAGCGACTACCAAGAATCAGCTGTTCAACCGCCACCGAACAGCGGGGTATCAGTGGAACCGTCGACTACCCAAGGATTATTATGACGATGTAGTAGGGGATAAAGGCATTTATTCAACAACGGGCGATCTTTTCCGGTGGTACAGGGCGCTGAACGGTGACTGCCTGCTCCAGAAAAAGACCCTGGCCGAAGCCTTTGTGCCGCGTAGCTTCGAACGAAAGGGGGCTAAAAATTACGGCTACGGCTTTCGGATGATGTTGAATTCGCTCAATCAGCCGGAATACATTTATCACTCCGGCTGGTGGAAGGGTTACAACACGATGTTCTGGTTCAGCCCGAAAGACGAGTACGTAATCATCATGCTGGGAAACCGGTATAACAAGACTGTATATCGAGTTAAAGAGTTAGTAGATGTTCTGGATGGGGGATCAAAGGAGAGTAGTCCTCATGAAGACGCCGAAGTAGAGATATGAGTAGAGCCGACGGATTAGTCGGCTTTTTCTGTTTTCAGATACCCATCCCCGGCTGACTCTCCTTTATGACACGTTCTGTACTGGTTTCTCTCGTTCTAGGCATTGTGTTCACCCAAACCGCTTTTTCACAGGAAGTTCTCAACCTCTGGCCCAACGGAGCTATTCCGAATGCAATTCCGGGCGTAACCCTCACAGAAAAGGCCGAAAAAGGAGCGGACGGTATTGATCGTATTAGTAACGTATCGGTTCCAACGCTGACCGCTTACGTACCGCCGAAGGACAAGGCCACCGGAGCCGCCGTGATGGTATGCCCTGGCGGAGGTTACTCGATTCTGGCGTCGGGGCACGAAGGAGTTGACATTGCCCGGTGGCTGAATGGTATGGGTATAACCGCGTTTGTGCTGAAGTACCGGCTGCCCGACTCAACAAGCATGAGCAATCAGCAGGAGGTGCCCCTTATGGACGCTATGCAAGGCATGACGCTGATTCGGCAGAACGCCGGACGTTATGGCATTGACCCGAACAAAATAGGCGTCATGGGATTCTCGGCGGGTGGTCATCTGGCGTCTACGCTCGCCACGCATTATCACCGCGGCCCCAGAGCCAGCGAACAGGCCAAACCAAATTTTTCCATTCTACTGTATCCAGTCGTTACGTTCGGGGAGAAGGCGCATGGCGGCTCGCGCGATAAACTGCTGGGTAAACTTAATAAATCGCCCGAAATGATCGCCTACTACTCAAATGAGCTGCAGGTGTCGAACCAGACACCCCCTACATTTCTGGTTCATTCGGAAGACGACAAAGCCGTTCCGGTCGAGAACAGCATCAGTTACTACCTGGCCTGTCTGAAAAATAACGTGCCGGTAGAAATGCACCTGTATCCGACAGGTGGACATGGCTACGGACTGCGTACAGCGAAGTTTGGCTCACTGAATACGTGGCCCGAGACCTGCCGCGCCTGGCTGGCTTCGCTGGGAGCTGTAAAGTAGAGGCTTCTTCTTGGAAACGGGCGTGAGCAGCCTTTATAGCCTGCTCACGCCCGTTTTGATTTAGTTCTGGATGAACTCAGCGTTGGCGCGGATATTTACCTCATCGCTCACAACTGCAACCGGGATGGTGCCGACACCAAAATCACTACGCTTCAGCATGCCCGTAATCTTGAAACCCGCCATTGGCTTCTGAGTCCGTTGATTCTTGCCGATGCCGTTCAGCGTTACATCGAGTACAACGGGTTTGGTTACACCGTGCATGGTCAAGTTGCCCTCCATGCGGTATTTTTTACCTTCCACTTTTCTGAACGATGTGCTTTTAAAGGTGAGGGTGGGATATTTGGCAGCGTCGAAGAATTTCTCGCTTTTCAGGTCAGAATCGCGTCGCTCATTCCCGGTGTCAATGCTGTTTACGTCGGCAGTCAGTTCGACGACTGCGTCCGAAAAATCGTCTTTAGCCGAGTTAATAGTTGCGTCGAACGTTTTGAAGTTGCCTTCAACATCCGAAAGCATGAGGTGGGTAACTTCGAAACCAAGTTTGGCATGGGCTTTATCCACCGACCAGGTCTGAGCATAAGTAACCAGACCAGCGAGTACCAGAGCAGCTGAGAGCACAAAACGTTTCATTGAGAAAAGAGTTTTGAGTTGAATACAAGAGGTTTACGACGATAAATCTGCTTTATTAACAGGACTATGTCAATATAATCTGGCCGAATGACGGTTTTGCAGTCCTGAATCGGCGAAATAGCCCTATTAGTGTTAACGTCAGTTCTCCGCATAGCGGAAAAGCCTCTACCTAATAGAGATAGAGGCTTTCTGGTCAAAGAAGAAAGAATCATTTACCCATCCATTTCTTGAAGTCCATCGCGCGTTCCCGGCTTACCAGAACCTCATCGTCGGGCGTCGGTTTAAGGGTTAATTTGAGCTTGTTATTAAAATAAGGATGAATCTGCTGGACGGTGTTTATATGGACGATAAACTGGCGGTTAGCCCGGAAAAATTGCGCCGGGTCGAGCATCTTCTCTAAATCGTCGAGCGTGTAGTCGAGCGAAAACTTCTGATTGCCTACGGTGCGGAACAGGCTAACCCCCTCTTCCGAGTAAAAGTAAGCGATGTCACTTACTTCCACGGGTACCCACTGCTGAAGATGTTTAACCAGGAAGCGACGGCGGTAGTCGGTGGGCTGAATGTGCTGGCGAAGCTGCTGCACCAGGGCATCGATATCCATCGCGCCAAAATCGGCTGAGCGGGGTTCGACTGTTTCGCCGTTGGCTCCTACTTTCGTGCGCCTGTATTTGAACAGGCTGGCTTCCAGCTCCTGGCGCTTGATAGGCTTGAGCAGATAATCAATGCTGTTGACCTTAAAGGCACGTAAAGCATACTCATCATAGGAAGTCGTGAAAATGACCGGCGCGCTGACCGTTGTCTGCTCGAATATTTCGAAACTTTGCCCATCGGCCAGTTCAATATCCATCAGAATCAGATCAGGGGCCGAAGGCTGGTTGGGACCATTGGCATTGAGCCAGGCTACCGACGCCCGCACACTGGCTGCTGTTCCCACGATCTTAATGCTTTCGTCGACATCCTGCAACAGTTTAGATAATTTACGGACGGCCAGTTCTTCGTCTTCAATGATTAGCACGTTCATGGCTTCTGAGAGTAGATAAGGAGTTATGGGCTTTTTGTAACGGATATATAGCGTTAGGCTGTCAGCGAAGGGCCTGACAATGGGTTAATAAAGGTCTGAGTTAGTAGCGTAAAGCGCAACAGATGGGGCGGTGAAACGGCAGTAACATCCCTTGAAGTGTTAGTTCTGACAAATCAGCGATAAGGTTATCTAAAAAACTGATCATTGTTATACGACCCGTTCAGCCGGCTGACGCTTTATTGACAAGCGATGGAAAGACAAGCTGTTCCTTCCGGACTAACGTCAGGCAAACCTTAAACTGCTGTCCGTCATCTTCAATGAGAGGCCGGGCTAAACCCAGTGCACTAAGGCGAGCGGCCAGAGTGGTTAGTCCGCCCTGTTGCGCCAGAACAGGCGTTTTTTTGCGCTGGATGCTATTACAAACAATGAGTTTTCCCTCCCGAATCGCAATATGCAGGGTCAGCGGTTGTTCGGTTAGCAGGAGATTATGCCGCAGCGCATTTTCAACCAGCGTCTGGAGGGTGAGCGGGGGGATCCACTGATCCATATACCGGTCATCAACGCCAACTTCCCAGTGAAGCGCCTTGCCAAAGCGTGTATCGAGCAGATAACGGTAGGCAGTCAGAAACGCCATTTCGTCGGCCAAGGTAACGAGTGGTTGCTGGGCCGCCTGAAGCAAATACCGATAAACGCTCGACAATTCATCCAGGAACAAACCGGCTTTTTGCCGGTCCTCCGAGATAAGGGCCGAGAGTGAATTGAGCGCATTGAATAGAAAATGCGGATTGACCTGGTTTTTCAGGTTGTCAAACTGGCTTTGCAGGCCTGCTTTCTGGACGGCTTCTGATTCCTGAATCGCTTCGCGGTATGTCTGCAGATAATAGCGTACTTCGTAGACGTTGCCCATAAACAGGGTGCAGACAAAACCAGTCAGCAGACCGGTGATATACACGCCCCTGCTGACCGGAATGAAGGCAGTATTCAGGATGTCAATGACATACAGAAAGGCAAGCGAGTGAACCGCCGTAATGAGCAGGTACCCGGCAAGCGTAACAAATACCCGTCGGCGGGTCTGGGCAATGCCAGCGTATTGCCGCCGAACGTAGAGCAGCCACCGCATAACCACCTCCCACACGACGGCAACGTAAACCATGCCGAAGAGCGACCACCCAAAATACCGTTTCGGATTATAGTGGTAGTCTTCGAGATAGAACAGGTTGGCCACTAGAACAACTACCGGAATACCAACCCAACGGAGCCATTTATCGTTAGGGGGTTCCAAGCGTGAAAACGGTTGAACAAGGCAATGGATCACAAAATACTAAAGTTAATTCGTTATGATTCGCGCAGGAAATCAGTTTCTTAGAATTACTATATAAAAGTAAAAACCCATTTGCCGCTTGAAAATGGCAAATGGGTCGATCAGGCGGAATACAGGGCTGAACTGTTGTATTCCGGCTTGAATTGTTAGTGGAGTTCCGCCAGCCACTGCTGGGCCATTAGTCTGGCTTCGGCAACAGGCTCCTTACCCAAACGGTAAAGAAACTTCCACTCCGCGGGTTTACGCTGATACACCGGGTTGGCAAATTCATGCTTATACCCCATAGGCACCAGTCGGGCTTCGAAATCAACAGAGTTGGCGAGTGCGATAAAGTCCTGAAGGCGCTGTTTCAGCAACGGGCGAAAATCAGCATGCGCATCAAATTCGGCCTTTTTTCGGCGTTGCTCCGCTAGTCGTTCTTTATCAATTTCGGGTGCCTGACCGGCATGGGCAGCCTCCGCCCGATACTGTTGCTTCAGATAAGCCAGATACTGTTTTTTACACTCAGCCGGAGCGAGCGTCAGCATCTTCTTCAGGGCGGTTACGTGGCCTGAATGCGCCGTCCGCTCGTTGCCGGAAAGCGAAGCCAGTTGCTGCTCTTCTCTGGCCAACTGCGATCGTATAGCCAGTTGCAGTATGGCGGGGTCCATAGCCAAAAACACCTGATCCATAGATGCTACCTGCTGGTCAACAGCGGCCTGCTGCATCTTCTGTAGCTGTTGCCGTTCGGCCTGCGTTTCTTCGCGGTACGAATCGTCGTAGGGATAAGTTACACGCAAGTCCTGAAGCCACTCCTGCCTGAACTGGGTTGACTCAACGTACAGACGGACTACTTTCCCCAGCGCTCGTACCGTTGCGGCACGGGATGACTCCGGAATCCGGCGCGCCATCTGCCGCATAGAACCGCTTGCGTTAAAAAAGAACCACTTTGGCTCTTTCAGGTTCAGGAACACATCCTGCCGGAGCTTGTCCGAACTGATGCCCAGGTCGGTCATAACGTCGATGGGGCGGGTTGCCATCAGGCAGGGACCAGCGACTACCAGCGCTAATAGCGAAAATCGTGTGATCGCTTTCATAAGGCAGAAAGGGTATAGGGTTTAGGGCGGTTGGGGACCTGATACCCAATGGGCATCTGATTGATATCGTAACCAAGTAAGGTCTGAAGCTGGCAGCCGGGTGTGCGTTCGAACTTGATCCGGCAGTAGTTGAGCGCGGCCGGCGTGTCGGTGAAGAGCCAGTTACGACCTACTTTCGACAGAATGAGCAGGCCGTTGTCGTCGCCCATTGCCATGAAATCCGGCAGCTGAACCGATTTGGCGAACGGACCGATACCAAAGCGCTGGATAAGCTGGCGGGCTGTTTCGGAGACGCATTCGGTGGCAATACCAATCTCGCTGATGCACTGAAACAGATCGCCGAGGGTTAGGTTCGGACTGTCCAGAGACAGGTCATTGCGGGCGATGAACTCCAGCAGGTTACCATTGTTATCGTAGAAATAGGTCGATCGGGCCCGCCAGGAAGGAAACTCGGCAATGGTCTGACCCGGTGCCTGGGTATCAATATAGTCCAGCTGATACCAGTGCATACAAACCTCCAGCGTACCGCTGGGAACATTGATTGCCAGGTGGTAGGGCGCTACCGATTCGGTTACGGCCCGGAACGTCAGACGGGTCCAGCCTACCTGAAGCGTAAGGTAATCCGAAGACTCGGCGACGATAGGCAGACCCAGTTGCTGCGTATAGAACGCCCGGGTACCTGCCGGGTCGGCCGTGTAAAGTTCGATGTCGAGGAATCGCATTGGTCAGCGGGGCTTTAGATGGCTTTCCAGGTCATCGTGGCTTTGAGCGATACGCCATCCTCAACGACCGAAACTTCTACTTTCAGTGTTTTTGCCGAAGCCTCCAGAACATGCCATTCCGAAATGTCCGTTTTGTCTTCGGCATCAATGATGCGCAGGATTTTCGTCTGCTCGTCATAACTCCAGGTGCCGGCACTGCCCGTTGCAGGTTCATCATCGTCGCAACGAAGTGCGCCGTTATCGCCCGACAGACGACCGCCTTTTTCGAACACGATCGTGTTGTCTTTATCGCATTCCTGCATGAAGGCCATCAGGTCGGGGTCGACTTTACCGTCGCCATCGAAATCAACGGCTGGACTCATAGTAAACGCTGATAAGATCAGTCGTTTGCCCACAAAAGCCTGCGTACCTGTGGTGGCTCCATCAGGTTTGACGATGTCATTGGTTTTTTTGCAAGCCGACGTTGTCAGCATCATTGCGGCCGTTACGGCCAGGATGAAGGGAGTAAACCGTTTCATTGTCTTGTATTTGTTGGCTAAAAAGAGGTTGGTTCCTGTCGGTAAGCCTAAATGGCCCGTTGACAGGACAAAAATGGCACGGCGAAGAGGGTAGTATCAATCCTAGAAGGACTGAACTGCATTATTTAGCCAGTGAAGCGGTATAAAAAGCGACGGGGCGTCAGGCAGGCCGGATGAGTTGAATAATCACCTCAAACATCTCCGCCGTTTCTGTAATCTGGATGTCGGGATGATTCAGCAGCTTGTATTTCTGGGTAATATTTAACAGGCCCTTCTGGGTGGATTGGCTTCGGCTGCCAACTTTACGTTGCAGGTTATTCCGAACCGATAGCCGGGCCGCATCATCGGTTGCAATGCGAATGCAGAGCGGCCGGTCGGCCGATACAATATTGTGTTTGACGGCGTTTTCCAGCAAGAGCTGAAGGGTCAGGGGCGGCAGCAGATACGAGGAATACGGGTCGGCAATGGCAATGTCGAGCTGAATTCCTCGATTGTAGCGCGTTTTAAGCAGATGGTAGTAGGACTGGATGAACGTCAACTCTTTAGCCAACGTCGTGAGTTCGCGGTCGCTGGACTGCAGCAGATACCGGTAAACACTCGACATTTCATCGACGAACTTCTCTGCCCGGTCCGGCTCGTCGGCAATCAGCGACGACAGTGAGTTCAGACTGTTAAAAAGAAAATGCGGGCTGATCTGCGACTGTAAGGCCCGCATCTGCATATCAATCATTTCCTGCCGCAGTTGCTGAACAGACAACTGGGCCTCAGCCTGCTCACGCCTGCGCTGCTCGCGTTCCCGGGCCAGTTCCTTATCAACCAGAGCCTGCCGAATGGCTTCACGTCGGTGACGGTAGGCCAGGCCCAGCGAAAAGAACAGCAGCTCAAAAACAATACCGATGTGCAGATACGTTAAAGGGGCCCGCCAGAAAGGCGTTGGGTCCGGATCGTTGGCGTTCATCCAGAACAAGGTGAGGAGCATGGCCGTCAGGCCACCCAGCACCAGCAACAGCGAACCCGTGATAAATAACCGCGCCATCAGATCCTGCCGCTGGTAAATTCGGACAATAATAAAGCCCGATAACACCGTCAGCATCAGCCGGACAGCCGTATGGACGACTTCATGGACAGGTTGTGCCCACAGCTCCGTCGCGAAGCAGAAGGCAGCTTCAAGCCCTACGTAAGCGCCTAGTGCCACCTGCGCGTAGCGGAGCAGACGTACTAGGTTCGGGTGCTTTTTAGGCAGGCCAAGGAAAGTTATGGTAAACTCAAAGTAAACGAAGTAGGCCAGCATGGGGCCAATAGTTCGCACAAAATACCAGACATTGTCGGGAAGTTTGAGCGAGCTGGCTGGATTACGTAGCAGGAAGTAGCCCAGCCAGATGAGCATGTAGACCGTGTATAGACCGTACACGCGTTCGCGGTACCATAGCCACTGCACAATATTGTAGAGCAGCATGGCAGAAATCATTCCCAGAAACACTAATACCCAGGTCTCGTAGGTCATTCGAGCGAACGTTAGAATCGACAAAGGTACGGACGGGCTGCTCGAAGTCCATGAGTTTGATTGTGGGAACGGTAAAAGCAGGCATTCAGCCAACAAAAATTTCCGATGGAGTGTATGCTAATCGCTCGAACGGCTGAAAACATCGATGTCGTATAAACCAGTCTGGTTTATACGACATCTGACAACGAAGAGCTTACCGGGCGCTGATGCGCGAAGATGTCAGGCGGATGGGCCGCGTCGCTGGGGACGCAAAGCCTAAGAGCTGATCCCGTTGCGTGCGAAACACGGTTCGGATGGTGCGAGTTGATTTCATGGTTGTATATGTTGTTTACGTGTTTACTTAATCCTGATTAAAACTTGGCCGATACACCCAGGCGCAGGGCTGACACACCGTAGCCAACTTCGGCAAAACCGCCGATTTTTTCGCTGAACATATAGCGGGAGCCAAGATGGATGCCCAGGTACAGACCGCTGGAGTAGGGGCTGTAATAGTCGTTGCTATAGCCATAGGTATCTTTATACGACGCGTGACGGAAGCCCAGTGAAACGCCAGCGTAGGGGTCGAACTTATCGTTGCCAACGTTTAGCAGTTCGCCAAGGTGATAGGAGGCACGAGCGCCTACGTAGATAAAGTTATAGTGCCATTTGTAGCCACCGTAGTTGTAGCCGTAGCGTGAATAGTCCACCGAACCGCCCACAGAGATGTTGTCGCGGATCGTTTTTTCGAACGAGATGCCAATTGGAATGCCGCCCGCGCCGTAAGCCGCCAGGCCAATTCCCGCATTCAGGTAAGCCGTGCGGTCACTCGATGATAGCACGGCTTTGGCATGTACTGAACTGAGCACTGGTGCGGCTGGCTTGGGTGCTGTTTGGGCAACCGGCTGTGCTTGGGCCACAGGTTGAGCTTCAGGAGTTGGTTTAGTGGCTGCCACCGGAGTAGCTTTCGCTACAGGCTGAGCAGCTTTTGTGGTTGGCTGAGTCGCTTTGGCAATGGGGCGGACCGCATGCGTTGGCGGAACGGCTTTACGCGCGGTTGATTGCGCACTGACCCCGAGGCTGCTCAGCGAAAGGAGGGCAATTGAGTACAGAATCGTTTTCATTGTAGTATTTGGTCTTTACGAGGAAAAGGTGATTAAGGTCGTTTGGCTTGCCGTTGTCGGCGTTTGGTGTGACAAAGTTGGGGCAGGACGGAGGGAGACCCAATCAGCATATGGATGAATCGGTACTTTTACCGCCTGGATTGGGGAATTAGGCAAGCAGGGCGGAAGCCGCCCGAAACGTAATTGGAAGGAATTGCATAAAAAAGCCGACTTCATTTCAGAAAGTCGGCTTTAAGAACGCTTGAAAGGCGGGTTTAAGCGGGTAGCTTATACCCGCAGGAATACGTTTTTCCGATACAGGAAATACAGGAAGCCCCATTTTATGGCCAGAAAGGCCAGCACACCTCCGAGCGCCCGAACGGGTTCACTGAAGAACCGCAGCAGTCCGCCAAACAGGTAATGGGCAGCGTGTTCAAAATCAATAACTTCGCCAGCCAGATAGATCAGGATGGAGTTCATTCCAATGACAACGAAGAAGAATGTCCACCGGCGTAGGTTCTGTACGTCAATAATCCAGTAGAACAAACTTAAGGCTAATAGGCTCCAGCCACCGGCAACCAGTACGAATGAGCTGGTCCAAAGGTTTTTATTCACAGGAAAGACCAGATTCCATAGCCAGCCTACGGCAACGCAGGCGACACCCGCCAGCACCAGTTGCTGAAGTTTACGCCCGTCGCTGAGGTCTCTCCGGCGAAGGACCGTACCCGCAAAGACGCCCAGCAGCCCGGTAGCAATGGCCGGCAAGGTCGATAATAGGCCTTCGGGGTCATGAACGACTTTATAGAGCCGGCCCGGCAAGACCATCTGGTCAACGTAACCGACCAGACTACCTTCCATGGTCAGACTACCAGCTCCGTAGCCTGGTACGGGTACAAGCATGAGCAGGGCCCAATACAGGAAGAGAATTCCTATAAAAACCCCGTAGCGCGCCCGTTCGCTGCGGACGTAAAGAAAAATAAGCTGCGCGAACATACCGGCCAGACCAATGCGGGCCAGCACGCTTGGAAAGCGCATCTCGGCAAGTGGCCTGGCAAACAGGCCGTTGTTGTAAATAATTCCCAGCAGAACCAAGACCATCCCGCGCATGATGACTTTACGAGCCAGCATAGCCCGGTCGTCGCCCCTGGCGAGACGGCTTCCGAGCGAGTAAGGCGTTGATACGCCCGCCAGAAATAAAAACAAAGGAAAGATGCAGTCGTAAGGGCGAAAGCCGTTCCAGTCGACGTGCGTGAACTGATCGGCCATAAATATGGCCCATGCCCAGCCAGTGGTTTTAGCCAGAACATGAAAGATTTCTTCTCCGCCAATAATCCAGAACATATCAAAGCCGCGCAGGGCGTCGAGCGATAGCAGCCGCCGGACAGGGGCAGGTTGAGCAACGGCGGGCTCCTGTCCGGCAACGGTAGAGGTCTGCATGAATAAGTTTGTTCGGTTAGGGTCAGAACAATGATACATAAAAAACGCAACTCGTCAAACCAGAACGGCTGGCGGGTTGCGTCGCTGAAGCAATTACTCTATGTGAAAGCCTGCTGTCTGATTCCTATTCCATTCGGGCCAGTTCCTGCCGCAGGAGAGGAACGGTTCGGTCGAGGCCCGCTTTGAACCGGTCCCAACTGGCCGTCATACTCTGCGTAGTCGGGTTGTGCTTGGCCTGTTTCTCCAGGCTTCGTAGCTCTGTTTCCAGCGAGGTCAACCCAACCATGCCTACCCAGGGCACAATCTTATGGGCCATGTCGGCTACTTCCGGCCACTGCTGCTGTTGCATACCCTGCTCCAGCTCCAGAAAGTCGGGGAGAACTTCATCCAGGAACAGCTGGAAGACGCTGATAATTTGCCGACGATCGCCACTGTGTAATTTGTTGAGTCGTTCGTGGTCAATTGTGTGTTCACCGACCGGATGTAGTAAAGCCATAACGCAGCAGAAGATTGAATGAAAGCAGAAGTCGTCAGGATCAGACAGGTAGCTGACGCTGGCTGTATTTAACAATTTTATGGAACAGGTCTTTCGGATTGAAGGGTTTGGTCACGTAATCGTTGATACCTACCCCAATAGCCCGGTCTTTATTGCTGAACGTAGCTGAAGCCGTTAGGGCAATGATAGGCATGGTGGGGCTTAGTTTCCGAATCTCCTGTGAAGCCGTATAACCATCCATAACCGGCATCTGAAGGTCCATCAGAATCAGGTCATAATTGCCAGTCTGGAACTTCGTTAAGCCAACCAGTCCGTTTTCGGCCGTATCGACCTCCAGGCCCCATTTGTGCAGGAACTTCAGGGCTACTTTTACGTTAACCGGATAATCTTCTACCAGCAGCACCCGAACCCCTTTGAGGGTCTGGTCGTCAACGGCATCGGGCAGGGCCGCCGTTGGTGCTGGCGAATTGCCAGTAGCCAGGTTCAGCGTAAAATAGAAGGTTGATCCCTTCCCTTCTTCACTTTCTACCTTGATTGTACTGCCGTGAAGTTCCAGCAACCGCTTGGTAATGACCAGTCCCAGTCCTGTGCCGCCAAATTTGCGGGTCGTTGCCGAATTTGCCTGGGTAAACATGCTGAAGATATCCTGTTGTTTCTCCGGAGCGATACCGATACCGGTATCCTGAACGGATACGTAAATAGACGCCCGGTCGTCGGTGCGGCTCTGCAGGGACAGTTCAATGGTAATGGTTCCCTCGTGGGTAAACTTGATGGCGTTGGAAACCAGATTCGTCAGAACCTGCCCGATACGTAATGAATCACCAATGAGCGAATCCGGAATGTCATCGTCCACCATCAGCCGGATGCGGTTACCGTTCTCCTGCGCTTTGGTCTGCTGAGCCCGTTTGATATTCGAGACAAGCTGCTTCAGGCTGAAGTTGGTTTCTTCCAGCTCAACCTTGCCGGCTTCAATCTTACTGAAATCCAGAATATCGTTAATCAGCGCCTGTAGGTGTTCAATGGAAAATTGCAGCGTCTTCAGGTTCTCAATCAGATTGGGCGGTACCTCTTCCTGAAGCATCAGGTAGGTCATTCCCACGATACCATTAAGGGGCGTCCGAATCTCATGACTCATCATGGACAGAAAGTCTGACTTGGCCTGAGTGGCGTTTTCAGCTACTTCTTTCGCTAGCCGGAGTTCGGCTTCAATCGACTTGCGGTATTCAATCTGACGCTGCAAAAAATCGACTAAGCCAACTAAATTGTTCGGCTCGAAATTAGGCATAGACTCCTCTTCCGGTACGTCAATCAGGTAGATGGCTTCAATCAGCTTCTCGACCGACTGCCGGCGCTGGGCAATCTCTTCCTTTAGTTTGCGGTTGATTTCTGAATAGTCCCGTTCATTCAGCGCAGCCGAATGTTCAAACAATTCTTTATCGCGATCAAAATTGTTATAAGAGTCGTTGACCGCCCGAATGAACTGCTGGAAGGTTTCGTTCTGGAGACATTCCGGGGTTAGATATTTGTTTATCTGCCGGGTTAAAACTTTATGTAAAGACTTTACTTCCATACGTTTAGTGTTCAGAGAGGGTAGTTATGGTCATGGTCTGGTTGTGAAGTTCACCCGGTGTATCGGGCCCGGCTGGAGCAATTTCGCCATAGGAGTAAAATCCGGTCATGACGGGGAAATCGCCGAAAATATTCCGGGCTACCTCCACTTCTTCCTCTGTGCGCTGCCCCAGTACCAACTTCCGGCCGATGCAGCTAACGAGCAGGGCTAGATCAGGCGTTGTGCCTAACTGCCGCAGCGACCGTTGGGCAGCTATCGCAGAGGCATCGACCAGTCGGTCCAGATTAGCGCGCATGAACCGAACCAGGGAACCTTCGGGTATATCCCCGGCGAAGGTCATGCTCTTTGCCTTCTCATCGATAGTCAGGATCGTTCGCACAAGCGGACGCGATTCGGCCGTTGCCCGAATGGATAAAGGAAACAGCAAAGCCGTTGCGGGCAGATCGTTGGCATACTTGCCCAGGTAATCTTTATACAAGTCCAGCGCCTGTCGGTCGTCAATCTGATAAAGTGTGGTGTAGGCTGACTTGGTCACTTCCCGCTCGGGGCCAAAGGCGTCCCAGCCGCCCATGCTTCCGTGACCAACTTTGATCCCGTCTCCGTAAAAACCAATACCAACCACTTTTCCGGGCTGCGGATCCTGATTAAGCCCCACCACTGTCCGTTCAAACCGGGCTGCGTCGCCCGCCAGGCCGCCTGTTACCGGCACATGACGTTTCAGGGATTGATTCGTGGCGCTGATCAGATCGCTGCCGTTAACGACACCTCCATCGGAAATAATGAGGACGGTGGACAGGTCGGGCGCGTCCAGAGCCGCTCCAATCTGTTCGCCGGCACGATAGCTTTCGGTATGGTCGGTAATATCAATCTGCGTCGTCCGAATCGTTGATTTTTCCAACTCGATCGCAGTGACAATGATCGTATCGTCGTGAACCTTATCCGAGAAAATCTCGCCCGAGGTAGAGTTTATAACAATGTGAGCCGATGGATAAAGCAAGCGCAGGTGAGCATAGGGCTTGAGCTCTTCCAGTAATTTACGTTCGCCGAAGGCCAGTACCAGCTGTGCCTGCTGTGGATCGAAGTTTAACGTCTCAGAAACAACCTTCCAGGCACCGGCTGCATAACGGGATTGGGCGATTTTCATCGGAGTAACGGATAGAGGCTAACGACTATTTAGTAAGTGTATATTTAATAAGAGCAAATATATATAAGTTTATAAATTACAAAAACATAAAACTTATATTTAATTAAGTATGCTTCAGGAAGTTATTTAAAACTCAAATTATACGCTAAACGGGTCGCGGGTTGGGAGAACTTTACGTAAAGTTCTCCCAACCCGCGACCCGTTTAGGCTTGATGAGCTATAGAACAGATCGCCTGGTTAAAGCTGATGATCAGCGGTTGTCCAGAATTAACGGAACGTTGCTGCGGCTGCCCATAATCACAATCTTGGCGTTGGGCGATGCAGCCAGTTCGCGCTGCGCTTTAATCTGTTCATACTGCAACTGTTTGTCGCTCAAACCTGTAGAAAGAATCTTCTGATAGTCGGCGATGCCCTGTGCTTCAACGCGTTTCCGTTCTGCTTCCTGCCGCTCTTTCTGGAGCACAAACTGCATTTTCTGAGCCTCCTGCTCCGCGTTGATCTTTGACTCTATGGTCTTCTTAACCGACGTAGGCAGGTCAATATTCCGAATCAGCAGCTGTTCGAGCATCAGTCCCCGCTTACGAAAATCAACCTCAATGGTTTTGTATATCCGTCCCTGAAACTCATCCCGGCGGGTTGAATAGAGTGCCACGGCGTCGTAGTAAACAGCATTATCGCGGATACGGGTACGGGTAATAGGGCGAACAACCTTATCGGTGTAGTCAGGGCCGATCTCGCGGTAAATTTTCGGCGCATCCGTAGGCACCACCCGGTAAAGCACCGTCAGGTCAATAACAACCTCCAGGCCATCGGCAGTGAGCACGCGAATAGCGTCGTCCCCCTGTTTCTGACCTTCATCCCGGGTAGCCGACATTGTATAGTTCTGGGTCTTGATGTCAAACTCCGTTACGCTGGCGAGGGGATTGACAAAGTTCAGGCCTGCGTTCAGGGCGCGGTCGCTGACGTTACCGAATAGAGAAATCACCCCTACATGCCCGGCGTCAATTTGCCGAACGCTGGAGCTTAGTAACCCAAGTACAATTAAAATGATTCCGACTACTTTAATGGGTCGGGAATAGCGTGAGAAAGCCAGCGCGGGCGTATTAATGGCAAATCCGGCAACGAGGGCCAGGATACCAAGCACAAGAAAAAACATAGCCGTAAGAGAATAAAAGACGATGAACAAACAAATCGCTACTAGCTCGGCTAGCTACGACAGTAAAACAATTCTGTCTGATCTGCTCAGGAGCGTAGGAAGCTCTGGCGATATAAAGCAGAAATGGGGAAAGCAGGAACTTGCCGGCCTCAGGGCGGATTCATAGAGGAACTTAGGTCAGAAGACACGCCAAATGTAGAACCTAAGGGCCTGTGTAGAAAGTGGTTTTACAGGAACGGGCGCGGCTGTAGCCGGTCGGTCTCTCAATCGGATGAGCTACAAAACAGGCACAAAAAAAGGCATCCGGTAAACGACCAGATGCCTTTCGAGACCACACTATTAACCCTTCAGCGTGTTATCGTGAAGTCTTAGTACCTTTTTTCTTATTCTTGTCCGACGGAGAAGCGGCCGGAGTCGCAGCCGTCTGTGCATCTTTCTGGGTAACAACTTCGCCTTTCAGATAAAGAACCGTCTGGCCAGATTCTGCATTGCTCGTTACGGTCACCGTTTTGGTAAACTGACCAGCAGCCGCTGCATTGTAGGTAGCCGAAACAGTACCCGATTTACCCGGCATTACCGGCTCACGGGAGAAGCTTGGCTTGGTGCAACCGCACGATGCTGTTGCGTCGCTGATGATTATAGGATCAGTACCGGTATTCTTAAATTCGAATACGTGCGTCACGGGCTTGCCTTGCTCAACCTTGCCGAAGTCATGCGTTTCTTTCGCAAACTTCATAACCCCTTTCTGGGCGTAGCCAACTGCGACGAACACAAATAAAGCTACGAAAAGTGAAAAAATCTTTTTCATTGGACTATATAGAATTATGGTTTGGTTGTTTGGATACGACGCCTAATAAACAATTACTTGAGCAAACATTTTGCCAAATAGCCGTTGGTTTTCTTTTGCCTAACAAAGAAACGGAAAAAATCGTTTTTTTGAAAGCTGGGTTGTTTTACCTTAAATTTACTTTCGCTTGGCCTCCGTATAGGGTGCCAAGATTACTTCATCAAGGAAACTAACGTTGGACGCTTTCAACCCGTAGCTTCACTGTGATAGCAAACGAACAACTCCGCTCAACCGATATTTTAAGTCGCGAAAAAATCCTATCTGATTATCGACTGGCCTGCGAAAGTCGACAGGTCAGTTTATTGGGTAGGCGCGACGTTATGGGGGGGCGAGCGAAGTTCGGAATCTTCGGCGATGGTAAGGAAATAGCTCAGATTGCGGCTGCTCACGCGTTTCAGCGGGGCGATTTCCGGTCGGGTTATTATCGGGATCAGACGTTCGTAGCCGCCCTGGGCGAGCTCCGCTGGACGGAGTTTTTTGCGCAGCTCTATGCGCATACTGACCTTGCAGCTGACCCTAATACCGCTGGTCGATCCATGAACGGGCACTACGCTACCCGCTGGCTCGACGAACAGGGCCTGTGGCGTAATCAGACCGAACTGTTCAACTCGGTTTGTGATATTGCTCCTACGGCCGGGCAGATTCCGCGCGCGCTCGGGCTGGCCTATGCCTCAAAACTCTTTCGGCAGAATCCGGCGCTACGTAGCCTGACTAACTTCTCGCGGAACGGCGACGAAATCATATTCGCTACCATCGGTGACGCGTCTACGTCGCAGGGTATGTTCTGGGAAACCATGAACGCAGCCGGGGTTTTGCAGGTTCCTCTGTTGATGTCGATCTGGGACGACGGATACGGTATCTCCGTACCCGTCGAGTATCAGACGACCAAAGGCAGCATATCGAAAGCCATGGCTGGCTTCCAGCGGGATAGTCACGACGAAAAAGGAATTGAGATATTCACCGTAAAAGGATGGGATTACGTTGCCCTGCTCGAAACCTATCTGCAGGCCGCCCGCCTTTGCCGCGAGCAACACGTACCGGTTCTTGTTCATGTGCAGGAGCTTACCCAGCCGCAGGGCCACTCAACGTCGGGTTCTCACGAACGTTATAAAACAAAGGACCGACTGGCCTGGGAAGCCGCTCACGATGCGAACCGGACGTTCAGACAGTGGATTCTGGAGAACGGTTACGCTACCAACGACGAACTCGATACGATTGATTCGGAAGCTAAAAAGGCTGCGCAGCAAGCGCGATCCGATGCCTGGAATGCGTTTCAGACATCTATGAAAGCTGATTATAACGAGTCTGTTGAGCTGCTCCAGCAGGTGGCCCGCCATAATGCGAAATCAGCCGAGCTAATGGCCATTCGCGAGGAGTTACGGAAGACTGTTTCACCGCTCCGGCGCGATATTGTAGGCGCCGTTCGGAAGGCATTGCGTGTCTTACGTATGGATGCCGGTGCGGGTAAACAGCAGCTGAAAGCATGGCTCGAACGGGCCGAGCCCGAAAATGCTGATCGGTTCAATTCCTATCTATACAGTCATTCACCAGAGTCACCCCTGCTGGTCGAAGCCGTACCTGCTCAGTATAGTGACGATGCCAGCCTGGTAGATGGATACGTGCTTATGCAGCGGTATTTCGACAGTTTGTTTGCCCGCGATGTTCGCGTGGTAGCGCTGGGCGAGGATGTTGGGCAGATAGGTGACGTAAATCAGGGCTTTGCAGGTTTACAGGAAAAATACGGCGAAATCCGGATTACCGATACTGGTATTCGCGAAACAACGATTATTGGACAGGGAATAGGACTGGCTATGCGCGGTCTTCGTCCTATTGTCGAGATTCAATATTTCGATTATATTTTCTATGCCCTGGCAACGCTCACCGATGACCTGGCGACCCTGCAATACCGAACCAAAGGGGGACAAAAGGCTCCGCTGATTGTTCGGACGCGCGGCCATCGGCTGGAAGGAATCTGGCATTCGGGCTCACCTCTGGGTGCAATGCTCAGCAGTCTGCGCGGTATGCATATTCTGGTGCCCCGTAACATGACCCAGGCCGCCGGTTTTTACAATACACTCATCAAAGGTGACGATCCGGCGCTGCTCATCGAATGCCTGAACGGCTACCGGCTGAAAGAAAAACTACCCGACAATCTCGCTGAGTTCTGCGTACCTCTGGGCATTCCCGAAATACTGCGTGTCGGCTCAGACGTTACGGTCGTTACCTACGGCTCGATGTGCCGGATTGTTCTGGAGGCAGCTGCTCAGCTAGCGCCGATGGGTATTAGTGTTGAAATTGTTGATGTACAGTCGCTGCTACCGTTCGACCGGAATCAGTCCATTGTCGAGTCGATTAAGAAAACAAACCGGGTCGTGTTCGCTGATGAGGACGTACCGGGTGGTGCATCGGCGTATATGCTGCAGCAGGTTGTCGAAGGCCAGCAGGCTTATCGGTATCTGGATTCTATTCCCCGGACGTTGTCGGCTAAAGCACATCGTCCGCCCTATGGTTCCGACGGAGATTATTTTGCCAAACCCAGCGTTGACGATGTAATCGAGACGGTGTACGCGCTCATGGGCGAGGCCGAGCCGGATCGGTTTCCTTCGTTATACTAAATAATAAGCGTTAAGGAGCAACAGGTGCTGACTTATACACGTCTTTCGGACTTTATGCCAACTCCACGTTTAGACTGATAATGAGTTACTTTCAGGACATACAAGCGGGTATCCGGACAACGCTCAAGGGTCTGAGTCTGACGTTCCGGCACTTGAAAAACGCTACCCACCGGCGGACACCCGAGGGTATAGCAGATGCCAATTATTTCGATCAGCAGAACGGTCTCGTCACCCTTCAGTACCCGCACGAGCAACTTCCTATTCCGGATAACGGGCGTTATCGGCTCCGTAACGAGATTGAGGATTGTATCGTTTGCGACAAGTGCGCCAAAGTCTGCCCGGTCGATTGCATTACGATTGATGCCATCAAGGCAACCGAGGAGGTGGGTCGCGCATCTGATGGATCACCTATCCGATTATATGCCGCCAAGTTTGACATTGACATGGCCAAGTGCTGCTACTGTGGTTTATGCACCGCAGTATGCCCGACAGAGTGCCTGACCATGGACAAAAAATTTGACTATAGCGAGTTTGAGTTAGGCAAATTAACGTACCAGTTTGCCGAATTAACGCCTGCTGAAGCCGAGGAGAAACGGGCGCTATACGAGCAATTTGTTCGCGAAAAGGAAGAGCAGAAAAAAGCGCAGGCCGCTGCAAAAGCCGCTGCTCAACCAGCACCCGCCCCAGAACAGGCTGCGCCTGCAGCCAAACGCCCCATCTTTCGACCAACGGCTAAACCGACGGCACCACCAGAAACCGTTAATTCGGCTGGCTCATCGGCGGAGCACCCGTTAACGGATGCCACGCCGGATGAAATGCAGCAAATTGCGCAGGGCGGACTGGAAACCCAGAAGCGGCCCGTATTCAGGCCAACGCGGAAACCCGAAACGCCTTTGACCGACACGCCGTTAGAGGATAAAACTGAAAAAATTACTACCATGCCGGCTGATGAACCAACGTTGCCGGATACTAAAGCCGTTACGCCTAAACCAGCTTTCCGCCCGACAATGAAACCGGGGGCAGGCTCGTCAAAACCAGCTGAGGCTCAAGCAAAGACGCCCGCCAACGAACCGGCTCCGGCTGAACTACCTAAGCCGGAGCCTGCGTTTCGGCCAACGATGAAGCCAGGTGGAGACCAATCGTCCAAACCGGCTCAGCAGGAGTCGGAACCTACGGCTAAGCCGCAGCCAGCCGCCGAAGCACCAAAGCCCAAACCGGCCTTCCGACCGACGATGAAACCGGCTGTCGCACCGTCTAAACCCAGCGCGGAACCAGCACTTTCCGGAGCCGACGATTCGGCTGAGGTTTCGGAAAAGCCAGTTGCTGAAGCGCCAAAGCTCACAGAAGCCCGACCGAAACCCGCGTTTCGACCAACCATGAAACCAAAACCAGACGCGACGCCCCCGAAACCCGACGAGTCTGCATAACATAAATCAAACGAATCGGTGGTTCAGATTGCCTTTTACGGGTTTACAGCCCTAACCCTTGGCGGAGCGCTGGCGGTGTTACTAACCCGCAACGTGCTCTATGCCGCTTTTTTTCTTCTCTTAACGCTACTGGGTGTCGCCGGGCTGTTTGTCCTGGCAAGCGCTGATTTTCTGGCGGTTGCTCAGATAATGATTTACGTGGGTGGGGTGCTGGTGCTGGTTATTTTTGGGGTTATGCTAACGCATAAGCCCGAATTGCCAGCCGCTACCAGCAGTCAGACACCCAACCGAATTCCGGCGCTCAACCGAGCCGGATCGCGTTCGGCCTGGGTTGTGGCTCTGCTGGTCGCGGGGGCATTATTTGTTGCGTTATATACCCTGCTGGCGCGGTCGAATTTTGCGTTATTGAACCGGCCCGTTGGCTGGCAAACAACGATTAACACGGTAGGTCGGCAATTGATGACGGAGTACGTCGTGCCGTTTGAGATTGTCGGGATTCTATTACTGGCTGCATTGATCGGCGCTACGTATCTGGCTGCACCCTTAACCAAGCGGCTTTAATTGAGGTAAGGGAGTAGGCCCAAAGGCTTAGTAATCGCCCCCGGCGCCACCCCCACCGAAACTGCCTCCGCCAAAGCCGCCGAAGCCACCACCTCCACCACCGCCCCAACTGCTTCCTCCGCCCGAGCCGCCCCAGCCCGAATAGGTTGAAGTGGGAAAAAAGACCGGCGGAAAGAAACCTCCACCCCGGTTACGATTGCTGCCTCCCCCGCGATTCCGTCGCGAGATAAAAAAGATGATAGCCAAAATTATCAGCGCCCAGATTATGAATGAGCCAAAGCCGCCGTCGTCGCTGCCGGTATCGGGGTTGGCTTTATACTCACCGCTGGCACGTTGAATGATCTCCGTTGTGGCGTCATCCAGGCCCTCATAGTACCGTTCCTGTTTAAAGGCCGGGGCAATCGTGTTGCTGATGATGCGTTTGGCAATGGCGTCGGGGATGGCACCTTCCAGCCCATATCCGGTTGCAATGAAAACCTTGCGGGTCTGGGTTGCCCAGGCGATAACTAGTCCATTGTTTTTGCCCTGCTGACCGACCCCCCATTTGCGGCCTACCTGAAACGCAAAGTCGCCAATCGGATAGGGCTCAGTTGTCCGAACGATGACAATCGTAATCTGGGTAGACGTTGAGTCGTTGTAGGCCCGGAGTTTCTGCTCCAGTTGAGCGCGTTCAGAACTCGCCAGTACACCCACAAAATCATTAACCAATCGGGGCGGGTTGGGCCGGTTAGGAATAACAGAATCCGCACTACTGATCTGGGCCCGCAAGCTGCCCGCCAGCATGAGTAACAGCAGCAAACTGCCCAGACCCGTTGTGCGGACGAAGCAGTAAAGTAAGGTGGGTACGTTCACAGATAGATTAGTCAAACGAAATGTCGTCGGTAAGTTCGTTGATATCGTCGGCACCGGCGTGTGGGAAATACTGTTTCAATTGCTGGCCGGCGCGTTCGATGCCCCGGCTTAGCCCGCCGACATAATCCCCCTGCCTGAAATGGTTCCTGAGCAAATCTTTCGTGCTCTCCCAGAAGTCGGCCGGGACGCGGGCATTGATGCCTTTATCCCCAATGATGGCAAACTTCCGATCGGCATGAGCGAGGTAAAATAAGACGCCGTTCTGCTCTTTGGTCTGGTGCATGCCCAGCTGGGCAAATACGTCGATTGCTCGCTGTATGGGGTCGGCATGCGGACAATTCGGTTCTACATGGACCCGGATTTCCCCCGACGTGGCTTGTTCAGCCTGCCGGATGGCGTCGATGATCTGTTGCTGTTCGTCGGGGGTAAACGGGTTTGTGGGCATAGACTAGATGAGCAGGGCTAAAAGCGGGACTAACATACTCCATGCCTTAGCCTGTCCTATTAAAACTGAACCGTTGGAGCGTTCTGAGCAGCCTGGGACGCTTCAAATAAACCCCGGCGTTCAAAGCCGAAAATACCCGCGAAAATATTGTTTGGAAACGACCGCACCGACTGGTTATAACTCGTGGCAACGCCGTTGAAGTCGTTCCGGGCCACGGTAATCCGGTTTTCGGTGCCTTCCAACTGCGCCTGCAGCTCCGAGAAATTCTGCGTAGCCTTTAGCTGAGGATAGTTTTCGGCTACGGCCAGCAGGCGCGACAGCGAACCGGTCAGCTGATCCTGAGCGGCCTGGAACTTCTGAATATTTTCGGGCGTCAGCTGGTCGGCGTTCAGGTTGATGCCCGTGGCATTCGCGCGAGCCTGAATGACAGCGGTCAGCGTGCTTTTCTCGAAATTAGCCGCGCCCTGAACTGTCCGGACGAGGTTGGGAATCAGGTCGGCCCGGCGCTGGTACTGCGTCTGGACATTAGCCCAGGCGTTCTCAACCTGAGTATCTTTCTCCACTAAGCCGTTATAGGAACTACAGCCATACATGCCCAGAAACAGGGCGATAACTACAACGATAATTAAGGTTTTTGACATGGTTTTTTGGGATCAAAAAGGTTGTTACCCGGTTCAAAATTGGTTAAAACTCGTCAACTTGTCATGTAAAACTACGTTAGCGGTGCTTTTCTGGCTTGGTCCACTTGTCTGGGTTGATGATCGGCAGAGGGTAATTTTCGCCCAGCGTAACACCAAATTTCACCTGTTCATCGGCAGATAAGCTGGAAACCAAATGCACTTTATCTGGGGGAACATGGGCAAGTTCGGGTAGCCAGTGTTTTACGTATTCGCCCGCTGCATCATAGCGCATAGCCTGCGCATAAATATTGAAGTAACGTTCCTCATGCGGGTCGTTGCCCACGCCCGCAATATAATTCCAGTTGCCCCAGTTGCTGCATGGGTCGTAATCGATCAGCATACTTTCAAAATAAGCGGCTCCCCAGGTCCAGTCAATCCCCAGATCATTAACCAGAAAGCTCCCGACGTTCTGCCGACCCCGGTTCGACATGAAGCCCGTAGCGTTCATTTCGCGCATATTCGCGTCAATAAACGGAATGCCGGTCTGGCCTTCTGCCCAGCGCTGGAACAAGGCTAGATCGCGACGCCATTTTCGATTCAGATTGTGCCGGATACCGCTCGGTTTGAATATGCGCGTACCGTAGCGTAAAGCCACAAACCGGAAGAAGTCCCGCCAGATCAGCTCAACGATGAGCCAGTAGGTCGAGTCATTTTTAACGCGTTCAGTCTCGTAACGTTTGACTTCCTGATAAATCAGGCGGGGCGATAAGCAGCCCAGCGCCAGCCAGGCCGAAAACTTCGATGAATAATCTTCGCCCAGCATGCCATTGCGGGTTTCCTTGTAAGTCCGGATAAGCTCTTTTCCCCAGATATACTGATTCAGGCGGGCCAGGGCTACTGTTTCCCCGCCCGTAAAACGAACAACTCCCCGGCTGTCGGGGTGCTGCAGGGCTTCGGGCGAAAAACCGAAGGTAGCCAGCGTCGGCATTTCGCCGGGCGGTATAGTTTCGCCCGTTGCCGCCCCCGCAAGCCGAACCTGCCCGGGTGCTGGTATCGGTTCACGTACGGGAGAAGATTCTTCGACCTGTTTCCGGTACTGGGTATAGGTATTGGGCAGGCGCGAAACCCAGAACGGCAGATCGCGCACGTGGTAAAGCGTCGACGCCCAGAACATTTTCAGATCGATATTGACCGGTTTCAGGCGCTTGCTTAGGTCTGATTCAGTGTCGGTTTCTTCCTGGGTAACTTCCTTGCTGGCATAGATGGCCTCGGCGTCAATATCTTCGGCCAGTTCCGCCAGAATGGTAACAGGATTGCCCACGCGAACAATCAAGTTCGAACCTTTAGCCTGCAACGACCGGCGCAGGTCGGTTACGGCTTCAATGAGGAAATTGGTTCGGTAGACCCCGGTTTTGCGAAAACCCAGCTCAGCCAGGTCGGTATACCATCGCGAATCAAACACGAACACGGGCAGAACCGCATCGGCTGATTCGACGGCCCGGGCGAATCCCTCGTTGTCGTGCAGGCGCAGGTCGTTTCTAAACCAGTACAGAATGCGTTTAGGCATTTATCTAAAACGATGGTCTGCTGACTTAACTGATTAACCGGGGGAAAGGATTTAAAACAGCGCCCCAGCCCAGAGAATCACTTGCGTGGAAGCACTCCGAAGCAGGCTACTGCTCGTTTAAAGCCCAGTTGTATTCCAGGAAGGAAATGTCGGTATCCTTATTGATTTTGGTCTTCGAATACTTGTTCACCCAGTACTCAACTGATTTATTGTTCTCTTTCCAGTCGCCTTTATACCAGTCAAAGTATTTCGACAGGCTGGCTTTTTTAGGCGTAATGGCGTTTTTGGCCGGGTTATTCAAGAAATCCGAACCCTGGTCGTCTAGCTGAGCATCAAGCTTGTCGCCTGTATAGGCCTCATTTCGTAACCGGGGGCACGACCGGGCTGCACACACCAGCGCAAAGTGAATCCGTGGATCATTATAGTTTTTGCGCAGCGTACCATGCTCAATGTTATCAAGACTCATCGACTCGTCCCCAATCTTGAAAAACTTACTGGCCCAGGGCGTCGTCACGAATGGAATTTTGATTTTAGAGCCGATATCCTTGATGCTCTCGACTGGATAATGGTTCAGAATCAGTTGGATCGTATAGGCATTGTAGGCGTTAATCCAGTAAGCGATCTGATCATTTTTGCTCCATTTACTGGTTGGCGGGTTGCTGCTGATCATATCGAGATACTTCTTCAACTCTTTTTCCTCGCTTTTAAACCCTTTATAATTAACCAGCCCTTTGTCATTTACGTATTTTTTCAGGAGCCGATCATAAATGCTGTGATCAACGGGGGCGCTGGTTATCACGGCTTCAACCGGTGACTTAACGTCCGTAAAGGCTGTCAGATTTATCAGAATAAAGCCCGCAAGTGCGAACGTTATTCCTTTCAGCGTGTAGTGCTTCATAAAATTTCGTTTGTTTACGGTATATACGTTGGCTATCCGCAAAAGGTTTACCAGGACCGGAGCGGACTAATCGGTCTCCAATTCGTTTATGAACCTTAATTTAATCGGAAAAACGGCTCTTGTCTGCGGTAGTACGCAGGGAATTGGCCGGGCTACGGCCGTGGAACTGGCTCTGTTGGGCGCAAGTGTCGTTCTAATGGCCCGTAATAAAGAAGCGCTTAAAACGACGCTCAGAGCGCTGGATACGAGCAAAAACCAGACACACCGCTATCTCGTAGCCGATTTTAGCCAGCCGGGAGCGGTGGAAGCGGCCATTGCGCAGCATTTGGTGCAGTTTCCCGATCTGCATATACTTATTAACAATACGGGTGGACCGGCCGGCGGCCCTCTACTCGATGCGCCAGCAGACGCCTTCGTGCAGACGTTCCACAATCACCTGCTGAACAACCAGGCGCTAGTACAGGCGGTCGTACCCGCCATGCAGCGGGCGGGATATGGACGTATCGTTAACATCATCAGTACATCCGTAAAACAACCAATTGTGGGCCTGGGCGTGTCAAATACGATCCGGGGCGCTGTTGCCCAGTGGGCCAAGACGTTATCGCTGGAAATCGCCCGCTTCGGTATTACAGTCAACAATGTATTACCGGGCTATACCCAGACCGCCCGACTGGACGCTGTGCTGACTATGCGGGCTAAAGCAAGCGGGATAACCGAAGACGAGATGGCCGCCCAGATGGAACGTGAGATTCCGACCGGACGGTTCGTCCGACCGGAAGAGGTTGCTGCCGCGGCTGCGTTCCTATGCACACCCGCAGCCGCTTCTATCAACGGCATCAACGTACCGGTAGATGGCGGAAAGACGGGTAGCCTTTAAGACCATAACAGAGCACTATCCTGTAGACACGGCAGAACCTGGCTGCCCTTCTTACCTGGAAAAGCCCGTTAAACCAAACTGTTTTTAAAGGCGTATGCGACCATGCCGGCTGTGTTTTTGGTGCCGGTCTTTTCGAGGATTCGCAGCCGATGTCCTTCAACTGTGCGGGGGCTCAGGAAAATTTTCTCACTGATTTCGTTGGTAGATAAACCTTCACATATCAACATCAAAACTTCTTTTTCGCGCTCCGAGAGCAGGATTTTGCTGTTGTAGAACGCGTTGATCGGTTTGGTTACCGTGGTCTTGTTGGTCATCTTTCTGAGCATGGCCTTCGAGACGAACTCATTGAGGTAAACGCCCTCATCCATTACTTTCCGCACGGCTTTTTCAACCTCCCCCGCTTCGGCATCTTTCAGCAGGTACCCGCTAACGCCTTTCTCCAGCAGGTGCAGGACCATCCGGTCTTCATCGTGCATCGTCAGAACGACAATCTTAACGAGCGGATAGTTTTCTCGTAGGTAGTCGGCTGTGGCGGTGCCATCCATAACGGGCATCTGCAGATCAAGCAGCACTACGTCGGGCATTTTGCGCGGGATCCGATCAATCAGTTCCTGCCCGTTTCCAGCTTCCAGAATTAATTCAAAATCATGAATCTGACCCAGAATGGTGGCCATGCCAACCCGGAACAGGGTATGGTCGTCGCAAAGTGCCAATTTAATTTTACGCATGAGAGTGGGAAGGTAAAGGTTTAGTTGACTAGCCGGTTAGTCGGTCTATTGGCAAACGAAGTAAACAGTTTAACCAATAAATTTCTGACAAACAAACGAACGAACAGAGCGACACGCAAATCAGCTCTGTAAACTAGCGAGTTCCAGCTCGGGCAGGCGTACCTGCACGTGAATCTGCGACCCGCGGCCGGGTGCAACATCGAACGTTACGTAGCCTTCTACGACGCTCAGGCGGCTTTCAATATTACGTAAGCCCAAGCCACCCTGTTTATTTTCCATAACGGCGTCAAAATCAAAGCCAATGCCGTTGTCCAGCACGGACAACCGTACTTCTTGATCAAAACAATGCAGTTGAACGGTGATGAGTTTGGCCCGGGCGTGCCGAATCGCATTGTTAACCAATTCCTGCGTAATTCGATATAACATGAGGTTAAGTGCAGGCGGCAGGCTGGCTACCGTTTCAGTGCAGTCTAGCTGTACCTGCAACTCGCCGTCGGTTGCGCGATCGGCCAGTTCTTCAAGAGCGGGAAGCAATCCAAATCGTTCGAGCGTGGTCGGAACCAGGTCGCGGCTGATGCGCCGGACATTCGTCATTGTTTCGTCAATCATGGAGCGGGTTTTCTGAATCTGAAGGCTTGTACGAACGGTGGCGTCGCCGTTCATTTGCCGCTCCAGCTGATTGAGACTCATCTTGGTAACCGACAGCATCGTACCGATGCCGTCGTGCAGGTCTTCGGCCAGCCGCCTGCGTTCTTCTTCCTGCCCCCGAAACGTAGCGGCCATAAGCTCACGCCGGTGCTGCTCCTGCAACTCTTTGAGCGCAAGTTGTTGCTTTGCCTGCTTTTGTTGATAGTAGGCGACAAAAATGATGATGAACACCGCCATCATTAACAGCACGGCCGTTCCGACCGCAATTACAAAACCGGAGTCCATCGGCGTTGCGTTTACTTACGGCTCAATCCGATTAAAACAAAATTGAGCAAACTCATTTTGAATGTCAATTTCCGGGGCCTAGGATTGAGCGAATGGCAAAATTCACACCTATATCAGGTTCTTGTATTCATACTTACTGAACGAAAGGCCAACGGTTGCCAACAGTGAGAAAAGTATAAATAAAACCTGGCTTGCATTCCAATACCGGTCAAATTCCGCTGCGGGTACTTTATTTATGTCTTTGTACCAGTACTCGCTGAAAAGCACAATAAAGAATGTACCAGCGGCATAAATAAGTAAGCCCGCACTAAACCAGAACAAGGTGTGGATAGCAACATTTTTTATGCGCATATCCTGCAGAATTTTGTTAAAATAAGACAGGACCAGGCATATCGCAAAGACTCTGAAGATGATAAGGTCAATAGCGGATATTTCGTAACTTTTAAAAAAGATCAGGCCTATTGCCGAACAAATAAGTGTATAGAACAAAATTAAACGTTTGACCAGATGGCTTTCGAAACTATAGTAATAAATGCAGCCGACCAGAATAGTTTGAATAATAGCCTCGGAATTTTGTATGAATAAATTATTCTGTTTTAACAGAGAAAGCCACAGGGCGGTGGTATCCTGAATAAAATATAAAGCAAAAAATAAACCAATGAATTTTGACGTAGTGGGCAATAGCCGGTAGTTTACTATACTAATTAAAATAGGAAAGCCACCACTCAGTTGAGTAATAAAATCCAGAGGATATTTCTCGGCCTGTAGTAGTAGCTTTTCTATCACTGCGTTAATAGGATCTAGTCTTTTTAACGGCCGCAGTGTTGCGGGCAGGTGTGTCCATCGCCCAGGGCCTGACTCATCCCGTCGCTGCCCGCCATATCTTTCAATCCGCTGCTGCCCATACGTAGGAAGATATCCCGGCCGTCGGCGTCGACGCCGGTTAACAGCACACGGGGTTTGAGCTGGCCTTTGCCTTCTTCTGTGGGCCGGCCTTCGGCGTCTTCCCAGCGTTTGGCGTGGTGAACACGTAAGCCTACGCAGCCCGGCTGGCTCAATAAATACTGAATCTGGTTAAGGCCGAAGTACTCCGAGCGAACGTAATCCTCGTCGGTCAGGCCAGCGGCTAATTTACGGTCGCGGTACGCACCCGTCATTAATTTTGTTTCTTTCGGGTCCAGAAAACGGCCAACGTTTTCGTTGAAAATAGAATCCATACAGGTTTTGGGTAAAAGAATAGAAAGTGCCCGAAAGCTATCAATAAACGCCGGACTTGTCAATTCAGGACGGGGACAGTCTATATTTAACGGTAAATAATCGGCGCAATCAGGTAGTTCTACGTAATGGATTACGGGCTTATGCCTGATTTAGGAAGAACGGCCAAAAAGCGGGTTTTTGCGCTCGGAGAGAAAACCTTCGGATGCCTACCTTTGTATCGTAGCGGCCCGGTAATTAGTAGCCGGTAGAGAATCATCGCAAAAGACTTTTCTCATCTCATAGGTTAGGTTAATAAAAACGCCGGGGCAATTGCTCCGGCGCTTTTTTTTGCAGTAATACAGTAAAATCACCCGTCTGACCGGCAAGTTATTTTAATAGATTCAGCAGATATTGACCATAACCGCTCTTGACCAATGGACGGGCAATTTCGGTGAGTTGTTCGGCAGTGATGAATTTCATGCGGTAGGCAATCTCCTCAGGACAGCCGATCTTCAGCCCCTGACGCTCTTCAATGACGTGCACGAACTGTCCGGCCTGCATGAGCGATTCAAACGTACCCGTGTCGAGCCAGGCCGTTCCGCGGTCGAGAACGCCTACTTTCAGTTTTCCCTGTTCCAGATAGACCCGGTTCACATCCGTGATTTCCAGTTCACCCCGGGGGGACGGCTTAATGTTTTTCGCAATTTGAACGACCGAGTTGTCGTAAAAATACAGACCCGGTACGGCATAATGCGATTTAGGGTTCTGGGGTTTCTCTTCAATAGACAGAACGTTAAAGTCCTTATCGAACTCAACGACACCATAGCGTTCGGGGTCATGCACCTGATAGGCATAGACGACGCCCCCATCCGGATCGTTGTTGGCCTGCAGCAGTTTCGACAGGCCTGAGCCATAGAAAATATTGTCGCCCAGTACCAGGGCTACCTTATCATCCCCAATAAATTCTTCACCGATCAGGAAAGCCTGCGCCAGACCGTCTGGACTGGGCTGAACAGCATATTCAAAGCGGCAGCCAAGCCGTGTACCGTCGCCGAGGAGCTTTTCGAAATGCGGCAGATCATGGGGCGTTGAGATAATAAGAATCTCACGAATGCCCGCCAGCATCAGAATGGACAGCGGGTAATAAATCATCGGCTTATCGTAAACCGGCATCAGTTGTTTACTGACAGCCAGCGTAAGCGGATGAAGACGGGTACCGGAGCCTCCGGCCAGGATAATTCCTTTCATCTTGTATAAAGAGTGAAAGAGTGAAAGAGCGATTGAGTGACTTCAGCGTCGGCCGCCTTGCACTCGTTCACTCGTTGACTCTTTAACGATTTGCGTACATGCCTTCGTAATATTTCTGGTAGGCGCCGGAGGTGACGTTGTCTAACCATTCCTGGTTGGCCAGGAACCAGTCAACGGTTTTTTCAAGGCCCTGCTCAAACTGCAGCGATGGTTGCCAGCCCAGTTCGTTCATGATCTTGTGGGCATCAATCGCGTAACGCAGATCGTGCCCGGCGCGGTCGGTTACGTAGGTAATCAACTGCGTAGAAGTGCCCTCCGGCCGGCCGAGCTTACGGTCCATGATTGAACACAGCAGGTTAACCAAGTCGATGTTTTTCCATTCGTTGAAGCCGCCGATGTTGTAGGTATCACCCAGCTTTCCTTTGTGGAATACCGTATCAATAGCCCGGGCGTGATCGACGACGTATAGCCAGTCGCGGACGTTCTCGCCCTTGCCATAGACAGGCAGAGGTTTGCTGGTCTGAATGTTATGAATCATCAGCGGAATCAGCTTCTCGGGGAAGTGATTCGGGCCGTAATTGTTTGAGCAGTTCGACAGGACGACCGGGAGCTTGTAGGTATTGCCGTAGGCCCGCACGAAATGGTCCGACGCGGCTTTCGAAGCCGAGTAGGGCGACTGTGGGTCGTAGGGAGTTTCTTCGGTGAAGAAGTCCTCGGGATTGTGCAATGACCCATAAACCTCGTCGGTCGATACGTGGTAAAAGCGTTTGCCCTCAAAATTGCCCGCCCAGGCGGTTTTGGCTGCGTTCAGTAGGTTTACCGTTCCAACCACGTTGGTCATAACGAACGACATGGGGTCCGTAATGGAGCGGTCAACGTGCGACTCGGCCGCGAGGTGAATGACGCCGTCGAAAGGAATTTCGGCGAACATATCGTTCAGAAAACCGGCGTCCGTAATGTCGCCTTTAATGAACGTATAGTTCGGTTCGTTCTCGATGTCCGTCAGGTTGGCCAGGTTGCCGGCATACGTCAGTTTATCGAGGTTATAAATCTGATACTCGGGGTATTTGGTAACGAACAGCCGGACAACGTGCGATCCGATAAAGCCAGCTCCGCCGGTAATTAAGATTGTTTTCATGGTAGTTTGTTTGGTAGTCAATAGACTGTATAGCTGTTCAGGTGGCAGGTAAGGTCCCGGGCCTGGAACCAACTAAACAGCCGAACCTAACTTCTGCTGCCACCGCCATGCGTCGCGCAGCGATTCGCCCAACGTACGGCGGGTTGTCCAGTCCAGTACGTGATTGGCCTTCGTAACATCGGCATAGACCTGTTCGACATCACCCGGTCGGCGGGCCCCAATCTGGTAATTGAGTTTAACCCCTGTTTCCTGTTCAAACGTTTTAATGATGTTCAGAACCGTTTCGCCCCGGCCCGTTCCGATGTTAATGACGTCGTAGAACGAGTCCGCAGGATTCTCACCAAGTTTTCTGAGCGCCTGAACATGGGCTTCGGCCAGGTCCATGACGTGAATATAATCGCGGACGCAGGTGCCATCGGGCGTATTGTAGTCGTTGCCGTACACCGTCAGACTGTGGCGGATGCCGGCGGCCGTCTGCGTAATGAAAGGAACCAGGTTAGCCGGAACGCCCAGCGGCAGTTCGCCAATCTCCGCCGACGGGTGCGCACCAATGGGGTTGAAATAACGGAGTGCCAGCGCCCTGATGGGCGATTTCGACAGTACAGTGTCCCGGATAATATCTTCGCTGATCGCCTTGGTGTTGCCATAGGGCGACTGCGCCGGAAGCCGCGGTGTTTCTTCGGTTACGGGCAGCTGTTCGGGCTGGCCGTAAACTGTGCAGGACGACGAAAAAACAAGGCTCGGGACCTTGTATTTCGGCATCAGTTCCAGCAGCAACATCAGCGAGTCGAGGTTGTTGCGGTAATACATCAGTGGCTTCTGCACCGATTCGCCAACGGCCTTGTAAGCCGCGAAGTGAATAACGCCGGAAAAGGCTTCCTTCCGGAAGATATTTTCCATGGCCGTCTCGTCGTTGCAGTTGGCTGCGTAACATGTTACGTCGCGGCCCAAAATAACCCGCAGACCATCGAGTGCCGAACGCTCTGAATTGGAAAAATTATCAACGATAACCGGCTCGAAACCAGCTTCGACCAGCGAAACAACCGTGTGGGAGCCGATGAATCCTGCTCCGCCGGTGACCAGAATCTTGGGAGAATTGCCTGTAGGTGTCAAACCGTTTTATATAAAATTTTTGTTGTTACTTTAGCATAGCGGCCAGTGAAACCAGACAAAAGTAGTATATTCAGGAGGTTTGCGAAAGCAGTATTTATTCTGGGGCAATCCCTCAACGCAGTAAAAGGATATGAATGACAACGAATTAAAAGCCCTGATCTCACTGCTGGACGACGAAGACCAGGAGGTAGTCGAGCACGTTGAACAGCGAATCCGACAGATGGGCGGGCAAATGATACCGCTTTTGGAGACCGAATGGGAGGGGAGTTTTAACCCCGCTCTGCAGAAACGGATCGAGGAAATTATTCATGATTTGCAGTATGAATCGGTCCTGGACCGGATGCGCGACTGGAAAAACGGCGGGGCAATGGACCTGCTCGAAGGCCTGTGGATCGTGGCGACGTATCAATACCCGGACCTGTCGCTGCAGAAACTGAAGCAGGACGTTGAACAGCTTTATTATGACGTATGGCTCGATATCAAGCCCGATATGCACCCGACGGATCAGGTTCGGGCGATGAACAATGCGTTTTTTACCAAACTGAAGTTTGCGCCGAACACCAAGCATTTTCATTCGCCAGCCAACTCCATGATTAATCAGGTACTTGACACGCGTCGGGGAAACCCCATTACGTTGTGTGTGCTGTATATGCTGATTGCCAATCGGCTGAATCTGCCCGTTTATGGAGTCAACCTGCCGAATCTGTTCGTGCTGACGTATAAAAACAATAACGGGGTGCAGTTCTATATTAATGTCTTTAACCGGGGACTGGTGTTCTCCAAAAAAGACATTGACCAGTATATCGATCAGCTGAATCTGAAACAGCTTGATACGTTCTATCAGCCCTGCACCAACGCCGACATTGTCCGGCGTGTGCTGCGGAACCTAACGCTGGCCTTTGAGAAAAATGGCGACACTGACCGGGTTCGGGAAGTTGAGCGAATCCTGGATGCGGTTAAAGACGACGGCGACGGTCTGCCGCTGTCAGATTACACCCAGCGGTAAAAAGACGCGGGGACGTAACACTGTAAATGTATTCTACAGGGTTACGTCCCTATCTTTTTCTAAAAAGCCACCGCCAGCAGGCCCGGCCCGACTCGAAAACACTGCACGCTTAGCTGCTCTTCGTGGTCGGGCAAGCGAACGTGTCCAATAAGCTGTTCGGCTCCATCCTTGAAGGGTTCTACATGCAGATGTTCGCGGAAACTCAGCTGCCGTTTTCCATACAGTTTATAGAGCGATTCTTTAGCACACCAGTAAACAGCGAGCCGGTTTGGGTCGCCGGCCGCATGCGTAATCTCATCTTCCGATAAAACGCGCGGCACTACGCGCCGAAACTGGTCGCGGATGGGTTCGATGTCGATGCCGACCGGCCGAACCCGATGCAGCACCGCGGCCGCCCAGCCAATCGTATGGGAAAGGGATACGTGCCAGGGCGAATCAATCAGATGCGGCTTTCCAAACTCATCTTTCTCCAATCCCAGATACGTCATGCCCTGCGCTTCGGCCAGCTGCTGAACAGCCACTCGGCAGGCCAGCCATTCTACCCGCTGAGCTGGATGGCTGATACTCCCCAGCTCGTCCAGCTCCGGAGTCGTTAAGAGTAAGCCTGACCGGAGCATTGACTCGTCTTCGGTGATTGGCCGGAGCGTTACGGTGCAGTCGTTGTTAATTTGTAGATTCAAGGTGGCAGTGTAAAAGCAAACAGTCAAAAGTCGGAAGTCGTTTGGGAAAAAGAAAGGTTAGGTGTTTGCCTTGCACGGCTTATTTTTTCTTAGCGACCTTTGCGCTGTGATTATTGAAAAACTCGACACCTTCGGTGGCCACCGCGATAGTGTGTATGCGCTTGAACGCGGCCCACAGCCCGAACAGTTCTTTTCGACGGGGGGCGACGGTATGGTTGTGCGCTGGCAACTGGACCGGCCCGACCTGGGTGAACTGGTCGCCCGGGTACCTGCATCGGTGTATGCCTTAGCGCTGCATCCAACCAGCGGCCTGCTCTGGGTGGGACAGAATTACGAAGGGCTCCACCTGATCGACCCCGCTCAGAAGCAGGAGGTGGCCTCGCTCAAACTCACGTCGGCAGCCATTTTTGATATCAAATTTTACCGGAACGACGCGTTTGCCGCCCTGGCCGACGGCGTGGTGGCAGTCATTGACACCGAGCTACTTGTTGTTCGGAAGCATCTGAAAGCGTCGGATCAGTCAGCGCGGTGTATAGCCGTCAATCCGGTCGAACGGGAGTTAGCAGTCGGCTATAGTGATAACAGCGTACGAATTTTTGACCTTGTCTCCTACGATCTGAAACGCGTTATTCCGGCGCACACGAATTCGGTCTTTACGGTGGTCTACTCGCCAGATTTCCGGTTCCTGCTCACGGCCGGGCGTGATGCTCACCTGAAAGTCTGGGACGCCGAGAACCAGTATGTTCTGAGTCAGGACGTAGTGGCGCACATGTTCGCCATCAACCATCTGGTCTATAATCCAGAGGGGAATCTACTGGCCACGGCGAGCATGGACAAATCCATCAAGATCTGGGATGCCGAAACATTTCGATTGCTGAAAGTTGTCGACCGCGCCCGACACGCCGGACACGGTACGTCGATTAATAGACTACTATGGACGGCTTACGATAACCAGTTGCTGTCGGCTAGTGACGATCGAACAATATCGGTCTGGAAACTGAGCTGAAAACCCGGATTCAGACCAGAAAAGCGGATTTCTATTGCTCTTTTTTGTTTAATCCGTATAATGGGTGTTACTTCACCTTAAACAGGTACCTCACTAAATACCTAAACCGAAGCACACCGATGAAAATTACGGCCATCGAAATCCGGCAGCATACGTTTGAGCGCGCGTTGCGCGGTTACAAACCTGAAGATGTGGATGCCTTTCTGGTTTCTTTGTCCCAGGAGTGGGAGCGCGTAACCGGAGAATATAAAATGCTGAAAATGCAGCTTGAACTGGCCGAGAAAGAGCTGGGTAAGCTGAAAGAGGTTGAGATGACGTTGTTCCGAACCCTCAAGACGGCTGAAGATACTAGTAACCAGATCACCGACCAGGCTAACAAAGCAGCTGAACAATACCTGAGCGAAGCCCGACAGAAATCAGACGATATGCTGGCCGACGCCCGCAAACGTTCGGCGCTGATGGTTCAGGATGCCGAGAATCAGGCTCGCTATCTGAAAGATAACATTCTGAACGATTTACGGGCGCTGGAAAACGACTTCAAGGCGCTGGAAGGCTACAAGGAAAATCTGGCAACGCAGATACGCGCCCTGGCCGGTAATGCAGTTGACAGCGTAGATCGCTTCGAGAAAAAGTTTGTTAAACAGAATCTGAAAGGCAAAATTGATGAGGTTGCCAACCAGATTACCGACGAACTGAACCAGCAGGACAATCAGAAACGTGCTGGCGAAGACAACGGCGCGAACGCAGCGGCCACGAATGAACCGTCGAACTCAGCTGCTGATCTGCCTCCGTTGTTTGAACGGGAAACCGCCGTGCCGGAAGCTATACCCGTCGATGAGCCAATGCTAGCTAAGATTGACGACGCAATTGATCACACAACGAAGTCGGCTAACAGCGCAGAACTAAGCGGAACGGCCGAAACCAGTCAAACTACAGAGCCGGCAATAGCGGAAGCAAACTCATCTGAACAAACCGACGATGAAGCAAAACCGGTTGAGGTAGCCGAGGAAACCCAGCCCCGGAAAGGCGGGTCGTTTTTCGATCAGATTTAAGTAGCTGAGGCTGGAACCTATTAACGAATTAGCACCCGGAGCCAGTCTGTTCTACAATCTACATGGGAACAATTGCATTAGAAGGTCTCGAATTCTTTTCCTACCATGGTTATTACGACGAGGAGCAGAAGATCGGGAATAAATACTCGGTCGATATTATCGTAACGGCCGACTTCTCGGAAGCCGCCCGGCGCGACCGCTTAAGCGCGACGGTTAATTATGAAGAGCTGTATCGGCTGACAGCCAACGTTATGCGGCAGCCGGCCCGGTTGCTGGAGCACATTGCGCATCGGATCATCGAGGAAATTCGCGCGGCCTATCCTGATCTGGAATCTGTTGAAGTCAGCGTTTCTAAATTCAATCCGCCTATCGGGGGCGTTTGCCATCGGGCAAAAATTACGCTGAGGGAGTAATTAAGTAACTAAAAGCGGAGGGCACTGTGACTATTCGTAGCCAGTGCCCTCCGCTTTTAGTTACGCTTTAAACAGCCTGCTGTAAACCAGCAAAGGAAATTGCCATGTGGGAGGCATCGTAAACGCACTCGCCATTGCGAATTAACAAAACCTGGGGAGATTCGTGCTCTACGCCAAATTCGCTCACAATTTTATTTGAAATCGGCCGGTTGGCGTGCAAATCAAGGTAATATGGTTTCACGCCCAGTTGGTCGCTCCAGTTGCGTTCCATACGGCTGAGGGCCATTGCGCTGATTGAGCAGGTCGTGCTATGCTTAAAAATCAGCACCGGCTGCTTTGCCGACTCCTCTTTGATTTCGTCGAGTTGAGCGGCACTCGTTAATTTATTCCAATTCATGGCATAGGTATTCTACGGTCATAGAAGCATTTTTATGCCTGAAAAGTTCGTCATTCTTCCAGACAGGGTTTCTACGCTCCAATCATTTCAGGCGATTGCCGTTTTAAGCACTCGGCGTTCTTACTGTGCTCAGGGCTGCTTGTTTTAGTTCCCAACTGCACGTAACCAAAAAGGTTACTGTTTTTCTGTTCAGTCTAAGCCACCAGGCCTCTGTACGGGTCAACCCTCGAAGGTTTGGAGCCGAGTTCGTAGCTTTGTGCGTATAACCAACCGTATTCCGGCTTGATTTCGGAACTTTATAATACTTCTATTCGGGCTTATCAGGCGCTGCTTCAACTGATCGCGCCTATAAATCCTAAAGCCCGGTTGTGGGTAGAAGGTCGGCGAAGCTGGGCGGCCGTCTTGTCTAAAAAATTAGCTGAAAGCCATACAAGCGGACCTGTTGCCTGGTTCCATGCCGCTTCGCTGGGTGAGTTTGAGCAGGGACGTCCGGTCATTGAAGCTTTTCGAACGCAATATCCCGATTACCGAATCCTGCTGACGTTTTTCTCTCCTTCAGGCTATGAGGTACGTAAAAACTATGCAGGCGCCGATTACGTCGTATACTTACCGGCCGATACGCCTGCCAATGCCCGCCGGTTCGTTGAACTGGTGAAGCCGCAGCTTGCGTTTTTCATCAAATACGAATTCTGGTACAACTATCTGCGTGAGCTAAAAGCAGCCCAGGTACCCGTAATCTCATTCTCAGCCATCTTCCGGCCAGACCAGTTGTTCTTCAAACCGTACGGCGGCTTCTACCGGAACCTCTTGGGCTACTTCGATCATATTCTGGTTCAGAATTCGCAATCAGTTGACTTATTGAAGCGTATTGGCATTACGTCCGTTACGTTGGCGGGCGATACGCGCTTTGACCGGGTAGCGCAGGTGGCAGCCGCCCGCCGGAAAATTCCCGTGGCGAAGGCCTTCAAGAATAGCCAGCCGCTGCTGGTCGTTGGCAGCGCCTGGCAGGCCGATATGGACATTCTGATTCCGTTTCTGAACCAGTTTACAAAGCCGCTAAAAGTCATTATTGCCCCGCACGATATTCATGAGGACGAAATCGAACGCTGGCGCTCGCAGTTCACAAAACCTTCCAGACGCTTCTCGCAAACCAGCGAAACGGATGTTTCGAGTGGGGAAATCCTGTTTATTGACAACGTAGGCATGCTGTCGTCGCTGTATCAATATGGAGAGTTTGCTTATATCGGTGGAGCGTTTGGGAAAGGGCTCCATAACATCTTAGAAGCGGCCACGTTCGGAATGCCGTTATTTTTTGGGCCTCGTTACGGTAAATTTCAGGAAGCCATCGATCTGATGAGCGAAGGCGCGGCTTTTCCGGTTAACAATACCGCTGAGTTGACGGCTGCCTTTGCGCGCCAGTACGCCGATCGGTCGCGGGCGGCTCAGGTTAGCCACGATTACGTGCAGCGGAACATTGGCGCAACCGCGCAGGTTATGAAGGTTGTAACGAATTTATTGAGCGGAAGAGCAAACCGGAACGCCGGACCGGAGTGAAAGAGCGATCTAGACGTGATTCATTCCTTTCTTTCACTCGTTCACCTTTTCACTCTGTACGTCATTGCAACAAGGCTTAGTTATCCGCTCTACCGGTTCGTGGTACGACGTGCGCGACACGGACGGGCATATCTTTCAGGGCCGTCTGAAGGGCAAATTTAAAATAGCCGGGCTAAAGGTGACCAACCCGATTGCCGTTGGCGACCGGGTAACCTTTGAGGTGGAAGATGAAGCTGAAAATACGGCCGTTATTACCGACATTGCCCCCCGCGAGAATTACATTATCCGACAGTCGGTCCATAAAACGGCCCATGGTCATATTCTGGCGGCCAATCTCGACCAGGCCGTGCTGCTGGCTACGCTTACGCTGCCGCGTACTTCGTTGGGTTTCATTGACCGCTTTCTGGTTTCCGCGGAGTCGTTTCGGATACAAACGACGATTGTCTTTAATAAGGCCGACATTCTGAACGACGAAGGGCTGGCATTTCAGCAGGAAATCATGGATATGTACGAGCGGATTGGCTACCGGTGTCTGGCAACGTCGGCGACCGAAGGAGAAGGAGTAGAGGCTTTTCGGCAGTTGCTCGATCATAAAGTAACGTTGCTGTCCGGCCACTCAGGCGTGGGCAAATCGTCGCTGGTCAACGCCATTGCGCCCGAGCTGAATCTACGAACAAACGAGGTATCGACGTTCGCCAATAAAGGCGTTCATACGACTACGTTCGCCGAAATGTTTGAGCTGGCGCCCGACACGTACATTATCGACACGCCGGGCATCAAAGAACTTGGTCTGATTGATACGTCTAAAGAGGAAATCGGCCACTATTTTCCCGAGATGCGTAATCGCCTGAACCAGTGCCGATTTCACAACTGCCTGCATATCAACGAGCCCGGTTGCGCCATAAAAGACGCCGTGGCTGAAGGTGAAATAGCCGAAAGCCGATACATGAGCTACCTGAGCATGATGGAAGGCGGAGACAATCGACGCTGATTACAGCACTCCTTCTTCGGTCAGGATGGTCGCTACATTCAATGTTACGTCGTCCATAACCGGAACCGTGGTATCCCAGTTAACCGTAATCCAGTTTTCGTCCTTTGTCGCTACCAAGACTTTTTTCGATTGAGTCGTAATCCAGATAACCCGCTCTGTACCAAAGTCGAGCATGGTCTGTGTTTTCTGATAAACGTAATCCTGCTCCATCGCCGGAAAGGCTTCCAGATCGACCTTTATATCAACCTCGACAACAACCTTTGGCGCAACGTCAAAAAACTTTCCTTTGATGGTTACCTTGTCCTTCTCATAGAAGGCGATGTCATTGGCCAGATTACCGCCTAATTGGATATGTAAACCAGGTTCATTTGTGACTACCCAATAGGCTTTGCGATCAGTATGGTTTCCCAGATACAGATACAAAGCAGATACAATAATTGCCTGTAGGTCGCTACAACCCATGATTTCGCCGGGGGTTTTACGTTTAGCCAAAACATCTTTATAGCCCTTGCGGTACAAGGGTTTCCCGTTGAGTGTCTCATAAATCAGGTAGGATGGAATGGCCTGTTGTGCTGCTTCAGGTTCCATCGTTGTTAATTCTGCTGCCATAGCCTTACGATTTAAGCCAATATACAAAGGTTTTGGACACTATAACGCGGACATCTCCGGTGTTATGTTGCTTAGTTCGTCATTGCAGCCAGCAAATCGGCCTGCGTAATGATGTGGATCTGCTCTTTCTCATCCCGGACGAGCAATGCTTTGTTTTCCCGGTCAATCAGCGACGAAAGCGCATCAATCGTGTTGTCTAAGCCGACAAATTTGAACGGCTTGTCCATGACTTCGCTGACGGGGTGATCTTTGACGGCCGGATCTTCGATGAGTCTGTTTAACACCGTCGAATCGGTCAGGCTGCCGACAATCTGGCCGCTCTCATCCGTAACTGGAATCTGCGAGATACCGTACCGATTCAGCACCTGAATGGCCTGACTGACCGAAACGCCCGAGCCGATTGTGGTGAGCTGCGATTGCCGATTCGTCGCCCCGCCATTTTTGCTGTGAACGATATCGCGGGCCGTCTTGAACGCGCGGTCTTCCAGAAAGCCGTGGTCCTTCATCCAGGCGTCGTTGTAAATCTTGGCGAGATAACGCGTACCGTGGTCGGGCAGCAGAATTACCATGACATCATCGTCGGTGAGGTTGTCTTTAGCCCACTCCAGGGCTCCGTGTACCGCCGTACCGCACGACCAGCCGACAAACAAGCCTTCTTCGCGCGAGAGCCGCCGGGCCATGATGGCCGCGTCCTTATCGGTGACTTTAATAAACTGGTCGATGACGTCGAAGTCTACGTTCTGCGGGAGGATATCCTCGCCGATGCCTTCGGTCAGGTAAGGATAGATTTCGCCGGGGTCGAAAATGCCGGTTTCCTTATATTTCTTGAACACCGAGCCGAAGGTGTCCAGACCCAGTGTGAACAGATCCGGGTTCTTCTCTTTCAGAAATTTCGCCGTACCGCTGATAGTACCACCCGTACCGACGCTGGCCGCAAAGTGGGTAATCCTGCCGTCGGTATCCCGCCAGATTTCGGGGCCGGTGGTGTCGTAGTGCGCAGCCGTATTCGACAGATTGTCGTACTGATTGGGATACAGTGAGTTGGGAATGTCGCGGTTAAGTTTCTTCGCGACTGAGTAATATGAGCGCGGGTCGTCGGGCGCGACATTCGTTGGGCAGACAACGACTTCAGCGCCTACCGCCCGCAGAATATCAATCTTTTCCTTAGACTGTTTATCGGCCATCGTAAAGATGCACTTGTAGCCTTTGGCAATGGCTGTTAGGGCCAGACCGAAGCCTGTGTTACCGCTGGTGCCTTCGATAATCGTGCCGCCGGGTTTGAGAATTCCCTGTTTTTCGGCGTCCTCGATCATGCGAATAGCGATGCGATCTTTCACCGAGTTGCCGGGGTTGAAGTACTCGACTTTCGCCAGAATTGTGCCCCGAATCCCTTTTGTTACGTGATTCAGCTTGACTAAGGGCGTATTGCCAATGGTATCGACGATGGTGTTGTAGTAGTTCATGACGGTTGAGTTTTGTTGTACTGGTTCAGGAAGCCGGTCACCTGCTTATGAAAATGAGCGAAGCTGCGAGATTGTTTAGCCAGTTCATCGAAGTCTGCTCTTTCAGCAATGGCCTGAGCTATTCGATCCATATTTGGTCCGCTATTGTTCCCTTTATAGAGAAGCCGCTTTAGTTCGTCCTGCGGTTTGCCTTCTACACCATTTACCGCAAATCTGGATGCCACACCAGTTTTATACGCTTGGTATGACAGCCAGTGCTCAATGGCTTGAACGGGTACGAAATGCACAATTTGTTGGCCGTATTTTTTATAATTTTCCCCTAGTGCATTCAGAATAATTTTGCACTCTGCAGCGTGTTTTGCCTGCTCAGGCTCGTGGTCAGCAACGTCTAAATCAACACCTACTATTATGAGTTGATGGTTTTGTTGTATAGCCAAAGAGCAGAAATCGGCGGCCTCTTTTAAAACCTTCGATTTGCCAGCGTCTCCACCTTTGAATCCAATACGGCTACGAATCGCCTTAACTCCGTATTGAGAAGAAATCAGTTTTAGATAAGTTGGTATAAATGCATATTCAGCGTATCCCTCTGCTATAAGCGTGTATTCTAGCCGGTTCTCGTGCTTCATAGCTCATCTGCTGGTACACCGCCGATTAATCCATACATCCATCTTTCACCTAAGTCAGCTGTGAAATCTATTTTTTTCAAACCAAGCTTCTCGCTTTCGCGATGCGATGGCTCAATAATATCTTTTCGAAGGTTTCGAACTGTGGTTGCACCAGTTTCTTCATCTTTATCAAATACAAAGACTGATTCAGGTATTGCCGAAAAGGCGTTAACAACATGCTCATTGTGTGTAGTCATGATGATTTGCACCCCCTTTTCCTCTGCTAACGCGAAAACCAGTTTCATCACCTCCCAGATTCTTCGTGGGTGGATACCCCGTTCAGGTTCCTCCAGTAGAAGTAACCTTGGAGGATTAGGTTGATTAACAATACATAGTAAGATCAAAAAATACAATACACCCTCTGACACTTCACTTGCCCAGTAACTTGCTTCATGTTTATCAAAAAACCTTAACCCAAGCATATTCTCACCCTCAACAGGAGGTGTTCTAAACCGGGCTATTTCAGGAACACATCTTGACAGGTCGGATTGTATCTTGACAGAATTTTCTTCGTGATTATTGAAAATTGAGAAATAAAAGGGAATTAGGTTCGAACCATCAGGTGCTAATTCTACATTGCTACCTGATAATTTGGCTGCATGGATCAGTTTAGAGGGGTCTGGCCGGAAGATTTTTGTTCTAACAAAATCGAAAAATTCTCGTCTATGCCCACCTTCAACTTTACCTTCATTTACTATTCCACTATGGGTTGTAAACCAATCACTAATGGTGCTTTTGACTTCATATGAATTATTTTGTTCCTCAACTATATAGCTTTGATTGAAGTGATATATATCATATCCATCTTCATTATAATTAGTAGCTATAAAGCCTGAAGAATCAGGTACAAATTCAAACTTGCTTGTTAAATCAATCCTTTGGTGTTTATAGCTAATCGACTCAAGATCAGCAATACGGTGCAAGTCTAGCCCACGTGCTGTAAAAAACTCCAGCGCCTTCAGGAAATTTGTTTTGCCTGAGTTGTTCGGGCCGATGAGTAAGTTGACTTTTTGCAGGTCGAGCGTTACGTCTTTCAGGCTCTTGAAGTTCTGGATGGATACGCGCTTCAACATGGTCTTAGGCGATTAGTGAGCGGTAAGTTAGCAATTACTTGCCCATTTGGGTACGGCTCGACGCTTCGGCCCGCATCAGTACGGTATTGTCGGGGTCGATGACGATAGTAGCCGGTTTTGCCGACACCGGTATGGTAAACGACTGCGCCTGCTGGTTCATAATCAGCTTGCCGCTGCGCGACAATTCGCGGCCGCTCGCGTTGCGAACGCTGAACGTAAGCGGCAACACAAAGACCGTACCGGTACGCTGAATCTGCCGAACGTCGATAACCAGTTCCTTCTTGGCCGCGTCGTAACTCGATTCCCAGACCAGATCAGGGTAACCGGGCTGGTAGAGCCACTGCTGGAAAAACTGCCCCAGCTTTTTCCCCGAAACGCTTTCCATTACCGACTGAAAATCGCTGGTTTGGGCGTTAGCGTTGCGAAACTTTTCATAATAGGCCCGAATGCCTTTCCAGAAAATGTCGTCGCCGACTTCGTGGCGGAGCATGTGCAGAATCCAGCCGCCTTTCTGATAGGAAAGCGGGTTCAGTAGGTCCATCAGGTTCGTCGTGGTCGAATCCACAACAGTGCCTTTGGGCTTCAGGGCCGTATAGCGGAATATTTGGTTTTTGTTCTGATTCAGCACGGCGTTGAGGGTATCGCGGCCGTAGGCGTGTTCCAGATATAGTCCTGAAAAATACGTCGCGAAGCCTTCGCTCAGCCAAAGCTGCGACCAGTCGCTTTCGGTCGCCGAGTTGCCGAACCACTGATGCGCAATCTCGTGCGCCAGCAGGGCCTCTACGTCCGAGTCTTTATGACCGACAATGACTTTCTCATTGTAGAAAATACAACTGGCGTTTTCCATGCCACCAAAAACCGTGGTTGATTCAACGTTTGCCAGCTTTTCGTACGAATAGGGGCCAATCCGTTCAATGAAATATTGCAGAATCTCCTTCGCCGGCCGGTAGTCAATGAACCCTTTCTGGCTGTCGTTGGGGTAAAGCCAGCTTTGTACGGGTACCCCGCCCACTGCGCCAACGTCTTCGACTGCGAAGCGGGCCGCCCCAATGACCATCACTTTCGTTGGGATGGGTGTACTTTCCTGCCAGCGCGTCAGCTTGCGGGGTGTTCGGCCGCCCGCGACCGCACTTTCGCCCAGCAACTTTCCGTTGGCAATGACGCGATAGGTAGCGGGCGTATTAACCGTAAAGGAGCAGGTCGCCTTGTCGGATGGGTGATCAACAACGGGCAAATAGTTACGGGCGTTGTTGGGCCAGTTGTCGCCGAAGAACGTCCGGTCGCCGTACTTATTCCGGCTGATGATGAGTCCACGGGCGGGTGTACCCTCGTAACGGATTGTAACTTCCGTCGGCTGGTTGGGAGCGGGAGGGAGATTGATAAACACCCGGTCGTTACGGTGGCTGAACGGGGCGGTTTTGCCATCGGCCAGACGCACTTCCCGCACCCGCATTCCTAATGTAGCGTCGGCGCGTTGGCCGGAGTCAGGCCGGGCCGCGACGAGGTCGAACCAAACCGTCTGGCGATCGTCGGCGCGGGTAAAGCGGATGGTTGTTTCACCCTGAATTTGGTTGGTTGAGTCGCTCAGCGTGAGCGAGAATGCATAGTGCTGAACGTCGACGCCTGGCTGCGTATACCGCGCCAGATTACCCGGAAACTGGGCGTAGGCAGCGGGAATTAAAAACAGGAAAAGAAATAGGTTTTTCAAACGTAAATGCCTCATTACTCTTTGGCTAATGTCCGGGAAATATTCATGCGGTAAACCCCCAGCGCAGGCAGGGCGGCCGCCAGCAAGCCAATCAGAATGGCTACACCCAATAAAGCCCATTCGTCGGGAAGAATACCGAACGCGGCCAGATCGTAATGATATTCAGAGGAGACACTGCTCGAAAACAGCCATAGACCCACGCGGCTCAACAGAATACCCAGCACAAAGCCAATCAGAGCCAGCACGAGCCCTTCGAGCAGCAGCATGCCGAATAACTGCGCCCGGGTTGCACCCATCGACAGCATCAGCGCCATTTCATAACGGCGTTCTTTCAGGGAGTTATAAAGCGATACAAACACGCTGATACCTGAAATTAGCATAATCACAATTGCCAGCCCACGCAGCGTTTCAACGCCTACACCCAGCAGCGAAAACAGACGGTTTATTTCGATGTTCGGCAGGGCCGCCTGTAGTTTCGAGTTCGTGTTGATGCCTCGCGCCAGCATCATCCCCAGCGGGTTCCGGAACTTGATGAGCATACTCGTAATCTCGTGCGGCTCATCTTCATGCTCTTCGCCTTCAGGTGCTTCCTCACCTTCGTGGCCATGATCGTGGATGGCCCACACGCTCGACAGCGGGGTCAGAATAAGCTGGTCGGCAACCGTATTGCTTCGATTCAGAATCCCAACAACTTTGTATTTAGTATCGGCATGGGCTTCACCCTCGGCGTCCAGACCGTGTGAGCCGCTAAACGTATCGCCCAGCTTCAGACCGGCCGCTTCAGCTACGCGGGGACCAATCACGGTTTCCAGATTCTGCTGAAACAGCCGCCCCTGGCCAACGGTCGCGCCAAAATGATCAAGGTATTTTTTGTTAGTTCCGATAATCCGGAACGACTGGTAGTTGTCGCCCATCGCCAGCGGGATGGCGGTTTGAATCATGGGGTTACGTGTCAGTCGGTCGGCTTCGTCAAGAGGAATATTGCCCGTCGGCGAATCAATCTGATAGATACTCGACAGAATCAATTGCAACGGGCTACCCTTCGCGCCCAGAACCATATCAATCCCTTTGATATTCTTCCGGAACTGGTCGTCGAGCTGCTTGTTGAGCAGGAGCAGCAACGAGATAATGGTGATGCCAAAGGTCATGAGCAGTCCGCTCAGAAAGCTGCTCAGCGGTTTGTCTTTAAGGTTACTCCAACTGATTCGGAACAGGTTCATCAGGCGTTGGTAAGAGTGACAGGTTAGCGAGTTATAATCCGTCAGCTTGGCTGCTTATAAATCCAGTTTAAAGTGGTGCGATGCAATATTGAACCGCTTGTTGAGGTATAACCGATGCGCGTCGTAGCGAGCCGGATTCTGGCCGGAATCCAGTGAAACGCACTGGCAACCTGTTTGCCGGGCCTGTTCAATAACGAAATCGAGTAACGCGCTGGCGTACCCTTTACCCCGGGCATCAAGCAGGGTCGACAGATCGTCAATATAAATAGTTTTGCCGCTGTAGAGCAGATTCATGGTCCGGTAACCAATCACCGCCGGAGCCGTTGACGTACTGTCGTCGATAAACGCCAGCACAAACTGTTCATGCGCCTGCTGGTAGCGAATCCGCTTGAAGGCGAGGTCGGCGGTCAGGTGTGGACGTAACGCCAGCAGTGCTGGCAGGCATCGTTGAACATCGGCGTCCGACTGGGCGATTGTTACAGTCATAGCGTCTGACGAATTTGCTGAAGAAGTTCATCGCCCCCTCGCTCCAGTGTGCTCTCGGCCAGAGCATGTCCTAGTGCATCGGCCTCGCCGGGTGCTCCTACGAACGTATCCCGAATGATTTTACTGCCGTCCAGGCTAACCAATCCGCCCGTCAGGCTGATGGTTTGTTCGGGCGTCCACTGCGCCAGGGCAAAGGACGGGATGCTGCATCCGCCTTCCAGCCGCGCCAGAAACGCCCGTTCGGCCAGCAGGCAGGCCTCGGTGGGCGCATGGTTGGTTAGCTGCCGAATGGAATTCAGCTTGTTCAGGGCCAGCGTATCTGCGACTTCAATGGCAATACTGCCCTGGCCTACGGGTGGCGTAAACTCCCGAACGGGCAGATGCTCAACAATTAAATCGTCGTAACCCATGCGGTGAACACCGGCGTAGGCCAACAGCAGCGCATCGCACTGGCCCTCATCGAGTTTGCGCAGGCGGGTTTGCAGGTTACCGCGCATTTCTACTGTCGTAATATGCGGACAAAGGTGTTTCAGCAAAGCAACCCGGCGGGTAGAGGACGTACCGACGGTGAACTCCCGGCCGCTGGTCAGTGAGAGCGTTCGGTCGCGGCTGATGAGCACATCGTTGGCGGGCTCGCGCTCGGTGAAGGCAATGAGTGCTAATCCGGTCGGTAGAGTTGACGGCATATCTTTGGCGCTGTGCACTGCGATGTCAATGCTGCCCACCCGGAGCTGATCTTCAAGCTCCTGGGTAAATACCCCCTTGCTGCCAATTTTCGACAGCGAGCGGTCGAGTACTTTATCGCCTTTAGTGTCAATAAGAACCAGTTCAGACGTAAGTCCGCCCGCCTGTAATAAGGTTTGTATGTGTTCAGCCTGCCAGACGGCCAGCCGACTGCTGCGTGTTCCAATTCTGATATGCATAACACAACAAAGGTACGGCTTAACGCCCACGAAAACAGCCTTTCTGAGGAGCAAATACACCACAGCGGTTTGTGGAAGAGAGGCCACACAAAACCACAGTGGGTAACACCACAATTCCCCACCTTGTAAATTAGTCTGTTCGCGCAAATCTGCGCAAAAATGGCCTCAGGTGTGTCAAAACGGCATTGACGCCCTGAAAAAGGATGAAATTTGCTGACAGCTTGGCGGGGATTTAGACGGAGTTTGCCTTAGGCACGAGGTTTGATTAATAGATAATACTTGAACAGTAAACAGCAACTCCTATGAAAGCGATAGAGAATGTATTTCAGGGAACGGGCGGTCAGGTTGATTTGCTCAACACCCTCTACGGCGGTTCGAGCCAAACGACGATGAACGTTGAGCGCGAAGACGAACGGCTGATCATCAGGCTGTCGGCTCCCGGTGTTAGTGCCAATTCGTTCAATGTTCTGGTTGAAGGAAACAAGCTCGTTCTATATACCTTATTGGTTAGTACGTCGGCTCGCAAGGATGGCGAAGGCAACACACAGCGGTTAGCCGTACCGATGTTTCTGCGGGTGCTTGATATTCCCACGTTTGTTGATGCCGATCAGATTGAAGCCGTCCACGAACACGGCCAGGTGCTGGTAATGCTGCCATTCAAAGACGAAGAGCACCTGCATCGGCGGATTGATATCAAAGATCTTTTCTAACTGTCCAGCGAAGAGAACAATACCAGAAAACAGTTCAGATTTTTCGGAGTTGGGTTTATCCGCCTGCGGGTATTCGTTTCGGGACATGTATTCTCATCCGGGGCTTTTTTAATATGCCCTGTAGCCTATAGATTAATTTGAGGTCGCTTCTACGGAAGTGACCTTTTTTGTTTCCATTAGAAGGCATGGCCTTTCTAATCGGCTGACAGTCAAGCTGCGAATCTTTTTTAGAATTATTCCAAGATATTCCTTTTAGGCTTTTTGTTCAACCTGTTGATTCCGTTTAGGTTACCGGAAACACTCCTTGATTGCACTAGTCGCCTGCTCATAAGCCGGGTTGTTTAAGTGGTGAGAACGCCTAATTTTGTTGAAACGATTTTTTGCATCAACTCGCTGCTTCCATCGGTTTCGCCGACTGGTCATACGCTGTAAAATCACTATCTGTTATGGTACAAAACGACGCAATTGAACCGATCTTAGAAGAAGACAAAAACCGCTTTGTGCTGTTTCCTATCAAGCACTGGGATATCTGGGAATACTATAAAACCCACGAAGCCTCGTTCTGGACGGCCGAAGAAATAGACCTCGGTCAGGATATGAAGGACTGGAACAGCCTGAACGACGGCGAACGGCACTTCATCTCCCATGTCCTGGCGTTTTTTGCGGCTTCGGATGGGATTGTGAACGAAAATCTCGCCGTCAATTTTCTGTCGGAAGTGCAGTATGCCGAAGCCAAGTGTTTCTATGGCTTTCAGGTGATGATGGAAAATATCCACTCCGAGACCTATTCGCTGCTGATCGATACATACATCAAAGATCCGGCTGAAAAAGATCGTTTGCTTAATGCCATCGACACCATTCCCTGCGTTCAGAAAAAAGCCGAGTGGGCACTGCGCTGGATTGAAAACGGTACGTTTGCAGAGCGACTGATCGCATTTGCCGCCGTAGAAGGGATTTTCTTCTCGGGTTCGTTCTGCTCGATTTACTGGCTCAAAAAGCGGGGTCTGATGCCCGGCCTGACGTTCTCCAACGAATTGATTTCCCGCGACGAAGGGTTGCACCGCGATTTTGCGTGTATGCTCTACACGGACCACATCCGGAACAAGATGCCCGAGTCGCAGATTTATGATATTATTCGTAATGCCGTCGAAATTGAGCAGGAGTTTGTAGCCGATGCCCTGCCGGTGTCGCTCATTGGCATGAATGCCGATCTGATGAAGCAGTATATTGCCTTCGTGGCCGACCACCTGCTGACGACCCTTGGCATGCGTAAACTCTATAATGTAACGAACCCGTTCGATTTCATGGATATGATCTCACTGCAGGGCAAAACCAACTTCTTCGAGAAGCGCGTTGGCGAGTACCAGCGGGGTGAAGTCATGGCGAAGTTCAAAGCCATGAAAGCGCAGGCTACCAGTACGCAGGATGCCGAAAATCCGGCTCCAGCCCCAGTCGCCGAAGAGCCTAAAGGCTTCGTAATGGATGCGGATTTTTAGGCCTAGACATAGACTTGTGGTCAGTTGTTCGGGTTGCTGACCAATCCTATGTTAAAGCCTGATTACAGTACGCGTATTCGTCAACACAGACAAGCAACCCAACGTTGTGAAATCTGTTTACAAGACGTCGAAGATACAAAAGTACCATGAAGGTAAAGTATGACCGTGAAGTAGATATCCTATATATCAGGATCGCGGACTCGCCTGTTGAAGAAAGCGATGAAGAGCGGCCGGGTACTGTGATCGATTACGATGCAGAAGGAAGAGTGGTTGGTATTGAGATTATGAACGCATCGAAACGAGTAACACGGCCAGATGCTATTGAACTGGAAATCGCCTGATATCGTCATCTTTGTTTCGTATTAAATAGAAAAGTCCCGGTATAGCAGCACGCTGTACCGGGACTTTTCTATTTTTAGGCATAATTACTTAGATGAAGCAGACACGGCACACATATTGTCTTCTGCGCATCAGTTGACTTATGGCTGTTGAAGGCGTAAATAGGTATTTTAGATTGTGGAACCATATCGCCAATCCGGGTGAGTATGTATTTCATAAGGGGGAGCGACGCAAACGTGACCTTCAATTCACGACAAGGCCCCTGCCTATACAGTTTCAGGTAGCTGAGCGTCTGTATCAGGTATTCAAAGAAATATTCATGGCAGATGTTTATGAGATTGATACGCTTGTTCACCAACTGCCTTCTAACCCCGTAGTCATTGATATTGGCGCAAATGCCGGTTTTTTTGAGGCTCTGCTGCTGTCCAAAATTAATCAGGCCACGATTTACGCCTATGAGCCGATTCCGGCCAACGTAAAAACATTCCAGCGGATGTTGCAGGGCAATCCAAGACTTCAGCATCAGGTCCGGCTTTTCCAGACGGCCGTGACCGGATTGCCGCTCGACAAGCTGGAACTGTTTGCAGAAGCTGCCGAGAACAGCCAGGTGGTAGCTTCCCGGTTTGCAGGGTTTAATGAGAATAATACTCAAAAACTAGATGTCAGCTGCGTAACGCTGTCGGCTATTATCCTGAACAACAATCTGCAATCCATTGACCTGCTGAAGCTGGATTGCGAAGGCAGCGAATACGATATCCTATATCACACGGCTCCGGAACTTATAAAGCGGATCAACCGAATGGTCATTGAAGTACATGATATTGATGAGGACCAGAATAATATCAGCGCCTTCAATGAATACATTCAGTCATTAGGCTATAGCACCACGCATGAGCCCATCAATGCATTTTGCCATATGATGGAAGCGATTCGCCAGTGATTGGATGGAATTATAAAGCGTTTGACGCCTGCTGCTGCAGTTGGCTCATTTCGCCGGAATATACCTGCTGATAAAGTTTCCAGTAATCGGCCGCTACGGTCTCCCAGCGAAACCGCTGGCTTTGCTGCCGGAGCCGATCGGGCATGGCAGGATCGTTGCGAAAGGCTTCCATACCGCGCCGAAACGTTTCGACAACATCCGCGGCTTCGAATGAGGAAAAGTAGAAAGCGTCAGATCCACCAACTTCGGGTAAACTGGTCAGGGGCGAGCAGAATACGGGCTTGCCCAAAGCCATAGCTTCCACAACGGGCAGACCAAAGCCTTCAAGCAGCGATGGGAACATAAACGCGTCGCAGTTAGCGTAAAGCCACCATTTGGTTGACTCGTCGATTGGGCCGGGCATCAGCAGCCGGTCGGCTATACCCATCTGGCGGGCCTGCTCCCGAATCTCCTGCCCATACGGACGATCGTCGGGACCCGCCAGCACCAGGCGATACTCCGGAAACGCTTCCAGAATCGGCAGTAGGGTATGCACATTTTTATACGGCTGCAGCATCCCGATAAAAAACAGAAACGGACCATCGGGCCGAATGGAGGGGGGCGTTTCGGGGGCTTTTGAAGGTGTTTCGACTCCGCAGTAAATAACCTGCAAGGGGGTGTGGGCGGGTACCGCCAACTGCTCCCGAATGTCCTGCGCTACGTACGCTGATATAGTCGTAATGGCAACCGCCTGATTAATCCGTTGCTGATAACGCTTTTTCTGGCGTGCTCTCCGTTGAAGAGAGTATTCCGGCAGTGACAGATAGTTGAGATCCAGAATCGTATAGATCAATGGGGTACTACGGCCAGGTAAAAAACGGGTTCCCTGATAGGGGCAGTGCCAGACGTCAAACTTCCACGGATGCCATAATCGGCGCCATTTGGCCGCTACTTTGTAGGTAGCCAAAGGGCCAAAAATACCCACCTGTTCGCGGGAAACCAGAAAGGTGATTTCCCAGCCCGGTGGTTTCTGACGCACCAGTTCCCGGCCTAGATGTAAACAAAGCTGACCCAAGCCACTGGTTAGGTTAGCCATGCGTTCGGTATCCAGAAAAACTCGGGGCATAGGGTCGGGAAGAATGATAAAGTCACAAAATTGGGTAAAAAAGACCTATTGAGAAAATGCCCCTTAGTCCTCACTACCCAGCACCGCAAAGATGAGATCCGATTCATACCCTTTGCTCATTGCATAGCGCACCAGCTTCTGCCTGATAACCAGAGGATTGTCGTCGCGCAGGCTCCGGCGCTTTTTATCGAGCAGATCGGCCAGCGTTTCGCGGTAGTCGTCCGGAGCGATTTCTTTCATGGCCTGATCGAGATTATAGCCTGTGATGCCGCGCTGCTGCAGGTGCTGCTTGATTTTACGTCGGCCCCAGCCTTTTACGCGAAATTTGCCACCCGCGAAGCTTTTGGCAAAGCGCTCTTCGTTGAGGTAGTTCTGCTGAATCAGCTTGGCAATCACTTCTTCGGCATCGTCGCCCCAGACGCCCCATTCTTTCAATCGGTCGCGGACTTCCTGCTGCGTTCGCTCCTGGTAAGCGCAAAACATGGCGGCTTTGCGAAGTGCGTCTTTTAACGTATCGGTCATACATAAAAAACACGTCCCGCCGGGAGGAGGTTCGACGGGACGATGAGGAATAATGGGTTCCTGCAAACCTTACCAGGTCCGTTTGCTCATGACTTTATCTAACTCAGCTCGGGTCATGGTGCCCAGCTCCGGGTGCTGACCTAGCCATTTAAGAAAATCCGTTTTGATTTCGTCGGTCCACTGGCTATCAATCTGACCGGTGGTGTATCGGCCCGATTTAACCGTTTCAAAACCGAACTGATCCTTTCGGGTGACGAATTCAGCGGTGCTGATAACCTGTTCAGCCATATGAGCCGGAACGAAAAGCACCCCTTCGCGCTGGGCAATCACCAGATCGCCCGGTAAAACCATCGCATTGCCGATACGGATGGGTGCGTTCAGACCCATCAGAACCATTTCTTCCAGAAAGGACGGGTGAAAATCGCGGACGAAGGCGTTGAACCCTTTAATGTTCTGAAGTTCCTGCAAGTCTCTGGCGGCTCCGTTGAACACGACGCCATTACCAGTTTTACTAAAGATGGCATTACCTAGCGTAGCGCCCATGAGCGTTCCTCCGCCAATCTTGCCAAAAGCATCGGCCACGTAAACATCGCCTTTCGTCAGCACCTCAATTGGCCAGGCGTTGGTGTTACCTTTGCGGCCCTGTTTGCTGATGCCCCGCTCCTTAATATTCTTTTCAATATCCGGTCGGCTAGGCATAAACATGGCGGTAACCGCGCGGCCAATTACCGGCACGTCGTCTTTAATTAGCTTCCAGTTGCCTTCAAACTGATTGGTATACCCTTCGTTTTTTAGAACCGTCCAGGCGTCATCAATTCCAATATTTTTCGCGCGTTCCAGCAGGTTATCGGGAATTTTGGGCCGTCCGTCCGAAAAGCGCTCCCCTTTCCACTCCGAAGTCAGAAAAATTAGTTCGTCTTTCGGAATTGTCTGGGCTAACGCAGAGCCGGCAAAGCAAAAAACGGCAAGGAGCAAAGCCGGAAACGTAATTCTAAATTTCATTGGTCTGTTTGGGTTTTGACACGACAAGATTTCAAAGCGAATATTGGTAAACAAAAAATCAAAAAACAATAAACGCAGATGGTCCTTGTTTTTTGATTTTTGCCTGTTCAGATCGCAGATTCACCGCCTGGTTACGTATCAATGGCCCTTTGCCAGATACGCTTCCAGGTCTTTATCCGTAATGGCCAGTTTCTTGGGATACTTGGCTACCCAGGCCCGGAAATCATTCTTTATCTTGTCGGACCAGTCGCCGTGAATTTCGCCGGACGGGTATTTGCTCTGCTGCAGGAGAACCCGCTCGAATTCATCGCGCAGGGCGGTCATTTCCGAGGCCGACACCAGACCCTCCACCAGGTGGGCCGGAATAAATACGACCCCATATTCATTGGCAAAGACCACATCGCCCGGCAGCACGCTCACGTCGCCAATGCGAATAGGGGCGTTGATGGCGGTAGGCGTCATGTCTTTGATATATGACGGATCGTGGCCTTTTACCCAGGCGTTGAAGCCTTTAGTATCTTTCAACTCCTGCATATCCCGGACCGACCCGTAAAAGATAACCCCTTTACCGGTTTTGCCGTAGATGGCGTTGCCCAGGCTGGACCCAATCAGCGTACCATCTTTAATCTTACCATAGCCATCGGCTACGTAAATATCGCCTTTAGTCAAAATATCAATCGGCCAGATGTTGATCCCGCCCTTCTGCGAGCGGCCTTCAGCTTTCCCCTGGGCCCTGACCAGACTATCGAGGTCGGGCCGGGTCGGCATAAACTGCGCCGTTACGACGCGGCCGGTCATGGTTTCGCCGGGTTTCAGAATAATCCAGTTTTTTTCGACCTGATTCCGATACCCTTTGTTGCCCAGATAACCCCAGATTTGCTCCAGCGTGCAGTTCTGCAGTCGCTCCAGAACCAGGTCCGGTACGTGCGGCCGACCATCAGCAAACCGTTCGCCTTTCCAGTTGGCCGTCAACGCTTTTACGTATTCAGGAGAAGAGCCAACGCGCTGGGCCTGCGTTACGATACTTCCCGTTAGAGCAATTGTTAAGGCTAATAGCGTTCTCTTTATCATCGTTTTAACAGCTATTGAGTGTTATTGAAATAGGTTTAGGTATCCTGAGATTCACAGGTGTCGACACGTTCTGAGGGTCTGCCGTTACGCGATACACATCTGATTCCGAGCCAGACACGGGTTAATGCGCCCATGGCGAAAAGAATAAGTAAAGCGGGTTTTAGTCGTCAGAAACAGAATGATTCGAGTGATTCTGCCCATTAAAGGATAAAAAATAAGTAAAATACTGGCATTTACTTATTTTATGGGGGAATAGCCATAAACCAAGATAAACCTTTACCATGAAAAAAATTTTTGATCGCTTTTTGATGCCGGAACACCCCTCAGACGGCTCGTCTGACCGCCGGGATTTTCTTCGTAATGCCGGACTAGGAGGCTTATCACTGGGCATGATGTTCGATAAACTCAGCAATCCTTATAAAACCGAGCAGGAGCTGGAGTTCATCACCCAGAAGGTCGGTCGGGATTCTAAACCATCCGATCTGAAAATAACGGATATGCGGGTGGCTACGCTCGTGGGCGTTCCTTTCTCGAGCCCGATTATCCGTATTGATACTAACCAGGGGCTCGTTGGCTGGGGCGAAGTACGTGACGGAGCCAGTGCGAACTACGCGCTGATGCTCAAAAGCCGGCTATTGGGCAAAAATCCCTGCAACGTCGAGAAGATATTCAAGGAGATCAAGCAGTTTGGTAACCACAGCCGGGCGGCCGGTGGCGTTTGTGGCGTTGAAATGGCCCTCTGGGACCTGGCTGGCAAGGCGTATAACGTTCCTGCCTATCAGCTGTTGGGCGGAAAGTACCGCGACTTTATCCGGCTATATGCCGATACCCCCGAAGCGAATACGTATGAAGGCTTTGCCGAGAACATGAAGAAGCGCCGGGATCAGGGCTATACGTTCCTGAAAATGGATTTTGGTATTGGTATGCTGGCCGATCAGCCGGGTATGCTGGTCAACGCCAGCAACTGGAGCGTTAAGCGGCAGTGGGATGACCGGGAATCAGGCAAGCTGGGGAATTATGCCAATACCAAACACCCGTTTACACGTATCCAGGTCACGAAAAAAGGACTCGATAAACTCGTTGAACACGTAGGTAAAGTGCGCGACATTGTTGGTTACGATACGCCCCTGGCGGCCGATCACTTTGGCCACTTTGACGTGAATACGGCCATTCAGATCGGGGAGGCTATGGAGCCATTCCGGCTGGCGTGGCTGGAAGACCTGGTGCCCTGGTTCTATACCGACCAGTGGAAACAGATTTCGGATGCCATTGAAACGCCAACGCTGACCGGCGAGGATATCTTCCTGAAAGAAGAATTTATTAAGCTGATTGATGCTAAAGCGATCGATATGATCCACCCGGATCTGGCGTCGTCGGGTGGGTTGCTGGAAACCAAGAAAATTGGCGATTATGCCGAAGAAAAAGGAATTCCAATGGCCATGCACTTCGCCGGTTCACCAATTTCTATGATGGCTAACGTGCACTGTGCGGCTGCAACCGAGAACTTTGTTGCACTTGAGCACCATGGCGTAGATGTAACTGGTTGGGAGGATATTGTTACGGGCCTGAAGCCCATTGCCGACAAAGGCTTTGTTCGGGTGCCCGAAAAGCCAGGTCTGGGGGTTGAGTTGAATGAGGACGTCGCCAAAAAATTCCTCAAAAAAGGCGCAACCTGGTTTGCTCCGACCGATACGTGGAATACCAAGGATTCGGCCGACCGGGAGTGGAGTTAAGCTGAAAAGGCCCAAATAGCTTGCAGGGGGCGAATGATTCAACGGAGTCATTCGCCCCCTGCTTTGTTTATCCCTTGGTTTAATCCTACATCGGTGACCCAAATGTTGTTTCGATCAACGGTTAGACCATGGGGCATGATAAACAGGTTGTCACCCCAACTGTTTAGAAGTTTTCCCGTTTTCGCATCAAGCATTAAGATTGTTTTAGAAGCGATATAGGTCTGGGGCAATGCCCCCAGTAAAGGCCACTGCCTATTGGCTCGATGAAAAACAAAAAGGTGTTGATTCGTATCAACACCGATGCCGGTTGGATTGCCTCATTGGAAGTTATGAGCAATAATGATCAATCATGTACCAATGGGTACGAGACACGCTTAGCCACAGCTTTTGTGGTTTTTGACTCTTAGGCGCTATTGCAGGCACTCATCCATAGGCTCATAACACCATGATTGTAGTACTACAACGGGTTTCGGGTAAAACCAACAAAAGAAAATACTCATGCTTAGAATAGTGTTAAGTTTGCCAGTGGGTAGAGAGATAAGCACTCCAAAAAAATAATGGAGGTGTAGCCGTTTATTCGGAGAAACTATAAGTTAAGAAGCTACGGTTACCATATCAGATTTTACGGAGTAAAATCACTCCGAACTAGGCTGCTGATTCCGTCTTGCCACATTTACACCCTTTTTAAATAGCCACAATAAAAGGTGGACTTGCAACAGTATAGTGGAGATTATTCTTAGATATCACATAATCGGGTGGTCTGAGGAATTTCTAGAAACGGCTCACCATCCGTGTAGTCGATCCCGTAGCGTCGGCCGGCAATCTGAAAGAAAGGCAAGTGCCAATTGGTCCAGCCCATCACTAACTGGACTATAGGGTGCATTTGAACCACAGTGGTATCTGCTCTTATGCCAAACCGGCGATATACCTCCGGGCTGATGTCAAGTAAATGTATCTTGAGTTGATACAGGCTCTTGTACGGCTTAACCTGAGTGGGTTCAGGTGTGGACCGTTTTAGCTTTTCATGGTGAGATGACAGGCTTATCCTGAAGTACGAAATTACCTGCCTCACCCCAAGCTTTTACATGCTCCCCCTTTTCCGTAGAACTACCCAAGTTGGGTGTAGTGAGGAAAATGAGCATGAGTTGTTGTTAAAACAGGAAGTTGTACCATTACCTGACAGGCAGCACCCAAGTGAAGGACATGGGTAGGCCCTCGCTGGTCAATCCCTGTACCACCAGCCGCAACCGCTTGGCAGTGTCACTCAAAGGAAACAGCAGCCTGGCCTGCCCATCGGCATCATTCTGTCCCAGTGGCTCCCAGAACAGCACATCCCGACGGTCGTTGACGGACTGAGTTGTCGACGGCGCATAGCGTGGCACGTAAAACTCGCGGGGCGTGGCGAAGCCGAACACAGTGGCCGACACGCTACTAGGCGAAGTAAACGGCTCAACAATGCCTTTAGTCGTGTAGATGGCAATGACCCCCGCCCCCCCACGGGCACCATACATACCCGCAGTAGTCGCACTTTTTAATAATTCAATGCGGCTCACTTCCAGAGGATTAAGGGCATCGAGCATATCCTTATCGGCGGGCATCCCATCAATCAGATACAATGGGGTGTTGTTTCCCAGGCTGCTGATTCCACCGATCGTTACCATACCGCCAATTACACTTACACCCGGTAAACGCATAATTAGCTGATCCACTTTAATAACCGAGTTAGCAACGTTTCTATCCACCACCAGCACCCCGTCAGCAGCTCCGTGCAGACTGGCTTGTTGTATGTCTTTGGGGCGTTCGGGTTTTGGTTTGGCCGCCCGAACGATGACTTCGGCCAACTGGCGGGCTGTTGAGTCGCGATAATAAGCCGGCCAGGCCGTCTGGCGCGCCCTGATACTGGCCAGCGAAGCACTAAGTGCCCCCCAGTCGGGTGGGGCTACGGCCGGAGAGGGAAAACGCATACCCGGGGCATCGAAGCTCACCACCGCTCCCCCCGGACCCGGATCGCGAACCCCCGCCTGCACCTGCACTGTGTCGGCGATACTCAGCTCGCCCAGGCGAAAGGCGCCCTGCGCATCGGTATTGACCCGGCGCAGTATCCGCTGGCCACCCTGTTCCAAGCTTATCAGGACCGGTTTGCCCGCCAAGGCCCGGCCCCGCTCATCCCGAACCCGGCCGCTCAAGCTCCAGCCCTCCGTCGAGTCGAGTGGCTGGGGAGCCGGTAGCCGACGCCAGCCCTGCGTCAGTAGGAGGTTATCCACATCAGCCCGGTGTTCGGGCTCCAGGTAATACGCCGGCGATTCAACCACCCCGCGCAGGCCGCCCGTCAGGAGCAGGTAGGTCCGCAGGTCGGCCCCGCTCGTATCGGCTGGCAGTTGATCGGCATCGGTGACAGCCGCCGACCAGCTACCCGTCACGGGGTAGCCCTGGGCATCGCGGAGCTGAAGGCCAATGACCACCTGTTCGCGGGCCTCGTAGCGGGGTTTCCCTGTAATCACTTGCATCTGAATGCTGCCGGCCCCTTCGGGCACATACACTAACCGTTCGGCGCGGGGCTGGTTGGTCATGTCCCATAAGGTGAGCCGACATACACCGGGCGGCAGGGTAGCGGTCGAAAGGGCGAAATGGGCTTCCCCCTGGAGCAGCAGCCACTTCTGACGGTAGACCAGCTGCTCACGGCTTTGCAGTGTCACGTACACTGGCTGCTGGCTGTAGCGACCCGTAGCCCGCACGCTCACTAACAGGCGACTGCTATCGGAGAGGGCATCGGCCTTCAGCGACCAGCCCTCCGGCTCGACGGCCGGTAAGACCACGGGCCGGGCGGCTGAGCCCGCAGCCCCGTCCATGAAGGCCGTGTAACGCTGACCTGCCTGTGGGATGAACGTCACCTGTCCCATGCCCAGGACGTTGGTTCTAAAACGGCCTACTTCAGCGCCGGCCTGATCGACGATACGTCCGCTAACGAGCCGGCCTCGGCCGTCGGCTTGCAGGACCTTGATACCTAGCCGCCCCGGTATCCCCGCCAGCCAGCGGCCCCCTTCGGGCAGGAACTGCAAATCGAGGGTGTCTGCCAAGGGGTGCTGGGCTAGGTCGGTAGTGCCGGGCGGAGTAGTCACGTCCCGGCTGGTTGGGCTGCCGGGGGCTGGTTGTTTGAGGTTATGCACGGGAAACGAGCACTCGAAGGCCGGAGAGCTGGCTATTTGGTCCATCGCCGTGTAGGCCCGCAGCCGATAAGTTCCCGCGGTGAGTGTATCGGCTAAGTGGATGCTGGCTGCCGCCCGTCCGTTGGTCAGTCGCAGCCACTGGTGCAGCACCGACCGACCCGACGGAGCAATCAGTTCCACATGGAGGGCTGTCTCGGCGCGGCTGACGAGGGGTAACTGCCGGGCCGCATCCAGCACGTAGGCGCTCAGCCAGAGCCCGTCACCGGTAGCATACAGGGTCTTATCGGTCTGCACGTAGACGATAGGAGCGGTTTGCTCGTACTGCCGTCGGCGCAGGGCCACTAGGGAGTCCAGCCCGGCATCAGGCTTCAGGGGCCGCCCGGCGGTAATGTTGATAGGGACTAAACTTTCTTCCTGGCTCGGTACCCAATCCCCCGGCAGCAGCGTCGCCAGCCGTTCGCTGCCCAGATAACCCCGCACGTCGAGACCATTACTCTGGGTTATGCCGCCGTTGACGGTTAGTTCCAGTCGCCCCTTAGGCAGCAGCAACAGCGAGTAGGCATAGGGCGAGTCGCGGTAGGGGGAGTTGGCGGCATACACCTGATTGTAGTATACCTCTAAGGGTTGATCAGAAATAAGTCGTCGCTCAGACGGCAGTTCGCCCGGCCGAAACAAGGCTTGGGCCTGTCCGCTGCCGATGTATTGCCGCTCGGCGGTACGTACCAACGGGAATACCTGATTGTTGCTCTCACCGCTTAGCGGTGTCCGGTACACCGAGTAGCCAGCCTGCTCATGGGTACCCGCCATCAGGTTTGCCATCAGGTGCTGTAGTGACCCCTGGTATACTTTTTGCCGGTTCGCCTGCCAGAGTGCCTGCTGGTGGGGGTCCGTCGATGGTATCTCCTCAAAGCGAGCGGTACCAGCAAAGAGCAGCTTGCTCTGAAAGAAATCAAAGTGGAGTAGATTGTAAGAGAGCCTGTAGCCCAGCGCTCTATTTTCGATCACCAATGGCTCAGCCGCTTGCGCCCGTAGGTGGCCTTTCTCTTCCTGGAAGGAAATCACATTCGGATTGACAATGCGGCACTGGCGGGCCTGAGGCCGGTTTCCGAGTAACTCACGGTTAAAGGTGCGCAGTTGGCGGGCATAGGCCGGACTGCGCCGGGCCGTTACGATAACGGTGGACAGCGCCTGATCAGCTGATTCAAGTTTGAGGTCTACCGTGCGCGGGCGCGTATCGGTCAGGCGTAGGGGCTGGCGTAGGAGCTGATAGCCCAGCGCCGAACCAACCAGTTCGGCATTGCCTAATGGTACGTTCGTCAGGTGGTAGGCGCCGTTAGAGTCGGCCACGGTGCCTCGGGAACTATTATTTATATAAATGGATGCGAAAGGAAGGGGTTGGCCCGTTTTAGCATCGCTAACCCGCCCTGTCAAGGTAGCCACCGGCGTTTGAGCAAGGGCAGGGGTAAGCAGTAGCAAGCAGAATAGCCCAATTACAGCTAAAACTGTTGGTTTACCAAGGTGACGTTTAGTGGCCATTGCTCTCATCATCCTAAAAGCGTATGCTAGGGCTTACGTTTGACATTAATGGGAACCGAAAGGAGTGATTTTATAAGCACAATCTTCTTTAGCCAGATGTTAACTGACTGATTGGGTGTTTTCCTGCTTGGCCTTCATTGCCCGTTTCACCCGCTGAACTGTATCCATTGACACCTGGCGTAGTACCGCCGTTTGTCGGATGCTTAGGCCGTTCTCCAGGTCTTTGGCTATCATCGCATAATCAATCAACAATTGATCCTGCTGTTTAACCGAGCCTTAAGGGCGACCTAATTGCTTGCCACGACGTTGAGCCTCCGCCAAGCCCGACATGATACGTTCGGAAAGTCGCTCGGTTTCCATCGCATCAATTTCGATCATCACGGCGATCACAATGCCGGCCACCGGATTCCGTTTGCCATTGGCCAGCAGGGTTTCCAGCCCTAAGTTATGGGCATAGATAGAAACGCCAGCTTCGGTAATGACTTCCATTAGGGCTGGCGTCTCACTACGTCGTCTTCCTAGTCGGGAAAACTCGGTAACCAGCACCTTCTTGATAGCCTTCGTCCTGCAAAGATTGAGCAACTTGTCTAACTCGGGTCGATCCACATTGCTATGCTTGGTAGCGGAGCCTGTCTCGTGAATGATGTGCGCAATGTAATAGCCCTGCTTATCTGCGCAGGCCGTCAGGTCAGCTACTTGTCTTGAGTAAGCTTGTTCCTTCGTCGAAACACGAACAAAGAGGGCGACGGGAATCATGGCCGTTGGCGTTTAGCTTATGTAAGTTAGCTAATTGGCCTCATAAGCTGGCCAAGATTTATCTGTTATCTTTAGGCTGTGATTGATACGCTTAACTACACGGGGCTACTTTATGAGTAATGATCAGCGCGTTCGTCGAGATTGACGGCAAGGCGGTGCTGTACATACCCGTGGGGACGATGTCCGACGAGCGGATGCTTCGCAGCGCGGGTCTCTAGCAGCGTGATATGCAGACTGGAAGGCTACACCTTAGCCGCAGCCTTGCTCTTCGGCACCCCGCAGACGCTGCTGACGACTGTACCGCAGCACTTCATGGATGCGCTGCTGCGCCGGGTGGATGAAGATCGTTACGAAGACCGGGACTACTCCGCGACAACCTGCTCAATACGTAAGACCGGCTCATCAACTTCGTTGTAAGCATCTTTACGATCCTTTTTACCTGGAAGGCCCACAGCGCATCAGCATCCGGAGGGTCATCTTCTGGGAAGTGATCGTCAACCTGCTGGCTCACCGGGAGTACAGCAGTGGCTTCACGACCCGTATGATGATCTACAGAGACCGGGTAATCTTTGAGAATCCCAATCGGGCCTTCTATCAAGGACCCAGTGACACTGATACGTTTACGCCCCGCACCAAGAATCATACCCTGTCCAATTTCTTCAAAGAAACCGGCTTCATGGATCAACTGGGATCGGGCGTCATAAAGGTAACGAAAGACATAAGGGCATATGCCAACGGTAAAGAAACTCAGTTTATTGAGGGCGATATGTTTCGTACCATTATCCCCCTTGATGAGCGGTTAGTAAATACACGTTTTGCTTCCAGCAATGAGGTTTCTTTGAGCGGGCAAAAGGTCGATGTCCTAATAAATGTCCTATTAAGCGATTCGTCTCGCCACCAGATTGAGGGCATAATAAGGAATGTTGCCCAAAACAAACCTCTTCAGCCCACCTAATGGACAGAGCGCTATGGTGTTACGGAAAAGACCATTCGCAGGAACTTGGATATCCTGCGGAATGCGGGTCTAATTCAGTTTGAAGGGTCCAAAAAATTAGGTCATTATGTTCTCACCTAAACAGGTAGGCAACGGCTTATAGATGAATAGTGTACTGATATAATCACTATTTTAGTAAATCCTCCAGTGCTCTACGCAGGTCTGCGTACTGGTACTGAAACGACGTTTCTTCAGCAATACGTTTGTTGAGTACGTAGTTGCCTCCCGTGACGACGATGGCCAGTTCACCGAACATCAGTTTAATGGCAAAAGTGGGGATGTTCGGTAGAATCAGCGGCCGGTGCAGGACCTGAGCAATGGCCCGCGTCATGGTTTCGTTGGTGACGGGCGTCGGCGCAACAGCATTGTAAACGCCCTGCCACGATTCGTCCGTTAATGCCTGAATAAACAGCTGGCAGAGGTCGTCAATGTGAATCCAGGAAACATACTGCTGACCAGAGCCAAGTGGCGCCCCCGCTCCCAGCCGGATAGGTTGTACTAGTTTAGGCAACGCTCCACCATCCATGGTCAGGACCACCCCGGTTCTGAACTTAACCGTCCGAATGCCGAGGGCAGCGACCTGATCTTCGGAGCGTTCCCACGCCCGGACGACCTGCGCCATAAAATCGCTGCCTCCTTCACTGGTTTCGGTCAGCGGTCTGTCGCCGGTGTCGCCCCCGTAATAGCCGATAGCCGACGAACCGATAAATGACTTTACGTGGTGAGTTTGGCTGGCGAGCGTCTGAGCCAGCAGATCTGAGGATTGGGTGCGGCTGGACAGAATCTCGTCCTTACGGGTATCGGTCCAGCGCTTGTCGGCAATGCCTTCGCCTACCAGATGAACAATGTGGTCGGCAGTCAGGACAGCCTCCGGATCCATCCGGCCTTTCGTTACGTCCCATTGATAAACCGTAACGCCAGGAATGGACTTCGCTGAACGGCTGAGTATGGATACCTGATAATTCTGCTGACGGAGCAACTGGGTTAAGCGACGGCCGATAACGCCGGTGCCGCCCGTGATTAAAACGGTCTGGCTCATAACTGGACAGAGTGGGTTATGCCTGATATAACGCCATGTCCCGCTGGGTGTTTTAGCATAACCCGGCACGGGCGACAACCGGATGAAACCCCGGCAGGGTTTCGCGGCTGACCCCTACCAGCTACCTTTCAGATTATCCAGATACTTCTGGCCGGAGCCCGTATTTAACAGTAGTACGTGCTCATTGGGTTGTAGCCAGCCCTGCCGGAGCAATTTCTTCGTGGCGGCCCAGATGGCTCCGCCTTCGGGCGCAACAAAGAAGCCTTCCTGCCGGGCGAGTTCGCTGACCCCTTCCAGCATTTCGTTTTCTGAGACAGCCAGCGCGGTTCCGTTCGATTCCCGAAGAACTTTAAGCATGAGCGGCTCGCCAATAGGCCGGGGTACGGCCAGTCCATTGGCGAGGGTCGGTTTGCCTATATACTGTTTGGAATTGGGCTGCTTACCATCAAAGGTATCGACAACTGGGCAGCACTGGTCAGCCTGAACGGCCACCATTCGGGGGAGGGGCTGGTGCGGGGTGATCCAGCCCAATTGTTTAAGCTCATGAAACGCTTTCCAGATGCCAATCAGGCCGGTGCCCCCGCCGGTTGGGTACATGATTACGTCTGGTAGCTGCCAGTTCAGTTGCTCGGCGATTTCATAACCCATCGTTTTTTTGCCTTCTACACGATATGGCTCTTTCAACGTCGATACGTCAAAATAAGCGCCGGTCTGGTTCATTTCCTGCACTTTAGCCGCACAATCGTTGATCAGACCGTCGATCAGAATCAGTTGAGCGTTATAAGCCAGACACTCTTCCTTGAACGCATCGGGTGTATGCCGGGGCATGACAACCACCGCTTCCAGACCCGCGCGGGCGCAGTAGGCAGCGGTGGCTACGCCCGCGTTGCCCGCCGTAGGGACGATACAGGCCCGTTCGCCGTTCTCTTTTGCTTTCGAGATGGCCAGACTCAGTCCTCTGGCTTTGAAAGAACCGGTTGGGTTTAAACCTTCGTCTTTCAGACTGAGTTGGTGCAAACCATATTGGCCGGCCAGCCGGTCGACAGGCAGGAGCGGAGTCCATCCTTCACCCAGGCTAACCCGGTTTTCGGCCTGAAATACGGGCAGTAGTTCGGCATATCGCCATAGCGTGGAGGGGCGGGTAAGCAGGTCTTCGCGGGAGAGAGGGCTTGCGTCCAGTTCATACTGGCTTAAAAGCGGAGCCCGGCAACAACCGGACAGCGTCTGCCGAACATGAGCCGAATGAGTTTTACCGCAATAGGAGCACTGCAGATCGCGCAGGAGTGATGAAGTCGTTAGTACGTGCATAGCTGTTGAAGACGGCCGAAAAGTGGCCGTTCGCAACCCCTAATGCAAATCGTTTTTTGGCATGAGTTATTCTATAAAGGAATAGTAGCGCCGGGTTGTGCGAATGAAGGCATTTACCCACTGGTTGTTTTCTGTGCCCTTTCGTTGAATAAAGTGGAACCCCCGTTCAATCGTCAGCCCCTGAATCGGCACTTCGACCAGGGCCGACGTAGCCAGTTCATGACGGATTGCCAGCCGGGGCAAAAACGACAGACAGGTGTCGGCCAGCACAAAGTTTTTCAGGGCCTCGGTGCCACCGAGCCGAATCCGGATCTGAAGCTGAGCGGGGCGGATACCCTGTTTCTGCAGGGCCGATTCGACGGCAGCCAGGGTACCGGAGCCGTTCTCACGCAGGGCGAGTGGGATTGCGGGCAGGTCGGTAATGGTTAAGCTCTGGTTTCGCAGGGGACTATTAGCCGAGCAGACCGCCACGACTTCGTCGGTTAGAAAAGGGCTGTAGGTTAACGTATTGAGCCGGGGAATACTTTCGACAATACCTACGTCAATTTCGTGGTCGAGCAGTGCCTTCTGGACGTTAGTGGAATTTCGGTTCAGAACGCTTATCTGGATAGTGGGATACTGCCGAAGGTAAGCCGACAACACGGGCGGAAGTACATACAGACTTATAGTTGTGCTGGCACCAATGGCCAGTTTGGTTGGCGGCAGAAAATCCTGGTTAAGCTGGTGCATGGCCTGATGAAGCTCGTGCTGCAGCTGAGTGGCCTCCAGGAGTTTTTCGTATAGCAGCTGACCAGCCGGCGTCAGACTAACGCGGGTTCCGTGGCGTTCGAAAAGGCCGGTTTTATAGAATTGCTCCAGCGACTTGATCTGCTTGCTAATAGCCGACTGACTGAGGAAAAGCGTTTGACTGGCTCTGGTGAAACTCAGCAGTCGGGCCACTTCCATAAACACCCGGTGTTGTATTGACAGCATGGCATGATGATTTGTTAACAAAGCCTGCCTGGAGTCTCAGACCAGCCACTCTTTGGGAAGGCCCAGTTGACGGGCGTAGTGCGCCGGAGCAGCATAGTTGACCCAGCTCAGGAGTTTATTGATCTCGTCGGCAAACTCAATGAAGTAATCGGGGTCCAGCTTCCCGGCTTTTTTCAGAATCTGATCGGTGCGTTTGGCGATGTACTGGGCGGCCTTATCGGTCCGGGAGTTGTATTTGTGCAGCAGATGAGCGTGGTGGTCATAGAACGTATTGAGCATATACAGCATTAGGTCCACTTCGCCGTATTTGTCTTTGGTAACTTTCAGGTGGCGGCTGATGTAGCCGCTAATGGTACGCATGTCCATCATAAGCCAGCCGGCCGAATCCTGCTTCAGGTTGACGGTTCGGTTGATGAACTGCCGGATCAGCTCCCGCCGTTCGTCAATGGTTTGCCCATGTTCAATGAGTTCGAACTGGAGCCGCTCGGTCAGAACGGGGTCTTTGACAATCAACCGCAGCAGCAGCTTATCTTTTTCCGCGCCCGGCATCCGGACGATGGCTTTCTTCAGATCTGAATCGAGAGCAGGCATTGACGAACGATAAATTATTCGGCTAAAATAGAACATCATTCGCCATAACCCAGCAAATGCTATACGCCAACCATATCGCCTTCGTCAGCCCGGATTTTGTCTTCAATGTACGCGATGATCTGGTCGGCAATGTCAACGCCCGTTGCCGATTCGATTCCTTCCAGACCCGGCGACGAGTTGACTTCGAGGACTAAAGGACCGCGCTCGGAGGGGAGCATATCAACCCCCGCGACTTTCAGACCCAGGGCGCGGGCGGCTTCGATAGCGGTCTGCTCTTCGTCGGCCGAGAGCGTAACGGCCACCGCATTGCCACCTCGGTGGATATTCGAACGAAATTCACCGTCGATACCCTGCCGCTTCATGGCCCCAACTACACGACCGCCCACTACCAGTGCCCGGATGTCGGAACCTTTGGCTTCGGCCACAAATTCCTGCACCAGCACATGCTTTTTTAAACCGTAAAAAGCTTCAATAGTCGACTTGGCAGCTTTGGTTGTCTCGGCCAGCACCACGCCAATGCCCTGCGTACCCTCCAGCAGCTTAATGACTACGGGTGGCCCACCAACGAGTTCGATCAGTTGCGTTACGTCCCCGTTCTTGGGATGGTTGGCAAATACCGTTTTGGGCAGCCCGACGCCAGCTTTCGACAGCACCTGCAAACTCCGCAGCTTGTTACGGGAGCGGGTAATGGCCTGCGACTTGGCCGTCGTAAATACTTTCATCATTTCGAACTGCCGTACAATGGCGCAGCCGTAGTCAGTAACGGACGCACCGATGCGGGGTACGATTGCATCGAACGGGTCAAGTTCCCGGCCTTCATACAGTACCGACGGACGACCGCCCTCAATCATGACCTGGCAGTTCAGGTGGTTCACCACAACGGCTTCATGGCCACGCTGGTTGGCGGCTTCGAGGAGTCGTTGGGTAGAATATAGATTCGGATTGGCCGACAAAATGGCAATACGCATTAGCTTGATTGTCAAGGAAAGATGAGCTGCGAACAGGAATCAGATCGCAATTCAGGAAGGCTCGCTCACCGGTAGTGTTGAGGATTTTCTGGCTTGATTAGCAAGTTTTGCTGCGTAAGACAGATTGTTTTCAGAAACATCGACCACGAAGCGGTTACGAAGCAATTTGCGGCCCAGCAAAACCGGATTCTTGAGCCGTTCGCGATCAGCAAGGGTAAATTCGGCCCGAATCGTGCGCCCAAATAGAGTAACGCGGGTTTTGATAACGTACCGAAGCTCGGCCACCCCGAATGAGTTACGAATCATGCGCTGGCTGAACTGGTCGCTATAGAACTGCTTAGGCGGCCCTCCGGTTTTGTCAATCAGCCAGAAACTTAACCGGGTCTGCATACCGGCTCGCTCCAGTTCAATGTGTTTACAGTGAAGGGCCGACGTAAACGCACCCGTGTCTATCTTCGCCTGTACGTTGAAGAGAGCCAGATCCGGAAAATCAATGAGGTCGGTCATGCCAATTACCTGCTTAGGTTTGGGTTTTCGAGACTTCATGGGTAGAGCGGATAGAAACAGCGCGTAAAAGTATAAGGCTGGCAGTAGGCGAAGGCCTATACCTTATTTACCGGATCAGGCGGCTAAATGTAAGCGACATATCGAGCATCACCATTTTGGCGCGGGCGTTGCGTTCGAGGTGGTAGGCGGCCTCGTTCAGATCGGTCACGATACGTTCGATGTGGCTTATTGTCAGGACTTTGGCGAAATTTTTGACGAATGCCATCTCATCGTCGGGCAGGCGCAGCAACGCGCCCGCACCCTGCTGCCAGAGGAATAAATCCCGGCATAGCCGAATGCTGTACTCAAGCAGACCTTTCTGTTTTTCCTTACTGAAACCGTCGAACTGGTCGGCCTGTTTGACCAGCGTAATCAAGTCCTGCCGGTAGCACGTGCGCATCCAGTCGGCGAACCAGACATGCTGATCAGAACCCGAAACGCCATTGCTTTCCTGCTGGCTCAACTGCAGGGCCGTAGCCAGGTTTCCATCGGCCAGGTAGGCAATCCGTCGGGCGGTTGTTTCGTCGAAATTCAACTGCTGACGCAGATGCGTCGCTACGTCTTCGTCTGAGAACGCCCGCACCGCCACCCGTTGCGTACGGGAAAGAATGGTGATAAGCAACTTGTCGGACTGGTTAGTGACCAGCAGAAACAGAGTCTGGGCGGGTGGCTCTTCCAATACCTTCAGCAGGGCGTTGGCCGAGGTTACGTTCATCAGTTCGGGCAGCCAGATGAGCATAATCTTATACCCGCCTTCATACGATTTCAGCGACAGTTTCTGCAGAATACTCCGGGCTTCTTCGGCTGAAATATTCCCCTGCTTGTTGTCGGCCCCGACCGATTCGAGCCAGTCCGGCAGTGTACGATACGGTTGTTCGAGCAGAAACCGACGCCAGTCGGCGAGGTAGGCTTCGGAGGTTTTGCCCTTTGCCAGATTCGCCACCGGAAACACCATGTGCAGGTCCGGGTGCACGAGCTTCTGCATCTTAACGCAGGATGCGCATCGTCCGCAGGCATCCGCGGGCTGCTTGTCTTCGCAGTTGACGTACTGCGCCAGCGCTAAAGCCAGCGCTAAATTGGCGCTGCCAGCCGGCCCGTCGAATAGCAGGGCGTGGGCCAGGTGATTGGTCTGCACTGCCCGCAGCAGCAGCTGCTTAGTATCGTCCTGGCCGATAATTTCGTTGAAAAGCATACCGATTAGAGCGAACGGTTGGCCTGCTCTGCGTTGAATACGGCCCGTAAAATGTCTTCCTCTACCATATCAAACAGGCGTTCGCGCCGTTTGAAGGCTTCATCGGCTACCCGCAGGGCTTTTTCGATGCGGTAAAGAGAGAAGCCATCCTGGGCTCCGCCCCACGAAAACGAAGGAACGTGCTTGGGCGGCAGACCACTGCCAAATACATTCACATTCACGCCGACCACCGTACCGGTGTTGAACATGGTGCCAATACCGGTGCGGGTGTAGTCGCCCATTATCAATCCGCAGAACATCCGGCCCGTATCGACCAGATCGTTCGTGACGTAGCTATGGAGTTTTACGGTCGAATAATCGTTCTTTAAATTCGACGTATTCGTGCCGGCACCCAGGTTACACCACTCGCCAACAACCGAGTCGCCAAGGTAGCCCTCGTGACCTTTGTTGCTGTTGGCGAACAGAATCGAGTTGGCAACTTCGCCCCCTATTTTGCAGTACGGGCCGACGCTCGTGTTTTTTCGCATTTTGCTATTGTAATGCACCATCGAGCCTTCGCCCAGGGCAAACGGCCCGATCACGACGCTGCCTTCGCTGATGCTGGCGTTCCGGCCAATGTAAATCGGACCGTCTTCGGCGTTCAGGATGGAAGCCCGAACGGTGGCTCCTTCTTCCAGAAAGATATTTTCAGGGGCGTAGCAGCGCGTAAACGGGTCGGTAATTGGTTGTGACTGCCGTCCGGCGGTGATCAGCGTAAAGTCGGCTCGCAGCTGATTACCATGGGCCGCAATGATACTCCAGAGCTGGCGCAGGGTCGGTACGGGTTCATCGAACGTTGTGGTATGCTGGGGGATATCAAGCAGTTGGTCGGCCTCAGTCGGGTTCCGGTCGGTGCGCAGGGCCAGCAGCAGACCACCGGGTGAAATCAGACTTTCGCCCAGGGACAGCGTTTTAATCCGGTCAACCAGTTCATCGGTCGGGCAGACGGCACCGTTGATGAATAAATTATCGGTAGTGAGTTGCAGCGGATACTTGACGCGCAGATACGACTCGGCCAGAAAGGACGGTTCCGTCCGGAGCTTCAGCGTCCACTTTTCGGTGATGGTCAGAATCCCAACCCGGATGTCGGCTACGGGCCGGGTAAACGTGAACGGCAACAATGCGGGACGAATTGCTGGGTCGTCGAACAGAATCAGATTGGACATGCGTAATGGCAATTGCGATTACAAATATCAGACCTTAATTTGGAAAAAGAGAACCAATTTGGGATTCTGTATGGAATCCTGGGAAGTGGTTCTGGGACTGCTCTGGCTTGGAAGGTCCGGCAGGCTCGTGTACTTTTACAGCCCCAGTACGGGGGGATTCATGGCCCTGCTAAACACCGACGAAATCATCCGGCGCATTGCTGACCTTCAGGGCGAAACCGGGCTTTTTCCGGCGATTCGAAGCAATTCGACCTGGCGTTATCAGCGTCCGGACACGAATGTGTTTTTCACGGCCATCACAGTTTTTACCCTGCAACGGCTGCAGGCGTCTGTTACGTCGACCGCGCAGTCGGTAATTAATCAAATCGCCGGGCGGGCTGCGGCTGCCTATCCGTTGTTTCGGAACAAAGACGGTCTGAATACCTATAACTTCTGGCCGACACGACCGTCGCGGCACTTCCCGAATGGCTATCTGTTCCGTCGATTCGAGCATTTTCGCATTCCCGATGACATCGATGATACGGCCATGGTCTACCTGACCACGCAGCCGCTGCCTGAGGAACTGGATTGGCTCAAAGGCAAAGTAGCCCAGCACGCCAACGGCGTTCGCCAGCAGATTCGGAACACCTATGCTGACTACCGGCAACTGCGGGCGTATTCGACCTGGTTTGGTAAGAATATGGGCATCGATTTCGACGCCTGTGCGCTGAGCAATCTGCTTTACTGTATATGCTACTATAAACTTCCGCTGAATCAGCACGATATTGACTCGCTGACCTACTTACGATCAGTAGTAGAATCGGGCCGGTACGTAACGGAGCCGTTCCGGGTGGCGCCCCATTACGCCCGTACCTCGCTCATTATCTACCATCTGGCGCGTCTCATGAACGCGTTTGACTTGCCCGAACTGGAGCCGATCCGGCCGCGTCTGATCGCCGATGCTTACTCGCTGCGAACGGCCGCTGACAATCGTGTCGAGCAGAGTATGCTATCGACGGCACTGGCATGGCTGGGCGAGTCTCCGCTGGTGGTGAACCTGGTGGATATTGAACAGGATTTCGGCAGATTTCATTTTTTCATTGCGGGACTGCTGACGGCTTATGAGCAGGCGTGGCTGCGTCGGTTCGCCGACCGGCCGCTCGTGCAGATGCGCTGGCAGTGCGAGGCTCATTGCTGGGTGCTAGTAGCCGAATACCAGACCGTATGCAGTCCGAAACGCTGAGCAATGGTTCTTTTTTGTAAGTTTAGCGGCAGCCTTATCTCGAAATGGTCAATCCGTTTTTTCAGTTTCTATTGTTTACCAGCGCTTTGTTGCCGTTGATCGGCCGGGCGCAGTCAACGCTTGTCCCGGGCTTCGATCATCCCGAAAGTGTCTGGCCGACGCCGGGGGTTGTGTACGTCTCGAATATTGGCAAAGAGCTCAAGCCATCCGATAAAGATGGCGATGGCTATATTTCGCGTCTCGATCCGCGCGGTCGGGTACTCGAACAGCGGTTCCTAACCGGTCTGAACGCGCCCAAAGGCATGGCGGTGGTGCGGGGCGTCTTATACGTAGCAGACATCGACCGCATTGTGGGTTTCAACCTGAGAACAAAATCGGTCGTGTTCGAGCTGGATTTTACGTCGGAGAAGACGCAGCTTCTGAACGATCTGGTTATCCGGGACGCGCAGACGCTGTTTGTGTCGGCTACGGACAGAGGAAAAGTGTATCAGGTGAACCTGTCCGCAAAAACCTATACAGCACTGCCCGGCACAACCAACGGCCCCAATGGACTATTCTTTGACGCCGACCGTCGGCGGTTGTTCGTGGTTGGCTATGGCAGTAACGGCCAGCCGGGCGACATTGGCGTTTTTGAGGAACAGAACGGACAAATGATCTACCGGACGCTGCTGCCCAGAGCCGGGGTGTTTGACGGCGTTACGTTGCTAAACGGCAAAGTGGCTCTGGTAACCGACTGGGGAACGACCTCCAGGCCGGGCGGTAAACTCTGGCGGCTCGATTTAACCAGCAACACCCTGAAACCGTACGCAGCCCTGACCAACCTAAGCGGCCCCGCCGACTTCGGCGTGTTCGGACAGATGCTTTACCTGCCCCAGTTAACGGCCGGTACCGTACTGGTTCAGCGAATGGATTAACCTGGCAAAGTCCATAGAACCGCGCTTAATAGGTCTTGGTCATGTCAGCAGGAATCGCCAATACAAAGTCGGCCAGATTCCGATTTTCGGAGGTAGGCTTTTCAGTGTCGAGCAACTCGACCGACGAGAGGGTAACAACATTCAGGTCGGGTCGCTGCTGACGTAAATACCAGACAATCCCCTCAAAATTCTTGGAGTGATAGTCGCCGTTGAGGTGCAGCATTGTCTGGCCGGGCTTCAGATTTTGCAGGATAAAATAAGCCATTGTGGCGTCCTTAATGGCCTGAGCACGGGCAAAGTTAGCGGCCTGATCGGTGCTGCCCTGGTGCGGATTGCTGGCGGTGCCCTTGCTGCCGCTATGTGCCGAACCATTCATCATGTCGAGCATGGCCTTATAGCCGGGCAGCGTCAGATCGACCGTCAGGGGCAGTGGCGCCATCTGGCCTTTTGCCTCGGTCGATAGCGTATCGAGGGCGGTCAGACCCTGGCGTGCAACCAGACTGGCGTACCGGCGCGGTACGTTAGTGGCGATGAACGGAATCTTCTGCTCGCGGGCAAAATCAGTAATGGGTTTGTAGTCGGTGTCGAAATTAGGCCACAGCCGGGCCTGGGTGGCCAGTTCTTTGCCGGTCGTGCGCCCCTGAACGTAATCCGTTAAGGCAGTCTGGTTGTCGGCCTCAAACATTTCGGCACCCAGGACCAGAGCGCCTTTCTTCCGGGCCTGCAGGTCTTTGGTGAGCTGGAGTTCGAGCCAGTGGCAGATGGGATTGTTGTGCAGCTCGCCGAACAGCACCACGTCGGCATCGGCCGCCCGGCGCAGCAGTTTATCGTAGGTAGCCGCTTTTAAGTTCGGATCATAAAGCCGGTAAGCGGGTTTGTCGGGCCTAAAACTAAAGACCAGCAGACAAAGTAATAGCAGGACGAAGCGCATCCGGTACATGGTTATTAGGTAATACCGTAACCAATCGCATCGTCAATTAGTTACCCGATTGGCTATAATCCGGCCAGACTCCTGACATCCTGCAAAACCTTCCCGCTACCCGATGACCCTGCTCGAAAATCTTCGCCAGTTTCCGGCCTTTGAGAACGTACCCGATGAGCAGCTCCAATGGCTGATTGACCGCGCTGAGGAGCAGACGTATGGACAGGAAGAGGTCATTTATGCGCCCGATATACCGGTTGATCATCTGATGCTGCTGCTAGACGGGCGAATTCGTATCGACGGGCCGAACGGGGTCAGTGACGAGATTGCTTCTTACGAACCTCATTCCGTTCTGGGCGTGCTGCCTTTTTCGCGGATTAAAACCATTCCCAACCGGCTCGTTGCCGAAAAACCGGCCCGGGTACTTCGGCTTCACCGCGATCACGTTCGCGAACTGGCCCATACGCATTATGAACTGACGGAGGCTCTTGTGCATCAGATGACCACGCGCGTCCGGGACTTTACGCGGCAGGTTCAGCAGAACGAAAAAATGGCGTCGCTAGGACGGCTCTCGGCGGGGCTGGCGCATGAACTGAACAACCCGGTGGCGGCCGTCGTGCGGTCGGCCGATACGCTCCGCCAGCACCTGCGCGCCACGCCCGAAGCCTTCAAAACGATTATGCACCTGAAGCTGAGCGACCAGCAGGTGGATTCGGTAAACGAGGTAATTTTCAGGAAAATAGATCAGAAGCCGCCCATCCTGACGTTGCTGCAGCGGAGTAGTCTGGAAGACGAAGTGACCGACTGGCTCGACGATCAGGGTGTCGATGATAGTCTGGATATGGCCGGACCCCTGGTCGATTTTGGCTTTACGGTCGATGATCTGGAGTGGATGCTGGAGCGCATCGGCGACGAGAATCTGGCGGGCGTGGTAGCCTGGCTGGTGAATAATCTGGTGACCGAAAAACTGGTAACGGACATCAGCGAAGCCTCCAAACGAATTTCGGCTCTGGTCGGCTCCATTAAAAATTATACTCACATGGATCGGGGAGTAGGCAAAGAACGGGTTCAACTGGCCGATGGGATCCGGAATACGCTAACGCTCCTGGATCATAAGCTGAAAAAGAAACAAATTGCCGTTACGTTGCACGTTCCCGACGATCTGCCAGCCGTCTGCGGCTGGCCGGGTGAACTCAATCAGGTCTGGACCAACCTCATCGACAACGCCATTGATGCCCTGCCCGAAGGTGGACAATTGACTATTGATTGCGAACTTGACCAGCGGGCCGAAGGGATGGCGTTTGTGCTGACAAAAGTGATTGATAACGGCGCGGGCATCCCCGAGGACATTCGGGATAAAATATTTGAGCCCTTTTTCACAACTAAGGAAATAGGCGCCGGAACGGGACTTGGGCTCGACATCGTGCAGGGGGTTGTGAAACACCACAATGGCTCCATCAAGGTACAGTCGGAGCCGGGGCGAACAGAGTTCTCGGTTTGCCTGCCCGTCGAATAATTTTGTTTCGTTACTGCTTCACCCCGGTTAATCTTGTACGAACCCATTGTCTGTTATGAAACTACCCATCCTTTTTTCTATTGATGATGACCCGCAGGTGCTGCAGGCCATTCAGCACGACCTGCGGCAGCAATACCGGAAGCAGTACCGGATCATGTGTACCAGTTCGGGACAGGAAGCGCTCGATTCGCTGGGCGAGCTGAAAAAGAAAGGGGAAGAGGTCGCCCTGTTTCTGTCCGATCAGCGGATGCCCGGTATAACCGGCGTGGAGTTTCTGGCGCAGGCCCGAAAGGTATTTCCGAATGCCAAACGGGTGTTGTTAACGGCCTATTCAGACATTGACGCGGCTGTCCGGGCTATTAACGACGTGCAGCTCGATTATTACATTGCCAAGCCCTGGGATCCTCCCGGCGAAAAACTATACCCGGTGCTCGATGATCTGCTGGAGGCCTGGCAGGCCGATTACCGCCCCGCTTTTGAAGGGCTGAAACTAATTGGCTATCAGTTTTCGCCCCAGTCGCATGAGCTGAAAGATTTTCTGGCGGGTAACCTGTTTCCTTACCAATGGTATGACGTGGAAACGAACCCGCAGGCACAGGAGTTGCTTGGCTTGCATCAGGTAGAGTCTAAAGACCTGCCAGTCGTCGTGTTTGAGGACGGAACTGTACTGGCGCAACCCACGCTCAGCAGTTTGGGCGAAAAGCTGGGCCTTACGCCCAAAGCTTCCCAGGACTTATACGATCTGGCCATCATCGGCGCTGGTCCGGCCGGGCTGGCAGCCGCAGTATATGGCGGCTCCGAAGGGCTAAAAACTATCCTGATCGACAAGCGGGCACCAGGTGGACAGGCGGGCACCAGCTCGCGGATTGAAAACTACCTGGGCTTTCCGAACGGGCTGAGCGGAGCTGAGCTTACCCGGCGGGCTATTACTCAGGCGCAACGGTTTGGGGTGGAGTTTCTGGCTCCGCAGGAGGTCGTCTCGATTCAGTCACGCGGGCAATACAAAGACATAAACATGGCCGACGGCTCGAAGGTCGTGGCGCGGGCGATCCTGCTCAGTACGGGCGTTGCCTACCATAAGTTAGAAAACGAAAGTCTCGACAAATTCACTGGGGCGGGGGTGTATTATGGTGCGGCCACAACCGAAGCCTACGCGTTTAAAGGGCAGCCGGTTTACGTCGTCGGCGGGGGAAACTCGGCCGGGCAGGGGGCCATGTATCTCTCCCGAACGGCCTCGGAGGTATTTATCTGCATTCGGCGGCCCGACCTGTCGGAAACAATGTCTCAGTATTTGATCGATCAGATTGAGCGCACCCCGAATATCACCGTACTGGGGTGTACGGAAGTGACCGAAGGGCTGGGTCAGGAGCGGCTGGAATGTCTGGTGCTGGAAAACATGGACTCGAAGGAGCGTCGGACGGTGAAAGCAGCCGGGCTGTTTATTTTCATTGGCACCAAGCCCCTGACCGACTGGATTGAGATGAATATTATTAAAGACCCGAAAGGGTTTATTGCCACTGGCCGGGATCTGGCCAAATACGCCGATTTCAAAAAGGTCTGGCGATATAATCGGGAACCCTATCTGCTCGAAACCTGCAGCGCGGGCATTTTTGCGGCCGGCGACGTGCGGGCTGGTGCCATGAACCGCGTAGCGTCGGCTGTAGGCGAGGGCGCTATGGCGGTGAGTTTTGTCCACAAGTATTTAGCCGATACCTAAGCATGCTCCGACAAAAACTCTGTGGCCATCTGGCCGATTTGTCAACCATTCGCCCGGCGCGCGAGTATGTGTGCGAGGAATGCATCAAAACGGGTGATCGATAGGTGCATCTGCGTACCTGCCAGCAGTGCGGCACCACGCTTTGCTGCGATTCGTCGCCCAATAAACATGCGACAAAACACTTTCAGGCCAGTGGTCACCCCGTTGTGGCATCGGCCGAGCCGGGCGAACGGTGGCTATGGTGTTACGTAGATGAACAAATGGCTCAGTACTGAACAAGACCCCTGGTTTGTGGTTATTTAGCTATTGACCATTTACTGCTTTATACTATCGTCAGCGACGACTACAAGCCAACGCCACACATGATTGCCGAACAAACGCTTACTGACCAGTACCTCCGTGTACGGGCGCATTCAGAAGCCATTTGCCGGGGCCTGGAAACAGAAGATTACGTTGTTCAGCCCATCGTGGACGTCAGTCCGCCGAAATGGCACCTGGGGCATACAACCTGGTTCTGGGAAACGTTTGTGCTGGTTCCCAACGCGCCCGGCTATCGAATTTACCACGAAGATTTCAGCTTCGTTTTCAACAGCTATTACGAAAGCGTAGGCAGGCGGGTGCTGCGGACGGACCGGGGCAATCTCAGCCGCCCGACCGTAGCCGGCGTTTATGCTTACCGTGCTTACGTCGATGAGCACATGAGCCGGTTTCTGGATACGGCCGATATCGCTCCGGAGCTATATGCGCTGATTGAACTCGGTTTTAACCACGAGCAGCAGCACCAGGAGCTGCTCATTACCGACATTAAATACATTCTGGGACATAACCCTCTGTTTCCAGCGGTCGAAATGCCTATCACGGAGCATCGGCCGGAATCGCCCGCTTCAGCGGTAAGCCTTGCCGAAGGCATTTATACCATCGGCCACCGGGGCAACGGATTTTGCTTCGATAATGAGCTGGCTCCCCATAAGGTTTACGTTAATGATACGATTCTGTCGGGAAATCTGGTGACGAACGCCGACTACCTGGCGTTTATCGAGGCCGGCGGGTATCAGAACTTTCGCTTTTGGCTGTCCGACGGCTGGGCGTGGGTAAAAGCAAATGACGTTCAGGCTCCTTTATACTGGCACCGCGTGGAGGGCGAGTGGTGGAACTATACGTTCGATGGACTGAAACCAGTTGATAAAGACGTTCCGGTTTGCCACGTCAGCCAGTATGAGGCCGACGCTTACGCGCGCTGGAAAGGCCAGCGCCTGCCTACCGAGTTCGAGTGGGAAGCGGCTGCGCAGCAACTCGCCTGGGTTTCGCGCTGGGAGTGGACCAACTCGGCTTATATGCCCTATCCCGGCTTTACGACCGCCGAAGGAGCTGTGGGCGAATACAATGGTAAATTCATGAGTGGGCAGATCGTGCTGCGTGGCGCTTCAGTTGCTACGCCAGAAGGCCATTCCCGGCCGACGTACCGCAACTTTTTTCAACCCGACAAACGATGGCAGTACACGGGAATTCGACTGACGAGTCAGTAATGGTTGAGCCTTTGGCAACTAGGAATGAAGTCGATCCCGCATTGATCGAGGAGGTCCGAACGGGACTGCTGAAAACGCCGAAACGCCTGTCGTCACGCTACTTTTACGATGCCGAGGGAAGCCGGATTTTTCAGGCCATCATGCACGCGCCGGAATATTACCTGACGCGGTCTGAATACGAGATTCTGGATACGTACAAGACCAATCTGCTGGACCTGTTTACGCCCGATAGCCGGCCGTTTGAGCTGGTCGAACTAGGCGCTGGCGATGGGCTTAAAACCAAGATTCTGCTGTCGTTTTTTGATCAGCAACGGGTCAATTTTACGTATGCCCCCATTGATATTTCGCTCGACGCGCTCGAAGGCTTAGCGGCCGACGTACGCCAGCAGTGGCCCCGTTTGCGGCTTAATGCCCGGCATGATGATTACTTCAACGCGCTTGAACAACTATCAGCCGAAACCAACAGCCGCAAAGTTGTGCTCTTTCTGGGCTCGAACGTCGGCAACTTTACGCCTGAAGAAGCCATTACGTTCTACCAGCAGCTACATGACCGGCTTCAGCCAGGCGATCTGGTGCTCACGGGCTTTGACCTGCAGAAACATCCGGCGGTTATTCACGCAGCCTACAACGACCGGCAGGGGCTAACGCGGGCCTTCAATCTGAATCTGCTCCGGCGCATCAACCGCGAACTCGACGCCAATTTCGATCTGGCGGCTTTTGATCATTACGAGGTTTATAATCCGGAAACCGGCGAAGCCCGTAGTTATCTGGTGAGCCAGAAAGCGCAAATGGTCGAGATTAAAGAGCTGGAAATGAGCGTGCCATTTGACTACGGTGAAATCATCCACACCGAAATCTCGCGCAAGTTCACCTGGCCTCAGATCGAACAACTGGCGCAGACGACCGGCTTCTCCGTTACGGGCTGGTTTACGGACTGCAAGAGCTACTTTGCCGACGTAATCTTCTGTAGATCATAGCGCTACGTAAAATGCTCTGGCTCATCCCGGTTTTGCGCCATTTGCGCAAGCCTATTTCCGCTTGTCCTTTTCTGCCTCTGTTCCGGCACCCGCCAGACAATATTTTTGGTTCTCCTCCGACTCTCCCGTTGTAAGGGCTCTGATAATGGGTCAGCTGGATAATGAATACCACCTTAATTAACCTTCCTGCTCCGGCCGTGGTGGCTACTGACGACGGTTCGGCAAACCGACCGCTTGGTGAGACCATCCGGCAGGAGCGTGGTCGGCTGCTGGCGTTCATTCGCCGACGCCTGCCCGAATCGGTCGATGCCGAGGATGTGCTGCAGGACGTGTTCGTTGAACTAACCGAGGCTTATCAGGCCGCCAGGCCCATTGGTCGGGTCGCTTCGTGGCTGTTTGCCGTAGCCCGTCATAAAATCAGCGACTGGTACCGTAAAGCGGGGTCAACCCAGGACGGCAGCCAAACCCGAACCGTTTCACTCGATACAACTGATTATGGAGACGATGATGAGTCGCCGGTACTGGCCGAGTGGCTGGCGGCTACCGACAGCAACGGACCCGAAAGCGAATTTTTCCGGGAAACCTTCTACGATGCCCTGACCGATGCGCTCGCCGAACTGCCTGCCGAACAGCGGGATGTGTTTGTGCAGCATGAACTGGAAGGGCGGAGTTTCAAGGATCTGTCTGCCGAATGGGGCGTTCCGGTCAACACCCTGCTCTCTCGCAAACGATACGCCGTGCTGCATCTCCGCAACCGGTTACGTACTCTGTACGACGATTTTTTCAACGAGTAATTCACTCACGAACACGTTCACTCTTTAACCAACACAGACCATGATGATTTTGAAAGGAATTGGCTTCGTGCTGCTCGGCATCGGGCTGTTTTTGCTGGCTACCTATGTCGTCATGCGGCTCTGGAACTGGCTTGTGCCATCGCTGTTCAACGGCCCTCGTCTGCGGTTTGTGCAGGCGCTGGGCTTATTCTTCCTGGCCCGGCTCCTGTTTGGCTTTGGTAATTTTGGCCGGGGTGGGCGCTATGGCTATGGTCGTCATAACTGGCACCATCGTCAGTTTAATGAGCAATCGAATAAGCGAAATGCAAACCATTCTCAAATTCCGGCTGGAGATTCTGTATCTATTAAACCTCAACTACTTAACCAATGAGACGCTTCTGGATTCGCCGGGGCTTACGGTTCCTCGGCTTCGCTATACTCTTCGTCGGTCTGGCCGGACTGGTTGTCATGACCCTCTGGAATGCTTTATTACCCGCTATTGTGGGCGTAACAACCATAACCTTCGGACAGGCGCTGGGCCTGCTGGTCTTAAGCCGGATTCTGTTCGGCGGCTTCCGGGGCGGCTATGGTCGCCGGGGATTTGGATATGGACCCGGCCGGGTGGAATGGAAACAGAAAATGGCCGAACGCTGGCAGCAAATGACGCCTGAACAGCGGGAGCAAATGAAAGCGCAGTGGCGCGAACGATGCGGTGGGCGGGGCCGTGGCTGGTGGCGCGAGCCGCAGACCGAGCAGCCCAGTCAACCGGAGCCGACCCCAACGGCTATTTAAAAAAAGCCCCGCGTCTATAAGCATCCAGACGCGGGGCTTTTTTATTTTTTCCAGACAAGTTGATTGATACTTTCGCCAATCTTTTTGCCTTGCAGCAGACCGGCTTCGTTATCCTGCTGGGTATGAATACCGCCCAGAATGCGCGACCAGCCTGACTCTTCGGCGGCCTCCCAGAACGAATTAAACGTCCGGGCTTTGAACTCAATATTTCGAAGCTGGTCTTTGGGATGGCCCACGTGCGAATCGTCGGTGAAGTGAACGTTGGCTCCGAACAGGTCCGTCAGGACAGTAGCTGTAGCGGCTGCCTGTGTTGAATGGCCGGACGAAAAGCCGGGAAATGGTGGCTCGGGCCAGAACGGACTCCACGTTCGGTCGATATTTGCCCGGATGAAGGTGGATGGCCGCTCGTTGTGGTGCGTGTATTTCGTTTTAAAGCAGCAGATGAAGGCGTCGGCAACTGCCATTCCGGTGCGGGCATACGTTTCCACGGCCAGCGCCAGATTTGCCCCGGATGTTTTGATTGCAATGCTTGCCAATTTATAGGAGTGGCCGGGCGGGGTAAAGGTCTGGCTGGGATCGTCGGACCACCACAGAGCTGTTTCTTTTTCGGCCTGGGTTAGTTGCCGGTTTTTGTCGTAGACAGCTTTATACAGTTTAAAGTAAGCCGAATTCGCATTAGTTGAATATGTTTCGGGGGTGGGCGCAGGCATCTTGGCACTGGCCGGAGCGAAGGTTCGGTTATTGCCCCACTGCGGATGCAGCGCGCGGGCAACTGCTACCTGCCCATCCGTTGGAGCCACCCAAAAGCCTGTGCCGGTGGGTAGGCGGTAATCCGTTGGAAATGGGTTCTTATACCCCTCGTGCCCACCATCGCTCTTCGCCCATTCATAAATAGCCGCTGCAATGGCCCGTCCAAACGCGATTGAACGTGCCGCAACCTCCGTCCGCAGGGTATCGCTATAAGCCAGCCGAATCGCCGTTTCCAGCGAGTCGATAGCCGTCAGATTAGCCGGGAAGGTATGTTCATACAGGTTTCGTAGCAGATAAGCCTGCCCGGCGTTTAAGGCCAGTGGCCAACTGTAAGCACTGTCGCTTTTAGGAAGTGGAAGGGTATTTAAATTACTCAGTTGCTGAACCATTGACTGATGGTCAGCCATACCATGAACGGTTGTTTCATACATCGCCAGCCCCAGGTAGCCAAACGCCCGCGAGGCATAAGTTGGCGTATTGCCGGGCGTGCCCGCCGTAATTCGCAAAGCCATATCGCCCCACCGAACGGCCGTATTGGCGTTATAGGAAGCCACTGGCGTTCCGACTGGGAAGACGGGCAGGGGCGGATCTGGCTTTACGTCGGGCGTTGGCGACGTGCAGCTATACAGAACGTAAAAGCAACCCAACAGCCAGAACCAGCGGATGGATTGTCGTAACGCAGTGGGCGTGGCGGAATCTGGTAAGAGTAACAGGTTGGGAAACATGAGCTACGTTTCAGCAAGGATCGTCTGCGTCAATAGACACCTTCGGCTGCATAACCGTTGGAATGCGCTGATTATTTTAAGGGTTATTCATAAAAAAGCAGCCCGGGGCATAGGCTGCTTTTTTACAAAGATAAAGGGTGATACGCTTTTTACGGCTTATCCCACCATACGCGTGTGTCGAGGTTGTCGGGGCCCTGCCGGGCAATGGCTTCGGCCTGACTTGCCCGGTTCACCGATACTTCAGAATCCGGATAGCTCAGTCGGTTAATGAAATTGCCCTTGATCTCTTTCCCCGGATACGGATTAGGCGGCAGTTGCGGGAAATTACTCCGTCGGAAATTGGCAAACACTTCCGGCCCATTCAGGAACGAAGCTACCCAGTACTGTGTGTTGATCAGCTCTAAACCGCGGGCCGTCACGTAAGGGTTTTTCTGCAGATAAGCCGTGATTGCTGGCTGAGGCACCAGAGACGTGGCGTCGTATGCGCCCAGTTGCTGCATATGCGCCGTGACACCCGCATTATAGAAATCGGCCGGATTACCTGTTATCCAGCCGCGCTGGGCAGCTTCGGCCAGCAGCAACTGCGTCTGCGCATAGGTGACGAGGAACGTTGGGGCGTCAAAGCGGCCCATACGCGTCCGGTCCAGCTGCGAATAATCATAGAAGCTCGCCAGCTTGTCGGCGGTAGCCCGTGCCGGGATAGTGCCATTGTCGTAGCCAAGCGGCATACCAATCTGCACGGCCGGGTCGCGGTTAGCGCGGGCTGCGGTCTGTTCCGGACCACTCTTGGCTCCTACGTAACGTACGGCGATTGACGCCAGCCGGGGGTCTTCCGTTGACTTGAGGTAATTGACGAAGTAACTCGTGAGGTAGTAGTTGGCAGCCTCCGTTGAGTTAAGCGTCGTACCGACCGGGTTCTGGAAGTTCGCACTGTTACGAACAACGGCATTATCAGCGTTCGACTGCATCAGTCCGCCAGCCACCGCCTTCTGGACGGTCGCCTGCGCCAATGTAGGGTTCACTTCCGTCAGACGCATACCGGCCCGCAGCAGAAGCGAGTAACCAAACCGTTTCCATTTGGTGATGTCCCCACCATACGTAACCTCACCGGCTTCGGTGGGTTTACTGGCGTCCAGGGCCGCCGAGGCCTCGGTGAGTTCTTTAATGATATCGTCGTAGATGCTCTGCTGCGTGTCGTACTTAGGCATGACGTTTGCGCCTAAATAGCCCAGTCCCGCGTCTTTATAGGGCACATCGCCATAGGTATCGGTGAGTACCATAAACGCATACGCCCGCCAGATCCGGGTCATGTTGTAAAGGTTACTCCGGTTGGGATTGTCCTTGATTTGGTTCTGGATGTCCACCAGATACCGTACCACGTCCCGGTAATACCGCTGCCAGATGCCCGCATTCGCGCCCGATGGCCCTCGGTTGTCGATATTAAAGTTACCCCCCGACAGAATGCCCGAGTTGGGCGAAAACATCTGCTGGACAATCGGATGTTCAAAGATCAGCGTTGACCCCGGAAACGAGGTATTGATCATCGCGTTGTTGAACGTGAAGACCGGGTTGAGCGCCGTAGCCGCCGTGGGGTTTGTATTCAGTTGGTCGAATCCTTTTTCGCAGCTGCTGGCACAGACAAGCAGGGCAAACAGACCAAGGGTTATGCTTATTTTTTTCATGATCAATGGAAGTGGCTACGGTTAGAATCTTACGTTCAGGTTAAAGCCTACGCTGCGGGTTGTGGGCAGACCCGTCGATTCCAGACCCACCAGGTTGTCGGAGCTGAAGCCAAACTGTTCGGGGTCAATGTTGGGTACCCATTTTTTCAGGATGGCAATGTTGTTGGCCACGGCATTCAATCGAACCCCTTTAATGAACAAATTCTTCGGCAACAGACTCGTGAAGTCATACCCCAGCGTAATCTGGCGAAGCTTCCAGAAACCAGCGTCGTAGACGACCTGCTCACCCAGGCTTTTGGAGCGGCCCACCGAGTAATAGTCCTGAACAAACGCCCGTACGGCGTTAACCTCGCCTTTTTCGTTTACACCAACGCCCACCATTTTGTTGTCGGCTTCGCCCCGGCCCACCAGCGTTTCTTTTTGCAGACCGTGCCGGAACAGGTTTAAGTTGGTACCCGAGATCATCTTGCCGCCCAGCTTAAAGTCGATCAGGAACGAAAGACTGATACCGCGGTAGGTAAAGGCGTTGTTGATACCGCCTACGTATTTGGGTAAGGCCGAGCCAAACGAAATTGGTGCGGGGGTACGAACGGGCAGTCCGTCGCTGCCGTGTACAATCCGGCCCTGCGCGTCTCTTACGTATCCATAGGTATAGAGCTGGCCCAGGGGCTGGCCGACAACCTGCCGCAGGTCGCCCACAAAAATCCCCGCGCCCACCACGATCTGTTCGGGCAGTTTATCGCCATTGTAATCCTTGCCCGGTGTGCCGTCATCGTCGGTCAGGAGCCGCAGAAGCTTAGTTTCATTGTAGGAGCCATTCAGCGTGACATCCCACGAGAAGTTTTTCAGGCGAACCGGCGAGAGATTCAGCAGGACTTCAATCCCCCGGTTGCGGCTCTGGCCGCTGTTGATCAGAACGTTGGTATAGCCCGAAGCATCCGACGACTGGGCCGCCACAATCTGATCGCTCGTGATTTTGTTATAAACGGCCAGATCGAGACCCACCCGGTTGTTGAACAGTTTCAACTCCAGACCCACCTCTGTTTCGGCCGTCCGGCTGGGCTTCAGCGTTGCGCTGGGTACCGTGTTGGAGGTGATGTTACCTACCGGCTGACCCAGACCAGCGGGGTTCGGGAACAGGTTGGCGGCTACGGAATAGAACAGGTTATTCGAGTAGGGCGCTACGTCGCCGTCGCTACCGACTTCGGCATAAGCGGCACGGAGTTTACCGAAATTCAGCCAGGCGGGCAGGTTCTCGAAGGCCTGCGAAAATACAAAGCTCCCCGTTATCGAAGGATACAGAATACTGCGGTTAGCGGGTGCCAGCGTCGAGAACCAGTCGTTACGAGCGGTTGCGTTGAGGAACAGGAAATCTTTGAAGGAGAATTCAGCTGCACCATAAAGCGAATTAACTTTTCGTTCGCTGAGACCATACGTTGGGTCTTTTACCCGGCCATTCTGCGGAGTATACAGGCCCCGAACAATAAAGTCTGTAACCTGAACACTGTTCAGATCGCTTCGGCGATAGAGCTGGTTGCCCCCGAGCGTCAGGTCAACGCCGAAAACGCCGAACTGACGATTGGCACCCAGCAGGAAATCCGTGTTGATTTCGCGGAAGCGACGCGCGTCCTGCACGTAGGCGCCATTCACGAAACCGGCCGGAGCTGCTGCCAGCGAGGCCTGCCCCGTTGGGAAATTATAATCCTGGTCGCGCGCCCAGTAGTCCTGCCCAACCCGACCCTGCAGATACAGCCAGTCGGTAAAGTTGTAACGGGCCGTGAGGTTACCAAACAGGCGGTCCCGGCGGATGTTCTCGAACTTATTGTTGAGGACAAAGTATGGGTTCGTCCGGTTCATGAACCGCGAGTAGATGAACTCATTGCCGGTTACGGGGTTAATCTGGCTCGCTTCCAGCAGGTCGAGCGGCATGGAGTTGGCAAGCGTATAGATCACCGTAGGCGTACTGTTGTCCTGCTGCGCAATCTGGGGTGGGTTTTTGTTGTACTCGTTGGAGTAGTTAAGCGTTCCCGTTACGGTCAGCTTTGGCGAAAGGTTGTAGCTAAAGCCGAGGTTGAAGGTTTTGCGGTTATAGGTATTGTTGCGGGTGATGCCTTTGTTATCGAGGTTAGACACCGACAGGTTGAAGCCGCCCCGTTCGCTGCCCGATGACACCGAAATGGTGTTGGTCCAGGTCGAGCCGTCGCGGTAGAAGGTGTTGATCCGGTTGCGAACCGGCGCGTAGGGTACCGTAACACCACCGAACAGAACCTGGGTCATGCCCGGCTGGAATTTCTCGCCAAAGCTCCAGACGCCCGACGTCGGGTTGGGCGCCGTTGGCCGAACGCCATATTCGCCCTGGCCGTATTCATACTGATAGTCAGTAAAATCCAGCGGATGATCGACGGTGAAGTTGGTGTTATACGATACGCCGATTCCCTGACTGCTGCCTTTTGTTTTAGTGGTAATCAGAATAGCACCGTCTTTAGCCCGCGACCCATACAGAGCCGCTGCCGTGCCGCCTTTCAGAACGGTCATGCCTTCAATGTCGTCCGGGTTAATGGACGAAAGGCCGTCACCACCGTCGGAATAGTTACGGTCGCGGTTCCCGATGGAGTTGTCACTACCGCGGTTTTCAGCGTTCTGGCCGAAGTTGGTATTGTCAATCGGTACGCCATTGACAACGATCAGTGGGCTGTTTTGTCCCGAAAAAGACGACTGACCGCGAATCCGGATTTTGCTCGTTCCGGCTGCGCCCGTACCCAGACTGGAAATGTTTACCCCGGCAATTTTGCCCTGTAAGGCATTCACAAAGTTCACCGTTCGGTTAGTCGTGATCTGTTCCGGGTTCACTGTCGCAGTAGCGTAGCCTAATCGCTTGGCTTCTTTCTTGATACCCAGCGCCGTAACGACCACTTCGCTCAGATTCTGGTCAGCTTCCTGAAGGGTTATGTTCAACTGGGTCTGGTTGCCGAGCGTTACCTCGGTACCGGCATAGCCAATGGCGCTGAACACCAGCGTGGAATTTGGCGGTACGCTGATCACAAAGTTACCGTTGGCATCCGTTGTGGTTCCCAACTGGGTGTTCCTGACCAGAATAGTCACCCCCGGAATGGCCTGCTGGTCTTTACCGGACGTAACCCGGCCAGTAATCCGCCGGTCCTGCGCCGAAGCCCCTGTAGAGAGAAAGCAAACGAGCCAGAGTAGCAAATACCCGGCTCCAACTCGCTTTAGTAAAGAATGTTTCATTGGTGGCGTTACAGTTATGTGAAGAGTATCCTATTTAAATAAAACAAATTATTCCCATTTAATTGCTAGTCCGTAAAAGAGCCGCTCTGCCTGCATCTACTATGCAAAAGCCGTATAAACCCCTAAAATTTGGCTGTATTCACTATTGTATGGAACAAAACATAAGGAAAGGAAGCCAGACCCGCGCTCGGTGAGTTACCGCGTTTGGCTAGATGCCTGGCAATGAGTGGCTAACAGAATAGAAAAGCGGTGATGCTGCTGCATGGGTCAAACCAATAAGGTTTGACCCATGCAGCAGCATCACCGCCTGAGTGTTTACTGAATATTTCGACCGGCTTCCCTGCTAAACTCCGCAGAAGTTACAAGGCTGCCTGAATTAGTAATAATGCAGCCCCTGTTTAAGCCCTTTATTTCGGCGCAGGTCCATGACCATGGAACCAACCCAGAGATCAACCTCTACCTTAACCGGCACCTTGTTGATGTCATCGGACACGTAAATCCGAATGGATTCTTCTTCTTTAAACAACTTATTGGGTGGAAGAACCGGGTGGAGCCGGATCACATTGATCTTGCCCTGTTTGGTCTTCAGAACCTCCTTGCCCCGATAGCGGACTTTCATGTTATAGACCGTATCGTCGTAAAAAGCCGGAACTTCAAGAACCTGCCCGTTCGTGAGCCGGTGAAAATCGATCGTCCGTAAAAAGTAGTAACCGCTGATGAGGTCATGAACGTTATCAGGCACCTTAAACACATCGCGCTCGGTTCGCTCTTCGGCTTTTACGGTGTTGGCTGCGTGGTTGAAGGTGATGTTTTCTTCCTTTCGGTAGCTGTTTTCCTGTATGTTGGTATAAAACTTCTGCGGCAGAATAGCGGCCGTATCAATATAAGACCGCCAGGTGTCGCGAATCCGCGTGACGAGGTCAAACGCTCCGACCGTACGGCCGTCTACGTTGACCCGGTAGCAGGGCCGTTCATTCACTTTATACAAAGTCGGACTAACGTCTACAATGGCCTCGGCCGCGTTCAGAAACCCATAGTGAACGCGGTACTCCAGATGTTCGCCGGGCCCAAAGCTATTATTCACTACCCGTCGGTAGGTGTTCAGAACTGTAAAGCCGGTGGCCAGCATAAAAAAGACACCGAGACAAATCAAATATTTCTTCATAAGAACAGCCGCCCAGCCGGGCTTCGTTTACAAAGATGGATAGGTTTGTTTGAGGTATGATAGATACCGTTTAAAATCCCCCCTAAACCGACTCTCAAATTCCTGCCGGAACCGATTCTGTTGTTTCCGGTAAGTCAGGTAGCCAATAAAGTACGCGTTATTTGGCAAGTTTAGTTTGTCTAACCGCCGTTTTTTTACTGAACGTAACCGGTTAGCCTGCCGCGCGTCAGTCAGCGTATCCGCCGACACAACAATTGCCCGGATCGTCTGCCACTTCAGCGAATCTTTGACCGACAGCGGCAATTGGGGTTTAAACGTTCGGTATAAACTGTCGAGCGTTCGGGTACCCCGCAGTATGTGCGCATCATACCGGTCATAAAACGCTTTCGTTGCCAGGTAGTTCTGGTAAGGCACAGCGTTCAGGCCATATTTATAGGCCAGGAACCGGAGCGCCCCGTACTCGCCCACAAAATCGGCTAGGTTCTCATTATACTCCAAACTATTTTTTACAAATAGTGTCCCGTGCGTTAGCTCATGTATGATCAACTCGGCCAGACTTCCCACGGGGCGGTCAAGCATACTGGACAGAATGGGATCATTTAAAAATCCTAACGTCGACCAGGCCGAAACTTCACCAATCCGCGTATCCAGTCCTTCCTGCTTTAACTCTTTTACCTGTTCATCGGCCCGGTCTTTCTCAAAGAAACCTTTATAGGAAAAGGTACCGATTACGGGGAAATGCCACAGTCTCGCAACCAGTTGATAGGGGGCCGCACCCGTAACGACCCACAGAATCGGTTTGCCCTGCTGATCGTAGAACGACTCGTAGCTGCCCGACTTATCCAACCCGAGCGAATCTATGGCAAAACGCTTTATTTCAAGGATAAGTTCTATTTTATGCTTTACCGAATCTGGATAGGCCGGGTCAGCCAGAACCTCCGCAACGGGTCGGGTGTTCCATAAAATCTGCAGTTGTCCGCGCCCCTGCATCCATCCGTAACTAATCAGTTCCCGCTGCCAGACCCCTACACTAATCAAAATAATAAGCACCACCAGACCAATTTTTTTCCACATACGAACAGCGGGTAATAAGGCTGCAAACATACAAAACCGAAGATACCGTTTGGCTCAATCTAACTTGCCGGACAGATTAACAGGCTTAAACAAATTCAGGGCGAACCGTCGTTTTTCTTTTGCGTATCGCCAAAATGGCCGCCCTGAGCTTTCTGTTTTGCTGTATCTTGAGCAGCGAATACAACCTTATTTAAAATGAAAAAACAGTTATTCGCCCTTCTTTATCTTTATTTCGGCGTCTGCTATTCCCTGATTGCTCAACCATCAACCGGATCTTCGGATCGTATTGCCGCCTTCACGGCTGGCATGGAGCGAAATCCGGGGTTTCTGACCTTCTACTGGGACGCCAAAAAAGGCAAGGTCTGGCTGGAAATCGACAAGTTCGACACCGAGTTGCTGTATTACCCCACGCTGGCACAGGGAGTCGGCTCAAACGACATCGGTCTGGATCGGGGTCGGCTGGGTCAGGAGCATATTGTCCAGTTTCAGCGTAGCGGGAATAAAGTTCTGTTGATTGAGCCGAACTATGCCTACCGCGCTATTACGAGCGATCCGCTCGAACGCCGTGCGGTAGTGGAATCGTTCGCCAAGTCGGTGCACGCGGGTTTTGAGATTGCGGCCGAAGAAGGCAATCGCGTCCTGGTCGATCTGACGCCGTTTCTGATGCAGGACGCTGTTGGAGCCGCGCAGGCCATTGCTCAGACTAAACAAGGTAATTATAAACTAGATCCGACGCGGAGCGCCATGTACCTGCCCCGCTCGAAGGCGTTTCCGCAGAATACAGAGTTTGAAACGATCATTACGCTCACCGGCGATTCGCCCGGCGCTTATCTGCGTGAAGTAGTGCCAACGGCCTCGGTCGTTACCATGCACCAGCACCACTCGTTCGTACAACTGCCGGATGCGGGCTATAAGCCGCGGCTGTTCGACCCGCGTATTGGCTACGGCGGCATGGAATTTTTTGATTACGCCACGCCCGTAAGTCAGCCGATTACCAAACGGTATATCTCCCGGCATCGGCTGGAAAAGAAAGACCCGTCGGCCGCAGTCAGTGAAGCCGTTAAGCCCATTGTTTACTATATCGATCCCGGCACGCCCGAACCGATCCGGTCGGCCCTGATGGAAGGAACCGCCTGGTGGAATCAGGCGTTTGAAGCAGCTGGGTTCCGGAACGCTTTCCAGGTAAAGCTGCTGCCTCCCGATGCCGACCCGATGGATGTGCGCTACAACCTCGTGCAGTGGGTCCATCGCTCAACGCGCGGCTGGAGTTATGGCGCCAGCATCATTGATCCGCGTACGGGCGAAATTATTAAAGGAAAGGTTACGCTCGGCTCGCTGCGGGTTCGGCAGGATTTTCTGATTGCGCAGGGGCTGATCGGGAAATTTGATTCCGATTCGTCGCAGGTCAATGCCATGATGACGATGTCGCTCGACCGGCTGCGGCAACTGGCGGCCCACGAAGTCGGGCACACGCTCGGGCTGCCGCATAACTATATTGCCAGTACGCAGGGCGGCAGTACGTTCGGGCGGGCTTCCGTCATGGATTACCCGACGATGGTCGCTAAAATCCGAAGCGGAGGTCAGTCTGGTCCGGCCATTGATTTATCGGATGCTTATGCGAAAGGTATCGGGGCTTACGATAAGTGGAGCATTCGCTACGGTTACGAGCAGTTTCCGAATGGGGCGAATGAAAAGCAGGAACTGGACAAACTGGTTCAGCAGATGCACGCAGCCGGACTGACATTTCTGACCGATCAGGATGCCCGCCCCGAAGGCTCGGCTCACCCCCTGACGCACCTCTGGGATAATGGCTCCAATGCCATTGACGAACTCAAACGCGTGATGGAAGTTCGGCGCCTGGCGCTGAGCAATTTCACCGAAAAGAAAATTCCGGCCGGAACGCCCATGGCTACGCTCGAAGAAGTCTTTGTGCCGATGTATATGTTTCATCGGTATCAGGTCGAAGCGGCCGCCAAAGTGCTGGGTGGGCAGAGCTACACCAACGCACTGCGGGGCGACCGGAGCACCGGACCGGACCAGCCAGTGCTGGCAACTGTGCCAGCCGCCGAGCAGAAACGCGCGCTAGACGCGCTGCTGCTGACGCTGACGCCCGACGCCCTGGCCGTTCCGGCATCAGTGCTGGCGTTAATTCCGCCCCGGCCGTTTCGGTACAATCCTAATCCGAGAGAGGTTTTTAAACGGCGAACCGGCATTACGTTCGACCCGATGGGGCCACCCGAAGCGGCCGCTGGCATGACCCTGCGGTTTTTACTGAATCCGGAACGCTGCACCCGACTGACCCGGCAGAGCGTTGCCAACGGTCAGATGCCCGATCTGGAAACTGTGCTGACCTCCCTAATCGTGGCTACGTATGGCCCTTCCGGGAAAGGAAGCGAGCCAACGAAAGCAAAAGGCTATGATGCCGAAATCCGCCGAATGGTGCAGCGAAAGCTGGTGGAACACCTGATCCAGCTGGCAGCCAGCAGAGATGTAGACGGGGCTGTACGTTCGGGCGCTCACAATGCGCTGATGACCATCAAAGGGAACTACACCCGTAAATGGGGGGCTAATACAGCCTTCCGCAATACCGACGAGTACGACGATCACCTGCACTGGCTTATTCGGCAGTATGAGCAGAATCCTTCTACTATAGCGAGCACTACGCCCCTCACCCCGCCCGAAGGCGCGCCGATTGATCCCGGTCAGGAGTGGCTGGCCCCGGATTGCGACTGGACCGGATTTGACCGGTAAACGTCAGGGGCGTAACAGCAGCGCGATACGGATTTGAGATGTATTAGGTAAGTCTGTATAATCAGTTTTATTAGCAGCGAAAACCGCATGGGCTAATTTTGGCCGGTGCGGTTTTCGCTGCTAAAGACCAACATACACCCAATTATGAAAAAAACATTAGTTCTGATGGCCGTGCTGAATAGTGGCCTGACCGTTGCGCAGCAGCCAGCATACTCATCGGCAGGTGACACGCTGGCACCCCCCGCCGAACAAACGCAGCGCAGGCCGGGAATGGCAACGCGCCCATCTGCCCTGACTGGCACAACCGGAACTGACAGAAACGAATTAAAATATAACCTCAACGCGTCGGGTTCTCATTTTTTTAAAGTGACGTTCATGAACCAGACGTGGCTCCGGTTCAACCAGAGTAACCCGGGTACTACCGTAGTTCAGGAGCCGAAGGATAATACGTTCGACATCGGCCTGCGCCGGACCCGTATTCAGGCGTTCGGACAAATCAGCAACCATGTGTTTCTGTATTTCCAGTTCGGAATGAATAACTTCAACTACCTGAACGGATTTCCGGCCTTTAATACCAACGGTACGCCGTCGAACCGGAAGGTGGCCGCTTTCTTCCACGATGCCCTTGCCGAATACCTGGTCTTTAAAAACAAGGATTATTTGAAAATTGGGGCTGGACTGACCATTGTCAATGGCCTCTCACGCTTTAGCCAGCCGAGTGTTACGAGCATTGTGAGCATGGATGTTCCGGTGTTCGCGCAGGCTACGGTGGATCAGACTGACCAGTTTTCGCGGAAGCTGAGTCTTTACGCCCGGGGGCAGGTCGGCCCGGTTGATTACCGCGTGGCCATCAGTGACCCGTTCCCGATTCAGACCAGTGGGGCCACTCCGCCAACGCTGGGAAGCACCTCGAACTTTGCCCTAAAAGGTCACAAAAAGCAGTTTCAGGGCTTATTCCTGTATCAGTTCTTCGATAAAGAAGCCCATCAGACTCCTGGCTATATGACCGGTACGTACCTTGGTAAGAAGAAAATCCTTAACCTCGAAGCTGGCTTTATCACGCAGAAAAACGCGATGTGGCGCCGGGAGGGAACAACTGATACAACTTACCAGAATCTGGATCTATGGTCAGTGGCTACGTTCCTCGATATGCCGGTTAACCGGGCTACGGGTACGGCAGTCAATGCGTATCTAGGCTATTTCAATCTGGACTACGGCACGGATTACCTGCGCTTCAACGGAATCATGAATCCCGCCAGCGGCACCAAGCAGTCGGTGGGCGGGCTGAGCGGAACGCAGGGGAATGCGTTCCCGATGTTCGGTACGGGAAAGGTTGTGTACGGTCAGTTTGGTTACCTGATGCGGCAGGATTTGTTTGGTGGCGGTAGAGGAACGCTGCTACCTTACGTTCAGGCTCAGCTGGGAAATTATCAGCGCGTAACGCAGACAATGGGCGTTTATAACCTTGGTGTCAACTATCTGATCAACGGGCACAATAGCAAACTGACGCTCGACTATCAGAATCGCCCGTATTACGAAACGTCCGGAACCCAGATTGCACCGGCGGGCCGGCGGGGCCAGCTGGTGCTGCAGTATCAGGTATTTATTTAGGCAACCTGCCCGGAGCAGACGTAAAAAACCGCTGGCGGGCCCGCCAGCGGTTTTCATAAAGTTCGGTACTATACGCCGATGTTCAGCGTACTCAGTACGTTATTCATATTCCGAACGGCGTCGGCTGATTTGTTGAAAGCCGCCTGCTCTTCGTCGTTCAGTTTATAGTCGATAATTTCTTCCCAGCCATTTCTTCCCAGCACCACCGGCACGCCGAGGCAGATGTCTGACTGACCGTATTCTCCTTCCAGCAATACGCAGGACGGAATGACGCGCTTCTGATCGCGCAGGATGCTTTCAACCATGTAGGCTCCAGCCGCGCCGGGTGCATACCAGGCCGACGTACCGATCAGTCCCGTGAGCGTTGCTCCGCCAACCATCGTATCAGCCGCTACTTTTTTCAGCGTTTCCTCGTCGAGAAACTGGCTTACCGGTACGCCTGCCTTCGTGGCCAGACGCGTCAGCGGAATCATGGTTGTATCGCCATGTCCGCCAATCACCGACGCCTGCAGATCGTTAGGTGAGCAGTTGAGCGCCAGCGACAGATACGTTTTGAAACGGGCCGAATCCAGGGCACCGCCGAGGCCAATTACCCGATTTTTTGGCAGACCCGACGCTTTCAGCGCCAGGTAAGTCATCGTGTCCATCGGGTTCGAAATAATGACAAAAATGGTGTCGGGTGAGTGTTTCAGAATGTTCTCCGTTACCCCTTTTACAATGCCCGCGTTGATACCGATGAGGTCCTCGCGGGTCATGCCCGGCTTGCGGGGCAATCCCGAAGTGATCACCACTACATCCGAACCGGCTGTTTTTTCGTAATCATTTGTAGAACCCGTCAGTTTTACGTCGCAGTCGAGCAGCGTAGAGGCCTGGAGCATATCGAGGGATTTCCCTTCGCTGATGCCTTCCTTGATGTCTAGAAGAACGACTTCATGGGCAAGTTCCCGGCGGGCGATGTTGTCGGCGCAGGTGGCTCCAACGGCCCCGGCACCTACTACGGTGACTTTCATACAGTAATCGGAATTAAAGGGTTAACAACGAGCGCAAAGTACGGTTCTGCTTGGAGACAAACCAAAGGACACCGGCACAAACTTCTGTCCCGTAAATCGGTTTATGGACTTTTTGGAGAAATATTTTGTTAAAGGGTCTGAGATGGAGACATGGCAGTTTTATGGACCGGCTCCCGGAACTCATCATTCAACGTTTTTCGATAACTCAATGGCTAACAAGCATCTTATAACTCGGATTTTGAGTTCGATTTTTTTTAAGCGGGCCAATATCGGCGCCGTTCGCTACGCACGTAATACCCGGAGTCTGCTGGGATTGATCCGCGATGCGCTCGACAAAAGCGGTAGCTTATCGGGCAAGAATGTTGCGGCTTTCCGGGAGCAGCTGGGTATCGTAACCCGATTACTGAAAGCCTATGCCTCTGGTGAATATCGCCAGTTGCCCTGGAAAACGCTGATTCGGGTGATTGCCGTTCTGATCTATTTTGTTTCACCAATCGATATTCTGCCTGACTTTCTGCCCATCGTGGGTATCTCGGACGACATAGCTCTGATGCTCTGGTTATTCAGCGGCATCAAAGACGACATTGACAAATTTCGGCAGTGGGAGGTTGCGTTCACAACCCCCTCTGATGAAGCGCCCCGGCGCCAGACCATTAAAATTGGGTAGACGAAATATAGTAGAAATAGTTTCACCTGGTTTTAATAGATTATAACACAATAGTTTCTTAATTTTGCATACATTCAAATCCGAAGAATCATGATTTCTGCAAGCATTTTAGCGTTTATGGGTTTGGGCGGTCAGGAGATGATCTTTATTTTCCTGGCATTGCTCCTGTTGTTCGGCGCAAAAAAGATTCCCGAACTGGCACGGGGACTTGGTAAAGGTATCCGCGAGTTCAAAGACGCTACTAAAGATGTGCGCGAGAACATCGAAGATAGCCTGAAAGAAACAGACACGACGAAATAAGCTATTTTGTTCATAGACAGACAACTGAGTCGCTCCGTATAGGACCTGCTCAGTTGTCTGTTTTTAGTTTGTCGTTCGTAGCGGGTGGAGTTTAGAGTCGTTTTCCCGATTCATAAACCGCCCGCTACGAACGACAACCGTTTACCAAAGGCCTCCTCTTGTTTTGACGCTCTACCGATCCTTTTCCGCCGTTCAGTCCGATCTTAAAACCGGCATAATTACCTGCCGCCGACTGGTAGAACAGTACCTTGTTCGTATTGACGAGCACCAGCACCTGAACGTCTTTACCGAAGTTTACACTGACGAAGCCCGGCAGCAGGCCGACGCAGTTGATCAGAAGCTAACCAATGGCTCCGCTGGCCGACTGGCCGGGATGGTCATCGGAATTAAAGACGTGCTGAATTATGCGGGGCACAGTGTCCGGGCGGGCAGTAAAATCCTGGATGGTTTTACGGCACAGTTTACGGCGACGGCCGTGCAGCGGCTGATCGACGAAGACGCCATCATTATTGGGCGGCAGAACTGCGACGAGTTTGCGATGGGCTCCTCGAACGAAAATTCGGCGTTCGGGCCGGTTCGTAACGCCGTTGACCCCGAGCGGGTGCCGGGTGGTTCCAGTGGTGGCTCGGCGGTAGCGGTGCAGGCCGGATTATGTCTGGCCAGTATCGGCTCCGACACGGGCGGCTCGGTACGTCAGCCGGCCGCGTTCTGTGGCGTGGTAGGCCTGAAGCCTACGTATGGCCGCATCAGCCGCTGGGGTCTGATTGCCTACGCATCGTCGTTTGATTGCATTGGCCCTATTGCCAACACCGTTGAGGATGCCGCGCTCCTGCTCGAAGTTATGGCGGGACCCGATGATTTTGACAGCACCGTATCCAGTCGGCCCGTTGCGTCTTACTCTCAGACTTCTCTGCCCGATCGGCCTCTGCGCATCGCTTACCTCCGCGACGGCGTCGAAAGCGAAGGTGTAGACGCCAGCGTCCGCGAAGCCACCCAGCGTACCATTGATGACCTCCGGGCGATGGGGCATATCGTTGAGCCGGTTGAGCTGTCGCTGCTCTCCTCTCTGCTTCCTACCTACTACATTCTGACTACGGCTGAAGCCTCCTCGAACTTATCCCGTTTTGATGGCGTACGGTATGGTCACCGGAGTACATCAGTTACGGACCTTTTGTCGTTGTACAAAAAAAGTCGGACAGAGGGCTTCGGGCCGGAAGTACGTCGGCGGATTCTGCTCGGTACATTCGCCCTGAGCGCCAGTTATTACGACGCATATTACACAAAAGCGCAGCAGGTTCGGCGGCTCATCCGGGAAGAAACCGAGCGTGTTTTTGCGCAGTATGACTTTCTGCTGTCACCCACGACGCCAACGCCGGCCTTCAGATTAGGAGAGAAAACGGACGATCCGCTTCAGATGTACCTGGCCGATATTTTTACGGTGCAGGCTAACGTAGTGGGGTATCCGGCCATTTCGATCCCGAACAGCAGCGACGGGGTTTCAGAAGCGCAGGTGGCGCTGCCGATTGGTGTACAAATAATGGCTCCGCCTTTTGCCGAAGGGGCGCTGGTTGCGCTGGCCAGGACCTTGGAAGAGAGCCGATTAGTCACCAAAGGTTAGAGATTGAGTTTTTTTGCTTTCTAGTAAAGGCAAGCTGTAAATCCAGCGGCCAGCGATACGTAACATGAACCTAACCTAACAGATAAACCGCATGACGCATCAGAACCGTAACCTGTTCCGAATCGGGGTACTCTGTGCCGTGCTCGGCCTGACGATTGGGGCTCACGCCGAGATAGTTTCTCAAACGGACACGACAATCGTTCAGAAAGATACGGTTGCCGCCGTACCAACGGTGCCGGACAGTCTGCTTCGTGAACGGCTAACCAAACTGGAGAAAGATATTCCGCTGCCCTATCATAAATCCGTTCAGAGTTACGTCGACTACTTCGCCTTCCGGAAGGCAAGTTATACGCGCACCATGCTCGAACGGATGCCGATGTTCTTTCCACTTTACGAGCGAATGCTGGCTCAGTACGGTCTGCCCGATGAACTGAAATATCTTTCTATCGTGGAATCGGCGCTGAACCCACGGGCCATTTCACGGGCCGGAGCAGGGGGGCTCTGGCAGATCATGCCCGGCACAGGACGCGACCTGCGACTGTACCAGGATGATTACGTTGATGAGCGCATGGACCCTGTTAAGGCGACCGAAGCGGCCTGTAAATACCTGCGTGATCTGTATAATATTTTCGGTGACTGGCACCTGGCACTGGCGGCTTACAACAGCGGGCCGGGTACGGTGAAGCGAGCCATGCGTCGTTCCGGGGGCGATTCGTTCTGGACAGTTTATGAGCAACTGCCCCAGGAGACGCGGGCTTACGTCCCGCAATTCATCGCCATTACCTATCTGATGAATCACGCTAATGATCACGGTATTTTTGGCGAGAATTTTGAGCACCCCATCCCAACCGATACCATTCAGATCACGGGTTATTTCAATCTGGAGACGTTTGCCAAACATAGTACAGTGCCCCTGGCCGACCTGCAGAAGATGAATCCTGCCGTGACGACGACGATTCTGCCTGAATACACGAACCGATACCCGCTGCGGGTGCCCCGTCAGCAGTTTGCTTATTTCTCCAGTCATCGGCGGGCCATTATGGATTCGGCGAGTCAGCTGCCGGTTGCGATGCCGCATATTCTGCTGGCTCATGCGGAGAATATACGTTACGGTACTGATTCAATGGAAACCTGGGCCTCATTGAGCAGCAACCCGCTTGCGGGTATGAGCCTGGAAGAAACACCCGCAGAAGGTGAGGAGACGGTAGCGTCGGCAAAAGATAAAAAAGTGGCTGCCGAATCGGGAGATGAAGTTGAAGAAGATATTGAGACAGTTGTAGCTCACAAGCCCAACAAGCAGTTATACGTTGTGAAGCGGGGCGACAACCTGGGGGATATTGCTGAGCGCTACGGTGTCGAACTGTATGATCTGAAACGCTGGAATCATCTGCGCTCCAGTACCCTCCAGCGGGGACAGAAACTGGTCATTCTGAAAGAGGTTGCCGAAACGCGGACCGAGCGGCTAGCCGATCAGGGCACAGCCAAGGCGCGCAAGAAGGCAGAAGTGGCGACCCACGCCAAACGCTACAAGCCTCGCTATCACCGCGTGCAGGACGGTGATACGCTCTGGAACATCACGCAGCGGTACGACGGGCTAACCATCGATCGGCTCAAAAAAATGAACCATATCCGGGGCAACTCCCTCCGGCCTGGCCAGAAGCTGATTGTGGGATAGGCCCTGGTATACGCGCTTTTACCCATGACTCTCCCGTGCGAAAGTCATGGGTTTTTTGTATCTTTACTAATTCTAACTGCTTCAAAAACAAGCCATTTCTTACCTGAATGATTGCTTATTTAGACGGATTGTTATCCTATAAAGAACCAACGTATTCGATCATCGATGTGCACGGTGTAGGATATGCCGTTCATACATCTTTACAAACTTACGCAACACTTCCCGGCGGGGGGAGCGGGTCAAACTGTTTATACATCATCTGTTTCGCGAAGATTCGCAAACGCTGTATGCGTTTGCTACGGCCGACGAAAAGAGTCTGTTTCTGGACCTGATCGGCGTGTCGGGCGTGGGGCCAAACACGGCGCTGGGTATGCTGTCGGCTATGCAGCCAGCCGATCTGCGGCTGGCTATTCTGGGCGAAAACGTCCGGGCGGTGCAGGCCATCAAAGGCATCGGTGCCAAGACGGCCCAGCGGATTATTCTCGAATTACGCGACAAAATGAAGCGGGCCGGTGTCGTACCCGACGGACCAACGTACCGTCAGCAACCAGCCGCCAACCCTGTGCGGGAGGAGTCACTGGCCGCGTTGGTAGCGCTGGGCTTTCCGAAACCAACCGCCGAAAAAAGCGTGGATGATGCCCTCAAGGCCGATCCGAACCTGACGGTTGAAGAAGTGATCCGGCGCGCACTGCGCTAAGCAGCTAAGTATTGGCTCCGTGGCCTGTGTTTTTATGGGCCACGGACAAGTCAACCCATTCAGAAAATCGCTCCCTAGCCAGTCCCGTCTGCTGGTTTCTTCATGTACTGGTAATTTACGTATCTGAGAAATAGTTGCTTTTTGCTTAGCTTTACGGTTACTCTGATAAAAAAGCAGGCTATAGGCGCGCAATGGCCTACCGCATAAAAAATCTAGTAAAACCTTAGACGATTGGCCTGATTTCGGCCGTTTAGGAGAAAGACGTGCCGTACGCTACCCATACTGAACTTTATAGTACCCCAATGGTGAACCCTTACCTTGTTCACAAGTCCTTAACCAGCACTCATCTTCCAGCCGCGCATCCGCTTCTGTCCCGACAGACCAGATGGTTGTTTTTCGTGGTGTGGTTTATGGTCGGGATGGGCGTAGCCGTTGGCCAGAATCAGCCTAATACAACACCTGCTCGGCGGGGAGCCGCTAACCGGCGGCAACAGGCTGCCGTTGATTCGGCACGGACCGATGCCCGCCGACGGGCGTTAGCACGGGCCGACTCCATCAAGCAGGCCATTCAGAACCGGAACGACAGTATCCGGGCGGCCCGCAGCGCAAACCGACGGCCTACCGTCAACTGGCCCGACCGTCGGGCTACGCGCTTTTCGGAACGGTCGTCCAAGTCGCCCTTTATTCTACGCGATCCCAAAGGGGTCGCTACCGATTTCCAGCTTTCTCCCGACGGGCGCATTGGCGTGTCGGAACGCGTTCGTTCGGGCGTGTCGTTATCAGGCGCCCCTACGCCGAACAGCGTACAGGGCCGAACCGACAATGTCGGCGTTACGCCGGGCGGTGTAACCCCCGTCTTTCCTGATGCAGCCGCACCCAGTACTACCCCACCGGGTACGATCTCGCCTGGCATACCTACGCCTGGTCTGGCTCTGCCGCCTTCGCAGTACGGAATGCCCTACCGACCCGCCGAGACGATTCCGTATTCAACGTATAATCAACTACAGAACCAGCGCGTTGAGCAAAGCCTCTGGCGTGAATACGGCGCCCGGCGCGATGGACAGAGTGCGCTGAGCGGACGCGGTCTGTTTCCAAAACTCGAACTGCCGCCTGTGGTCGATCGGCTGTTTGGCGGAAGCCAGGTAGACTTTAAGCCCAATGGCTTTGTTACGCTCGATTTCGGCTATCTCTACCAATTCATTGATAACCCCGTTATTCCGGTGCGGCAGCGTCGCAACGGCAACTTCCTGTTCAACGAGCAGATCAGCATCAACTTCAACGGTAAGATTGGCGAAAAGCTGGGCGTGCTGGCCAACTTCGACACCAAAGCCAGCTTCAATTTCGAGAACGCGCTCAAAGTAAACTACCGGCCGGGTGGCGGACTACCCGCGTTTGGCTCCGGACAGGGGCTGCCGGGCTTACCGCAGAATCCGCTGAACAACCTGCCCGGTGTGCCGGGTGTGAATGGGCAGACGCCGGGCATACCGGGCTTTACACCCCAGAATGAAAGCATCCTGCAGGGGCTGGAAGTGGGTAACATTAGCTGGGCCGTCAATAGCCAGTTGATTCCGGGGGTGCAGAACCTGTTCGGGATTAAGTCGCAGTTGCGGTTTGGTAAGCTGAACGCTACGTTGGTGGCATCGCAGCAGCGGTCGCGCAAGAACGAGATTGTGCTGCGGGGCGGTACGTCGAACCGGCCGTTTGAAATCCGGGCCGACCAGTACGATGAAAACCGACACTTCTTCCTGTCGCAGTTCTTTCGCTCCATTTACGAACAGTCGCTGCGGTCGCTGCCGCAGGTGACGTCGGGGGTGAATGTTACGCGGGTCGAGGTATACGTGACTAACCGTACCAATACCACCGAAACGCTACGGAACATTGTTGGTTTTCAGGATTTGGGCGAAGGACGGCCCTATAGTGCTAACAACCCGAATCTGCAGCCGATTAATGGCCGGTCGCCCGCCGACAATGCTGCCAATGGACTGTATGCCCGGCTAACCAGCAATAGTCAAAGCCCAATTCGGGAGGTTGACCGCACCTCCGAAGTTTTAACGTCGACCTATGGTCTGACTAAAGGAACTGACTTCGATGTGCTGCGGGGAGCCAAACGACTAACCGATCGTGAGTTTAAGCTACAACCTGAACTGGGTTATATTTCGCTCGTTACACCCTTGCGTAACGATGAAATTCTGGCGGTTTCCTACGAATACACCTATCAGGGCCGACGGTATAAAGTAGGTGAACTGACGGAGGACTATCAGGCGCGTCGGGACGATGAGGTGCTGGTGCTGAAGCTGCTGAAGTCGGCCACGCTGCGCAACAACCTGCAACTGCCGATGTGGAACCTGATGATGAAGAACATCTACTCGCTCAACACGGCGCAGATTACTCGGCAGGGGTTTCAGTTGCGGATTATCTATAAGGATGACCTGACGGGCATTGACAACCCGAACCTGCAGGAAGGTCGCCGGTTGCAGAACCGGCCGCTGGTGCAGGTGTTCAATATGGACCGGCTCAATCAGCAGCTTGATGCGCAGCCCGACGGTAACTTCGATTACGTTGAGAACCTGACAATTGATAGCCGCTACGGTAAAATCATCTTTCCAGTACTGGAGCCGTTCGGCTCATATCTGGAGCGGCAGTTTGACCCCGACGAAGATGCTTTGAAGTCGAAGTATGTCTTTAATCAGCTTTACCGCACCACGCTGGCCGACGCCCAGCAGATTGCTGATAAGAACAAGTTTTTCCTGCGGGGCTCGTTCCAGTCGGGTAACGGGGCGGAGGTTCAGCTCCCCTACGGCGTCAATGAGCAGTCGGTGACCGTTACGGCCGGTGGCGTACCGCTGACGCCGGGGCAGGATTTTGTGCTGGAAAGCCAGACGGGCCGGTTGCGGATTATCAACGAGAGCGTAACCAACTCCGGCCGCGAAATCCGGATCAGCTACGAACAGCCCGATCTGTTCCAGAATCAGATTCGTTCGCTCATCGGTACGCGGCTGGATTATGCGATTAGTCCCGACATAAGCCTGGGACTGACGGCCATGCACATGAAAGAAACGCCCGCCGGTTACCTGACCCGGGTGGCGATTGGCAATGAGCCGGTCAACAACACCATTCTGGGCGTCAATGCCAACATCCGTAAAGATGTGCCGGGGCTGACGCGCCTGCTGGATCGCCTGCCGCTGGTGCAGACCAAAGAGCCGTCGACCATCCAGTTCAATGGAGAAGTCGCGCAGCTGCTGCCCGGCACGAACCCCCGCGCCCGGAATGAAAGCTATCTGGACGACTTCGAAGCCGCCCGGACGATCTTTGACCTGACGCGCCAGCCGACGCGCTGGCGGCTGGGTGCAACGCCCCAGCAGTTCCCGCAGGGCACATTCCAGAATCCGCTGGAGTCGGCCTACAACCGGGCGCGTATCTCGGTTTATTCGGTTGACCCGTCGCTGTACACGCCCGGCGCACAGGGCGTTGTGTCAAATATTGACCCCGACGAAGTGAAACGGTACGTGTATGAACGTTACTTTCTGCCGCAGGATATTTTCCCCGGCCGGTCGGTGCGGCCCGTGCAGCTACCCGAAAGTATTCTGGATGTAGCCTACTTCCCAAGCGAACGGGGCATGTATAACTACAACCCGAATCTGAGAGCTGACGGAACATTGAACAACGACCCCCGACGTAACTTCGGATCGGTAACGCGGGCCATTGCATCGGATATTGACTTCGACAACGCCAACATTGAGAATATGACCTTCTGGCTGATGGACCCCTTCGTAGGGGGCGAAGCTGGCAAGGTGCGGGGTAACGCTGACGATTCAAAAAACCGCAACAACACAACGGGCGGCAAGCTCGTATTTAACCTCGGTGATATTTCGGAGGATGTGGTGAAGGACAGTCGGTATGAATTTGAAAACGGCTTCCCGGTTAATGACGATACGCTGAACGTTCGGGTTCGGGGCACTGAAACGACAGCCTGGGGAAAAGCGCCCAAGCAGCAGTTTGTTACGAACGCTTTTCAGAGCGGAGCGCGGGACCGGCAGGATATTGGGCTGGACGGACTCGACAGCCGGAATGCCAAAACCGAGCAGCAGTTTTTCCAGAGTTACCTGAATACGGTACGTACGCGGGTAACCGACCCGGCGGCCCTGGCGGCTATTGAGCAGGACCCGTCGAACGACGATTTCAAGTTCTATCTGGGCGAGGAGGCCGATCAGCAGAAATACGTGGTGGCCCGGTATAAGCAGTATATGGGTATGGAGAACAACTCCCCCGAGAATACGTCGACGAACCAGTTCCTGACACCCGCATCCACGACGTTGCCTGACATTGAAGACCTGAATATTGATAATACCATCAACGATAACGAAGCCTATTACGAATACGAACTGGACCTGCGTCCCGGTAAACTACAGGTAGGGCAGGGGTACATTGTCGATCAGGTCCAGGTGCAGTCGGAAGGAGCGCCGGGCGGGGTGGTGACGTGGTATCAGTTCCGAATTCCCATCCGCGAATACCTGCGGAAGGTGGGCAGCATCAATGGGTTCAAATCCATTCGTTTCCTGCGGATGTACCTGACCGACTTCCAGCAGCCCGTGGTTATGCGTTTCGCGCAGTTGCAGATGGAAGCCAACCAGTACCGGAAATACACCGGCGATCTGAACCAGCGCGGTTTGCAGGAAGTGCCCGAACCGTACGACGCTAACTTTACGGTTTCGACGGTCAACATCGAAGAAAACAGCAGCCAGCAGGCATCCGTGCAGGGTGGGGCCAAATACATTTATACCGTACCGCCGGGCTACCAGCGCGACCGCGATTATACGCAGGTCAGCACCGTTCAGCTAAACGAACAGTCCATGCGGATGAGCGTAACGAACCTGCGCGATGGCGATTCGCGGGGCGCCTTCCGGAATACGAACATTGACCTGCAGTTCCGCAAGACGATCAAGATGTTTATCCACATGCACAACCCCGACAACGAAAGCGGTCAGGTGTCGGCGTTTGTGCGGCTCGGTACAGATTACACGGATAACTATTACGAGATTGAAATTCCGCAGCTCCTGGCGACGCCCAGCGGTCTGACCGGCGATGCGGAAAATGATGAGGCTCTGCGGCTCCAGGTCTGGCCCGTTGCCAACGAGCTCGATCTGGCGCTGGAGGAACTCATTAACCTTAAAACCGAACGTAACCGGCAGCTAACCCGCCGAACTTCGTTACCGTTTTCGCTCATGTCGGCCAACGGAAAGTACCGGCTGACGGTGGTTGGTAACCCGGACCTAAGTTCAGTGCAGTCAATCATGATCGGGATGCGCAACCCCAAATTGAATGGCGATGGCGAACGGCCAAAAACGTTTACGATCTGGGTCGATGAACTGCGGGCCAACGGTTACGATCAGCACGCGGGCGTGGCGGCCATCGGGGCGCTGAATATGAAACTCGCCGACCTGGCTACGGTGACGGCTTCCGGCCGGATTACGACCTTTGGTTTCGGTGGGGTACAAACCCGCATTGGCGATCGTACCCGCGAAACAACCGCTGAGTTTGGACTATCGTCGGCGATTGCGGTCGATAAATTCCTGCCCGAAAAGTGGGGGTTCCGGATTCCGCTTTACGTGAACTACGACCATCGGAACGTAGACCCGCATTTCAACCCGCTCGATCCGGATACGCCCCTGGATAAGTCACTGTCGGCCATTGACGACCTGACCGAGCGGAGTAACTACCGCCGACTCGTGCAGGATAACACGACGCGCCGGGGGTACAATTTCTCGAACGTTCGCAAGGTCAAGACGGGGCCAAACGCCAAGTCGCATTTTTACGATTTTGAAAATCTGGCCTTTACGTATGCCTTCAACGACACTAAACGCAGCAATATCCTGACCGACGAGTACCTGCAGCGTCAGCAGCGGGGCGGTGTTTCATACACCTACAGCGGCCAGCCCCGAGCGTTTGAGCCATTCCGTAACAAAGCGTCGTTCGAAGCCCCGTACCTGCGCTGGCTTAAGGATTTCAACCTGACCCTGCTGCCGTCGCTGGTGTCCATCCGGACCGATCTGGACCGGAGCTTTATCAAAACCCAGCTTCGCTCGTCGGACCTGACAACGGATGGTATCGTACCGCAGTTTGAGAAGTATTTCCTGTTCAACCGCTACTACGATCTGACGTGGAACCTGACGCGCAACCTGGTCGTGACTTATAAGGCGCAGGCCAACTCGGTCATCGACGAACCGGCGGGCGACATCAACTCACAGGCCAAGCGCGACTCGATTCTGAACAGCATCAAACACCTCGGTCGGCTGAAAAACTTCGTGCAGGATATCCGGGCAACGTACCGCCTGCCGCTGGACAAGATTCCGCTGCTGGACTGGATCGCGGCTGATGCCATTTACGGCGTGGGCTACCAGTTTCAGGCCAATTCGTTCGGTATTGCCGATTCATCGAACGTACCGTTTGGCAACATCCTGCGCAATAACCGGGAGCGGGGACTGACGGGACGGGTAGATTTGATTCGGTTGTACAACAAAATCCGGTACCTGCGCTTTGCCAATACGCCCGCGCCGGTTCGCAAAAACTTTGCCCGTAACCCCGGCGATATTGAAGAGATTGACCGGAGCGAAAGTAAAGTCCTCAAAAACTTCACACGGGCTTTATTGACGGTGCGCGGTATCAACTTCTCCTACACGGTACAGGAATCGACAATTTTGCCCGGCTTCCTGCCGACGCCCAAGTTCTTCGGTCTGGCTCAGAACAACGCGCCGGGGCTGGGATTTGTGCTGGGCAGTCAGGATCGAACCATCCAGTACCGGGCCGCTGATCGGGGGTGGTTATCGCCAAGTATCGTGCAGAACAACGCCTTCCAGCAAACGATTGCCAAGAACTTCAACGCCCGCACGACGCTGGAGCCGTTCCGGGATTTTCGGATGCAGGTCGAATGGCGGCTGACCCGTTCAGATGCGTACCAGGAGTATTACCGGCCAGGCACGCTGGGTGGGCCGTTTGAGACGCAGACGCCAGTTAGAAACGGCCAGTTCAGCATGTCGTTCTGGTCGTTCCGAACCGCATTCATCGGGCTGCGGAGTAACAGCACCTCGCCTATTTTTGACCGCTTCGAGAGTTACCGACAGTACTTCATCGACAAGCTGACGCAGGCGAATCCTGAAACGCGTGGTCGGTACACCAAAACCTCGCAGGACGTATTGATCCCGGCCTTCTTTGCGGCTTATAGTGGGCAGCCCATTGAGAAAGCGAAACTGTCGCCGTTCTACAGTTTTCCACTGCCGAATTGGCGAGTGGATTACAATGGTCTATCGGGCCTGGGCTTTATCCGGAAACAGTTCAGTGCGTTTACGATCACGCACAGCTATACGTCCAACTACAGCGTCGGCAACTTCATTTCGAACCTGGATTATGGTGCGGCTTACGTCAATCTGGCGGTGCAGGGATATCCGCTGGCGGCTGCGGTCAACCAGTTGGGGCAGTTCGTGCCGGTGTTTGCCATGAGCACCATCACCATGTCGGAGAAGTTTGCGCCCATGCTGGGGGTGCAGTTCCAGACGCGGAACCGCATCAGTGGACGCCTGGAATACAACCAGAGCCGCGACATTGCCCTAAGCCTGTCGAACGCGCAGGTGGCCGAGCTGACCAACAAAGACCTGACGGCATCGGTCGGCTTTACGCGGCAGAACGTCCGGATTCCGTTCCGCATCAATGGCGCATACAAAAAACTGAAGAACGATCTGACGTTCTCCTGCAACCTGACCTTCCGCGATACGCGGGCTATCCAGCGTAAACTGGATGCCGAGCAAATCATTACGGCCGGAAACGTTAACTTCCAGTTACGTCCGCAGGTCAGTTATATCGTCAGCCGCCGGTTGAATTTCAACCTGTATTTCGACCGGACGTTCAACGATCCGCTCGTCTCGAACTCGTTCCGCCGGGCCACCACATCGGGCGGGGTGCAGGTGAAATTTAATCTGGCTGAGTAAGCCAATACGCCAACAATCCCCCGGTTTGCCGGTTGAGTTTATGAGACTTCAACTAAACAAACCATGAACTACAATTTTCTGGGGAATACGGGCGTACTGGTTTCTGAAATCTGCCTGGGTACAATGACATTTGGGGGCGAGGGGCATTGGAAGGCAATGGGCCAGCTTCAGCAGGACGCCGTTAACGATATCGTGAAAACGGCCATTGATAACGGCATCAACTTTATTGATACGGCCAATGTGTACTCGTTCGGCCAGTCGGAAACGCTGCTGGGTCAGGCCCTTAAAACCTTAGGGCTGTCGCGCGACGAACTGGTGATTGCCACCAAAGTACGCGGCCGGATGGGCGAAGGCAAAAACCAGGTTGGCTTGGGTCGTCTGCAGATTCAGCAGCAGATTGAAGGCAGCCTCAAACGCCTGCAGCTCGATCATGTTGATCTCTACCAGATTCATGGTTTCGATCCTATAACCCCGCTGGAAGAAACCATGCGGGGGCTGGAAGACGTTGTTCGGAGCGGGAAGGTCCGCTACATTGGCTGTTCTAACCTGGCGGCCTGGCAGGTGATGAAAGCAAACGGCATCGCCGAGAAAAACGGCTGGACGAAGTTTGTCTCCACGCAGAATTATTATTCCATTGCCGGGCGAGACCTCGAAAACGAGATTGTGCCGATGGTGCAGGATCAGCATATGGCTATTCTGCCCTGGAGTCCGCTGGCGGGTGGTTTTCTGTCGGGCAAGTACACCCGTACCAACAAGCCCGAAGGCGATTCGCGCCGACTGGAGTTTAACTTTCCGCCCGTCGATCAGGAAAAGGCCTACGACATCATCGAAGCGATGGAGCCAATTGCCGAAGCCCATGGCGTATCGGTTGCCCGAATCGCGCTGGCGTGGGTGCTGGCTCAGCCGGGCGTAACAAGCGTCATTATCGGCGCAAAAAACACCGATCAGCTTCTCGATAATATCAAAGCGGCCGAGCTGAGCCTGACTACCGAGCAGCTGGAAGACCTCAACGAAGTGAGCGCAACGGCCAAACCGTATCCGCAATGGATGATCCAGCGTCAGAGTAACGATCGGCTGGGGCCGGCTAACTTCGCACCGAGTCAGGCCGTAGCCGCCAAGTAGACCAGTTCGGGGCCGGAACGTGTTTGCAAATCCGGCCCCGGATTCCGTATTTTGTGCCTGTAAAAAATCGCCCCGCAATGAATTTTCCCGCAGAACTAAGTTATACGCAGGATCACGAGTGGATACGGATTGAAGCCGACGGTACGGCAGTGATTGGTATTACGGATTTTGCCCAGCATGAATTGGGCGATATCGTTTACGTAGACATCACGGCCATTGGCCAGTCGCTTTCAAAAGGAGAGGTATTTGGTTCCGTTGAAGCTGTCAAAACCGTTTCAGACCTGTTTTTGCCGATTGATGGCGAAGTGCTTGAACTGAATCCGGCTATCGAGAAAACTCCCCAGCTGCTGAATGAAGACCCGTATGGCGAAGGATGGATCATCCGGCTGAAGCCCAGCGATGCCGGACAGAAAGATGACTTGTTGAGCGCCGAAGCGTATCAGGAGTTGGTTGGCGCCTGATTTTATTGATAACAACGTAGAGAGGCTCCGGTACAGGGGCCTTTTTTTTAGACACTCACTTACCACGGCCCCTCGCCTGAAAAGCGGGGATCAATCCATGCAATTCCTGATTCGTTCCGCTCGCTTTGTTGACTCCACCTCCTCGTTCGATGGACAGATTGCTGACCTGCTGATCGAAAACGGCCTGATTCGGAAAATTGGCCAAAATCTGTCTGTCGATGAAGGTACTCGCGTCATTGAAGCCAACAACCTGCACGTTTCGCCCGGTTGGGTAGATATGCGCGTGTCGGCGCAGGACCCCGGTTATGAACATAAGGAAGATCTGACGAGCGTATGCCGGGCAGCTGCGGCCGGTGGCTTTACGGACATTGTCGTGCTGCCCAACACTCAGCCGGTGGTCGATGCGAAGGGAACACTCGGGTATGTCCGTCGCATGTCTGAGGGCCAGCCCGTGAGCGTACACGTTGTGGCGGCTATCACGAAAAAAGCCGCCGGAGAAGACTTTACGGAGATGCTGGATCTACACCATGCCGGAGCCATCGCCTTTTCGGACGGGCATCACCCACTTCAGAACCCTGACCTGCTGCTCAAAACCCTGCAGTACCTGCATCCCATCAACGGCTTACTCATCAACCGTCCCGAAGAAACCCTGCTGACTCGCTTCGGGCAGATGCACGAAGGGGTTCAAAGCACGCTCCTGGGGCTAAAGGGAATGCCGGCCCTGGCCGAAGAACTGATGATTGAACGGGATCTGCGTCTGCTGGATTACGTTCTGAGCGGTAATCCGCAGATCGAAAACGATACAGAGACACCAGCCAGCCGGTTGAGTAAGCGTGGGCCGGCGCTTCATTTTACGACCATTTCCTCGGCTCGGTCGGTAGAGTTGATCCGGCAGGCTAAAGCGCAGGGCTTACCGGTTAGCTGCGACGTAGCGGTTCACCAACTCGTGTTCGACGATTCGGCGCTGGCCGGGTTTGACACAAACCTGAAAGTGAACCCACCGTTCCGGTCAGTGGAGGACGTAGCCGCGCTCTGGGCGGGTCTGGCCGATGGTACCATCGACGCCATTGTGTCGGACCATACGCCACAGGATGCCGAAAGCAAAAACCTGGAGTTCGACCAGGCCGAGTTTGGCATTATCGGCCTTGAAACCGTCTTTGGGGCTGTCAGAACGAATAATCAGGGCTTGTCGCTGGCTCAGCTCATTGACAAACTCACTACGCAGCCCCGGCATATTCTGCGGCTTCCGGCAGTAACGCTCGCCGAAGGACAGTCTGCCAGCCTGACGCTCTTTCAGCCTGATGAGCCTTGGACCTTTAGCCGGACTCTGTCTAAATCGAAAAACTCACCCTTTCTGGGGCAGACACTGACCGGCCGTGTGGTTGGCACCATTCACCAGGGCCAGTTTAATCATAACGCATGAAAGCAATCATCGCTTACTTCAATCACCCGCTGCTGAAAATCCCGCTGCTGGCCGGACTGCTGACGGGTGCTTTATGTTTTCTGTACTTCCTGGCGCTTTATGCCGTTGGCGTACCGGCTCTTGGTAATATCCGGGTGCTGGATTACGGCATCCACATCATCGTCATGATTGCTACGGTTTGGTACTACCGTAAATCCATCGGGCAGGGACGGTTGCACCTCTGGGAAGGCCTCACGATTGGTTACGTACTCAATACCGTAGCGGCTCTGGTGACGGGCTGGCTCATTTACCTGTTCGTAACCCAGATCGATCCCGACGTATTTGCGCAGTACGTTGTGAACTCAAAGAAGCTGCTGTTGGAAGGGAAAAAGCAGATCACGGATCAGTTCGGTTCCGAAACGTTCGATGAGCAGTGGAGCAAAGTAAGCAACATGACGCCGGGCGTACTGCTGCCCGATGAGCTGACGAAAAAAACGGCCCTGGCTGTACTACCAGTTCTGATTATTTCGCTTATTTTCCGTAAGCAGGATTACAGCGTTCTGCAGTAAGCCCGCAAACCGGCTCCTATCGTCTAAACCAGTTTAAACCTACCGGGCGGATACGTCCAGACCATTGCCGATGAATGAAGAACCTTCAACTGCCCGCGTTGCCCTCAAATGGGGGTTAATTCTGGGTGTCGCCCAGATTCTGTTCTCAACATTTCTGTTTCTTACGGATGGCATCGGTAATGCCTCACTGGGCTATGTTTCCTACGCGCTCAGCATTGCTGGTATTGTACTGGTAATGCGTGATTTTCGGACGCTGAACGGCGGCTATATGAGCTATGGACAGGGCCTGAGCCTGGGAACGCTGACGGCTGCCGTTTCAGGATTCTTATCCAGTTTATTCTCGGTGTTCTACATGACCGTAATCGACACGGGCGTCATGGGGCGGGTTATTGAGAAAACCCGTGAACAGTTAGAAGACCGGGGGGTTCCGGACGATCAGATCGATCAGCAGATGCAGGTCGTACAGATGTTTCAGAGCCCCGGTCTGCTGTTTGTGTTTGGGATCATTGGAGCGGCCATCGGCGGACTTATTTTTTCGTTGATTATTGCTGCGTTTATGCGCCGGAACCGGGCCACTCCGTTTGAATAAATAGATTCCTTGCTGAGCGAAGCAGATAGGTCTGCGTAGGCTCGGTTGCTGCTATCCCAATTACCAAGAACGTGCTGGCTATTTTTCGCAAAGAAATTAATCAATTCTTCTCGTCGCCCATTGCCTACATCATCATGGCCGTGTTCCTGACGGCGGTAGGGTTGCTCTTATGGGTTTTTCCCGATACGAGTCTGCTCGAAAACGGCTATGCCGATATGGGCACGTTTTTCAACCTGACGCCCTACGTCATGCTGTTTCTGGTGCCGGCCGTAACGATGCGTTCCATTGCCGACGAACGGCGAGCGGGCACCCTCGAATGGCTGCTTACCAAACCTGTGAGCCGGTGGAGCGTAGTTGTGGGTAAGTTCCTGGCGAGCTGGCTGCTGGTTGCGCTGACGCTCCTGCCCACACTGCTGTATTATTTTACGCTCTATCAACTCGGTTCTCCCGTCGGCAATATTGACTCGGCCGGGGTGTTTGGCTCCTATATCGGGCTGTTGCTATTAGGGGGAGTGTTTGTCGCCATTGGCCTGTGGGCATCCTCGCTCAACGACAATCAGGTGGTGGCTTTCGTGCTGGGGGTGTTTTTCTGCTTTCTGCTTTATGTAGGGTTAGGTGCCCTGGCGGGGTTAAGCGCCGTGGGCGGCCTTGGCTATTATCTATCGTATTTTGCGCTGGACGAACAGTACCGGGCTCTCGGCCGGGGTCTGATCGACTCCCGTAATCTTGTTTATTTGCTAAGTCTAATCATTTTTTTTCTGCTGCTGACTGTCAATCGGCTGCACGTGAGCCGCTGATCTGAATTCGCCGGGTACCCTTAACGGCCGACTGAGTTCTTGAGGAATCGTTTCGTTCATAAACTACTACACCATGAATAATCCGACACTACGCCGGGCTGCTGCTATCGCCTGGACACTCATTATGTTATGGGGCTGTTTATTGCCGGGTCCTAAAGTACCCCGGATTATGGCCTGGCATGATAAGTTGATGCACGTCGTTATTTTCGTTCTGTTTAGTGTGCTCTGGATGCTGGCCCGGCCAGGAGGGCGCACCAACTGGCCCGATCGGGCCGGAGCAATCCGTGTATTGCTGGCCGGCCTGGCATTCGGCATCATCATCGAGGTATTGCAGTATACGCTACCCATTCGCCGGTCGGGTGACGTAGAAGACGTAATTGCCGACTTTGCGGGCGCGCTTCTCGGCGTAGGTGTGATCTGGCTTGGACAGACCATGCTAAAAAGAAGTGATGTGAGCCGCTAACAAATCACCGGTAGGGGAGTTCAACTTACTAAAGGACAGAAGCAGAACTGTCGATAGCCCGGTGGTTAATTTGACCGTTCTGCTAAATTCAATCCAGACAGCGGGTCGGGGTTTCGGAAAAAATCACCAATTTGACCGCTCAAATCATTGATCGTTATGCACATTGGATTTATTGGCTTAGGTAAAATGGGGTATAACCTCGTTAGCAACTTAGTCCGCCACGGCCACACTGTTGTTGGTTATGACATTAACGAAACCTTAGTTGAAGCGATAAAAAGCGAAGGAGCGCAGGGCGTTAACTCACTGCAGGACCTGTATCAGGCGCTTCCCGAGAAACGGATTTTATGGCTGATGATACCCGCCGGCCCACTGGTTGATAACGTAATTGAACAGTTGCTGGCTATAATGCAGCCCGGCGACGTGGTCATTGATGGTGGTAACTCGCACTATCAGGACTCACTTCGGCGCTATAAATACTTAAAAGAAAAAGGCATTGGTTTTCTGGACTGTGGCACCAGCGGAGGCATCAGCGGAGCCCTTAACGGCGCCTGCACCATGGTTGGTGGTGACAATGAGGTAATTGAACCACTGCACGAAGTATTCCGCCAGCTTTCGGTCGAGGGGGGCTACCTGCACACCGGGCCAGCCGGCAGTGGACACTTTACCAAGATGGTTCATAACGGCATTGAATACGGTATGATGCAGTCTATTGCCGAAGGGTTCGAGGTGCTGCAGAAAAGCCAGTTTCCGCTCGATTTTGCGGCTGTTGCCCATATGTGGAGTAACGGCTCTGTGATTCGCGGCTGGCTGATGGAACTGACCGAAAAGGCGTTCCGGAAAGACGCAAAACTGGATGAAATTCAGGGGCGGATGTTTTCCTCTGGTGAAGGCAAGTGGACGCTCGAAACCGCGCTGGATCTGGGTGTACCAACGCCGGTTATTGCACTTTCGCTTATTATGCGTTACCGCTCGCTGCAGGATGATACCTTCACGGGGAAAGTTGTTGCCGCCTTGCGGAACGAGTTTGGGGGGCACGCCGTCGCGAAAAAATAAATTTTCGACGGTAGTCGTCATTCAAATAGTGGTTTATACGTTATTTAATATATGTTTACGGGTTCGGGCAGTTTCGATTGTCGTTCAGGGGCAATCGAAACTGCCCGAACCCGTTTTTTTAACCCTATAATCACCGTGCTGCTGTATGAAGGCACTTGGCATCATTAATGACCCGACCTTTTCTGGACGGACTTACTCCAGGCTGGACCAGTTTTTTCTGGGTTATATTAAAGACGAACGTGATCTGCCGTTTGTGTATCTGACGATTCGCATCAGCCTGGTGTTGATTCCCCTGAGTGTACTGCTGTTTATGCCGTTTCTGACGGGCTGGGCCTGGTGGGCCGTAGCCGCCGTTCATTTTTACGTCAGCAATTTTGTATTTAAAGGGCCGTTTGGGTTAATGCTGCACTGTACGAGCCACCGGCAGTTTTTCAAACCGGAGCACACCTGGCTAAATAATTACCTGCCGTGGGTACTGGCTCCGTTCTTTGGCCATACGCCCGAAACTTACTACAGCCATCACATCGGGATGCACCATCCCGAAAACAATCTCGAAGATGACGAAAGCAGCACGATGACGTTTCAGCGCGACAGTTTCCGGAGTTTTCTGGCTTATTTCGGGCAGTTTTTTGTGCGGGGCGTTCATGATCTGCTGAAATACCTGCACTGGAAAAACCGCTCCAAACTCGCCCGACGTGCCCTGATTGGCGAACTGACGTTTGCTGCGGTCTGCATTGCTCTTTGCTTTGTCAGCTGGCCCGCTACGGTGCTGGTATTCATTTTTCCGCTTTTCATCTATCGCTTCATTGCTATGCTGGGCAACTGGACGCAGCACGCATTCGTAGATGCCGAAGACCCGGGTAATGCCTACAAAAACAGCATTACGTGCATCAACGTTAACTACAACAAAAAGTGCTGGAACGATGGCTATCACATCAGCCACCACATCCGGCCTGCGATGCACTGGACAGAGCACCCTACGTTCTTCCTGAAAACCATCGACAAATACGCGCAGAACCGCGCCATTATCTTCGACGGGCTGGATTTCCTGCAGGTATTTTTCCTGCTGATGCGTGGCCGATACGACAAGCTGGCCAAGCACATGGTTAATCTCAACGATACCTTCACGGATGAAAACGATGCCATCGCCCTCCTGCGTCAACGCACGCAGCGGATTCCGGTCGGCGTAGCTGAGCCAAGTCTGCAACGGGTTTAGCTATTCCCGCCGTCCACCCGCGCTTCGATAATGCGCTGTACATCCGCCGAAACGTTCGACAGAAAGTCGTAGCCAGTCTGGTTTTCCAGCAAATCTATACTCGTAACGTAAGCGTTCCAGGGCTTGTCGGCCGCCGACTGAACGTTGGGGATATTGACCGCAATGACGCGTGTATTAGTCGAAATGCGGCTTACGTCGTCCGAACCCGTAGGCAGAACCACGATAATCTTCCAGAGTGAAGCCGGTACGGTCAGTTTGCCACCGGCCAGCGCAGAAGCCGGTCCGTTCTGCCCCGTGCCGCCCACGCCATACGTTCCGGCAATGACATAGACCTCATTGCCGTTTGCTACAAGATGCCGCTCATATTCTTCCAGATATTTCCAGACCTCGCGGTTATGGCGTGGCGCCTGTGGCACGATGTTGGTTAGCAGAAAGGTAGCCGCATTGTCTTCTGCCGATCCATCCCGGTCATCGGATGGGCACAGGTGGCCACGGTCGAAACCGGTATGGGTGTAGTCGGAGGTTTTAGCCGCATACCAGCCCGTGGGCAGCGTCGGGTCAGGCCGAAACTCGTTGGTGCGGGGGCTGTCGCCTTTCCAGGCCGAACTCAGGTGCCAGCTCACCCAGTTAGCAATACCCCGTTTGCGGCTGTACGACAGCGTATACGTCGATTTTGCCATCAGATAGTTGTCCGGATCGTTCAACGTGGCCCGGCTTGGATTACCCAGCGCGAGGTTATCGTCGCGGGTTGGCTGCGTTGACCCCGTAGAGGTTCTGGGCGTGACGGGCCTGAGACAGCCGTTGAGCAGAACGCTGAGACCGGCCAGATAAACGAGAGTTTTGAGTTGATGAATCATGACAATTGATTTTGCTGACATTCTTCCTGAACTTTACAACTACGAAAACGTAACGAAGGTCTACTAATCCTAGTGAAGAACGGCGTAGATCTGAAACTGACCTAAAATCAAGCGCGTTAGCTGCTGATATGGCGAAAAAAAAGCAACCTGCCGGGCCGGTTCGTCCGGTATCCAAACCTCTCGTCACGCCGAGCACCAGTCGGTCGACTCGCGCGGCTGATACGACCCTGCGCCCACCCGTACGGGCAACGGCTACGAAGCCTGCCGGCCCGTCCACAACGCCCAGCCTGCCTGTCGACAGCCGGGCTGTGAAGTGGTGGCCGCCTGTCTTGCTTGCCCTGCTCGGATTCCTTCTGTATGTCAATACATTCAGTCATGAATACGCCCTGGACGACATTGCGGCCATCGGTCAGAACCTGTTCGTCAAGAAAGGGCTGGCGGGTATTCCGGACCTGCTCCGGACTGAGTTCTGGCACTTCAGTAATATTTCGCTGGGCTACTACCGCCCTCTGTCGCTCATTACGTTCGCGCTGGAGCAGGAGTTTTTCGGCGACAATCCGCACATCAGCCACATGATCAACACGGGGCTGTATGCACTGACGGGGTTGGTTGTTGGTATACTGCTGCAGAAGTGGCTGCCGAAGCAAACGATTCCGGCGTTTCTGATTGGCCTTGTCTTCATTGCTCACCCGCTCCACACAGAGATTGTGGCCAACATAAAAGGCCGGGACGAGGTACTGAGCTTTCTGTTTATCTCGCTGATGCTGCTGACTTACTGGCGGTATCTGGAAACAAAACAGGTCGGCTGGATTGTAGGCGCCTGTGTTTCGCTGTATCTGGCTTTTCTCTCGAAAGAGTCTTCCATAGTTAGTCTGGCCCTGATTCCGGCCATGCAGTACTGGTTCGCTCGTCGGAATCTCTGGCAATCGCTCATCAGTCTCTGGCCCTTCTTGATCGTTGCCGCTTTATTTTTCTATCAGAAGAAGTTGATGATCGGCACGCTCAGTGGCAACCCGCCGGTAGACTGGGCCAACTATCCTTACGCGATTTTGAAGACAGAGAAGTCGACTACGTTCAAATTTTTGCTGCATTACATTCAGTTGCTGGTGTTCCCGCATCCGCTAGTGTATGATTATTCCTACAATGTGATCCCAACCGGCGGTAAAGGTGATCTGATGACGTGGGCGGGCTTTTTCACTTTGTTAGGGCTGCTGTATCTGACCATACGCGGGTTTATTAAACGGACAACCTGGGGATTTGGCCTGTTCTGGTTCTTTGTTACTATGGCACCCGGCCTGGGCTTTATCTGGCTCCGGGGCGGCATCTTTGCCGAGCGCTTTACCTATGCGGCTGTTATGGGCTTCGGGTTTATTCTTATCTGGGCAGGGCAGAAGCTGCTGGTCCGCAAGCCCATTGAAGCCGAACCGGCATTGGTCAGTTCAGATCTGACTCAGCCAGCCCGGCCGCTTCTGGTGCGTTACGCTCCGCTGCTTGGCCTGATGGCGGTAGTGGCTGGTTTGTATTCGTTTAAGACGGTAGACCGTAACCGGGACTGGAAAAACAACTTCATTCTGTTCAACTCTGCGCTACCATACGCACCCAATAGCTGTCAGGTGCAGCGGCACGTTGCCAATGAATGGATTGAAAAAGGCCTGAAAGACCGCGCCCGGCTCGACTCGATTCAGAATGCGCTGAAGACCGCAAAACAACCGGCGTTGGTTAAACAAGGTCAGGTGGCGATGGACTCGGCGCTGGCAGCCGCGAATAAGCACGGCCGCTGGGCGCTCGATCACCTGCAGGAATCAACCCGGATCTATCCCAATTTTGGCGAAGCTTATTTTTCTATGGCGTATGTCTTCCAGAAAATAACGCCCAACGTAGACTCAGCCAAGTATTATTACAAACAGACCATTCGGGCCGCAAATGCCTATGCACCAGCGTATAATAACCTGGGTGTGATCTACCAGACAGAAGGATTTGCGCAGAACGATCGACGTAAGCTGGAACTGGCGTCGTACTAT